>CP070826.1:1170845-1179510 GCA_020344435.1 Candidatus Bathyarchaeota archaeon | reverse complement strand
AGACACGGAGCTCGTGCATCTTATGGAGTTGAACATTAAACAATGCGCTGGCTGCAGTAGCTTCTGCGAAGAAAAGGGAGAATGCAACATTCAGGATGATATGCAAGAGTTGTATCCGAAGTTGAAGAAGGCAGATGGAATAATCATTGGCACGCCAACATACTTCTGGAACGTGACAGGATTGGTGAAGGCGTTTATAGATCGAAGCCTTCCGCTGTACAATTCTGAATCTTTGAAGGGCAAAATAGGTGCGGCAATCGCCGTCTCAGAAGAGAATGGGCAGGAGCTTACTCTAACAGCCATCAGCAGCTTTTTTGAGCTCCAGAATATGAAGCAGTGTGGTGGAATAGCTGTTGTCCGCGGGGAAAAGCCAGTGGGCGAGGTCGAGTTGAGGATGGCGAAGGCTCTGGGTGAAACGGTCGCGAGCGCACTCACCTGAAACCGACGCTTTTTCTATCTCTCACGCAGCACTCTTTGGTAGTTCATCTTCTGCTCTTCTGATTATTTCTGAGATTTCTTTCTGAACGTCTTTATCGAGTGGTGTCGGCCAGTGTTCTTCAAGGATTCTCCTCGTCTTTTCCCGAGCTTTCTCGACGAGGCTTTTTCCTCCTGACTTCTTCCAAGAATCATAGCTGCTTCGGTCAGCTAACTCGGGGAAGAAGAGTTCTTCTTTGAAGTGTTGCAGAGTGTGTTTCTCAGCCATATAGTGTCCATCTGAACCCACTTTGTGAATTACATCAAGAGCCAATGTTTCATCATTCAAGTCGATTCCTCGCACCGCTTTCAACAGGGCCCTGCAAATCTCATCATCGATTACCAGCTCCTCAAAAGAAGCTGTGATTCCTCCATTTAGGCTGCCTGCTCCGTAGACAACGTCTGCACCAGCTAGAAGGGGCATGAGAGTGCTCATAGTCTTTTCATGGCTTGCTTGAGCCCCGGACCTTTTGGCTGAGGAGAGAAAACCATTAACCGTTACGCAAAGCCCATAATATCGAGCGATCTCAACTGCAGCAGCACACACAAGGGCTTCCTCTGGGCCTTCTCCCCACAGACCAGTCCTCATATCCAAACTGCCCATCAGATAGTGGACCCCTACACTGGTGCCTGGGCAAGCGAGTTGAATGGTAGAGAGACCGCTCAGAATCTCAGCGTTTGTCACAACAAGCGAACCCGCAAGAGTCACCGGGGCCGTCGCGCCGCCAAGGGGCATACTTGCCACCGAACATGGAAACCCGAGTTTCGCGAGCTTGATGGTGGTCTCAACATAGCGACCCTCGAATTTCAGTGGTGACTCAGTGCAGAAGCCCCCTCCCCCCAAAGGTCTCTGCCGCAGTTTCTTCTCACTTCCAGCAACAGCAGTGGCTATCTCCAGTTGGTAGTCGGTGAGCTTCAATGCTAGTCTAGGCGGGTAAACAGACCAGCCACAGGGCTTCTCTGTGCTACTCAGAGCCGTAGCGTAATCGTGCAAACAACGCGTATTCGCGGGTTTGTCCAAGCAAGTGGTGAGGTGCCCCCCTGCTGCGTAGGACTCCAAGGCATCTGTTACTCTCGTCAGCTTCTCGAAATCATCTTTGGTGGAAGGTCTCCATTCTCCAGTCTTCAGATCGACGGTGTTCGTTGTTTCGGTGTCAGTAGTGAAAAAGACATGTCTACCATCCAGTCTGAAGTCATATTTCGGATTTCTTCCATATTCCATAATCGTCCTCGGAGTCTTCCTCACAGCCTCTTCAACTATATGAGATGGAAAGAGGACTACTTCCCTTTCGAAGTCAACTTCACAACCATTCTCCTTCAACATCTTCAGAACTGTTTCGCCATGAAGGATCTTCACGCCTGTCTTTTCAAGGACTTCAAGTGAAGCCGAATGGATCGCGTCAATCCTGCCCTCATTGAAGACCTGAAAAGATGGCATCAAGGAAGGCTTCTCAAAACCCCTAATCTCAACCAACTCCTCTCTTCTGTTGTCGCTAAAGATGTGTAGAAGGCAATTTATTGATTATGGTCTGCCCCATGTACCCGGTAGCTGTAACAAGAACTCGGTATGCGTGCACTTAGAGACCTGAAGACTCAAAAGCTTGTACAAGAATTTCTTGACGGTGTTTGCTCTAGTACTTCATGGGATGCACACCGCAAGTTTTATGCGTTCTCGCATCCTTATATTAGGTGGACATCTGCCGCAAGCCTTCTGTGGAGAACCGCTTTAGATTGAGGAATCCCTTCCCTATGATGAAGGGATTCTCCGCGATTTTTCCCTGCAGTAGATACTAGCGTACTCGCACGCATCTTATGCTGTCACGATCTGGCTTCCACAAGCTGGTTTGGCACTGCTGGAACCCGTTTAGGAGGTAGAGGGGGAAGGCCGGTATTTCAACATCATTTTCGCATTCTGCATTGACAATACAGGATTCTCTTTCCTACGCTCCTGGGGGGCGGAGATCGTCGAAATCGTGAAAATCGTGCGAAATCGTCGGTTTGAATGTTAAATCGTCAGGGAAATCGTGGCGAGATCGTGCGAGATCGTCACAGAACCTCACTGAATGTTTAGACTGGCGCAGGTTCGCACGTGTGCAAGCAAAAAGGAGTAGTCTTTGAAGCCGCGCATATGCGTAGCAGAAAAAGCGTTATCTTGGGGAAACGTTTAGGAATATCAAATATCTTATAGCCAATTTGACTCCTGAATGAATTGTGTGAGGATCGATCATGGAAGCAATTGTCTTAGTAAACGGCAACATAGTCACTCTGGACCCGTCTAAACCCAGAGCTAGAGCATTAGCGATTTGGGACGAATGGATAATAGGTGTTGGCACCAACGAGGAAATGCTGTCAGTAGCTGACAAGAATGCAAGGATCATAGATCTTGAAGGGAGGACTGTCCTTCCAGGGTTCTCGGACTCTCACGTGCATCTGATAGAGTATGGGCTTATGCTTTCATCAGCTTCCCTGGATGTCCGAGAGGCTGGATCCATCGATGAGATCAAGACCGTGGTCAAGAAGAGAGCGGAAGAGACGCCGCCGGAAGCTTGGATTACTGGGCACGGCTGGGATACTACGGTTCTTGCAGAAGGGAGACCTCCAAGCCGATGGGACCTGGATGAGGCCGCTCCAAATAATCCCGTGATGATTACAGACATGGGCGGGCACCTCTGCAGCGTCAACAGCATTGCACTAAGACTGGCGAATATCGGAAAGGATTCGGAATCACCCCCAGGAGGAAAGATAGACAAGGACCCTGAATCTGGAGACCCCACGGGCATTCTGCGGGAGACTGCAGCTTCGAAGATTGAAGAGATGATTGAATACAGTGATGAAACCTTGGTTTCAGCTCTAAACTTTGCTCTGCAGGAGGCGGTCGGATTCGGAATCACTTCTATCCATTGCATAGTGCACTCTCCTCAGGACATTGGAGTCTTTCAGAAGCTGCTTGTGCGAGACGAACTTCCACTACGAGTTTACCTCATGATATCCGCATCCCTACTGCCTCACCTAGCAGGCTTGGGCTTGCACACCGGCTTTGGGAATCCGAAGCTGAAGATCGGAGCGATCAAGGTTATGCTTGATGGAAGCATCGAGGGCTACACAGCCTATCTGACAAAGCCCTACGAAGAGGAACCTGACAATCTGGGAATACCTTGGCTTAGCAACAAAGAACTCCTCGACATAGTCACCAAAGCACATGAAGCAGGTTTCCAACTTGCCATACACGCCATCGGAGACAGAGCAATAAACATGGCTCTGGACTCCCTAGAGACTGCGCTGGAGAAGATGCCGAAGACGGATCATCGCCATCGCATAGAACACGCGTCACTACTTGACGAGAAATCCATAAGACGCATGAAAAACCTCGAGGTGATTGCGTCGGTTCAGCCCAACTTCATATCCCCCAACATGGATTGGATGCTCAAGCCCATAGGCAGCGCAAGGGCTACCAAACTCGGTGAGCGCTACAGAACCTTGATAGACGCGGGCGTCAAGGTCACCGGCGGCTCCGACTGCCCAGCAGATTCAACAATGAACCCCCTCGTAGGCATACAATCCGCAGTGACCAGACACGGCTTTGCTCCCGAAGAGCGAATCACCAAAGAAGAAGCCATATCCCTCTACACAATCAACCCTGCCCACGCTACTTTTGAAGAAGAATCCCGGGGGTCAATAAAAACCGGGAAACTAGCGGATCTTATCGTGCTGTCGAACAACCCGCTGAAAATCGCCAACGACAAGATAGGCAACATAAAGGTAGACATGACCATAGTGAACGGCGAGATAGTCTACACCAGGAAAGGCTAGCAGCCAAGAATCCAGAAGGCAGAACCAATCAATAGTCAGAGCTGCAAACAGAAGGAAATTTAAATGCTGACCATCTACAATGCTACCCTCGTGATGAACCATGAAAGTGTTGGTTTTAGGAGGCGCTGGAGCAGTCGGTGAAGTCATCTGTGCCGACCTCGCTGCCACACCGAGCATCTCAGAGGTTGTATGCGCAGATCGAGATCTTAACAAGGCAAAACGACTAATCGAGAAGCTGAAAAGAGAGAAAGTCACTCCGACAGAAATTGACGCTGGAAAATCCAAGGAGCTAATGGGCGCCCTCAAAGGAGTTGACGTAGTAATAAACAGTGCTCTGCCTCGCTTCAATCTAGTCGTGATGGACGCAGCTCTCAAGAGAGGAGCACATTACATAGACAATGCTGTATACTCAACTGTTGATGAGAAACTCAAGTTTGACGATGCTTGGAAGGATGCGGGTCTAACTGCCCTGTTGAATCTCGGCGAAGACCCTGGATTATCAAACATATATGCAAGGTACGGCGCTGACAGTATGGATCGAGTTGAGGAGATTCGCATAAGAGACGGCGAAACCTGTGAAGGCGATTTTCCGTTCATAGCGACATTTTCCCCTCACGTCTTCCTCGGAGGAGAGATCTTTTTCGAACCGCTCATCTTTGAGAACGGTGAGTTCAAACATCTACCTCCCTTCAGCGGCAGGGAGGTCTACGAGTTTCCAGATCCCATAGGTCCAGTGACCGTTTACTGCACGGATCACGAGGAGGTGGAAACCCTTCCAAGAATCATAAAGAAAGGCGTCAAATACACAGACTTCAAATTAGCCTTCTCGCCAGAAACCGTCGAGCTTCTTCAGACACTGAATCAAATCGGCCTCATGAGTTCGAAGCCGATAGACGTCAGAGGCGCCAAAGTCTCACCTCTCGACGTTTTCATCTCTCTCATTCCCATGCCAAGCGAAATAGCAGGCAAAGTCAAGGGATACGCATGTATATTGGCCGATGTCAGAGGGGAGAAAGCGGGCGAAAAAATCCACCACCTCGTATACACGTTCATGAGTCACGAGGACGCCTATAAGAAGCTTGGAGTTACCGCAACAGCATATCTGACAGGCATTCCAGCGTCAGTTGGAGCAGCAATGCTTGCTGAAGGAAAGATAAAGAGGAGAGGAGTCTTTCCCCCAGAGGTGCTGGAGCCTGAACCCTTCATAAAAGAAGTGAGAAAGAAAGGCATAGTAACACACGAGAAGAGAACAGTAATGAGAAGCTTGGATCGCTAGAAACCACTGATGGAGGTTGCCATCGCCGGGACAACCGCACAGCCAAGATTATTATTCGTCATCTCGCGCAATTAGAATCTAGATGAATCCCGGATGAAGGTGCCTCAAGAAAGGCCCTGGTTCAAAGTTTGGCCGAGGAAGATCCCCAAGACCCTAGAATACCCCAATGTCCCACTCTACAGATTCCTCAAAGACTCAGCTGAGAAGCACCCAGACAAGATCGCAATTGATCATGAAAGAGATCAGATCTCCTACGAGGAACTTGATGCGCTGTCCGACAAACTTGCCGGCGCACTTGCAGATTTGAACGTACAGAAAGGCAACTCAGTATCAATCTTCCTTCCAAACATTCCAGAGTTCACAATCAGCTATTATGCAATTCTCAAGGCTGGAGGAGTAGTTGCACCAGTAAACCCCCTATCCAAAGAGATTGAGCTGAACCACACGCTGAGCAACTCTGACGCACGCACTATGATCGCCCACGAATCTCTATATCCGATCGTTAGGAACGTGCAAAGAGGAGCCGCCCTGGAGAACGTAATAATTGTTGGGCAGAGGAGACGCCAAAACACATACCGCTTCAGAGACCTCATCACGAAACACGCGCCTCAACCATTCCAGACCAAGATACGGCCAAAGCAAGATGTCGCAGTCATTCAATGCACTGGCGGCACAACAGGCACGCCAAAGGGGGTCATGCTAACTCATTACAATCTAATCTCTAATGCCATCATGAACGCCCACTGGTTTGGTTGGAGCAGTGAGGACGTAGTTCTAGCGGTCCTACCTCTCTACCATTCATGGGGGGCATCCTACATGAATTCAACGGTTTACATCGGGGCTACCCTAGTACCTACCACGCGTTTTGACCCTGAAAGCGTTCTTCAGCTTGTTGAAGAGAAGAAAGTCACCGTCTGGTATGGTGCTGCGACCATGTTCACTCTTATCACAAATCATCCCGCTCTCACCAAATACAATCTTTCTTCTCTACGCTGCGTCAAAGCAGGCGCTGCCCCAATACCTAATGCCACAAAGACAAGATGGGACAGCCTGACTGGCGTGGAGCTAATATTGGGCTACGGCCTCACAGAGGCTTCACCTGAGACTCATAACAGCCCGCCAAGAAGAGTGAAAATCGGATCCATTGGCATACCAATAATCGATACTGACGCAAAGATTGTCGACATAGAAACAGGCACGAAAGAACTTCCACTTGGCGAAGCCGGCGAACTAATCGTGAAGGGCCCGCAAATCATGAAAGGTTACGCAAAGAGCCCCAAGGAGACCGATAAAGCGCTTAGAAATGGTTGGCTCTACACTGGAGACATCGCTAGGATGGATGCAGAGGGCTACTTCTACATTGTTGACAGACTGAAAGACACAATCAAGTACAAAGGCTACAGCGTGCATCCAGCAGAAGTCGAAAATGCACTATACACGCACCCTTCGATCAAAGAGTGCGCCGTAATAGGCAAGCCAAACCCCATTGCAGGAGAGATTCCCAAGGCCTATATCGTATTGAAGAAAGGAGCTACAACAACCAAAGAGGAGCTCATCGAGTACTGCAAAGAAAAGATCTCACCCTACAAAAGAATCAGAGAAGTTGAGTTCGTAACTGAGCTACCCAAGAATACTGCAGGAAAGATTCTGAGAAGAACTCTAAGAAACGATGAATCCCATAGGAAAGCTAGGCAAACATACACAACCTAGCGTGCGCAGTCATCTGACAGAATCCGATTTGACCTACCACCAATGAAAAGCATCACTGCTAAAGTCTTATAAGTTGATAGTGGCTAAACCCGATGGAAAAAACGAGGGAAAGTCAATAATGTACGATTTCAGAGAGAGTGATGAACAGAAACTCATTGTAAACAGCGTCAAAGAATGGTGCGAGAAGAACCTAACTGCTGAGAAAGTCCGAGAGATGGATGATAAGGGACACCCCTTTCCCAAAGAGATCGTTGAAGGATTATGCAAATTGGGATATGTTATGGGCCCAGTGCCAGTGGAGCACGACGGCCCAGGCATCGATTGGCTGACTCAAGGCATGATCGCTGAAGTGATAGGATATTACGATCCAACAGCGGCTACGGCCGCTGCTCTCATGGCCGTGGAGACCGGTTGGGGCTTCACCCTCGATAGACACTGCAGCGATGTCATCAGAGAAAGATACGTGAAACCAGCAATGAAAGGCAAGAAGTTTGTGGGAGTAGCAACTACGGAGCCTGGGGGAGGATCGGATGTTGCGGCCTTCAAGTCCACTGCTGTGAAGGCGGGCGATGAATGGGTAATCAACGGAGAAAAGACCTTTACCAGCGGAACAGAAGAATGCAAAGAATGGGGCGGCGGCTACTGGATAAACGTGAGAACTGGATCCCCTCCACCAGGAGCTCATCACAGAAATATGACCTCTTTCTTTCTGCCCATAGACGCTGAGGGCGTGGAGGTGCAGAAGCCATACAGAGACGCTGGTAGGATGTCCATCTCCACTGGCGGATTCATAATGGACGATGTGCGACTTCCCGACGAGTACCGGCTAGGAGACGTCGATTACGGCTTCTACTATACCATGGAAGGATTTGACAATGCTAGAATGATGATAGGCTCCAGTTGTGTGGGGATCATTCAACGCATTATTGATGAAGCGATACCATACATAAAAGCGAGAGAAGTCTTTGGACGCCCCCTCGCAAAGTATGAAGCAATCCAGTTCGAGCTAGCCGAGATATATCGAGAGATGGAAGCCTTGAAGCTTATGACCAGAAAGACCGCGTGGATGCAGGATATCCGATATCAAGAGGAAGGCATGCCTGAAAGAATTGCGAAGGCAACGACTTTTAAGCCCAAGGAAATAGCCAAGTGGATTTCTCTGATCAAATGGAAAGGGCCTTCCCTCGCTCTAGACGCCGCCAAAAAGGCAATGCTCTGGTTCGGAGCGGCAGGATACACGAAAGATTACCTGCTAGAAGCAGCGTGGCGGGGAGTGATGTCCTACGTTATTGGAGCCGAAGGAGGAAAGAACATCCAGAAACTAGTTGTGGCTAGAGAACTGCTTGGCAGAGAATATCTCCCTTACAGGTAAGATCGCACGCGCGTCACAGGTGA
>CP070826.1:1168228-1170745 GCA_020344435.1 Candidatus Bathyarchaeota archaeon | reverse complement strand
GGGCTTCTTTTGTTGGCATGGAGGGTGTCGCTTCATCTTCTCGATAAACGTTCATGAGGTCCAGAACATGATAGGTTGGTTGAACGTGTTCAGTATCTACTTCATCAATCTTTTTGAAGTATTCAAGGATATCGTTAAACTGTTGTGTGAAGAGGGTCTTCTCTTTCTTGGAAAGCTCGATGTGGGCAAGCCAAGCAACATGTTCCACATTCTTCTTTGAAAGGCGCCGTCTTTTCATGGTGCTTCCTTCGCATAATGTTCTTCAAGGTGTATAAAGGATTTGTCTCAGATACTCGCGCGCGCGTGCGTTGATCCCCGAACATACGCGAAGTATCTTAACAGGAACTGCGTACGGACTTTATTGTCTTGTTGTTGGCGTAGCGTTCTTGGTGGCAAACACAATCGTCGGAACATTATGGCAATGTTTCGGTTCATCGGTAGCATCAATCTACAGCCTTACATCATTATCCATAGCGATATTAGGCATGCTGCTTCTTCTCTGTCAACAGAATAGATACCTTTCATTCGCACTGCACTTGTACATCTAAACAGATTTAGAGTTGGTTTGCTTCTTCTCCATCAGATACTTGTAAGCTGTTAAAGCTGCCAAAGCTCCTTGACCGACTGCTATAGATATTTGCTTCTCTTCAACGTCTGTTACGTCCCCAGCTGCAAATAGACCTTCCAGAGTCGTGGATTGATCCTTATAGACCGGAACCTCTTGCCTGCTATTTAGTTCAACCAACCCTTTCACTAGTTTCGTGTTTGGAGTGAGACCAATCTCCAGAAAGACTCCTTCTACGTTTAGATCGACCTTCTTTTTCCCGTCAATTGATTCCAGCCGGACTCCAGAGAGCTTGTCTTTTCCCAGAAAGCTGCGAACACCCATTGAAGTGTGGAAAGTGACATTCTCGGCTCGCTGGGCTTCTTGCAACAGTACCTCATCAGCTCTGAATTCTTTTCTGCGGTGAATCAAGTGGATTTCAGAAGCAAACTTCAACAGGTCACGCACTGCAGTCAAAGCTGAGTTGCCACCACCAACGACGGCCACTCTCTTACCTCTATAGAGGGGAGCGTCACAGGTCGCGCAGAACCCTATACCTTTTCCTATGAAACGGTCTTCGTTGGGGACTCCAAGACGGCGATACTCCATCCCAGCACAGTAAATGATAGATCGAGCCTTGAATTCTCGTTTATCCTCCATCACCGCAACAAAGACCTCGTCTTCCTTCTTGAGTTGTGCAACGTCTGCGCCGAGACTCTCTGCCACAGGGTAGCGTTCCAGGTGGTTACGAAATGTCTCCACCATTTCCACGCCACCAACAGTTGGCATTCCGAGATAGTTTTCAATATTTGCTGTATACGTGATCTGTCCTCCCCACTTCTTTGTTATAAGCGCTGTATCCAAGCCTTTACGGATTGCATAGATAGCTGCAGACATAGCTGCTGGTCCGCCTCCAACAATAGCCACTTCGTAGAGATGATCCTCTTCCGCAGGTCTCGCTTTGCGGGCTCCGTGCAATTCACGGATAGCCTCCTCTAAACGACTATACTCCTCGGGATTAACGGCCTTGAGAACCTCTAGATACACGTTTCCAGTTGGCAAAGCGCCTTCAAAAGAGTGTCTTTCGTTGATTACGGTCTTAGGTACTCCAGTTACATCATATTTCTGGGCGAGTTCTGGGAACTGAGACACTTCAATCATGTCAGCTCGAATCTTTTCATTGGCGAGAGCGAATTGGTCGGCAGCATGCACCATCCTCGGACAGTATGGACAGGTTAAAGTTACAAAGACTTTGATGTGAACATCTTCTTTAATGCTTTCAACCAGCCGTTCTAGCTGAGGATCTAGACCCGATGACCCAGTCGACACCATCAAGATAGATTCCAGTAGCGATGTGAACTCGTATCCAGCTGTGAGTCCATAGAATCTGATTCCATAGTCATGTTCTCCTATCACAGCGGTTGCCGGAACCCTCTCTATTCCATAACTCTTTGCGATGTTGTTGTCTGAAACGAAATCGTATACGAGGAGCTCAAGCTTTTCTGACAGGGAAGTCAGCTCTTCTAGGAGCTGTTTTTGCTGAACGCATGAAGGGCACGCATACTCTTGAGTGAAGTAGAGTAGCTTCACGGGATCAACAAGGTTCTTGAGAATCTTGTGAAGCTCCTTTCTAGACTCGTCATCAACAACTTTTGGAATAGCTCCCACATCCTTCCAATATAATCAAAGGGGGACACGCACGTTTATCAGCTTTCCTAGAGAATACATCGTTTCCTTTTCAATGCACGCGCATGGTTGCATTAGCTGAGAATTCGAGTCTTGAGACAGCCATACAAGCTCTACAGTCGGTTCTGCAGGAGCGATTAAAAGAGAAACGCTGGTAGCAATCCCAAGTGAAGCGCGCGCGCGCGGAGACAATTGAGAAGGTGTCGTGACAAAGCAGTTCGCGCGCGCATTATCCATGATAGACCCGAACATCTTCTGGAAACACTTAACAGAGAAACGAGATAATT
>CP070826.1:1159919-1168128 GCA_020344435.1 Candidatus Bathyarchaeota archaeon | reverse complement strand
AGGCATGAAAGTTGCCGCCGAGATATTGATGATGGCAGCAGACGCCGGTGCCATTCCAACCGGTGAAGACGTGGTTTCCATAGCAGGAACAGGAGAAGGAGCGGATACTGCCGTTTTAGTGAGATCATGCCATTCAGATGACTTCTTCAGCAAGGAAAAGGGGATAGAATTTAGAGAAATCGTTGCCATGCCAAGGAAGAAGAAGTTCTGGTAGATACCACGCCCACAGTACGCCAGAGTATAGTTCTTGTGGAAGACTAATAGGAGAATTGTCTCTTCGATCGGGGATGAGAATGGCCAGGAAACCATTGAGACGCGCCGAACGAATAGAAGTCGTATATGAGAAGAAACGATGGAGCCTACTCGCTGAACTGAGATCCAAAGCCACTCAGGTGATGGAAGTCTTAGATAAGTCTCATCTGAACTCTATTGTCCACGGAAGCGTTGCCAGAGGAGATATCTCAGAGATGAGCGACATTGACAT
This sequence comes from Candidatus Bathyarchaeota archaeon, assembly GCA_020344435.1. Lineage (GTDB taxonomy): Archaea > Thermoproteota > Bathyarchaeia > Bathyarchaeales > Bathyarchaeaceae. The sequence goes on along the minus strand of CP070826.1, from coordinate 1,167,644 downwards.
CTTCCTTCCCAACCCACCATCCTCCTTCGTCATCGAAACCACCCTCCAGCAAGGAGGTCTCTCCATCGATCGCAGACTGATTGTTCAAGCTACGCCACTCTACGCGATGAAAGGCCACTTGGAGATTGATGAGCAGCGATCCGTCTCCTTCCCTCTGGTAGAGCTTCGTCCAGTGGGGAGGGGTTTCTACAGATTCGGCGGTGAGGCCTCGCTTCAAATGCTGAAAGAGAACACGCGTGTGGCTGGTGTGGACAAGCGGCTGATGCTGATTGAGCCCACCCTTGAAGGCCACATCGAAAGCGCAATAATCGATAGAGAAGAAGAGGTTGCTGGTCTGCTAGGCATCTCTCTCAACACCGTTCATGATCGAGTGCACGCTCTCCTGCGACGAGACGAGGTCGGCAGGACCGGAGTCTTCATAGAGAGAGAGCTCTCAGCTGATGAGACTTTCGAGATGGTTCTGAAGAGACTTGCTGACCAGAATCCTGCGGTCCGTAGACGCCTCAAGCTGTATGAGTGATGATGACGCCCTGAAAGCGTTGAAAAACGGTATCAAGCCAGCGGATAACGGAGGAGCGCAGCAACGCCGCCCAGTGAGAGAAGTTTCGTCCCAGCCTCATGCTCCACGCTGATGATGGTGACTATGCCTCCCCTCTCTTCAACCTTTCTCAGCAGGTCTTCTAGGGCCATCCTCTCTTCGTCTGATGATTCCCTCATCGTAACATCAGTCAGAAGAAGTCTTTCGATAGCGCCGAAAGCGCTCGCCTTCTCCACCTCAGCTAGTCCATATGTCACGTCTAGCCGGTCCTTTCCGAGCCTTGTGAGAACAGCTTCCATCAGTCTTGCCTCTTCGGCGATCCGCACGTGTTTCAGCGCTTTGGTGAAAACTCCAGAGCGCAACGCTTCCTGTATCCCAGCTAAGCCTCCGCTGTTCACGCCTTTCACATCTATGATCGCGCTTGCGACGTCTGGTTCTGCGCCGTTGATGTACTTGACAAAATCATTCTTGACGAATCCTGGACCTATAATGACCAATGGGCTGTGAAGCCTCGCCCACAACTCCCTGAGGGCTCTCAGGGCTTTCTTGAAGAACTCTCGGAAAGCCTTTGCCCGCTTCTCCACCTCCAATTTTCCTGGAAGTCTGGTCTTCTCCTCGGCTTTCACGTCAATTCCGTACTGTCTCAGTATTGCTATGCAGTATTCCTCGTCATCTATGGAAGTGATAATAAGAGGGGTTGCCTTTGGTTGACTAGCCCTCTTCAACCGGTCGAGCTGATGGCTCGGCCATCTTTTCTTCACGATGGTTATGGGCTTGTCTAGGGTGACTTTTATGCTGTGGTGTGAGCCGGTTACATCCAGTTTCTCAGGTGCCTTGCATACTATTCCGTGTATTCTTAGGCGGTTCAGTGTTCTGTCCCATAGGACTTTCTGAACCCTCACGCCCAGAAGGACTGAGACACGTCTACCCTTCTTTGGGCGTGTGTATTGTTCTTCAATCTTTTTCTCTCTGGTGGTTCTCGCGTGCACCTCGTCGCCTTTGGTTACTATGTTGTATAAGTGCCAGAGATCGTCTATCCTCTCCGGTATGACCTTCACTATGCCTTTTTTCAGTATCTTCTTCAGAACTTTCATGGCGACTCTTCATCTCTGGTTGACACACGCTATATAAATGCAGTTGCTCCCCTATGTTCGTCCACTCGCTTGGAAGCATCCTCTGTGGAGGAGGAGGCTTCTCTAGAGAGAACCGAGTCAGCACTCTGACACGCTCAGGCGTTTGCGCGCATGCGCAATGTGACTCTAGGTTCCTTGAGCTTCATCCCCCACAGAAGACAGAGTCCAGAAAAACTTGAATCACAATAATAATGTGGTGAGAATACTACATAAGATTTGTTGCACACACGTGCCAGCTGGTTCGGATGTAGACTAGCTGATCATTCACTCATCTTATGCGCTGGTTTCCGATGGGGCAGACCTTTAGGCATACGCTACATGTTGGGCGAGTATTCAAGTATTGAGCACATGCAAACTTGTTGATTTCATATGGAGCTTCATGACTCGGCTTCTCCAAGGCTTTTGCGGGACACAAAGATATACAAGGGTTCTCGCAATCTTCGCAGAAGTTCTTGTCCATTGGTGCATCAGGTTGCAGTTCTGCGTCAGTTAATATAGCGGTCAATCGAACTCTGGGACCGTATTGTGGGGTTATGAGCAGGCTGTTGTGGCCCAAGATTCCGAGACCGGCTTGCACAGCAATGTGTTTGAGCGAGAGCAAACCCGTAAGGTAGCGCTCATCTGTTCCTCCTGTAGAGGCCATCTGATGATAGGCTTTGAAAGCCTGTTTCTCCAGTAGCCTTGCCAATGCATATCCTGCTCTGTCCAGTTCCTGTGAAATGAAGGTGCTGTGTCCCTTCACCATTTTCTGTCGCGGTGATACTCCGAAATAATCTCCATTGGTTGGGAGAACATCTGTCTGAGCATCAAGCATCTTCATCCCAAGAATAATGATGGACTTCACGCTTGGTAGAATATCCGTTGGGCGATGGCCTAATGGAGCCTCATTCAGAGCATCAGAAGAAGCAACTCCGAAGAGGTCAGCTCCAAGGCGGGTTGACATCTCCCTCAAATCTTCTTTCAAACCCATTCTACTCACGCTTCAATCAACTTATACTTGACCTACATGTGTATGCAATGCCGAAGGCGGACTATGATCTTTTCTAACGGGCTTAGAATCCTCTTCGATTCTCTGTGGGGCTAGGCTTTCAGATCCATGAATGTCAGAAGGTGCATGCCATATGGCTGTTTTATCTTGTCTGAGACGCGAGCCGCTACCAAGTACTTGATACCCTTTTTGTCTGCGACGTCGACGAGCCTCTGTGTTATGACGCCGTCAAAAACCACGGTGTCGGCGTCCTTGACTTCTTGGAGTTTCTCTGCGAGCTCGCTGACGGGCAATCGCTCAATCGGCTCCATCTTTTTATTAAGTAACACTGCCTCTAAAGTTCCTCCAAGCTTCTTTGTTGTTTCCACGATTTGCTTCGGAAGGAGTATCTTCTTCTGTTTTCTTCTGGGGCGTTCTTTCTTGATGGGAACTTTTCTTCGAAGAGCGGCCTCCACTTGTTTGGAGGAGAGATCTTCAACCTCTTTGCCTTTTGGGGCTCTGGCGATGTATTTGATGTTGGCTACTTGCTTCAGCTCCTTCAGTATGAGGTCTCCCCCACGGTCTCCGTCGAGGAGGGCTGTTGTCTCCTTTTCTCGGGACAGTTTCATGATTGTCTCTGGGATCTTAGCGCCTTCGACGGCGATGACATTCTGCATTCCGCTTTTGAGCAGGTTTATTACGTCGGCTCTTCCTTCAACTATGATTATTTCCTTTGCGTTTTCGATGTCTGGTCCCGCCGTCAGCTCCTCTGGCCCGTATTTTTGTACTCTTGCCAGCCTTAGGGTCTCCGAGACCTCTCTGAATATCTGCTCAGTGCCAGGTACGGCTTCTATTGTCCAGTCGTGGAGGACCTTTTTGGCTCTCTCTATTATCGCCTTACGTCTTGCGTCCCGTATGTCCTCGATCTTTTCCAAGGACATCTTGGCCTCGCATGGTCCCACTCTGTCTATGCTCTCGATGCTCGCTGCGAGGATGGCCGATGAGACCCTGTCTAGGCTTGTGGGAATCAGTATCATTCCTGTTGTCTTGTCTTTTGCTGATTGGAGTTTTATCTCGATTCTTCCCACTCTGCCGGATCTCTGGAGTTCTCTCAGGTCTAGTTCTGGTCCGAAGAGCCCTTCTGTTTGGCCGAAAACTGCTCCGATTACGTCGGACTTTTCAACTACTCCTTCTATCTCGAATTTGGCGCGTATAACATATTTTACTGTAACTGTTTGTGATGAACCCATTAACATTCACCTCGATCAATTCTTAACCTCATCAACAGTTAATGCGTGTGAGAGGTTTATTTCGTATCTATTATACTTTGCTACTTTGGTCTCCACTTTTTCTCCTCAGGGTGTCCATGTAGGCGGGCAAGCCCTCGATGTCTTTAACGTCGCGGCCCACGAGGTTTAGAAGCTCATTCCAATATTGTAGATTGGTCTTCACCCGCATCTTTTCAAGGTTCTGCGCCAAGCGTCTGGTCCATTCCTTTCCGCGCCTGTCAAAGTCCATGAGTAGAATGACCTCTTGGATCTCCCGTTCTCTCACATCTCTGAGAACGTCTAGGAGTGATCTTCCGGAGGTCTTGGCGGTGATGATGTCTCCTTTTACAGCTAGCGTTCGTAGGGCTTCTCTGTCGTTTCGTCCTTCTACGATTATCAGTAGGTTCCCCGATGATTTTTCTGCGAGTCTCTTCAGGAGCTCTGTTGTCTTTTCAAGTCGTCTCTTTAGGCTGCTGGACAATGTTCCTACCTTGTTATCTCCAGTTCCATCATCTTCTTCAGGTTTTTGGGGTGATTGTGGAAGTGTTCTCTGACTGGTCTCAATATTTCTGTGAGGGCTTCCACCATGCCGTTTTTCAGGTCTAAGGGGTGAAGGTTGCCTTTGACGTATGCCTTTTCCAGCTCCTTGTAACTTCCAAAGGTTTCTGATCCTCCATACTTCACTGGTCGCTGAATCTCTACGCTCTTCTTTTCTGTGAAGACTACACGTTTTGCCAGTTCTAATATGGGATTTCCAATGGCTTGTTCGGGTGGACAGTAGGCTGCGTCTATCTTTTTCTTGATGGTTTCTGGGCTGTCATGGACAAATATGCAGCTTGTAGGTACGCTCTTGGACATCTTTGAGCTGATCTGCAGGTTTATCTTGGTGTCTTCGTCGAATTGTCCTTCCCCGGGCTCTGGTCTTTGGAGTCCCATGAGAAGGGGCGTGTGGACGCACACGGGCTTTCTCCAGCTGAGCTTCTCCGCGGCGTCTCTCGCCAGCATGTGGGCTTTCCTCTGATCCATACCCGCACAGGCTACGTCAAGTTCCATCTGGAAGATGTCGGCTGCCTGCATGCATGGGTAATATACCCAAGCGGTCTCCATGTCTGCCAGGCTCATTTCTCTGCCCATGATAGGCAGTGCCCGCCAAGTTCTTTGGAGGGAGGCGGTCTTGGCTATTCTTATGACCTTCTCCCAATATTCTATGTCTTTGGCTATGTCGGAGGTCCAGAGGTACTTTGCCTTGCTGGGGGGGATTCCTAGGGCGGTGAAGCATTCTTTGAAGTACTCGCCGCACGTGCGGATGTTCTCCATCATTCCACCCAGTTTATTGTTTATCCAAGAATGCCAGTCCGCGAGAAAAACTATGAATTCAAAACCGGCCTCGATCATGTCTTTCATCTTGGAGCCTGGAACTAAGCCTATTCCCACGTGCATTACTCTGGGTGAGCGTCGCTTTTGGGCGCTCACTATCCAGAACTTTCGAAGCCCCAATACGCTTTAGGCCTAGTATTGGTTTCCAACAAAACTCTCAGTTCTTCTTGAGTCACGATCTCTTCCGTGTTTCTCAGGATTAGACTCATTCTCTTTTCAAGGTCCATGCTCATCGCCTCATTATCTTTCCATTGAGATTAACTTAAAAGTTCTTATCTATAGGACACGCGTTTGTGGCTTGAAAAGCTGGTTTCGGTGTGATATGGTGGGTGGTCGTCATGGATCTCGTAGCGCGAGTTTTCTTCTGCCACGCACCTTCCATGTTCGCGTCATTGTTTTATGGTCTTCAGTCCTATAGATGCTAAGAAGAAGCCGCCTACAAACTCTATCAATACAGTGAGAAGCCACATCAGATTGTGGCCTAGAGATTCGAAGTTTGTGAAACCCTTCTCTGTCAGAGTTTCTCCAAATAGTGAAAGTTCTCTCTCACCGAGAAATGCTTGGAATAGACTGAAGAGTATTAGTGCAGTGCCGATTATGATTAGCACTAAGGCGAGAGTCTTTTCGGATTGGATTGACAATTTCATGAGGGTTTATCCCCTGCATGCATACAGATTAAAAGATTTGATGTCGAGTTTGCATAAAAAAAATCCTCTAGGAATTGATATGCCTCTGTATTCGACATATTCTAAAATGGCTCTAGTAGCACATTCAAGCGCAACAAAGCATATGTCTTTGTTTAGAAGTTGAAATCTCTTGGGCTTTGTGTCAGCATAATGCCATACATGCATGCGCAAAACTTAAGAACCAAAATACAGGCTTCTACACTGTGGGATTTAGTTTATGGTTGCCGAAGAGATGAAGAGAAGGGCTCGAGCATTTGTGCTCATCGAAACGGATCCGGGAAAGGAAAAGGAGGTAATGGAAAGGCTGTTGAAGCTTGACGAAGTCAAAGAGGCCCACATATATTCTGGCGAGATGGATTTGATCGTGGTGTTGGAGACGAGACGAGAGATAATCGTTCCAAGCTCAAAGAGGGTTGCAGATATTGTTATAGATAAGATTCAGAAAATCCATGGGATCCAGGACACTGAGACCATAATACCAACCTATTCAAAAACCAAATGGTCCGAGAGGACTTAACTGCAAGTCATCTCTCGTCCACAAGTGCGGGCGAGTCAGAGAGCCATTGCTTCTGCATGTTAGCCTATTCTAGTCGCTTTATTATGTGGTATCCAAACTTAGTCTTCACGATGGGCGAGATTTGGCCTTTCTGAAGGGTAAAGGCGGCTTTCTCGAATTCCTTCACCATTCTTCCTCTGCCGAAGGTTCCGAGGTCTCCACCACGTTTTTTGGAGGGGCATAAGGAGACCGTCTTGGCGATTTTTGCGAATTTTTCACCCTTCTTCACACGTTCTAGAATTGTGTTTGCCTCTGTCTGGGTCTTCACGAGAATGTGGGCGCAATGAATCTTGTCTGGCATAATAAATGGATGTTTTGATTCAGTTAAAAGAGTTATCCCATACCTTGTGCCGCCGGGCAGGAGTAGGATTCAAACCATATGCAAGGGGAGAGAATTACTAGAAGTTTCTTCTGGATTTCTCGTGCAGGATAGCTTAAATGTGAGGGTTTGCCTACCAAGTATATTATTCAATATGCGTGTATACGCAGAGTAGAAAGGATGAAGAATGAAAAGGAAAGTAATTGCTAATTTGATTCTAGCATTCTCATTCTTCATCATAATCCTTTCCTTTCAGGTTGCGTATTCGGAGACAATGAATGAGCCGGTGCAATCTAGGACTGGCGTCATAACGCAATTGTGTATGATAATAGACGGCTCAGACAGCATAGGAAGCATGGAATGGGATGCAATCAAAGAGGGATTGGCGGAAGCAATAGAGACTGCGATGCCACGCGATGGCGCTGTCGAGCTTACAATAGTGCAATTCGGCTACTCGCCCGATGATGGCTATGCGAAGACGGAGGTACCGCCCACGGTCATGAACAGCACTAATCACGAAGCACTAGCAAGCCAGACGCTGGCAATGACGCAGGGGGGTGTGGGCACTCCAATGGCGCACGGACTATACTTGGGTTGGAAGGAGATCAGCAATTCTCCGAATTTTGATGGTGCACTGTACCAGATCATTAACTTGGCTACTGACGGAGAGCCTAATAGAAGAAACCTGAATGCAACGAGCGATCTCAATGGAGATGGATTTGTTGACCAGTGGGATGATGTCATAGCAGTTGTGGATAAGGCAGTAGATGAGGGGCTTGAAGAGCTGGATATTGAAGGGATCGGTATACCTGACTCGTTCAGGGACTGGTTCAGAGAATGGGTTGTGCATCCGCAGCCGGGTATTCTGGCTCCGCCTTTTC
>CP070826.1:1142323-1159819 GCA_020344435.1 Candidatus Bathyarchaeota archaeon | reverse complement strand
AGTAGTCTGCTGACACCCTTCGGCTCTAAACCAGCGGGACCAGAGGCATACAGCAACAGGCTTATCGACTCCTTCGAGGTCAGCTTCTCTGGTGGCACTATGATTGCGGGACCATCAACGGTGGACTCAACAATACCCATTAGCTCTTCCCTCTGTTCCGGAGCTAGGGCGCGTTCTAGAATTGACTGATCGATTACACTCATCCACTCTGGAAAGGATCGCAACTCATTCAGAATCTCCTCTAACTTTTCAGCCTCTAACTCAATTCGCCCGAAGGGCCTTTCGATGACTATTCTGTACTTCATAGTAAACTCTCAACGTGTTTTGAACGTTTGATAACTACGTGTAATACACAACCACGTATTTAAAACTTTTCAACAAGATGGTGTAACCCTAAGGGATCCATCAGCAATTAGGATTGCTTCAATTCGTCTTTATGCTTTTAGAAGAATGAGCGAAAGGATCTTGTCAAGTTGTAATTTCTTACATCTTCCAGTGGAACCCATCTAGCATCTGATACATTACCACTAGGCTTCAGTTCTCCCCTTCTTGGTCTAACAAGAAACTGCAGTAGAACATAATGATATCTGAAACTTCCCTTCTTATCCTTGAAGATGTTGTCAACCTCACCAATGGACCTATCATCAATAATTTCTATGTCTAGATCTACTCCTCCTTAGCTTCCCGAACAGCAGCTGCTCTAACTCCCGCTCCAAGCTCCACAGCCCTACGAAGGATACTCCACTGACCCTTTCCGGGTTCAACACCCCTCTTTACTAGTACAATTCTATCATTATGAATGACTAGTGCGCCAACGCCTATGATTTGTTGGGCGAGATACTCTCGCTTCAAGTTGAAGCTTCTGAAATCAATTATGCTAGCTGGCAATACGGGCTAAACAGCCTTTTTCTTTGAGACTCTAGTCTCCAATCACAAAGTCACGATCGAATCTTCTCTTTCCGGAGGACTTTCCTGAATGTCTCTTCGCAGTCCTCGCATTTATAGAGGCCTATAGTTAATTGAAGCCTCTCACCAGTCTTACTTGGTCTTCCAGCCATCTTCCATGTCTTAACAGGATTCGCCGGAGTCCTGCATTTAGGGCATTCCGCTGTGTGCGGGGTGACCAGAGCGTGCAATAAATCTCTTCTGAGGTCTTCGCCAACATTGTATATCTTCTCAATTCTCTCAGCCAGCTGTGTTTCCTTGAAAACATCGCGAACCCACCGGGCAAAATCTCCTCTTCTCTGGTGAAACTCAAGAGAAGGAACTGGAATCTTTCCTATCTTCTCCCAGAAATCTTCTAGGCTGAAGGCTTTCTCAAAGAGGGGGTTCCCAACCTCATTATAGAAGTAAAATCCCCTTTCGCGAGCAACCATTTCCTTGGGCAGTTCCGGGGGAAGGTTCAGTTCAGGCAGTTCTCCATGCTCCTGGTTATATTCGTCCAAAACCTCTCTCACTCTTTCTTCCCAGTGTGATGAAGGCTCTCTCCTGTAGTATCTGGTTTCGGCTTTACGAGGATCATCAGAAAAGCCGGTCTCCAAGTGACGAATGAATGCTTCTCGGAGATTTGCTCCTCCACCGATGTAGATTAGAGCTCTATCTTGGTTGTAGAAAGCGTAGACCCCAGCCTCTTCTTTAACTTGCTTCGCTCTCTCTCCCCACACGTACAGTTTTCCTGAAAGCGGCATTTTCTCACCCAAGATGAATGTATTGTAGGACCACATTTATGAAGTCTTTGGCGCTTTGTCATCACTACACACTCAATTCAAGCATAAGAGGAAGCAAAACCCATTTGGTTGCAGATTAATCTGTGGCGAAGCAGGTAGGAGAACATGTTGAAGCCCCTTAGCTTTGTAAATGTCAATAACTTGCATCTTGGTTCTGCCCAATAAAATCGGGATACCATAGGTGCAGACTTCAGCACAGCGCGCGCATATCGAAGCATTCGCAGAGAAAGCGGAGCATGTAATACGCGGAAAAGGAGGTCGGCCTTAGCAGAGCTTCGGTGGATTGATAATCCCTTTTCATTCCTCCTCTTCGTTCTTCTCTTCCTCTTTCAGAGTCTTCTCCACAGCCGTCAGAGAAGGAGGCGTGGACACCATGGCCCAGCCGACCCATGCTACAATGAAAAGGAACGAGTAGACAATGATTCCGACTGGAATGATCAGCGCCCATTCACTAAGTGGTTTTCCAAGCATTGTCGCATCTGGCAAAAAGACCCAAGACAAGAGCCAAAAGAAGTATCCAACCATAGCGAGCACGCTGACAGTAAACAGGAGTGTGCCCAAACTCTTATCCCGAATAGGTAGTCCTCTCCTAAAGAGGTTGAGGTACACCTAACTTAAAACTCTTCAGATGCGAGTTGTCGGAAAGTATTTAAGTTCACATCCACGAATGGCTACGAATGGGGGACAACATGAGATCAGATTACGCATTATACCTCGTCGCTGTCACATGCTGCGTCCTAGCAATCATCACCTTCGCTTCCACTAACGCGGGTTACCTTCTGCTAGAACCGCCAATCATCAGCACGGTCGCTGTGGCAGCCCTAGTCATCTTAGGCGCAATCTCCGCAGGAACAGGCTACCTAATGAGACCAGAAGAGATTACACTGGTTCCTCAACAGCATCCGCCGCCAAGACCCCCATCAGCAGCATCTACCCAACCAATGATTCACCCACCAAAGACTGCACCAGCATCATCTTTCAACATCACGCAGATCAGAGGCATCGGTCCAATGAGGGCGGAGCAGCTTAGAACACTTGGAATAAACACGGTTCAAGATCTGGCTGGGACTACCGCAGCCACACTAGCGGATAAGACAGAACTTTCGTCAAAAATAGCCCGCCAGTGGATCATAGAAGCAAAGAGACTGATTAGAGAATCCCCTTGACACGAGCATTGGAAGCATTTGAAATTCTGTAACGGGAACCACAACCAATGCTTTATGCTATGTCCTTACACGACATGCTTTTTGGAGAATAATGAAGAAAGCGATTCTGAGGACATCCAATTTGGAAAGAAACGAAGAACTCGCAAGAATCACTTTGAACCCAAAGACCATGCAGATACTGAACATCATCATTTACGAAAGAAAACTTCGATTCAAGTGTAGACGATGCGCAACTTTCTGCTGCAGGCTAGGCGGACCAAAACTCACCAGAAAAGATGCCCTTTGCATAGCACAGGGGGGCTATGCCAGAGAAGAATTCCTTATACCCTTCAGAAAGGAATGGAACAGTTCATCTACATTTCTAGGCGATCTGAGAAGTAATGAAGAGGGATCATGCATATTCCTGAAGTTTAACTCAGATGAAGGCAACTATGAATGTTCAATCTACGATTCTAGACCTTCACTCTGCAAACTTTACCCTTTCGATTTTCGCAATGAAAGCCCCCAGTCTATCAGTCTAGGGCTTATCCCATGCTGCAGAGGTCTCAACAACCCTGACGGTGAATTAGTGGATGAAGGATACATTATGGACTCACTATTTGATCCCATTTCTGATTTCATACTCCGACATGTACTATCTACAAGAAATGACGTGGGAGAGGAGAGAGCACTATGAGGACTGACGTGAGAGCCATATCGCTTATTGCCATCTTCGCAGCCCTCGGAGTGATTTGCGACGTGGTGATAACACCTGGCTTCTCAGGGGGGGTTTGGATCGGATGGATCTTCATAATCAGTCCGATTGCGGGAATCGTGCTCGGCCCCTACAACGGGTTCATATCGACCTTGATAGCTGTCATGATTGGGCACTCGCTCTTTCCAAGGGAGACAATATACGAAATCGTGTTCACCATAGGAGCACCGGTCGGCGCCATGACTTCAGGATTCGCGTTCAGAGGACAGTTGAAAAGAGTCTTTATTTACTACACCATCATGCTCGGAAGCTATTTTGCCACGCCCATCTCCAGACATCTGCCAATCTGGGGGATGTGGGATTGTTATGTTGCTTATGCCATCCTCATCATTCTATGTGTAATCCTGATCACACGGGGATTGGACGAGATTAAGCGAATTTCCCCGTACGCGATAAGCGCCTTCATCGGCCTTGAGGCGGATGTTCTCCTCAGGATCTTTATATTGGTGCCATGCCAAGGCTACCGATTCTTCTTTGAGTGGACACCGGAGTCGCTAGCCGCCATATGGACCGTTCCAGCGCCTATAATCATACCCTTCAAGGTGCTGTTATCCACCTTTGTTGTGACGTTGATTGGCCCACAAATCAAGCGTATCATCAGAGACTCAAACCTCTCATGAAGGGATGCTGTCAATAGGAGCCTAATGATCGAGCATGTAGTCACAAGAATCATAGATGACTTCCGTTGTCTCACTTGCTTTCTGTAATAGAAAGTCCATGTTCAGACCTTCTATCGTGAAAGAGCAGAGTGGTTCACCTTCCTCCAAAACGATTCCAGGCAGGGGAATATCACGAACCCCTCCAAAGGTGTGTAAGTCTGGTGTGACTAAACGTTGTGGGGCAAAGAGGATAAATCGAGCGCAGAAAGCAAAGGGTTTCGCAAAATTCTTTGGAAGAACTCCTTGAACACAAGCTTTCTCGTGGACCGCTACAAGGTTCATTCCGAGAACTCTCTCTACACATTCTATTGTCCCCTGAAATCGTGGGTTCACTTCGATGACGTAGGGTGTACCCTCTTCGGAGATCACAAGATCTACGCCGTTTGACCCGATGAGATTGAAGTGCTGAGCAACCTTCTTAATAATGCTTTCACACTCACTAGTGACTTCTGTAGAAGCCAAGAGAGGAACAACATTCCCACAATAGCCGAAAGGCTCTCTTTGTCCAAGTTCCTGCATTCCAATCAGCTGTTCACTCAGAGTCAGAATTGCTGCTCCGTTGATAGAGGAGAGTACAGATGCACTTGTGCATTTTCCAGGGATGTACTCTTGGATCAAGACTCTTTTGTCCAAGAGAGAAGCCTCTCCAAAGGCTGGTTTCAATCCCCGCGAATCGTCGGCTTTTCTCACGCCCACACCTCCGAATCCTTTCCAGGGTTTGATAATGATTGGATATCCTATGTTCCTAGCTTCTTTTCTTGCTTCTTCAAAGTCTTCTACGATCACTGTTGCGGGGTGGGATACTCCCAGACGATTCAGTTCATGAAAAAACCTAGTCTTATCTCGGATTCTCTCAATGACGCTAGGATGATTTCCGAGTATAGGAACTAGTTCGTTGAGTTCAAAAAGGATGTCTGAGGAGTCATCCAGACCCGAGGATAGTAGCACCTTGCTCATCTCGTATCTCTTCAAGAGACGTTTCGTCAACTCCAAGAGTTTTCTGGGGCTGAAATCGCTACCTAGGTGTCCACAACTCCTCCCCGTTCTCTGTTTGACGATTGACAGACTCCTTCGACATTCGCGTTTTAGGTCAAGGTCTCCAAAGTGGTCCACAGCGAAGACTTCATACCCTGCTCTCTTTGCGGAAGCCGCCAAAGAAACGATGTCCACACCTATCACCAAGAGATTGCGGAAATCGGGAATCCCAACTTCAGCCAATGAATAACCTCCTCGATTCCTAAGGAATTATCGCAGTTGTCCTAATATCTTCCTAGTTCCACGTGCGTTTTCTGAGTGACAAAAGATTCTTTGATAAATGGCTATTTGTGGATTAGAAAAGGGCAAGAGTGTGATGCAGAAGACATAAAAGCTATCAGTTCCTAGGCGCGCGTGGCGGTTTGCAGAGAGTACTTGACTAGAAAACGAAAACATACCTATTGGGCGCGTAAGTCAATTATAACACGAATATTCCTCTTTTGGAGCAGTCGCTATTTCCACCTTAGTACTTCGAACGAGAATTCAGTGATTCCAAGTATTGATTTCCGCTTCATAATTGATTTTACTGTAAAGATTCGCAGGCGTTCTCAGATGCAAGATGAGCGCCGAACTCGAGAGGATTCAACGAAAGATTGCTAAGATAAAGAGAGATGCTGAAGAGCTTCGACGTCTCAAGTCAGCCTGTGATGATCTCAAGAGATTGCGCAGGTCCCTTGTTGAAACAGAATTCGATTAGGGGATGAGCTGACTCATAATACTGGACAATACAGCAAGCAATATAAAATCTTCAAGTATTGATTGCTTCATAAGTTTCTTTTGGAAAAGGATAGGGCGGAGAAGAGATCAGCCCTTAGTTAGTCCATATAACAGCCCAGCAAAAAAACTGCCCGTAAACAGCAAACTAGACGTAAGAGGAACTACAAATGGACCGATGGTGGCAATAAGCGTTGAAACGGTCTCTACCAACATACTGACATTTAAATCAACAACATTTGAATAAGTCAAATAAGCAACTGAGAAGAAGAAAACTGCAATGAACATTGCGAGTCTGTAGACTTTTTTGACGGCGTATCCAACGAAGAAGCCACCGATGCCACCGATACCCAATGGAATAAGCAAAGGAAGAATGGAGGGTAGGAATTCGCTCATCCTCAATCACCACAAAGCCCAAGTTTCATTCTACATGTTAACGAGAGACCACAGCCCCGCAGTTTCTGCAGTAGAAGAAGTTGCCCCTAACTTTGCTTTGCGTCGTCTTGTCGATTCTGTCTCTGCAATTGGGACACTCCATCTCTTTCTCTCCTTCTGCTTCACATTCTCCTAAAGAGTCTATACTCTAATGGTTCGGCATTGAAATTCGGACAGCCTTCACATATATTCTTGTCCGTGTTCTCTCGTCTGAGAGTGCAGTAGGCTTCATGTGACACCCTGAGGGCATGCCTACAGCTATTCAGCAGAGTGGTGTCAATTCCCTGGAGAACAGGCTTCACAGGCTTCCTTAGTTCAGATAACACACTCATCTGACAACTCAACCAAGCACCAGATGGTGGTATTGAAAAACTGCTAAAATAAGTTATGAATACGAAATCAAGAACCAAAAGCATTGATTTCTTATGTTATAAGGAATGATGAAAATAGAGAGCCCCCCGAAGGTCTATCTCAATGGTTTCTCCTTCTTGCCGAGAACCAATTCCTTAAGGGAAACGCCGTTGACCATTATAACCTTCCAACGAACTCCCGGAATATCTCCCATACTCCTCCCACGAGAGCCACCAATTCCTTCAATTACTACCTCATCATGTTCGTCAATAACATTTAAGGCGCCATCACCAGGAAGGAAAGCTGTGACGAGTCTACCATTCTTAATAAGTTGAGTTCTCACACACTTTCGAATCGCACTATTAGGCTGCTTACTTTCAACCCCAACTTTCTCTAATACTATGCCTCGCGCCATGGGCGCACCCTCCATGGGATCGGATTTAACATCGAGTCTGAGCGTTCGACGTTTGTAGTAAAGATCACTCCACCTGAGTTTCTTCCTTTTCTCATGCAGTTGTCTCGCAGCGAACTCGCCCTTCGGTGACTTGGACCCCATATTATCTTCCTCAGTCACATAATGCTAACGTGTTGTATCTGGAAATATCTTTTGGCCAAGAACCGGATTCGTTCGGCGTTTCTTCCATTTTTGCCAATCGCGACGCCTTTATCTTTGGGGTCTACAGCAACCACAGCAATACTCTTTCCATCAGGCCGCTCAGTTATGCGGATTTCTCTTACTCTAGCAGGCTTCAAGGCATTCTTGATAAATTGAGCGGGATTCTCCGAGTGTTCGATTATTTCATGCCTTTTCCCAGTCATTTCTTCCAAGAGATGAATGTTCTTGCCTCGTTTGCCTATCGCCATCCCCACTTCTCCCTTCTTTACGACAAAGATTATTCGGTTGAGTACATCATCAACTATACAATCTTTGACGATGGCGCCCGTTATGCTTTCAAATAGGGCTATGTGGCGCATTTCTCGACCGGTTAGCTTTATTCCGCTAGACATTTGCTACCTCCGAGAGCTTGAGTATCTCTGAGTCTCCAGGTTCCCTTAGCGTCAATACTGAAACCATGAAGGACTTTCCACACACTGCACCCATGTCTACGCTGGTTCCATTGTAAGCGATCAACGGAATGTCAGAAAGCCCACAGTAGTATGCTATGTCTTCTCGGGTTTTCTGTGGACAGTTTGTCGCTACGATTATAAGTCTGGCCTTTCCCGTCTTGACACTTTCCAGGGCGCTCTTAGCTCCAATGAGAACCTTTCCTGTTCTAATAGCTGTTGCAATGGCTTTGTTGATATCTATCATTCTGTCTCTCCTTGGGGTGTCCTTGACATGTAAAGGTCAACTAAACCTGTGCCAATGGGTATAGACTGCCCCACTATAACGTTTTCCGTTACCCCGCTCAGCGAGTCACTCTCGCCTTTTATAGCAGCTTCGACTATGTTTGGAACCGTGATCTCAAAGGCCGCTCTTGCAAGAACGCTAGCTTTCTCTCCGCTAATTCCATGTCTTCCTATCTGTCGCACTTCACCTGTCGCAGTCATAATGTCGGAGACCAACATGACATGCCTTACATCTACATCGAGACCTTGTTCCTCGAGTACGCCGAGGGCTTCCTTGATTATGAGGGATCTGGCAGCTTCGACTCCAAGGGTTTCAGCCGTCTCATGTATGTGATTGGTGAATGTCCTTTTTGGATCCACGCCACGAACTCCAAGAACCCTTGATAGGTTGGAACCATCTGTTCTTATAACCCACTCTCTCCCTTCTTCGGCGACGAGAACTCTGCTTATATCGGCTAACCCTTTGACAAGATACGTCGAGAATTTGTCAACCAATTTCTTAGCATCTTTGGTCTTCTCTGGCTTGATTCTTAGTTTGCCATTACCAATCCATATCGTACATTTAGGTAGGCGCAAATTTCTCTCGAGTTCATCAGGCGAAATTCCTCGATCTCTCATCATTGTCAAATCAAGCTCTATATTAACCTCTTCCTTCTCGGGATCTATGTACATTGCTTTGGAGATGTCCGTCATGGTCGTACAAATGATGTCCCGCGCAACCTCGGTGGCTTTCTTCTCGCTCTTCCGATGCTGTTCGTCAAGGTAGACATTCATAATCGGGGTGGAAGGAGCACGTCGAGCGTCTACTATCTCAATGAGGCGGGGCAACCCGAGGGTTACATTCTGCTCTCTTACTCCAGCGTAGTGAAACGTTCGAAGGGTCATCTGAGTGCCTGGTTCGCCTATGGACTGCGCTGCTACAACTCCAACAGCCTCTCCGGGTTCCACCAGAGACCGTCTATAGTTCTCTAAGGTCAGATAGACTGTTTCATTCACGCCATCTCGGGTCAATGGGGCTTTGCCTAACTTTCTCGCCAGTTCTTCGCCGAGGATGGGTGTAAGTTTGTCTTTGATCTCCTCGACACGTTTCTTGATGTATTCTTTTGATGTAGGTTTGACTCCTCCCTTCGCGATTCTTATTTGTTCAATAAGTCTCTCTACGTTCACAGCCTTTCCATGATCGCTCTTCGCTGGATCTACCCCATCTTCCCCATATCTGAATTGGATTATGTCACCAACCGAATTCCGAACCGTCCCATCATATTCTATTCGCAGATGTTCTAAGGCGTTAATTAGTCGTCTTTGCATGTACCCACTTTGCTGTGTTCGCACTGCCGTGTCTACGAGCCCTTCCCGTCCTCCCATGGCGTGAAAGAAGAATTCAACGGGATCTAGGCCATCTCTATAGCAGGAATACACAAACCCTCGGGCCTTTGGAGTGGAGTCTCCCAGCCCAAAATGCGGCAGAGCCCGACTGATGTACCCTCTCAGGATTCTCTTTCCCCTCACAGACTGTTGGCCAACACACGCCGCCATTTGACCAATATTGAGACTAGATCCTCTAGCGCCACTTCGAGTCATAACCATACCTGAATTGCTTATGTCAAAGTCTTGATCTGCAGCTTCTCCAGCCTTATCTCTAGCATTGGCTAACTCGTTCATCACGTAGATTTCAAAAGATTCTATGAGAGTCTGACCCGGTAGCCTTTGCAGCGTTCCATCATCGAACTTGCGTATAAGTTCTTGTATTCGCTCTTCTGCGACTTGTATGATTCTTCCTATCTTTCGCTGAGCAGAACGGGATAGTTCAAGTTCGTCGAAAGAGTATGTAAACCCGTGCATGGTAATGAAAAGCTTCAGAAGCTGTAAAATCTGATTCAAGAATCTGCGTCCAACAGAGGGGCCATAATCCTTTATTATTTGATGGAGAAGACTCTCTGATTGTTCAGCGCCGATAGAGCTCCTGTCTATTACGCCATGCTTCAAAATCCCGTTTTCCACAACTATGTAAGCGTCATAGGGGCAATTCTCGCGCTTACAATGAACACATCCAGGGCAAACGCTAGCCTTTGACGCGTAGTTTACTCCAGTGGGAATGAAGAGGCTGAATATCTGCTTTCCAGTCCAGCGTGGATTAGGCTTCTTGATCTGAGGTTCAGGAAAGGGCCCTTCAAATTGTGCCGCCGTCAAGAGTCTGCAGACCTGCGCTCTAGTGAGATGGGTGGACTTCTGGGTGAAAAGGTACGCGGTAGTTATGAAATCCCTGATTGCACCGATGATCGGTCCCCCGAATTTGGGTGAGAGAATCTGATCTTGCACCTGCATGAGGAGTCGCGCTTCTGTCTGGGCTTCCTCGCTTTGTGGCACGTGAAGATTCATCTCATCTCCGTCAAAATCAGCGTTGTAGGGAGGGCAGACACTGAGATGCAAACGGAAGGTTCTGTGAGGTAATACTCGCACATAGTGTGCCATAATAGACATCCGATGGAGGGAAGGCTGCCTATTGAAGATCGCGATGTCACCATCCGTGAGATGGCGCTCCACGATAAACCCAGGTTCCAGAGCCTCAGCAACTTTTTCTCGATCCGCAACGAATTCGAGTCTAACGCGTTTATCGTCGGGTCTGACCACGTAAAGCGCACCGGGATAACTCTCGGGACCGTTGGCAACCAGCTTCCGCATATTATCAAGGTTCCACTCAGTAACCTTCTCAGGCAACGAAAGCCGCATGGCAACATCGATTGGAACTCCGACCTCGCTTATGTCGATATTTGGATCTGGAGAAATTACTGTGCGTGCGGAGAAATCTACTCTTTTTCCAGAAAGGTTGCTCCTAAACCTTCCTTCCTTGCCTTTGAGACGCTGGGACAGGGTTTTCAGCGCTCTTCCAGAACGATGTCTAGCCGGTGGAATTCCTGAAGACTGATTGTTGAAATAGGTGGTCACATGATACTGCAGAAGTTCTGACAAATCTTGGATAATGAGAGTCGGGGCCCCTGCTTCCATGTTTTCCTTTAGCCTCTGGTTAATACGGATGATGTCGACAAGTTTGTGGGTTAGATCATCCTCGGACCGAATGCCAGATTCCAATGTTATTGAAGGCCTGACATAGACTGGAGGAACAGTGAGAACCTGTAGAATCATCCATTCCGGTCGAGCGCTATCTGGGTCAAAACCGAATAGTTCAAGGTCTTCATCGAGTGTACGTTCAAGCCGTTCGCGGATTATGCTCGGTGTTAGTCGTTGCGCGCCTTCCTCCATAATCTCGTGAAAAGTCGTGGGTTTTGTGAAGCCGATCTTGTATTGCGGTGTGCCGCAATGAGGGCACTCTTTGTTTTTCGCCAAGCGTAACACTTGTTTGTAGACATTGTCAGGCACGATTCCTCTCAACTTGCGAGCGCGTTTGATTCTAGCCTTGATTCTGGCTACTTGATCGTTGGATAGCAAGATGCGCCCACAATTTCTGCATGTGGACCTGAGAAGGTTGTAAATCATCTTTGTAAATTCTACATGTATTATTGGAACTGCCAGTTCAACATGACCAAAGTGTCCTGGACATCTTATTGCTGTGTTGCCACAAGTTTTGCATCGTTGCCTCGGTTCAAGCGTTCCTAACCGACCATCCATGAGCCCCGATATGATTGGGGCACCGTCTTCGTCATACGTATCGGCGGTCTGTATCTCTGCCACCGATAGTCTGCGCACCTCCTGAGGAGAAATTATTCCGAAGTTAATTTCGTCCACTATTTTGCTGGCGATTTCTTCCATCGCCACTCTACGCTCTCTCCTTCAACCTTAGCCTGGGTGCTATGGACAGACTCATCATTTCTTGTAGAAGAAGCTTGAAGGCGTAGGAGACTGTTACGGGGGATATCTCGGCTTTGTCCTCGCAAAGCCGACATACGTACTTGCGTTGTTTGCTGTCATAATACGCGATGTAGCCACATCGCTCGCACACATAGAGGTAATATTTGTCAGATTCTTCAAGCAGGCGATCTCGCAATAGCATGGCCGCGCCGTGTCCAATCAGGCAGTCCCTCTCCATCTCACCGAAGCGCAGTCCACCGCCTCTCGCTCTCCCCTCAGTCGGTTGTCGCGTGAGCATTTGAACCTGTCCTCGTGCCCTTGCGTGGATTTTGTCCTTTACCATATGATGAAGCTTCTGATAATACACTACGCCCATGAAAATGTCGGCTGTGAACTTGCCACCCGTGATTCCATTGTAAAGTACATCTCGACCAGTGTGGCTGAACCCCAATCCTATTAATGCTCCTTTGAGAGCTTCTGGGTTTTCGCTTATGAAGGGCGTTCCGTCGGCGGCTCTTCCCCTAGCCGCGGCAACCTTTCCAGCCATGGATTCTAGGAACTGGCCAATGGTCATTCTTGAAGGAATAGCGTGTGGGTTAATTATGATGTCGGGAACAATGCCATCTGTGCTGAATGGCATGTCTTCTTGTGGTACAATCATTCCTATTACGCCCTTCTGACCATGACGGGAAGCAAATTTGTCACCGAGCTCTGGAATGCGTTGATTGCGCATCCTAGCCTTCACGAGTTTGCTTCCTTCATTTGTCTGGGTAATAAATACGTCATTTACAATGCCATCTTCAGCATGCCTAACGTCGACTGACGTGTCTCTCATCGCTGGGCCTTTGACCTCAAACTCTTTGTATTCCTCAAGGAAACGAGGAGGGCTGGTTCTTCCTATAAGAACGTCGCCACCGGCAGCTCCGGATTCCAGACTTATTATTCCGTCGGCTTCGAGGAGGCGGTAGTATGGTTCACCCCTGTAACCGCGAGTACCAGGTTCTGGTGTGGCAAATCTATCTCTCATTCCTCCAGGGTATTGGCGACACTCTGCACTGTAAATTCGGTAGAATGTAGATCGAAGCAAACCACGTTCAATGGAGGCCTTATTGAAGATGATGGCATCTTCCATGTTGTATCCTTCAAAAGATATAATCGCAACAACACAGTTTTGTCCAGAGGGTCTGAGGTTGTATCCCAATACGTCCATAGGCTTAGTGTTAACTAAAGGCGTCTGCGGATAGTGTAGAAGGTGGGAACGGGCGTCGGTGCGATAGTGGAAGTTTGTGGTGTGTACTCCGAGGGCTTGCTTGGCCATGGCTGCCTCATAAGAGTTGCGTGGTGACTGATTATGTTCTGCATAGGGAATGAGGGAGGCACATATCCCGAGAATCGTGTACGGTGCGATCTCAATGTGGGTGTGTTCAGGGGTGGCTTCTTCAGGGTTCAAAGCCACCAAGACATTTTCTTCTTCTTCCGCGTCTATATACTCAACGATGCCTTGTCTCACAAAATCGTCCCAAGTCCATTCTCCAGAACGAAGTTTCTCGATATGCTCGAGTTGAAGTTTTGGTGCGCCGTGTTCAACTACTATGAGGGGGCGACGCACCCTTCCTTCATCACAATTGATATACATTTCCTCTTTTACGCCATGATTCTTTGAGAAATACGCAAAATTGGCCTCTGGAGAGATCTTACCTATCCTACGCTCATTTCTCAGTTCAGTGACCAGATCCTGTGGCGACATCGAAAAGCCGATTGGACAGCCATCCACGAAAACTTTTGCACCAGAGACTCGTATGTTTTCATCTGCCTCTCGAGTGGGGATTACACCCATCCGATAGAGGGTTTGCCTGATTTTCTCTGGGTCCATGCCTACGGAGATGTTAGCGGCAAGGGCGAGGTTCTTCACCAGACCACAGTTGGAACCCTCAGGAGTCTCGTTAGGGCATAATCTTCCCCAGTGAGTTGGGTGTAGGTCTCTCGCTTCAAAGTTAGGTTGGCTGCGGCTGAGTGGTGATTGCAGCCTCCGCAGGTGACTTAGTGTAGAAATCCTGTTTGTTCTATCAAGAAGTTGGGTAACGCCTACTCGTCCACGTCTCCAATTGCCTGTGGCCAAGGCATGTTTAAGCCGGTCAGATATTATTCCGGGGCGAACAGCTGCGGAGATTGTGACTGTTGACCGCTTGAGTCCCATTCTTTCAAGTTGATACTTTACATCTCGACAAAGACTTCTAAAAGCTATCCTGAAGAGATCAGAGAGCAGAGGACCAGCAAGTTTTAAGCGCTTATTTTTGAAGTGATCCTTATCATCGGGTTTTCTTCTCCCCAGCTTTAATTCAATAACTCGGCAGGCCATCTCACCGAGGAAGAAGGCTTTCTCCCCACGTTCCTCTCTGCTACGCCCAAGATGAGGGAGGAAATTTCGGTCGAGAATGGTCTCGGCCCTTCTTCTTCTGTACTCCTCCACCTGGCCATGGGCTACACGATTTCCGATATACATTATGGCCTCTTTGATTACATCAAAACCACTCGCCTTCTCAAATGATAATTCAAGTTCGCTTTGTACACTTTTCAGTGGCGAGACAGTGTCAGCGATTTCCTTATCCGACTCCAATCCTAAGGCGCGCATCAATATGACAAAAGGTATCTCGGTCGGAACCCCTGGCATGGAGACGTAGATGGCGCCATCCCCCTTTATTCGCAGCTGGATTCTGGCTCTGAACCCGACAGTCGTCGAGAATATCTTTGCCTGATAAACCGGTCTTGCTCCATGCGTATCGATGTCCACGAGAACGCGGTTTGGGGCCAAGTCTTCTAAGGCGACGATGACTCTTTCGGAGCCGTTTATCATGAAGTAGCCTCCAGGATCACTTGGGTCTTCTCCGTGCTCGATTAGCTCTTCTAGGAGCAGCTCAGAGAGGAAGCAGAGTTTTGACTTCAGCATCACTGGAAAATTGCCCATGGGGACTAGCTCAGTTTCTAGTTCTCTTCCGTCGATGACGGGGGTCATTTCTAGGGACAGTGGCGCCGCGTAAGTTAGGCTTCGGAATCGGGCTTCCATGGGGTATATTTCGTGTTTTGTGCCGTCCACCTCTGTGATGCAGGGACCTGTTATCCTTGATGGGGGGTCAATTATCCAAAGTTGACCTAGTTTTATCTTATAGGGGCTTTCAGGGATTTCTATGTCGATCTTCCCAATTTCGTCTATCACTTCTTGCAGTCCATGCTCGATGAATTCGTTGTACGAGTCGAGGTGCTGTCTCACGAGCCCCTTCTCTGTGAAGAACGATTTCTGAAGCAGCAACAGATCATTATCTGATATTTCCAAACCCAATCTAGACCTCCAAGAACACATCTACCATAATAAGTATATCCGTGGCAACGGTGAACTTCCGCTCAATCGTGGGATTTTTCCTCCGACGGGTCGGTCATCCGACCCGAAAACGGGTCTCCAAGGTTGCTTCCTATGTTTTTTCTGGAAGCAACATCTAAAACCCTATTGCACATTAATAAACTTTGCTTTTGAAGGACTAGAACGTAGGAGGTAGTAGAGGAATGTTCCTAACATAGACAGACGAGAATCTAGTCCCCCTCAAAGGGCATAGGCGGCTGATGATTTAAGTGATGTTTTGTCCTCTTGAATGAAAAATTTAAGTAGTTGCCATATGTGTTAGAGAATCTGATGCCCTGGTAGTATAGTCCGGTCTAGTATGAGCGGCTGTCGCCCGCTCGACCCGGGTTCAAATCCCGGCCAGGGCGCTTCTTCCCATTCGGGAACTGAAGAAATCATCTAAGTTTTGATGTTCAAATGTCCTGTTGGCTTTTTCATCAGTTTGCTCGCGAATTCATAGCGGCTGTAAAATGGACTTGGATGATATTCATGCAGGTACATATGTGAACACGAGGGAAACAACAGTTGGAGTGGCGGGCCCGCCGGGAATTGAACCCGGGACCCCCGGGTTAAAAGCCCGGTGCTCTATCCTTGCTGAGCTACGGGCCCAGTTATTGGCTATAGTGCGTACTGTGGGATATCTAATAATCTTTTCCAACGCGCGCGCACAATTGAAGAGTTGCAGTGTTATAGTATCCATTGGAACATGAGTTTCATGTTGCTGCGAGAATGTGTGGTTTGAGGCAGAGATTCAGAGGAATCTCCTTGGAGGAGTGGGTTCAAATCTCTTTTGGCTTACAAAGAATCCTTTTAAGAAGATTCTTTCACATGAGAGTTGAGTCTCTTTCCTGTGTGCATGAGGGTGAATGCTCTTGTATGATGTTTTGATTCGAGAGGGTAGGATAGTCGATGGTACAGGGAATCCGTGGTTTGAGGCAGATGTCGGCATTGAGAAGGAAAGAATAACCGCTATCGGCAGCCTAGCATCGGCATCGGCCGACACTGTAATCGACGCCAGACGCAGGGTGGTTTGCCCTGGGTTCATTGATATGCACTCCCACTCCGACTTCACACTCTTGGTGAACCCCTTAGCTGAGAGCAAGATTCGGCAAGGTGTGACAACTGAGGTAATTGGAAACTGCGGTCTCTCCGCAGCCCCGCTTCCCAATCTCCTAAAGGAGGACATAATGAAGACGATGCCTATGCTGAAGGAAGCCAAACTAGAGTTAACATGGTCCACTATGGGCGAATACGTAAGTCTCATACGGATGAAGGGGATGGCGCTAAACGTAGCGACGCTCGTGGGAAACTCGAACATACGGGTCTCTTTATTAGGGTTTGAGAATCGCCCCCCAACCAGAGACGAACTACAAGAAATGAGGAAGATCCTAACCAAAGCCATGGAAGATGGAGCCTTCGGCATGTCCACAGGGCTCATCTATCCCCCCAGCTGTTACGCCGACACAGATGAAATAATGCAACTTGCCAGGGTAGTGGCCCGATTCGGAGGAATCTACGCCTCCCACATCCGAGGGGAGGGATCCACCCTCATCAGCGCAGTCAAGGAAGCTATTGGAATTGGTGAAAGAGCGGGTATCCCAGTGGAGCTATCACATCACAAGGCCTCGGGAAAGACTAACTGGGGAAAGGTGAAAGAAACCCTCCAGATGATGGAGGAGGCGAGAAGACGGGGAGTCGATGTAACCTGTGATGTATACCCTTACACCGCAGGAAGCACAGGGCTTGACTCTCTTCTGACCCCAACCGCCTATGAGGGCGGAGTGGAAAAGCTGATTGATAGGCTGAGCACCCCAAAGACCCGAAAGAAGATCAAGGAGGAGATGATTCGCGCAAGTAAGGAGGGTGGACCCGACACACTAGGACGACCTGAGTGGGATGCTATTATGATATCATACTGTAAGGGGCATCCTGATCTTGAGGGCAGAACAATAAAGGATATTTCAGAGGAGAAGGGCGTAGACCCCTTGGAAAGCGTCTTCGACCTCCTTATTGAAGAGAAGGCATCTGTAGGAATCGTGCTCTTCACAATGTGTGATGAAGATATGCGCTACGTGCTGAGCCACCACCTATCCATGGTGGGAAG
>CP070826.1:1138675-1142223 GCA_020344435.1 Candidatus Bathyarchaeota archaeon | reverse complement strand
GTCTGCAGAAGACAAACCTTTCAAAGACCGTGAAGAAGTGAAGAAGGATATTCGCCTATGCGCCTTGATGGGTATGATTGTTACGTTTGCTTCCCTTGGATTCGCTTTGTTAGGTGTCATTAGTGATGCCTTGGATATGACTCTTGGTTTGGAGCCCATGTCTTGGTTTCTGCTGGCAATTGTTTTTGGTTTGACTGCAATAACTCCTAATATGCGTTCATCGACAGCTAAGCATTTGTATGGCATAGAATCTGAATTGAAAGGCGAATAACCCGACTGCATGCATATGACCTAGGGAGACCATTGAAATCGTACTTGCCGTTACGCGCAAAGCCAACAACGCTTTTATGGCTGTGAGATGGGAATCCTTGATGGAATTGGAGACTCCCTAATGGATCCAACATTAGTTCTGGCGATTTCCGCGGCTGTAGCTGCTATCCTTCACACGCTGGTTCCAGACCACGAGATTCCACTAGCCATGATTGGGCGCACTCGAAACTGGACTCTCAAGAAAATGGCAGGGATCACATTGATTGCCGGGGCAATCCACGTCTCAGTATCAATGGGCATCGGGATCATAGCCCTACTTGCAAGTGCAGCATTTGCACAATACGTAGCCGAGTCCGCTCAGTATATTTCTGGGATTCTCCTGATGGCGTTTGGGGTAGCTTATGCGCTTGTTTCATGGAAACGAAAACAAGGAGGCCATTCGCATTCCCACAGGAAAGATCACGATTCGCATACTCCGAGTTCAGCGGAGAAGCCTGTTGTTGGTTGGGGCGCTTGGATTGTGGCAGTAGTAGGCATAGCGCCCTGCTTCACCCTGATACCGGTCTTGCTTGCTAGTATCCCTTTCGGGGCCGCCACAACCTTCTGGGTAATGCTCAGTTATGCCGGTTCGACTATTGGAATGATGGTGGTTCTAACTTCGATAGCGCTCAAGGCAATCGAGTACATGTCAAGGCTTGAGAAGGTAGAAAGGCATCTGGAAATGTTGGCTGGTCTAGTGATTTTTGTGGTTGGCATCTGGTTGATACTTGAAGTTGCACTCAACCTATGATATGAGCATATGCAGCGTGCATGCTTGATTAGCTGCGATTCTGAAATACGCCCTCCCACCCCTCTTTCAGTAAGAAGGGGATCAAGGCCAATGCGGCTACAGGATCAGCCCACCACCAACCCAGAAGCGCATTCAGTCCGAGGCCTATGAGAACAGTTAGATCTTGCAGGTCGCACACCAGACTCTCCATGGCCTCGGCCCTCAGAGCACGAGATCCCAGCCTTTCCGCGAGCTTCGACTTACCCCAAAAGAGCAACGTCATCACAAAGGCGCTTGCTATGACAAGTGCAATGCCCATCAAGCTCGTGCGTGGTTCTGAGATCCAGCCCAAGAGAGTAGTCACGGACTGCACCAAAACATATGCTGCTAATAAGAAGAAAGTGATCCCCACAAGCTTCAGTGCTCTCCGCTCAGCAGCTTCTTCCTCCTCTTGCTTCCATTCCGCGCTCAATCGCCATATCAGTACCCCTCCGGCAAAGATCTCGATCAAGCTGTCTAAACCAAATGCCAGAAGAGCTACACTACTCACATTGACAGCAGACCACAGCGCCACCCCAGCCTCCAACCCGTTCCAGACTTCACCTACCCAAACCAGCAACAGAGCCCTCCGCTTGAGAGACTCCCGATCAGCGGCTGCCATCACAACTCAACAAGACTCTAGTAAAAGCCATCAATATGTTCCTTTCCAGACGCAATCCAGAGCTATCATGTGCGCGCATAGCCGTTTGGCAGAGTTAGATGTTTGAACAATGGATAACAGTTTCGCAAACTCTGTCAGAATTGATAGCCTAAGTGTGTGTGGGGGCTTAAATTCTAAGCCCCAACCCAACACCCAACCCAGCCGTGCCCGCGTACCCCAAGCATGCATGTAAACATTAATACGCGGACAATGATATCCTAGGCTGTGGGCAAATCATGGTTGACGATTTCTTCTTGGGATTTGCAGGTCATGCTCATACAATGAATGAGCTGGAAATTGACCCGCAAAGGGAGTTGGAGCTGAGGGAGAGTAGAAACAGTCCGGAAGAAGCCCAGAAACTGACTGGAATGCTTCTTGACAAGCTTGAAAAAGACCTTCTAGATGCTGGCTATGGTCTTGAGGATGTAAAGCTGCTGATTCTGTATCTGAGTTACAGAGGGGAACCCGTTGGGAAGGACACTGGAATATGCGGGCAAATTCTGAGAGCGATAGAAGGCAGGTTCAAGAAACACGCTGCCAACCAGCTCAGACTGATTGGCCATACAACCGGCGGGGAATTAGAAAACGAAGACCTGGTGCTGAAGGAGATTTCAGGAATAGGCTATAACGGTTTATCTCTTTTGGCGTTAGTCACAAACCTTCCGATAGGCGTGGGGCGAACGTGGGGTCTACGAACATCAAAAGAAGCAAGAGAACAAGGGGAGGCGATGGCGCGCGACGCATGGATAGACTTCGGCCAACAGACCACCAGCAAAGAGCATCTTCGCATGCGGAAGACGCTCCTTGTCTTGACTCAAGGGTCGAAGGTTGACACGCCAGGTCACGAGCATTTCTTGGGCGAGGGAATCGCCCACTTCATGGGCAGCACCCGTGAGGCGAGGATAATGAACGTGATAGGCGGCGGTAGCGGTGATGGAGTAGTGGCCAAGCATTGTCGTCAATTCTATGGAAGACTGCAAGAGCATCCACAGCTAAAGATCCTTGATGGCGAAGCGGTTTGTGTTTTGATTCCCAACCTGGGTGAAACCTCGATCGGTCTAGATGTGAATGCTATCACTAAGATTGGCAGACAACACACTTTTCACTTCAACCGCAAAAAGGAACCCCACTACAAGTACGTCAAACGCATTGGCAACAAAGCCCCCTTCACCAAGTATGCTGACGTGGTTCATGCACACGAAGTCAAAATGGCAAAGGAGAAAGGGCTTCCTGCGCCTGATAAGGCAGCAATCTTGGACGCAGCTCAACTTTCTCGCGAACAGAAACGGCTACTGATATTCAATTTTCCGATAGTGGCCAAATACGCCTTCGCCTTCCCTTTTGGCAACTATACGTGTGTTGCGGGTATGCGAGTCGTGGGAGAAGACCTTGAGCTCATGTTTCCGATCAGAAGTTATACTCCTTCGATGCCTGGCTACATCATGATGGGTGACCACAGAAAGGTGCAAAGAGGAGCTCGCCGCGTGTACGACATGCTGAGAGAAGACCAAGGCTTCTGCAGAAACGACGTCACGTTCCTCGTTTCCTGCATTAACAGAAGACTCATTGAACTGTTGGCTGGATGCCGAGCGGGCACTGAGGCTGAGATATTGAAGGAGGGTCTCGCTTCAACTCAGGTAATAGGATTCCTGGCCTATAGCGAGCTTTCATTCACCCATCTCACCCAAGAGCCCTACGCCCACGCCCTCACGTGCTGGGGAATCACCCTACATTCAAAAACCGCACCCACCCGACCGAAAGAAAAGAAAAAGGGACTCGGGATTAGAGGCTGGATCAAAGGCCCGGCTG
>CP070826.1:1135104-1138575 GCA_020344435.1 Candidatus Bathyarchaeota archaeon | reverse complement strand
ATGGCTCTCACACGTGATATGAAGCCGAAAGAACGTCTCAAGACTGCTGCCAAAGCCATGAGACTGTCATTTTTTGTTTTGGCTTTCTTTGCCTTCACTGGGCAACTTCTCTTCTCGATTTTCAATATTACAGTCGCGGCTTTCAAGATTGCAGGAGGTATTCTTTTGGTCGTGGCTGCTTTGAGGATGCTTGTCCCGCGAAGAGAGGAATTTTCTCAAGAAGAACTCGAGAACATAGCGATATTTCCTCTTGCATTTCCTCTTACTGCAGGTCCTGGAACGATAACTACTGTCATACTTCTGGTCTCTGAGGCAAGCGACCTGTTGGCAACTTTTCTTGTCTTTGTAGCGATCTTCATAGGGATCATTGTGTCTTATTTGGGGATGAAGTATGGTCCTAGGATATTCAGGTTTATGGGTGATGAAGGCTTGCGTGTAGTAACAAAACTCATGTCGATCATCGTTTTGGCAATAGCAGTACAATTCATAATCAGTGGAATTGCTGAGGCTATGCCTCAAGTGCTGAATCTTTAGCAATGGGCATTTTGGAGGTCTATATTCATCCTTGGCTGTCAGGCATGCATTCTGGCCTAGGATTTTTCCTCAGAATTCCTGTTTCCATCCAACTCATCAGCTGCTGAAACCCAGTACTCACCGAGAGTTGAGTATTCTTTCTTCCAAATTGTAGTTTCTCTCTTCAGCCTTTTAATGGCGTCCTCCAGCGATTGAAAAACGTCTTTTCTGTGCCTACCCGCAACCACAATGTAAACGATATCATCACCCACTCTCAGTTCCCCAATGTTATGGTGAATACGGATATCAACGACTCCAGGACGGTTGAGTATGTCAGAAGCTATCTTGCTCAGATTTCTTAATGCCGCTTTCTTGTGAGCCTCGAATTCTAAACTCTTTACTTCTCCTCCATCCTTCGCGACTCCGCGTACGATTCCGATGAAGCATCCTATTGCACCGGCCTTGTGAACATCAGAGCTGGATCGAACGTCTCTTATCAGATCGATCAATGAGATTTCTCCTTTCTCATGAATCCCAACCCTCGTCGTTTTCATTTCGGAAATCCTCCATCATCATATGATAATAATAGCTCTTCTAGGATTCCTTCTGCCTCCTCTCTTCCCTCAAGTCCCTCCATGATGATTTTCCGGTCGCAAGAAACAACAACTCCAGCAGCCGTCAAAACATGAAAGAATTCTCCAACTGCCGGTTCCGAATCCACACGTTTTCATTCAGGGTCTCCATACTCTTGTGTGTTCAGCCTCCGCCTACAGGGACGGTGATTAATACGACATCATGGGCCTTCAACTTGACGTCAGGGCTCCTAGCGCTTTTCCCATTCACCATAACCCAAGCTTCTAAGCTGATTTCCTCGGTCTTCGAATCGATTATCTCAGTGAAGTCTCTACCATATGTTTCCGCTAATGTTTCCAAGAGATCCCGCAAAGTCATCCCTGAACTGACATCCTTCAAGAGTTCTCTCTGCCCAGCAATCTCTCTAAACCTTGCCGCAAGCAAAACTCTGACATAACCTGTCATAAGACCTCACACGAATCGCACGCGCTGATGATCATTGACCTGTGGCGGTAGCATGTATGGATGCGCAACCACCAAAGACCTTGTGGGCGATCAGCACCTCCATATCTGGATTGACCTGGCTGTCTCCGATTGAGCGAAGAGGCTGTCCTCCACACACGAAAAAGAAAGTGTCGAACACTTCTCCCTCCGATTCAGCTCTCCCATATTTCTTTTCGAGTAGTCCTAAAAGATCTTCATACGTGGCATCGTCAGCCAAATGAACAACCTCCCTCTTGTCACGTGAACCAAACTGTTCCGCTATATCATAGCTCAAATATCTGATTCTCACTTCCAATGTGAAATCCCTCGATAAATAGCCCTCATATCTAAGTTAGGTCTAGCTCTTCTGTTTAAGGCTTATCATACCCTGCCCAAAGCTCCTGTCTGTACACATCGGACCGGTGAAGAACAATATCATTGTCTCTTGAACTCAATGATCATTTCCGCCATGTTCTGCCTGGCCAACTCGTAATCCTCACTGCTCATGATCGCATTCGTGGGGCACACCTCTTCGCACCACCCACAGAAAACACACCGTTCTAGATGATATTTGAATTCGGCCTTAGAGCCCTTACCGAACATCTCAATCGCTCCAGAAGGGCAGTCTTTAACGCAAAGTTCACAGCCAACACATCGCTCAATGTCCCATACAGGTCTTCCACGCATCCCTCTGGTCGGATCCCTCTTCTCAAATGGATACTTTAGTGTAGCTGGTTTCTTAAACAGGTGCTTCAGTAATTCCTTGACCATTGCCAACTCCTATCACCGTCCGAATTTGTGTCGGTCTGTGTCACTCAAGGAATTAGTGATCACTAGTTCCTCCTAAGGAGGGCTTGACTCCTTTTGATGCCATTCTTTTGCGTGTCTCCTGAGCTCTTCGCCGCTCCAAACCCATCTCTTGTCTTTGCTCTCCTCTATGAATATCATGCGGTCAGCGCAGGCGAAACAAGGATCTATCCCGGCTAGTACGATTGGAATATCTGCGATATATCCCCCAATAAGCATCTCGCACACAGATGGTAGATTTCCCAATGTGGGAGTTCTGACCTTATAGCGGTTCGGCTTTGTGGTTCCATCTGTCTTTGCATAGTGTATGAGTTCTCCTCGTGGCGCCTCAACCCGACCAATTGCTTCCCCCTCAGGAACCCATCTCCGAACTTTGACTCTGGTCTTTCCTTCTGGGAGGTGGTCTAGAGCGTAGCGGATTATGTTCACGCTTTCAAGGACCTCGTCGAATCTTGTGAGCAGTCGACTCAAGACGTCACATCCATCATAGGTTATGACATTGAATGGGATCTCATCGTATGCGATGTATGGGTCATCTGCCCTCACATCATGTTTGATTCCGCTGGCGCGTAGAGTCGGACCGACAGCACAAAGGGCTATGGCGTCTCCTGGATGCAGAATCCCGATTTGAGCAGTTCTCTTAAGGACTGTTCGTTCTGTTGTTCCAATCTTCCTGTAATATTCCATTCGTTCTTTGAAAGATTCTAGTCCCTTCTTGGTTCTATTGATGATCTCTGGGGCTATATCCCTGTCTACTCCGCCTATGGTGTTCATGGAATGATGTATCCGCTTTCCCGAAATCAGCTCTAGTAGATCCATGATTATCTCTCGATCTCGCCAGACATACATGAAAAGCGTGTCGAAACCGATCTCGTGAGCTGCTAGTCCGATCCAGAGAGAGTGGCTGTGAATTCTCTCTAGTTCGGCGATTATTGTCCTAATGAATTCGGCCCTTGGCGGTGCCTCTACATCTAGGATCTCCTCGATGACCTGCGTATAACACGTTGTGTGGGAGTGCGAGCACAACCCGCATATTCGCTCGATCAAATACAGATTCTGGATGAAGGTTCGATTCTCCGCTGCCTTCTCTATTCC
>CP070826.1:1129826-1135004 GCA_020344435.1 Candidatus Bathyarchaeota archaeon | reverse complement strand
CTCCACCGACAAAGCTTGCAGCGAAGATGGATGCAGGTTTTGAGTAAACCTCATGCGGAGTGCCTACCTGTTCAATCTTGCCCTTCCTTAGAACGACAATCCTGTCAGCTGTCATCAAGGCTTCCTCCTGATCATGTGTCACATGAACTGCTGTAAGCTTTTGGTCCTTGACCAGTCTCCTCAGCTGCCTTCGGAGGTCAACTCTTAGCCTAGCGTCTAGTGCTCCTAAAGGCTCATCAAGCAGCAGAATCCTAGCCCCTGAAGCTATTCCCCGGGCAAGAGCCACCCGTTGCTGCATGCCCCCACTCAATTCGTTAGGAAAAGCGTCCCGCCTTTCAGACAACCTTACCATTTCAAGAATCTCAGAAGACACTGTCCTGACTTCACGGCTATCCCAGTTTCTGATCGAAGGGCCGAATGAAACATTCTCCCAAACGTTCATGTGGGGAAACAAAGCGAAATGTTGAAACATGTATACAGTGTTGCGTCTTTCAGGCGGAACCCTATTGACAAGCTTGCCTTCAATGTATATTTCTCCTTCGTCGGGCTCAGCCAAACCTGCTATTGTCCGAAGCAGAGTTGTTTTTCCCGCCCCTGTCTGCCCCAATACGCAAACATACTCGCCATCTTCTATTGAGAGATCAATTTGCTTGAGAGCTGTAATCTCCCCGAATTTCTTGGTCACATTCACCAGTTTTATTATTGACATACAATGATCACTTTCGAGTGATTACCCTTATTATAGCGAGCAAGATCAGAGACAATACAATAAGGAATGTTGAAGTGAAGAGCGCCGCTGGAAGGGCTAGGGCTTCAACCATGTTGACAACCAAAGCTGGAACAGTCACATCTCTTCCCATGACAATGAAAGTTGCACCTGTCTCTCCAAGTGAACGTGTAAAGGAAAGGATGAAGCCTGTGAGAAGACCACCCTTCACCAGCGGCAGAGATACCTTCTCGATGGCATCATACGCCGTTGCTCCTAGCGTTCTGGCTGAATCCTCATACATCTGAATCTCTGAGCCTTCATATGCTGGAATGACGGATTCAACTATAACTGGAACCGAGAAAACGATGTGGGTGAGAATGATCAACCATATGCCTGAGCCAAGTAAGTTGAAGCCATTAGATCCCCATAGTAGGAGGACGGACAAGCCCAGAGAGGATGTAGGTATTATCATTGGCACCTTTAGAATTGACCTGATGAAGCTTCCATACCACCTTCTTTCAATCATGAAAGCTAATGGTATGGCCAAACACATGGAAATGTACGTAGCTGTCAAAGCTACGATGATTGAAGTCAATGTTGCTTGTACTAGATGATTGAAGTAATTAGCTGGTCCAAAGAGCTGATAGATGACCCCTCCCTGAGCCTTACCTGTGTAAGGATCTGCAGACCAGTAGAACACCACAGAGTTCAAGACCACTATGACCGGAACGACAACTGTTACTAAAACGACAATAACTGGAACAAAGTCCTTTACGCGAGACAGTCTTCTGGAGATAAACCGCTCAAATTTCATCAGCTTCCGATCTAGAAACGTGGGAATGTGGTACCGAAAAACCGAAGTGTGCTGCTTGCGACTCATATATATCTCCACCGGAAGTATCAAAGCAGATGCAATGACCACGAGCAAGCTACCCATGAAAGATGCTGTGGCAAGCTTGAATTCACCGGTCCACCTGACAATAGCGATCGACGCGGTTGTACTTACACCTGAGACAATAATCGTGGCCCCTGTCTCCCCCAATGAACGGGCAAAGGCCAAAACCGTCCCTGAAAAAATCCCTGGAACAGCCAATGACCATAGCACTTTCCTGAAGGTGGTCAATGAACTGGCTCCCAATGTTCTCGAAGCTGTCTCAAAAGTCGAATCTATAGACTGAATCTTCGTTTCTATGGTCCGGACGACGTATGGAAATGTCAACGCCACATGTACTATGAAGAGTAGAAAGGGAACGTTTATGAAAGGTATCGCAGCGTTCATGGTGAGTACCCCTGTGTTCAACCCTAGGAATCCCCCAATTCCAGCATTGCTAGTCCATGCAATCAACGTGGCGAATCCAAACCCAGATGTGGGGATAACCAATGGCAAAGTGACGATGTCTTCCAGCAGGCTCTTGCCAGGGAACGTTTTTCGAGCTAGAACGTAAGCCAATGGAATTCCGAAGGCAAGGTCAAAAGCGATGGCAGAAAGGGATAGCCTGAAAGAGAAGAACAACGTCTTGAGGATCTGATTCCAGTTCTCATTTCCAATGATCGGGTTGTTGAACACTTCACGATTTACTTCAGGCCACCTTAGAAACACGTACGAGATAAGATAGAAAGTGGGAAGCAAAACAAGAATCACAAGAGCAATGAGAGTAAACAATGAAATAGCACTGGAGAGATGGACTGTTCGTTTGACCCCGAAAGTCATTCGACCACCGCTAAAGCCCTGTGTTCCGAACTCTCACCCAAGCGGTGAAGATCGCCTCCATAACATCTCCCTCTAGAGGTTTCAGGACAGGTACATCTATCTCATATTGAACACCGTTTAGAGGATTGAACACGTCTTCATCTAAGGGCACAGTGGAAATCGCAGGTCGAAACCCATGCTCCTCAGCCAGCTCTTGGTTTCCCGGTTGAAGAAGATAAAACAAGTATTGCCCAGCGGCAAACCTCTGCCAAGGATCCACCCAGGTTCCGTTCAGAATCACAAAGGGATGGTCAGCCATGAGTGTGCCACTTTCAGGATATAACGCTACAAGAGGGTCATCCCATTTTTGCAGGGCTCTGAATGAGTTTTCTAGCACGACATTTTCGTATATGCCAAAGAACTGTATGGCGTCCGGTCCGTTATCTGCCGCCCAGGCGCCGAAGAAACCTGTACTTTTCTGGTAACTGATTGATTTTGACTCGATGGCCTTGACTATCTCGATGACGGTTTCGTTCTTCAGATCTTCAACTGTTAGATCTTCAGGTTTTTTCCCTGCAGCTTCAGCGAACTCAAGGACGACTGTCATTGTCCCTCCGTTGCTTAGCAACGGATCGGGATGACCATACTTGAAGTCAACACCGTCTTGGATCAGTTGATACAAGTCCATGAACCCAGTTACGCCATGCTGTTCACTGAACGAACCCCAAGAAGCAAGCACAACTGGAGAGAGAACCAGTGGAGTCCAATCTAATGCAACATCATAATCATTCGTGGTTACGCTCCGCCATTTAGTGTTCATGTAAGGAATCCATATGCTTGAGGCAGGGCTCCAAGCTGCAGGCCTTTCGCTTCCATCCAATATCCGGTTCACACTATCATGAGTTCCCGTGACTATGAGTCGGACGTTAATGGCTATTCCAAACCTTTGCTCAAACCATTCGGCGAACCTGGGGGTTAATTCCTCAATCCACCCCTGTTTCTCGCTTGTATAAAGGAAGTCAAACTCGATCTCGGTAGGTACATCGCCAACTATATTGACAAACCCTATACTTGAATAGAGGAGGGAGACCACTGAAAACGCTAGAAAGCCAATCAAGATTCCTGCGAACAGAATTAGATACCCACGTTTTACGAACAACATCCTCGCTGCCTCCCAACTGTGGTCTTTGTGCTTAGTTCGCAAGCCTCATTTGACATTGCAGGCATTTTATTCTTACTATGCAAGTGCGCCAGTCCTCGCCTTCCCGTGGGGCGGGAGTTTGGGTTTGGGGTTTAGAGCTCGCCTTCCATCTTAGGAACGTTTTGTTCTAGCCTTAGAATTCTCTCGTAGCTGCGAGTATTCTCACGTAGTCTGCTGTGTCGTCGCATGAATCTGCAACATGCTCCATCTCTTCTGCGAAGTCTCGGAGGAAGAGAACCGCTGCCGCGTCCATATCTTTCGAATATTGAAGGAGGAGTTCCCGGATGTCTTGATATCTTCCATCGATTTCGCCCTCTATCTTATCAATAGTAATCGCCAGTCTTCTTGCTTCAGATGGCTTCGTTCCAAGGGCGTCAATAGCTCTACGAAGAGTCCTAGTGCATTCAACCAGCTTTGTCGCTATGAAAGCCAACGAGTCCCAAAAAGTATCTGGAATTCTTGACTTGAGCACGAGGTCGAGATTCCTTGCAGCGTCTTTGACATGATCAGCCATCTCATCGAGTCTCTTGACAAGGTGCATTATGTCTTCTCGGTCTTGAGGAGCCATTGTGTCCTTTGTCAGCTCTTCAAAAATGGTCCTTCGCAGCTCATCGATTTCGTGTTCGATCTTGGATAGATGGACTATGTGATTTTCGGCCTCCTTCTCTCTGTTCTTTGCGGCTGCCTTCACAGCCCTTTCCAGATCCACAACTGTATCCATAGCTAAGATCATCTGCCTGTCAGCTAGCTCGAGAACCTTGGATTTGCGCCTCCTTGCAAACCACTTCTCCATAATTCCCACCCGCGAATGCTGCGGAATCATAGCCACAAGTTGCCTATTACTCTTGTGAGCGCTAGCCGCCCTCTTCCACGAACATTCGAAATATTATAAGGCATCACCCCTACAGGGTGCAGGTGAGAAGGAGAGGGCCTTTGGTTCTGCTGAGATACGACAAGGGCACGATTCTTGTTTGGGGTGATATAAGGATCCCAAATAGCAGTTGGGACTCTCGAGTTGGGGCCTTCAGAACGATGGCATTATACTATCCCAAGGTTGTAGAGTATCTGAGGGCGAGCCAGATAGATTTCAAGGATCATGTTCTAGATCTACCGCCTTGCCCAAGACTCACCAGCGAAACCAGATTGCGCGACTATCAGGAAGCGGCCTTGAAGGCGTGGCTTGCTGCGGGAAAACGAGGAGTAATAGTCCTCCCAACAGGAGCTGGCAAAACAATAGTGGCCATGGCAGCGATCTCTCACGTAAACGCCCCCACCATCGTTGTCGTCCCAACTATTGATCTGATGGAACAGTGGCGGGCAAACTTGGCAAAAGAGTTTGGCGCCGAAATAGGGGCCTATGGAGGCGGAGAATCTGATCTTCAAGCGATTACCGTATCCACCTACGATTCCGCATACATAAGAGCTGGAGAGCTTGGAAACAAGTTTGTTCTGACCATCTTCGACGAGGTTCACCACCTCCCTGCCCCCAGTTACAGTCAAATTGCGGAGCTCTTTGTCGCTCCTTTCAGGATTGGCCTAACAGCGACGTACATTAGGGGGGATGAAGGCCACGTACAG
>CP070826.1:1123687-1129726 GCA_020344435.1 Candidatus Bathyarchaeota archaeon | reverse complement strand
TAAACAAGGTTAGGAGACCGCCGAAGAGTCCAGAGATGAAATAGATTGCAAAGAACTCCTTCTTGCCGAAGAGTTCTTCGCCTCTGAAACCGAATATCAAGAGGAAAATCATGTTTAGGAGAAGGTGGAGAAGGTCGACATGGACAAACATTGACGTGAGAAGCTGCCAGTACCAACCATATCCCAATACATACATGTTATACTGCCCCAACTGTTTAAGCACTATCGTACTTGTCTGAGGAAAGCTGCCACCGACAACAGAAGTGTAGGCGAAAACCAGTATGTTCGCGATGATCAGGATACTCGTCGGCGAGAGTCTGAACATCCGTCCTTCTCCACCATCGTCTCGTCCGTGCAGTCGTTAAACAAGCACATATATTAAATGGTTCTTCTTAAATGACGAGGCACCCTCCAACAATAGGAGATTGAAAACCATGATGTTTGACATCTCGCTTTCCCTGGCGCTTTCCCTAATCACCGCAGCAGTGCTCTTCGTCCATACCAAGCTTGGTGTCAGAGTCAAGTCTCTTCTGGGCGGAAGAGAGTTCACCACTCGGGACGCTGTTCTCCTAGTGGTTATGATGGGTGTGATGGTTACCCTTCTGGGATGGACTATCATAAGCATCCCACCCATGGCAATCGTCGTCCTCTTCCTATACGCATACTCCTCGGTTCTATTCATATTTGCGTACCTTATCGTGCCCAAATGGTATCTAGCGCTTTTGGCGCCAGCCCTTTTCATAGCTCTTTATTTCCTATGGTGGAACCTTATTCTTCTCAACCTGTTTGCAGTAATCTTCGCAATCTCTGTTTCAGTCTACATAGGAAGTTTGTTCACGTGGAAGACAACTGCCATCTTTGTCACCCTGCTAACAATCATGGATGTAGTCCAAGTACTCATAACCGGTTTCATGGTGGAGTCAGGTGAGAAGACATTATCTCTAGGGTTACCTGTCGCAATTGCCCTTCCATCCTTCCCACTGCAAGAATATATGATGTTTCTCGGATTGGGAGATATATTCCTCTCTGGATTGCTTACCATCCAAAACACTCAAAAGTACGGAAAGAGATGGGGGATCGCCACAATTGTAGCCATAGGCGCCGTCTTCCTTTTGCTTGAGACGATTCTGCTGAACAGCGAAGTCGCAGCTTTTCCCGCTACAGTCCTCGTAATTGCCGGCTGGTTGACTGCACTGGGAATAAGATACTTGTACAAATCGCTCATTTTCCGTGCTGATTGAAGTTCAGAACTATCAAGAATCCAGTTGAATCAATCGCGCGCTTTGATCGTCGCGCTTGGCAAGCAGGGATTCAGTTGGTCACTAGAGCCAAGATGGCTTTTGCCCCGTGAAGCTTGTTCTCCGCCTGTTTCCAGACAATGCTTCTTCGGCCTTCCAGTATGTCTTCTGTTATCTCCATTCCTCTGTGTGCGGGTAGACAGTGCATTACAATCGCATCCCTTTTTGCGTTTTTCAGTAGATCGCGATTTATTTGGTATCCTTGAAAGGCACCCATTCGCCTTTCAGCCTCCTCTTCTTGCCCCATGCTGATCCAGACGTCTGTATAGAGTATGTCCGCATTTCTGACAGCCTCTTCAGGTTCTTTCATCAGGTCTATCTCAGAACCAGATTCGTCAGCTATTTCCATCGCCTTTTTCAAGATGTCTCTGTCTGGTTCGTATCCCTTTGGAGTGGCCACACTGATGTTCATTCCCATCATGCAGGCTCCTAGAAGCCATGAGTTGCAGACGTTATTTCCGTCGCCGATCCATGCCAGATTCAAGCCCTCAAGCTGATTCTTCGCTTCTTGGATTGTGTACAGATCGCAGAGAATCTGAGTTGGATGTTCCAGATCGCTCAAGCCATTTATGACTGGAATGTCACAGTAATCGGCGAACTTCTCCGAGGTCTCATGTTTATTGGTTCTCAGGACTAGGGCGTCAAGATATTCCGTCAGAACCCTTGCAGTATCTTTTATGGGTTCTCCTCGTCCCAGCTGTAGCTCGTCTGGGCGCATGTAGATCACTTCTCCTCCGAGCTGCATCATAGCAGCTTCAAAGCTCGCTCTGGTTCTGGTGGATGCCATTTCGAAGAGAAGCCCCAATATTCTCCCTGAAAGCAGATCATTTCCCTGCTTGGCGCTCATCCTCAGCTGCTTCGCCTTTTCGAGGAAGGCAAAGACTTCGGCTCGAGACAGATCTGAGACGGAAAGCAGGCGTCTACCCTTCAAATCGGTCATATTATTCATCTTGAGGCTTAGAAATGCTTCATACTATAAAAGTTATGTTGAAGGTAGCTCCTTCCTTAGCATGGGTTATATTCTTTTATCTGAAAAGAATTCAATAGAGATAGATTTCGAGACATTGAAGGTGAGTATTTGGTGAATACTGAAGAGATTATGGATTTGGCTCTGAAACTTGCAGCGTTGGAAGATGTTCCGGAGGACAGCGCCATATATGTTAGAGGCGATAACATTAGATCGATTCTCTTTGGAATAGATGCCGGTGTTCCTGAACTTCTTCTTGCGAAGCGTTATGGTTATGATGCGGTGATTGCTCATCATCCACAAGGCGGAACGGCAATCACAGATTTCTATCAGGTCTTCAAGAAGCACGTTAAACAGATGGTGGCAGCCGGTGTTCCGCTGAAGTCGGCAGAGATGGTCGTCGAGAAAAAGCTTAGGGAGCTGGAGATGGATGCGCATATGCGGAACTATGATCACGCGGTTGATGTTGCAGGGTTGTTGGAGATGCCCTTCATGAACATACACACGCCTTTAGATGAGGTTGGAAGAAGGATAATGATTGAGAAGATCAATAGCAAGATCAGAGAAGACTCTACGTTGCAGGATGTGGTTTCCGCTCTGAAAGAGCTTCCCGAGTTCAGAAACGCGGCTACCGAGATCAAGATTCGACTGGGAAGCGCCGCAGACCCTGCTGGGAAAGTTGTGGTCTCGCATGGTGCTGGAACGAACGGTGGCTACGAGATTGCAAAAGCATATTTCGAGTATGGCGTCGGAACAGTCGTGTATATTCATCTAAGATCTGGGGATTTGGAGAAACTGAAAGCCGAGAAGAAAGGGCAACTCATAGTCACTGGGCACATCGCTAGTGACTCTGTGGGCATGAACCCCCTTATCTATGAGCTTGAAAAAAGGCATGTTTCCGTAGAGAAGATTGGAATTGTGCCAAGCTGAGGAATAGGTGCACGTATGGACGTGCGAGAGAGAGTGTTGTTGCTCGGCGCGTCTTAGACTTCCAGGTTCAACCCTTTTGCGAATCCTCGTTTTCGATTTCTAAGCGTAACCTCGGTTATGTCCGCCGCTTCCGCTATCTCTTTCTGAGTCACCTTCTTTCCCTCTAGTCGGCAGGCAATGTACAAAGCGGTCGCCGCAACGCCCCTTGGATCCTTTCCCATAGTCAGGCGCTTTTTCTGGGCCTTCCGAATTATCCTGACAGCTTGCCCCTCGATCTCGCCTCCTAGACCCGCCTTCCCCGCGACCTTTGAAACGTAGTCCAATGGATTGTGAATCGGCATTTCTATCTTCAATCTGCGAAGGAGTAAACGGTAGGACCTCGCCACTTCCTTCTCCTCTCGAACACTGGTCTCTCCAATCTCTTTCAGGCTCTTTGGGATTCTGGCAAGCCTGCAAGCAATGTATAGTGCGCCTGCGATCATGGCGGCTATGGATCGGCCGCGGACGAGACCCTTGTCTAGGGCTCTGCGGTATATTATTGCTGCTCTGCTTCGAATTGGGGCGGGGATATGCAGTTTGTCTGAGAGCCTTTCCAGTTCGTTCATGGCGTGCATGAGGTTTCGGCTCTCGGAGGCATGCAGCTGTGATCTGATGTGCCACTTTCGGAGGCGCCACATTTGACTCCTAACCTCTGAGGGAAGGGGGCGGCCGAAGGCATCTCTGTCTACTTTTATCGTGGTTGGAAGACCTTTGTTATAGTGAGCGAAGTCAGCTGGAGCCCCCGCTCTCCTTTTTGCTTGCTGTTCTTCAGGAGTGAAGGCCCTCCACTCTGGTCTGCTGGACAGCATATCCTCTGCCAGAACGAACCCGCATTCGCCACAGATGGACTCCCCTCTCTCCCTATCTAAGACGATACGCGAGCTTCCACATTCCGAACACTGGATCTCTTCGACTATCTGCTCAGTCATTTTTTGTCAACCGAAACTTTTTAACCCTGAATCACGCGTGAATCCACTTCAGGATTAGGGCTTCTATATAAAGATTGTTGTTTCCCCTATTTAAATGTTCAAAACATCTGCGTCTCCAGTGATATATGCATGGATTTCTAGGGTCCGTGCGGCTCTATCCGATTAGGAACCCTTCGTCATCTCCTGAAGCGACGGTGAAGGTGAGTTGTGTATTGTCCGTACACCAAGCCTACAATGGCCGACATCCATGCAGCTGCGTTTTGGCAGATGGCGTACTTCCACATCACGTCCAACCCGACCAATGGATCAGTCAAGTATATGACGAAGCCTTCAAGGGAGTGTCTGAAACCCGAAGACGCCGAGATCAGGATGCCATTGGCGGTTGAGGCCAGCCATCCTATCGGCGACAAGGCTTGCCCTATCGCATTAGCCGCCTCTATTGTCCCTATTACAAATCCGTGCCAAGATGGATTACCTCGATAGAATCCGACGACAGAATCGTGAATAAGATTTGGATACGCAAAGAGGTACAAGATTAGAAATGAGACAGAGAAGATCAAGAAGACGCTTGCAGTGCTCTTTGTTGCTGCTCTTGCGAAAAAGAGCCGCTGAATCGTAGGCGAGGCCCCCAGGATTCTAAGAGCGCCTGTCTTTATTCTGTGACGGAAAGCCCTCAGTGCTCGTGTTACTTTTCTGGAGAAGCTCTTGACAGACCTGAATCGCCTCCTTTTCATCTTTTCGATTGATCTTCTAGGCTTGGGTAGGGGCTTTTTGATGGGCAGTTTTCTGTCAGGCACTCTTGCCATGCACTTTATGAGATAGGTCCAGCAGGAGACAAGAACAATAATCACCCCGAATGGTATGAGATGGAATAATGGGCTGATGGCAACAGTGAAGCCGACTAAGGGAACTTGAAATGTCTGTGGGTCCCCTAAGCCGTAGGATCGGAAAATGAAGACCACGAGGTACTCGATGAAGATAGCTAATGCAAGAAAAAGTGCCATTGCGGCCGCACCCTCAGGCGCGGTCCACCTGAAGACTAAACGCTTCCAGCTTTTCTCCGAGGACACTGACTTCACCATACGATTCTGATTCTAGCGATGATTTCTTTGCCTATCTACTACTTTCCTGATTCTTTATTAATATAGCTCCAAAACTGGACCTGTGAAGGGTGCTAACTATCACAGAATCAAACCGCGATCTAGCGGTTGAAGTGAGCAAATTCATGAGTTACTTGCTGAGACACAACCCTAGGGATTTGCAGATTGATGACAAGGGATTTGTCCGGCTGAGCAACCTTCTAAAGAGAGTCAAGGAGAGATATGATGTTAATGAGACTTTCATCAGAGACATAGCGCATGCTGGCGACAAAGTCAGATTCCAGATTTTAAATGGCAAGATAAGGGCCTTGTATGGACACACCATAGAAGTAGAGGTAGAGCTGCCCGAGGATGAGGGCGTCAAGATCCTTTATCACGGAACAACTGCAGCGGCTGCCTCAGAGATCCTGAAGGGCGGTCTAGGGCCAATGAAGCGTAGATTTGTCCATCTTTCCGCCACAAGAGAGATAGCGAGAGAGGTTGGCAAGAGAAGAACTCGAAACCCCGCAATTTTGGTGATAGACGCTGAGAAAGCACGGAGAGACGGCATAAGATTCCATAAGGCAACAGATAGCGTCTACCTCTCGAAGCGAATTCCGCCAAAATACGTGAAGAAGCTTGAATAGACTAAGCGGTCATCACAAGCTTTGCGGCGAATCGTTCTACCTCTTCCCTTGCCTCATAGGAATTGGGCGCGCGCTCAGATTCTTGCGGAATTATGCATTGGA
This sequence comes from Candidatus Bathyarchaeota archaeon, assembly GCA_020344435.1. Classification (GTDB taxonomy): domain Archaea; phylum Thermoproteota; class Bathyarchaeia; order Bathyarchaeales; family Bathyarchaeaceae. The sequence goes on along the minus strand of CP070826.1, from coordinate 1,123,735 downwards.
GTGTCAATGAGGAAGTTTTATTAACTATTAATATATAAGAAATAGTAT
>CP070826.1:1119751-1123587 GCA_020344435.1 Candidatus Bathyarchaeota archaeon | reverse complement strand
CGTCGTGGTTGTAATTGACACCCTGAGAAAGATGAAGCCTGACCCAGAGGTCTTCCTCCATGCACTGGAGAAGTTGAAGACCCCCGCTTCAGACGCCATCTTCATCGGCGATGAAATGGATGCTGACTATAGAGGAGCTCAAGGTGCAGGACTGACCGCATACTTGATTGACCGTGATGATAAGGTTCAGGGCAAACATGTGAGAAGATTATCCAGTCTTGAAGACCTCTTTGACACGCACTTTTCCCATTTGTGTTGATGCAGAGCTGGCAGGCGCGTGAATTGAGGTTGCAAAGAATCGTTTTCTTCCGTCTTTCTTGCATGACTTCAGATTCCAATCTGGCGATCTCAACGAGCTTGCCCACAAGCGCATGCATCCGTCTAGTAAAGCTTCAATTCTAAATGGATGTCTTCTGGTTCCAGCCTGTACAATTCTGGACTCAATTCTGAAGCCAGTCTGCATCCCATATGCATGTAGAAGTCTACCGTGTTTCTGGAGGGTGTCGCGGAGACATACAGTTTTCTCGCTCCCAGCTCTCTTGCTTTTTCCATGGCCTTACTGAACAATTCTCTGCCGATTCCTTTGCGCCTGTGATGTTTGTCTATGTGGTGGAAGTATAGTTGCAATTGGTCTCTTTTCCGTCCTATGAATCTTGATTCTAGCGCAGAGATTCCGATTAGCTTGTCTCCTTCGAATGCTCCGAATAGGGTCCCATCCCTATCATGAATGTCGTAGAGATGCCTGATATTTCGTTCAAGTTCGGAGGGGGTCCATCCTGTGACGTCGTAGAATTCATCTTCGAGGGTTAGCTTTCCATCTTTATAGTAGTAGATTTGCTTCACAATCTCACTTCTATCGATACCCCTGACTTTCTCTATTTCTTCTCTTCTGAGAATCTTGATCTTCATAGCCGCACAAGCTCAGTCTGTGTCATGGGCGTCTCTTTCCTAAATCTTTAGCTCCTCGCGTAACCCTTGGTGCTTCCACCGGAATTGACTGGTTGACGTTCAATCTTCCGCATGTATGTTGCACGCGCAAAAACGTTAAATGATTTGCATCGTATTCTAGGTGGAGGTTGAAGGCATGAGAACCTATTTGAAGATGTGGTATAACAGCGAAGGCGCTAACCCCGTGATAGTATCTGAGAAACTACAGGCCATGGGTTTTGAGGCAATAACAGGGCAGTATGACTACGTGTACAATTGGAGAAGAGACGTGGATTTGGAAGATATCCTGCAGATCATGACCTCCGTCCACGAAACGCTCAAAGGCCTAAAAGTCCTATACAAAATGGAAACTATGTAAGACAAGAGCAAGCACGTGCATGGAGCATTCTCGGTGGTACTATGAATAGAAGAACACTCGGTTACGCTCTGTTTGTGGTCTCAATGATCGTGATCCTCACATCACTGCCCTTCTTAGTGGGGCTAATTGACCCAATTTATATCCTGCTGATTATGATTGCCATAGGATTTCTGTGGCCTATTCTACGGTATTACATGAGAAAAACCTCACAGCCGAATAGGGAAGATAAGGGAGATGCCTAATCAGAACGATACACGCGCGTGTTTGATAATGCAGTGCACGTATCGATGCGCGCGAGGGTTCTAGGGGCTCTTTCTGAAGGGGTGTGATGGCCTTGGAAGGCTGTCGCGCCTGCCCACTTCCAAGCTTGTTAGAAGCTCCGCGTAGGCTTTCCACGCTTCCTTCTTCTCTCTTCCATCCATAGCTTCTATCTCCTTGCGCATACGGATTAGGTCCCTCTTCAAGCTGCGGATGACTTCGAGATTGCTCACCTTTGTCCCTTCCACTTTCAAGTTTGGGTCGGAGCCATCATTTGTCTTTTTAATACGGAGAAATACTACCCGCTATGTTCATATTGCGTTGACAATTCACACGGTGATACTACGTTTTAGCGCAACATGTCAATAAACGTCAAACTCATTTTTGCTTTCAGGCAGAAAACTGTATATGTGCACCACATCCTGCCTGCGCGCGCCCCATCAATGCTACGCCGCTACCTGCAGAAGGCTGGATATGCAGCAGTCTATTCATGTCGGGAAGCCTAGGACTATCATGTAGCATCATTGGGGAGGGCTGGTTCTCTTGTTCACTAGCTCATCTATTCGTTGAATCTTCGGGTCAGTTCTTGGCATGTATCTGTGGGTTACATGCTGGAATTGGAGCTTCTTCCTGGAGACTTCTTCTGCTAGGGGCATCAGGTGGTGAGCTCTCACCACCCATTCTCCACTAGACTGCTTGGCAATGAGCCTGCTATCAGTGAAATGTTCGACTGCACCTTCACAGTACTTCGCGCACGCTTTCAGACCCTTAATGAGCGCTTTGTACTCCGCCTCATTGTTCGTGGCATCGCCGATGTCTTCCGTATGCTCTTCAAGAGGTGTCCAATCCTCATCATAGATGCCAAAGCCGATCGCTGATGGTCCTGGATTGCCTCTCGAAGCCCCGTCTGTGACCAGAAATACCTTTCTACGCGACGACATGATCTTCACATTTCAATGGTTTCCGCCAGTTCCTGCACCTTTTCCATAACCATCTCAACCAACTTTCGGGTGACTACCCCTTCTAACGCTGCAGATTCAAGCTTCTCCTCGTCCACCTTCCCCACTTTGCCGTTTGGCCAGATGCAGATATCAACCTCCAAATCGACGTAGCGTATTCCGCGTGGATAGAGCTCTATTGGGGTGTTCAGGTTGATGTAGGTTCCCTTGTAGCGTCCGTCCTTTGAGAAGTATCGCGTCTTGTAATGCCATTCGCCAATCTTCGCCTCGGTAACGGCGCGGTCACTGGGCTCCCTGCGGGTTTCAAGAGCATCGTAGGTTCCTTCGCCCCTGACAATTCTGCCGTATTCGATCAGGGATTCATCCTCATCAAATGCTTCAACACGAGCTTCACCTAGATGAAGAATCCGTCCGTCCAGCTTCACGTGTTCGATGATAATCGTGGAGCCTGCTGTGGGAAGGCCAGTTCTAACGGTCTCTCTGAAGAGCTTCTCCGCCTCCTCTCTTGGGCCATCCATCCCCAGTAGCCTCTCTGCCATGTCCACTGCCACAGAGAACTCGCCTCCACACGCCTTGAAGTGATGATGCCCATCCACAGTCTCTGCCGCAGACCTCCGAATGGCGTCCAGCTTCTCTTTTGACAAGGCTGGAAACTCCACGTCCAACAAGCGGTGGTCCTCCACAGGCTCGTTAGGAATCACTTCTCCTCGCGGCTCTTCTCTGATAATGACGTCGTAAAGATTGGATTGTAGCATCGCCTTGAAAGCCCTGATAGGTCCTTCTTTTCCTGAGACGCTCACTCCTTGGCGATCATGCCTCTCACGGAGGTCCAGACTGGGTGGCTCATTCCTCTCCTCGAGTCCAAACCTCTCTATTGCTGCAGCAGAGGGGTGCACTATGACTGCGCCGTTGTCCAGTAGAAGTCTGGTTAGAGCTGTTGAGTAGACGCCTCGGACCTGAGCCTTAATCAACAGAGACCTCCCTTAGGAACCTGCCTTCTCAACTTGATAGAGACTTCCCACTCTGGAAATATGAAATTTCACGCCTAAGATCTTCTGGGCAAGCCATATGTTAGTGTCTAAGTGATCGGTCACTGTCCTCGCCAGGTAGACCGAGTTGCCCTTCGCCAACGCTACATATGGCACGAGCATATCCGCAAGATGCGAATCAACCGTTGGCTTGGCCTTCAGTTCTCTGTGCAGGTTTTCGGCGGCTTCCTTTCCCACCCTTTCGCTGGGTTTGCGCAGCTCGCCGATTGCGTCTCCTCCCAGAAGGGCTCCAGTACTGGTCTTCGCCGACAAAGCGAGGGAGCT
>CP070826.1:1108722-1119651 GCA_020344435.1 Candidatus Bathyarchaeota archaeon | reverse complement strand
AGTTTCTGGATGGTTATGCGTGTACAGTTTATCAGAACAATCCACCCCGCATCAAGAGGAACAGTTATGGCTCGTCTGTTAACCCAATAGCAGACTGGCTTGCCATTAGCAGTGTTTGAATCATCTATATCCTGGATGTAGTTTGAGAGTTCCGGTCCATAGACACCAAAGTTGTATTCGTTGTTACTCACGCTATTGTTTCTGAGCTTGTTGTTTGAAGAACCATAGAGGTAGATGGCGTACCAGCCGCTTGCTGTTATGTGGTTTCCAGCTAAACTGTTGTTTGAAGAACCGTCGAGACGGATGCTATAATAGTAGTTTGCCATTATGTCGTTGTTCATTATCACGTTGCTTGAGGAAGCAAAGAAACGGATGGCGCAATATTTGGTTGCTGTTATGTTATTTTCGGAAACCGTGCAAGAAGACGACGAGGAGAGGTAGACGCCGTGGTAAAAGCTTTTTATGTTCGTGTTTTTGATCGTGACGTTGCTACTTCCTGAGAGGTCTATTCCTCTGAAAGGATCAAACCCTGTGCCTTGAAGGATGTAACCTCCTCCATCCAACATCATGTTGCTTCGTTCAATCACGATTCCATCAGTGTCACTGACGTAGTCGCCAGTCAATTTGTATAGGTCTCCATTTTTTTCTACTGGTGCTGTTGGAGGGTCGATGGACCCATCTGATCTGATGTAAATGCACACATTTCCATTGCTGAAGTAGCCGTGACCTATGTGGTCAGGCTCTGCCTCGGCGTCTATGATGCGATATGCTCTCTCTTCTATGAAGTCCCACCCGAACATTTCGGTGTCAGATTCAATGATTATCTCTGAGGCGCCATAACCCACTACTGTGAAGGTTAAATTAGCTAGGGTTCCAGGTCCAGGCGTTACTGGCGGTGGCGGATACGCAAAGAAGAAGAAAGCTGCAGTCAGCGAGAGCTTGCCTTCAGTGTTGTTGAAGATTCCAGGTATGAACACGGCATTGGGGTGTTTGTCTTCCGTGATGAGGTTCCCGTTGGTGACATTAACACCATGTATTATGTCGGCGTTGAAGCTTAGAGCGAGCTGCCAACCTGTAACATCAGCTCCTGTGTAGTTTGTCATTATCGAGATGGTGAAGTTCTCGCCTGGTGTCAATGTCGGCTCTATGATTGATGCTGGCTCCACGTAGATTGCGGGGTAATCAGCAGCGGAAACCTTAGTTTGCGCATGTATGAACATGCTAAAGAACAACAGTGTTAGCATTATTCCTGAAATAACTTGCCTATTCATTTTTCTCCCTTCTTTGGAGCATATGTGAGGTTTAGGCATTTAAGATTTCGGAAACTAAGTTCTATGGAACAAACAGCACGCAAGAAAAAAGGGGAGTACGGGAGATATCTCCAGAAACCTACTATGTAGTCACAAATTGTGTGCCTTGCACTCGATAGCTTTTTAGAACTCCAACCACATCAGAAGATCGGTTGTCGTTTTGACAAATCGCTTTGCAGTAGTATGCGGGAGATATCTCCATTTCTGGTGGTAATAGAACATGCCTCTTGATTTGCCTTCAAGTGCAATTTGTGCGGTCTGCCTTACCTTCGATTTTGACGCTATATCCGCCTGGCTAAGCATGAAGGAAAGGTCGCCTACAGCCATCTCCAGAGGGGAGTTTGGAGCTCGCGTTGGCGTATCGAGAATTTTGAGCCTACTAGAAAAGCATGATTTGAAGACCACGTTCTTCGTGCCTGGACACACCGCAGACACTTATCCTGAAATAGTGAGAAAGATACACGAGAAAGGGCACGAGGTTGCGCATCACGGTTACTGCCACGAGAGTCCGATGGATCTCAATTATGAAGAAGAAGTTGCCGTACTGGACAAGGGGACGAGCTCTCTAAGAGTTCTCACAGGAGAACGCCCTTTGGGCTATCGTGCTCCAAGCTGGAAAACAAGCCTAAACACCTTGGAACTGCTGCTTGAACGCGACTTCATCTACGATAGCAGCACAATGGCCGACGACTTCACACCATACAAGTGCAGAGTCGGCGACGAAGCTTCATTAACGCACCGCTTCAAATTCGGGCGCGAAAGCAGCCTGTTGGAGATTCCGGTCGCGTGGAACCTTGATGACTGGACTCTCTTTGAATACGAAGAATCCGGTGGTCTGTCGGCGCCTTCCAAAGTCTACGAGATCTGGGTTGGAGACTTCGACTACATGTACAGACATGTGGAAAACGGAGTTTTCACCCTTACACTGCACCCGCAGGTGATCGGTCGAGGCCATAGAATCGTGGTGCTGGAGAAACTCATCAAGCATATGAGGAACTGCCCAAACGTTTGGTTTGCACGAATGATAGATATAGCGAAAGCATGGAAAGACTAGTGCTCAAGACTGCATGCATAACAGAAGGAATTGGCTATCTTCCGTAGAAGCCAGACTTGTCTAGGCTCTCAGCGGCTTTTCTCGCAAAAGTCTTTCTACGTTCTTCACACAATCGTTCAATAACTCCAGAGTGGCATTTCGGGCAGAGTAACACAAGGTTATCGATTTCATTGTTTCCGGGATTGCCATCCACATGATGTATAAGAGGCTCCAGGTCTTCCGGCAGCTCCACATTACAATCCAGACCAAGTTTGTAGCCTTCGCATCTACCGCCTGATCTCTGACTCAATCTCTGTAGTAGTTCTGAGACATTTGTCCGCTTCTTCTCTCTTCCCATGATATTTCTCATACTCGAGAAGTTCTCTCTTAAGCTTTTGGCGTCTCCTATGCACACAGCCCTCCAGTGGATTCCAATGTTGGGCCCTTCTTGTGAAGCCCGTTTAGCTCGTAGTGGGGGTTCACCGGTCTTGACCAGTGTTATACGCTAGTATTTACGCGTCAACGGCTATAAGAGAGAAAACCAGTAATTCTCTATTGAGGATCGAATCATTGTTTAGAAGGAATGGTTTGAAGAGGCTTGTTTTGCAGTGTGTCAGGGAGTTGGGGTCGGCCAGCTGCAGAGATGTTGTGAGAAGGCTGAGCCGCAGGGGAGTCTCACGTTCGCGAGAGAACGTTGCCATGACCTTGTTGAGATGTAGGAAGCAGGGATTGGTGGGTGCGAGGGCGCGGAAGCGTGGGAGAGTCCGCGAAAACATCTACAGGGTCACTGAGAGGGGTACTAAGCGACTTGAATACTACTTCGCGACTGGTGCCGAGGTAGATTGCGGTAGAGTCAATCTTGATGCAGTCGTCAGGTCTGCAGAGAATGACGTGCAGCAACTGATGCTTCTGGGCTCTTGGTCCTTTAATAATGCAAATAGCATATGCAGCAACACTTGGAAGAGCGATGTTTTTTCAGATGCGAAGCAGATTGCATGGCTATCAACTGTTCTCCTAATGAGCAGACCTGAACTGATCATTGCATCTGCCGCGAAGGAAATGCTCGCCCAGATTAGCCCTTCAACCTTGAAGAGGATTACAGACTTGACAAACGAATCACCCAGAAGCGAGCTACATACGATGGCGATGATAGGGGCAGAATTGAACCTCGAAAGGATATGTCGGTCTAAACCACCTATCATCGAGAACCTTGTCAATCTAACTATTATGAAAATGCAAGACCTGAATCTTGGTCTGTACATTCTCTATCGTATGTGGGAGGAGGAGAAAGGAGAGAAGGAAGTGTACAGGTGTCTATATAACGCCTGCGCGGGAGTAGCACGGACAGAAAAATCTGAAGTTGAAAATACTCACCTAGCCGTTCCCTATCCTGCTCCGTAACGCTATTATCTCCCCATTCAGCAAAGACGCTTGGTGTATTCTGCCTTGCCCCAGAAAATCCAAGAGGGTGAAGACATTCTCCTATACCTCGACAGAAAGAGAACATACCTCATCAAGGCTGAGAAGGGAAAGAGCTTCCACACCCACAAAGGCTTCATCCAGCTAGATGAACTCATCGGAAAAGACTATGGGACCCGCGTAGCAAGCAGCGCAAACGTGGAGTTTGTGGCGCTGAAGCCGACGCTCAGAGACTACGTCTTCAAGATACGGAGAAGAACACAGATAACCTATCCGAAAGACATAGCCCTCATACTCATGTTCAGCAACGCCGGCCCTGGCAGCCAGATAGTGGAAGCCGGAACAGGAACAGGCGCCCTGACAACGGCCATCGCCTATCATATCCGCCCAACAGGCCATGTCTACACCTACGAGGTCCGAGAGGAATTCATAGAGTTGGCCGAGAAGAACCTTGAACGGGCCGGTGTTTCTGGGTACGTAACCATCAAGAACAAGGACGTGACCGAGGGAATCGATGAGGCAGAGATGGACGCTGTAATTCTAGACCTGGCAACACCATGGCTCGTCATACCCCACGCGTACAAGGCCCTAGAGGGAAGTGGGCTCCTCGTCTCCTTCAGCCCCACCATAGATCAGGTTCAGAAGACAGCTGAAGACATGAAGGAGAGCGGCTTCGTGGATATCCAGACAGTAGAGTGTCTCATGAGGGGGATGCAGGTCGAAAGGGGAAAGACGCGCCCCCAGACTCTTATGACAGCCCACACTGGCTACATAACACACGCAAGAAAAGCCCTCTGAACGATTGGAATCCACGGATTCTAATGTATTCTTCTCTTGAAGTAGAGAGAGACGCCGAAGGCGAAGACAAGGCTGACGGCAAATATCAGTCCTATATTGAGTGGAGTGGAGAGAACGGCAGGTGCCTCAGCGTTTTCTAGGGTCTGCAGGCTCTCAACATCTGCTCTACCACGCAGATACACGTCGTCCCCGAAAAAGGTGCAGCCCTGACCAGCCATCTTTGGGGTGTAGACGAGCACGGGAAGCACAGCTACGACACCTAATAGAATCGCAACTGCGACGTATGCTACTGTCTTTTCCATCGTTATCCTGTCTCCAAGGTTAATAGAGGAGATGAGCCGTTCTTAAGTCTACATTTTAGAACAGTCTGTCTCGTATTCAGTATGGTCTTTGCCTCCAAAGCTTCAGTGTTTCGAACCATAAGATAACGCAGGCTATGGAGCTGAAGATGAGGGCAAACAGGTTTGGGATGTAACCGTACCACCCGCAGAAGACGAGGTACACGATCAGCATGGTTGTAAGTAGGACTGAATAGAACAAGTAGCGGGGAACGAGGAAGCGGCCCAGCTTGGTGAAGAACCTGAGAATGCCGACATCAACCTGCTGAATCAGGAAGTACTCGCCAGTGCTGCTCTTATCAACCAGGCCGAGGTCGAGAAGCTTGTTCAAGTGATGACTGGCAACGCTTGGACTCGAGAACCCAAGAGATCGCTGAACCTCACGAACACCAACCCCAGTACTGGAAGAGCCAAGCAGATACCAGTACACCAGCAGAGTCTTTCCCCTCATCTCCGCCTCTATCACAGCCGAATCGGAAACGTCAACCATCAAACTCGCCAAGAATAGTCTGTTAGCCCACATATTTAAAATCTGATAGGCAGACTGCCCACGCGCGCATGTATGCTCGGAAACGCACTCGATTCTGGGTCAGGAGCTCCTCCAATGAGTAGACTGAGGTTTCTATGTTCATATCTCCGCTTCGGCTAGGAAATCTTTTGTACTCTGCGCGCGAAGTTGCAGGAAGCATACGAACGCGGTAGAACCGTAGGAAAGGGCATGCAGATACGCGCACGCAAGAAGTGATAGGATCAGGTATTCAGGTGACATCCTTGGATAAAGTTGAAGTCGTCGTTGGGGTGCTCCTCAAGGGGAATAGGTTTCTGGTTGAACGTCGTGGATTTGAAGAGGAGATTGATCCAGGTATCTTGTGTCTACCCGGAGGTCATGTCAGAAAGCGTGAAAGCAGGGAGGAAGCGTTGAAGCGCGAGATGCTGGAGGAGCTAAATATCGCGGTGAAGAAGTCTAGATTCATCTGCAAGAACCTCTACGTGGCCAGTAACGGTGAGAGGCAGAACGCATACTGCTACTTCATCACTGATTATGAGGGGGAGCCAAAGTGCAAGTCAGCTCAGGAGATCTTCTGGGAAAACAACATTGAAAACTTGAGCTTGGACGTTGACAAGAAGACCATAGAGAAACTGAAAGAGCTGAGAATCTCGAATAGGACCGAAGGCGAGTGATCAGAGCTTGTGTGACAAAGATGAAAAGCCGTTGCTGGGAATCTGTGGAGCCTACTGTGGAGCCTGCACGACCTACCGTGCCTACAACGACAACGATCAAGAACTCATAGAGTGGGAGATTAAGACAGATATGCCTCGCGATGAGATATACTGCAGAGGCTGCCTTTCAGACCTCGTCAACAAATGGTGTGCTAACTGCAACTTTAGAAAGTGCGCAGGAAAAAGAGGTATAATCTACTGCTTCGAATGTGAAGAGTTCCCGTGCAAGAAACTGGTTGATTTCAGTAAGACGAGACCCCACCGAGTTCTCGGCCTCAACAACCTGAAGCGACTGAGAGAGATAAGCATAGACGAATGGTTAAAGGAGCAAGAGAAACGCTGGGCCTGCCCTGCATGCAGCAAGAAGCTACACTGGTACAGTGAAGAATGTCCAGATTGCGGGCCAGAGACCATTGACGCAACTCAGGAAGCGGCTTCAGTATCTCAACCTTGAAACTCGAGATGCAAATCAAAGCTTGCTGAATCTCGTTTTGAGAGATTCAACTGGACTTCCCAAAACCTCAATATTCTCAAGGTCTCCCTCGCCCAGACCTCTCTCCATGGCCTGTTGTATTACATCCATCTTTTCAGGTTTCAAACCTACAAGAACTGCGCCAACCGTTTCGACAGCCACGGCGTCTCTCCCAGCCAAGAGAAGGTTTGTGTCCGAAGCTCGTCTTGCGTTTGGCCCTGAATATGTGCGTGTAGCGTCTATTACAGCGAGGTCTACTCCGCCAATGGCCTCGTAAGTGTCCAGCAAGACTTCTTTCAGCTTTTTGTGGAACCTCGCCTTCTTTGTCTCTGGAACTAGGCCGAAGAGATTCTTCAAGATGGTGCCCTTCTCATATCTGCGCAATGCATGTGTACTCACGATGACGTTGGGTTCAAAGAGGACGCCTGAGAATCTCATCTTCTCGCCTGCAATCTTAACCTCTCTTGTGGTCGTATCAGTGGAGAGATTGAAAGGAACGACACGCTCGGTGAAGAGCTCCTTGTAAATTTGAAGCCTCTCAAGAGCCGTTCCTTTGTAGTTGTCGGACTCGGCGATGTAAATCTGTGAGGCCGCATTGAAGCCGTCTACTATTGCACTGACTACGTTGACTGTGGGAGAGTTCATTCTGGAGGCTTTATGATTGAAGACTCCCACCTTCAGTACGACAGATCGTTCAGCGCGGTTCAAGTCACCTATTCCCCCGATCAGGTTGAGTGCTTGGTTGAAGGATTCCTGAACGTTACCGTCGCATTTGACTAGGGCAACCCGTGATACCAAGAAAGAGCCACCTGCACCCAAACAATCCTCTATGCCGATTTAAACATTACCCGCAACAATACTCTGCCTGTATACAAGGCACAATCGCAGTCATATGACGGCTGAAACCATTAGTGATAGCATTGCATAATTGAGAATTGCGATAGAAGGCTTCGCCATGAGCTCGAAACTATTGGTTATAATCGCAACTGCTGATAGAGAAAAAGCCCGAGCGGGTCTGATGTACGCTCGCAACGTATTGAAGTACAAATGGTTGGAGGGTGTCAAGGTCGTGTTCTTTGGACCTTCCGAGAAACTGGCTGCTTTCGATGATGAGATCAAATGGTACATCAGTGAGATAAAGGATGAGGTTGACTGCTTTGCCTGCAAGGCCATCTCTGACGAAGAGGGTGTCTCAAAGAAACTGCAGGAAGCCGGAGTAGAAGTGGAGTTTGTTGGAACGGTTGTATCAAACGCAATTAAAGAGGGCTACCTACCAATGGTTTGGTGAGTGGGAAAACATTGATGGAGAAACGATTTAGGGAGCAACTCCAAGCACGCAAAATTAAGGAGGAGGATATCGAATTCGCTGTGAACGCTGTAAGAGAGTTCGAGGAGCATCTTGAGCAGAAGGATATGATTTTCGAGTCTGCAGCTCTAGAAGCACTAAAGGATTACGTTTCACTTCTCATCGATGAAAATAGGAATACGTGGGAAAGGCTGGTTGCGATTGCTCGCTACTGCAACTTGGCAAAGAAGAATGACTACTACATCTACTTCACATCAATCCTAGGCGCTAGAAACGTGCTGCCTGACATGGGGGAGAGGCTAGCGGCTCTTGCAGGAGAAGAAACTCGACGCAAAGTCTTTCAGGACTTCACGCTACCCCCATTGGGCTCTTCCCAAGAGAACTATCCAAGACTCACCCGAAGAATCATAGAGAAGATGAGGGCTGAGCTGCCCGATGAGAAATGCAAGGAAGTTCTAACATGGAACTACCACAAACTGCCGGCTGAGGCCTTCAAAGAGAAGAAGCAGCGATTCGAGAAGGCCACAAGCATCGATGAATACTTGAGAAACGAACATGAGAGGTTGATTGCAGAACTCGAAGGATGCATGAAGGCAGGGCAGTTATGGTACGAGCAGGAAATCACGCCGGAGGTCCTCGAGTTTGTGAGAGACAATCAGGAGATCTGCACTGGCGTCAGGCGTGGTGATAAGATATGCGTGACAAAAATGCCCTACGCCCCGAAGCAATACCTGAAGGAGAAAGATCCAGCTTTGAAGAGGTACCACGCCTGTCACTGCCCACTCGTAAGGTCAGCCATACGTGACGGAAACCACAAAATCTCGCCAATATTCTGCTACTGCAGCGGCGGATACGAAAAATTCCACTTCGACATCATATTCGGGGAGCCAGTTGAAGTAGACCTTCTCGAAAGCGCCCTGAAAGGGGACATGCGCTGCCGCTTTGCCAACAAGATCCCAATGGGCAAAATGAAATAGCGCATACGAAGCAACGATCACGAAGCTTGACGCATACGCGTGTGCGTGCATAAGCAAAAGACCAGTATTACATTAAAGATTTGTTGCATGCTTAATCATCTTCAACAGGTTCTAATACCACCAGACCACAAATAGCAGGTCACATATGATATTTGAAGAACTGAAAAAGGCCATTGAAGATGAGTGCAAGGTAGATGATTTCATCTATCCATCCTACGAAAAATATTGTTTCTCAAACATTCCCGCAACAATCCTGAAGCTCCTAAACGTCACAGCAAAAAGATTCGCTTTGCCTCCTGAAATCTACAAGAATCAAGTGGAATATGAAGATTCCAACAAAATCATACTACTGCTCATCGATGGTTACGGTTATAACCAGTGGCTAGAATGCTACAGAAGACACGATTTCTTCAGAGAAATCAGCCAGAAGGGCGTAGTCTCACCCATCACAACAGTATTTCCTTCGACGACAGCTGCTACAATCACCACGATGAATACGGGATTGACCCCTCAAGAACATGCTCTTCTCGAATGGTACCTCTACTTCAAAGAGATTGACCTGATAATCAACACTTTACCCTTCACACCCCTAGGCAAGAAAGGCCAAGACTGGCTCATAGAAATGGGAGCCAACCCCAAGATACTCTACGACGGTGATACAATACACCAAACTCTGAAAGAAGAGGGCGTGAAATCATTTACGTTCACGAAGGTATCTTATGCGCAGAGTTGCTATTCCAAGATTGTTCACAACGGAAGCACAATCATCCCTTTCATCTCATATTCAGATATGTTTGCGAGGTTAAGAAAACTCATCAGAGAAGAGAAGGGCCCCGCCTACTTTTATGCCTATTTAGACAACTTGGATGGAATTGGACATCTATACGGTCCTCATAGCATGGAATATTCTGCTGAGCTATCACTGCTTTCTCACTCGATAAAGAAGCAACTTCTGGAAAAAACCGATAGGAAAGCGGCAGAGGAAACACTTCTCCTAATAACCTCAGACCATGGTCAGGTAGATGTCTCTCCTGAGGATACGATCTATCTAAACAGATTCCCAAAACTGACTCGTGCTTTCAAGAAGAGTGAAAAAGGAAAACCTATTCTACCTACAGGAAGTCCCCGCGATGTTTTCCTACATGTAGAACCTGACAAGCTGGAAGCCACGCTGACCTTCCTAACAAAAAGCCTTGAAGAGGAAGCGAAAACTATGAAGACGAATGAAGCACTCAAGAGAGGTCTTTTTGGCATAGGAAAACCTAGGAAACAGTTTTTCGAGAGAGCGGGAGACCTGCTGATCTTACCTTTTAACAACCATACTGTCTGGTATGAACACATAGAAGGGAAAAAAGCCCATTTCCTAGGCTATCATGGCGGGCTAAATGAGGAGGAGATGTTGGTGCCTTTTGCAATGACTAAGCTCACTGAGCTTCTCTGAATTGCACGCACCTCCCCTAACTAGGCTTTGAATATGTCTGCAAGAAAGATGACTTAATATTCATGAGAAAACGTAAGTAGGAGTAGCCGAAATCATACAGAAAGTGGCCGGGGTGAGGTAGCCTGGTAGCCTACAAGCCTGTGGAGCTTGGCGCCCGGGTTCAAATCCCGGCCCCGGCCCTCAAACCTTGTTTGGCTCTGGAGACTCGTTTCTGGTTTCGATCCCCCCAGCAGTCTAATTGCATCCAACAAGGCGTTCTCGCGCGCAGGTATCCTTGGGCGACATCTTCAGGCGTATAGTTGGGCTTGAGGGACCCTGAGAGTTTACGAATCTGATGCACATTTGCGAGAACATCGAGAGACGGCATCCATAACGAGACCATAGAATTCATTCGGGTTCTCCTTCATCATGGAGTGCCCGCTTCCGGAAACATAAAACACCGGAATCCCTTGTTCTCTTAGCAATTCTTCTGCAGGGAAGACATCCTTGTTCCTTTCACCGTAGATGTAACACTTGTAGAATGGAAGCTGAGCAAACCGTTCAAGCAAGCCACCATGATACGATTCTTGTACAGTGGATACAGCGCTTTTATACAAGGATTTCGGCGTAGCCTT
>CP070826.1:1105093-1108622 GCA_020344435.1 Candidatus Bathyarchaeota archaeon | reverse complement strand
ACTACGAGTTTCCTGAGAAGATTAGAGGGCTAATTCCAGAGGGCACCCCCCCATATATCCAGGGTGATCATGATTATGTTAGACAGATAGTGAGAGCGCTTTACTATTTTAAGCAATGTGCGTTGATAGGCCCATCCGGAACCGGAAAAACACACATCGCATATCTTGTTGCTGAACTCACGGGATTGCCTATGTACGAGGTTAACTGCGGTCTTCAAACATCATCCTACGACCTTATAGGAAGGTACATCGGGCTCGGGAAAGAGAACTGGATTGACGGACCGTTGGTTTCGTGGCTTAGAAATGGCGGCTTGATGTATTTGGATGAAGCTAATATGATGAAGCAAGATGTTGCCACTAGGCTAAATCCCGTGCTCGATACAAGGGGGCACATGGTAATAACGGAGAAAGATGGTGAAATCGTTAAACGTCACAAGTTCGGATACGTAATGATCACTCTGAATCCTTTCTCGGCTGAGTTTGCGGGAACGAAACCCCTGAATGCAGCATTCAGGAGGCGCATGAGCGTATGGGTAGACTTTGACTATCCCAGCGTTGGACAGAGGATTGTTGCTGAAGAAGCTGAGCTGATAACCAGAAAAGGCGTGGACGAGGATACCGCTTTCAAAATTCTTCGAGCCGGAGCAGAGATGCGGAAACAGTACAAGGCAGGAGACTTGCCCTACGGCCCTTCACTTGGAGATCTGATGCATTGGGCAGTCCTAATTACTGACGGACTTGGCCCTCTAGAGGCTGCTGAAGAGACAATAATCGCCCTGACTAGCGACAGTGTAGAAGTGCAGGGAGATGTAAGGGGAATCATTGAAAGCGTTTTTCAGAGCAGCTAACCAATCAATCCCCCCTTCTAACTGGAAGTCAAGTGATTCCAATGGGTTACCTTGAATACGCTCAATCTCTAATCCGCCGACAAGAACAGATTCGGACACGGATACTGGTTGACCCAAAACTCAAGCAGCCACTTCTTCATCATGACAAAGACGGTTTCGTAATGGCTCTGCCAGAACCCATTATGCACGAAGAAGAGACAATCTCGTTCTCGGGATATCAATTCCTATCGGAGCCGATCGGAAAATCACAGCTTTCCAGGCTGTTCAAAGCTTGCGTCTTTCACCTAAATGCACACATTGCCACTTCAAATCCTGATATCTACACAGAGTGGCGAAAAAAGAAGGAAGAACGCCTCGCGAAATTCTCCGAAACACTAGTGGAAGACACAAAAGTCAACGCTTATATCCTTACCCACAATCCGGACGAGCTCATTGACATAGCCTTCGCGAACTCCCTTGCCTCAAAAAGATCGAAGCCGCTTGGAAGAATCTGGAGTCAGGCCACTCGTATCATGGCTGCTTCCCTACTACAAGCGAATCTAGGCACCATAAAGGATCGCATGCAAAAGGAAGAACGAAAGACAGTCAGTCGAATATCAAAGAAGCTCAGACAACTGAAGAATAGAGTACTACGATCCTTCGCTAAGGAGCAAGCTAGTGTGGGCGACGTAGAATTGAGAATTGCTGATGAGATCTATCACGCCCTTGAATTCTACGGACCAGTATTGGAGGTTCCATCACTCCCTCACACCGAGCAAATCGGATCTTCCACCCTTTTCCCTTCATATTTGGTGCAGCCCAATGATGGCGTCGGAGCCCTTCTCGACAGGTGCTTAACTGCTCTGAGAGAGAAACCTTCAGGAGGCAAATCTCAGACTATGATGCAGAAGAAGACAGCTGAGGCAGAGGCGCTTCAAATCTTCGATTCTTGGGTTCACGAAAAAGCCAAGGAGAAGAAGATTCTCAGCAGATTTGAGGGCCCCATTTCTTTGACTCGGTTCAGATCGATCGAGTTTCCACGTGAAGACTATACGGAGTATCTTAGGGCGAGGACAAAGGTGAGGAGTGAATCGAGGAGACTCTTAAGTAGCCTAATGGTAGCGTTTGATGCTTTGGATGAAGATCCTAGAAAGATGTATGGGGTCTTGGACCTTCAAGATGTTATACAGGTCACGGCAAGCAAGAGTCCAAGAATGGATGTCTTCAAGCTGGAGGAGAATATCGGCAAGAGCTATGCTTGGGTCATCCTGCTTGACGCGAGTAGAAGTATGCGAGGCCTCGAAGATTATGCCCGAAATCTTGGCATATGTCTCGCTGAGACTGCGAAGGAGCTTCTGAGAGATTCAGCTTCTTGGGGTTTCTATGCATTTAATGATCGGTTTCTCATTTTGAAGGATCCAGCGGAAAGATACGGAGCCAAAACAAAAGCAAGGATGGGAGGCCTGAGATTTGAAGGCCTCACTTACATGCCGGATGCGCTTAAACTCGCGGCTGAATTTCTTAAGAAAAGATCAGAAAATCTCAGAGTGATGACTATTCTCTCTGACGGGTGGCCCTACGGATACTCGAACATAACCGAAGCTCTGACGGAGACTCTCGACTTTCTCAGAAAAACAGGGATTATTGTCATCGGATTGGGGGTCAAGACCAATAGAATGAAGAACTTTTTCCGGATAAACAGCAACATCAAGACCGCTAAGGATTTGAGAAAGAAATTTTCGAACCTATATATGAACGCGGCCAGAGGCGCTGTTGGTCTATAACGCAGAGACACCCTAGGGCTGTTATCATGCATGCGTGTCTGCACACAATCACATCTCAGGAATATTGATTCGGAAGTTGAAGCCGAGAAAGGTTTATTAAGTCATACGACATAATACAACGTTGTTAGTAGTGGTGGAGGTAGTAGAAAACGAGCAAGAAAACACCGAATATACAATGCCAAAAGTGCGGATATCACTGGCACACGGGATCCAAACTACAGATGGTAACATGCCCCTCCTGTAATAGGAAAACGCCCAATGCCACATTACGACATCTGCTTCAGCAACTCGCACATTAGATTCCCGGAATTGCCAGCCCAGAAGATAGAAGAACTATCAATCGCCTTCATCATCACCATAACCGCCCTCTCACATCATTCAGAATCTGCGCACTCACATGTGTGTAGCACACCTGCACATACAAAGGGAAAAATCCATAATCAAAGAGTAAAACCCTCAGCCACATAAACTATGCCAGCCCATCCACACATTAACTAAAGTGGGGAATGAACCATCCCAGCAGAAAGCGACACCTCCCAAGTCTCAGTAGACGTCGATATCATAGGTCTACAAGGTGTCAAACTGGGAGGCAAAGAAGAATCACCCCTCCTACATTTTGATGTAAATGCAGAATTGGAGGAAAGAGAACGCAAAAGCGGCAGACGAGTCGTTGGACTGACAGTGACCATCACCACAAAGCCGAGCGTGGTAAAATTCGAGCTGAAGGGAACGGCTACTCTGACCGGTAAAAACTCCGCCATCGAAAAGATGTTGGAGACGAATCCGAAGACAAAGGTGCCGCTAGTGCTTCATAAGATCTATCAGAGCATATTCACAAACACTTTTCTCTTGGCCAGCCTACTTGATGCGCCCTATCCTCCACCCGACCTCCTCTACTTCGGCGAAATGAACAAGCCC
>CP070826.1:1100783-1104993 GCA_020344435.1 Candidatus Bathyarchaeota archaeon | reverse complement strand
GCGTTACGTCTTCGAAGGGAGCCTCGACGGTTGTGGGGGCTTCTCCACTCGCAACAAAGCGATATTCATTTCCTAGTTTCTTGAAGAAACGGGCTTTGCTGGTGGTGCTTCCGCAATCAGTGGCTAGAATCACCTTTATTTCTTCTGGCTTCATCTTTGATTTCGATGGTGTTCTAGGTGGGGTCAACCCTTGTCAACCTATTGTTGAATTTCTCTGTCAAGATTTAAAATGACAAAACAAATAATAATGTATCGAATTGAGGAAGTCAGTCATGGAAACCAGAAAAACATCTACACTCAAAGACTACATAGCGGGGGCGGTGCTCGCGAATTCACTGGCGTGGTTAACATTAGCTATTGCGCTCCCTCCTGTGCAGCTCTTATTCCTGACATACGTTTTTGGAGCCACTGTTGCAGGATACTTAGTCGCTCGTAAGGCGTCCCAGAATCATGAGAGAGTGGGGTTGAAGGCGGGACTAGGCTCATTTGTCTTTCATATCTATGTCTTCATGGGTGTGATTGAAGTGATCACTGGACAAAGACTGCTAAATCTGCTGGATCACCTGATAATCCTCGTGATTTTCGTGTTGGGGGGATTTGTCGGAGCGTTTCTCAGCAGAAAGCTATCATCGGGAAAAGCAGAGACTCCATGACGTGTAGCGGGGCTACACAGACTTTTCCAAGAAGACCACATCTCTGTTTGTGATGGGGTCTTTTATGAATCCAGTAACCTTGAAACCTTTGACTGAATACAATCCGATAGCGTTGAAGTTGTCTGCAAATTCATTATGTAAAATGAGTTTTGCATGAGGTGAAATCTTCTTGATTTCCTTCACAAATTGATCGATCAGCATACCGCCTAAGCCTTCACGTGCGCTTTGCTCGTCCGCAACTGTGAGAAACATGATTCTTGGGAAGCCTAGGAGGGTACCGTTTATCAACCCCGAGATCCTCTCTTTCCTTCTCGCCACCAGTGTCACTTTCTTATCACCATAAAGGGCCTTCTTCACGGTGTTCTTGTCTGCATATGGTTTTGCCTCATTCCCCAAAGTCGATATTATCATCTCTGCGCAAGCATCTCTGTCTCTTTTTCGAAGAGGCTCAAAGGAAAATTCTGACAATGTCATCTCGACTATAATCGTCAGATTGCAACTAAAAGGATTGCGCTTTAGCATCATACGGTCGGAATCCAGCGAAAAGAGTCGATATTTCCACCCTTTTCAATTTGCGAGCATATTTCGCGCAGTCACGATCTGGTTTCCGTAGGCCGAGACTGGCACTGCTGAAGCCCGTCTAGGAGGTAGAGGGGGAAGACCGGCATTTCAACATCATTTTCGCGATCCACACCGACAACACAGGATTCTCGTCCCTACGCTCTTGGCAGGTGAAGATCGTCGAAATCGTGGAAATCGTGCGAAATCGTCGTTTTGAATGTTGAATCGGTGGGAAATCGTGGAGAAATCGTGCGAGAACGTCGCAGAACGTCATTTGATGTTCGAATGTGCGTATGCTGGCATGTCATGACATGGTGCGAAGATTGAGAAAGAAGGATTTGGATGGCTAGCTGAGCTGCCATTCCGCTGAGTCTGTTGCAATAGTCGCATGCGTTGATGGGTGGAGCAGGGCTGCGTGCCATTTGTAGGTGCCCAGTGGTAAGCTGGGTAACGTTATTGTTCTGAAAGAGGGATTGCTGTAGCTGAAGTCTGCGGGCAAAACTACATCATGCATATGTATATACAAATGGATCAAGCCCCCTGGACGAACAACCAAAACGACAAAGCATATATCGATTTGACCATCTGGATTCGTAGCGTCCAGTCCAAGATGCATGGTGTCGCCTGCTTCATACGTATGCTTGTCTGTATAAAGTGAAATCGTAGGCGTAGAAAGCGCTTTGTGGACATTGATCCTTCCGTATCCATAGTAGATATCTCTACCTGGGGTGCCGAGATCATCAACAGCCTTATGAAGGCGTTCCCTTAGCTGTGTGTTTGTCAGTGATGGTGTATAGCTCCATAGCAAGGCAGCGGTGCCAGCCACGTGAGGACATGCCATTGAGGTGCCAGTCATGTACCCATAACCGCTACCGAGAACTGTTGAATAGACACTCGTTCCTGGTGCTGCAAGCTCTATCTTAGTTCCATAGTTGCTGTATGAAGAATCAAACCGATCACCACTCGTTGTAGCAGAGACTGCCATTACGAGATTGTAAGATGCGGGATAGCTTGGACTGATGTCGATATTTTTGCGGTCATTTCCTGCTGCTGCCACAAGCAGCACGCCCTGATCCCAAGCGTACTCGCAAGCATCTTCCACTAGAGTTGAGTAGGGATACCTCTGCAGACTCATGCTTATCACTTCAACGCCGTTTTCAGCAGCATGTGTTATTCCACTGGCTAAGTCACCGTTTGAACCGAAGCCCCCGCTGGTTAGGATCTTCTCAGCCCAGATGCCAGCTTGGGCCACGCCGACGACGCCGATGTTGTTGTCCATCACTGCCGCCGCTATACCTGCACAGTGCGTACCATGAGAGTGGTCATCCATCGGATCATTATCATTGTTTATCCAATCGTAGCCGCCTGATACGTAATTTGCTGCTAAATCCGGATGGGTATAATCGACGCCCGTGTCAAGTATTGCTATTACAACGCTGCTGGAGCCCTTGTGGACATCCCAAGCGCTGTCAGCCTCGATTATTCGCATGTTCCATAGAAACCCCCAAAGGGGGTCGTTGGGCGTGTATGCCATCTGGCCTATCCCGTTCCGCTCGGCATATCTGACACCCGCTATGAGGCTTACACTTTGGATATATTCGTCCTCATTTCCAACAGTCACCTCAACAACCACGGCGTTCAAAGCTGAAATCTCTTTGATTATCCTACCGCCGCTCATTCTTAGACCCTCAACGGTTTCAGCAGTGATTGTTTCAAGTCCCACTATCACCTCACCAGGAACAAACTCGGGGCCTTCCGGTGTTGAAGCAGCTCCGACACCTGGCGACAACCCAATAGCCAATAACACAAAAATCAAACATAAACAGGCCTTTCTCATAACTAAATCAAGTCTCCTTGCTCTGGTTTTCTCAATAGGCCGTAGTAACTCTGCCATGGCAATCTTTTGAGCTTTCCGGTATTATGCCGAGAGACTTCCCGTAAGAAATTCGTATATATGCACTCGTATCTGTTGGGTCGCGGTTATACAAAAAAGGGGAGAAGGGGGGGTTGTTTCTGTCAGATGATTTGATGTCTTCGTATCTGCGTTATTGCCTTGGCCTTCTGATGCTCCGCCTCCAAGAGAGCAGCCTCAATAGGCTTCCAGTCGCTGTAATCTAGAGGAATGTTCACGCGGACTACATCTTCTTCCTGGGTGCCAATGGATTGGACATAGGCCCTGGTGACTCCCAATACTTCAAGCATCTTTCTAGCTAAAGAACCGGGTCTTTCCGGTTCATTCTTTCTCAAGTCTTTTTCCACATTCATCACCTCTCTGCGCATTTTAATCCACACTTTAGTATACTGAGGTGCACTTATATAAAGTTTATGCTTTATAACAAAAGATTAATATAGTATATATAGCATACTTTATTTGTGGCACAGATGGCAAAGGCAAAAAATCCTGATCTTTGCAAGGTCGTCGAGTCTGAAGCTTGCAAGTTGCTTAGCGGTGACGTCAGGAGAGACATAATAAACCTACTGAGAGACAAGGAGTTTACCATTGGAGAGATAGCAAAGAAACTGAACATGACACAACAAGCGGTTTATCATCACATGAAGAAACTCAAGAACGCAGAACTAGTCCACGTTACTCGCGAAGAACGTTGCTGCGGAGGACACCTCATTGAAAGCTACTACCAAGCGACCGCAGAGAACTTCGTCTGCTATGATGAAGAACCAAAAGACAAATCCACCAAGGACAATTTCGAAGAGATCCTAAACGGACTAGACAAGATCGGCTTCAAGATGGAATTCGACGAGGAGAAGTTGTTGAAACTAGCGGAGATTCAGGCAAAGCGAAAGAAATTCGCAAAGCTACATTCGCCTGTGCCCGAAATATGCAGGAAGTGTAGCTCAGGAGATTTCTTTCTCAAATCCGGCCCTTTGGACATCCTCAAGCTAGATCACATATACCATTACGCAAACCTTGTAATGATGACTGATGGAGAATACGAAGAAAGAGTAAACAATGAAAGAAAGCTAAGACACCTTCTGCT
>CP070826.1:1092178-1100683 GCA_020344435.1 Candidatus Bathyarchaeota archaeon | reverse complement strand
GGCTCTTCGCCGTCATTAGTAGGCTTCAAGGACCGTTGAAATGCAGAAACAGTTCAGAGCTCGGGCGCAACAGAGACATATATAACCAGCTACTAGCTCAATTACTATAGTGGTTTTGTGCTGAGGGAGATTCATGAGTGAAAAGAAGTTGAGCGTCGAAGAGCTGTTAAAGAGAATCGACGAACTTCTGAATGTTCTGAAGATGGTCTCCAGAGACCTCACGGACATCTCGAAAGAACTCAAGGCAGTAGACGTTCCCGAGAGCGCACCTTCACCCGCGGGTGAAATGCGCACAACCGAGGATATTCGAGTCCTGTTTCCCAAGGATTTGGAGGAGATGCTTACGTTCGAGGAGAGCGACGAGTACATTGTTGTGAAGCCTCGTCAGTTTCTTGGCTCAGGGAATTTCAGCAAGATCGCCTCCATCATCCGCGAGGCGGGTGGAGACTACATCAGCGCGGGGAAAGATTCTCATTTCCGCATTCAAAGAGAAACGTAGACAGGCATGCATGTCTTTATGTGGATGACCTGGCAACGGTCATATTATGTCAAACAAGTGTGGGATGCTCAGACATTTCATTGCTTCGATAGCGTATCATGCCACAAAAGCAATGAAGGATGCTCCAGAAACCTACCCAGACCTCTATGTTGGAAAAGAAGTCCGTACACCAATAGAGATATTGCATCACATTACAGGTGTGCTGACATACGCACACAGCTTCTTTGAACAGTATGACAAAACCTACTTTGACATGAGATCATGGAACGCTGAGGTTAATGCGTTCTACAACATACTATCAAAACTGGACAAATCACTTCAAGCTGAGAATCTAAATGAGGTTACAGAAGAACAGCTTCTTCAAGGCCCTCTCTCAGATTCTATGGCGCACATAGGACAACTACTGATGCTGAGGAGGATGGCTGGCTCTCCAGTGCATTCAGAGAATTTCATCTTCGCGGCTATCAAGAAGGGTGAAGTCGGCCCAGATCAACCGGGACCAGTTGCACCTGACGAATAGGATAATGCGGGAGCAACAGTTCATGAAGAGGCACGCATGAAGGAGTTATCCTGAAAACTTGATTGGTTTCTCCAACCGGCTTAGCAGCGCCACACGGCTCTCCTCAGCTTCTTCGATAATATTGTAGCTCATCGCATCTGCCAGCTCAGCCGCGAAGGATCGGATCTCCTTATGTGTCGGCATGTTTTCATATCCTAGGCGAAGCCTTGAAAAGCCCACGTGCATGTAGGCCTTGGGTTCGACGTAAGTCGGGTTGGCATGCTCAAGCAGCCGTGCGTATTGCTCTGGACGCTTCATATTCAGGTCTCGTGCTAAGGTTATGCGAATTACAGTGGAACACTTGAGGCTTGGCAGCAAGGAGAGGGTTTCATTGAGGCTCTCCCAAGCGTTTGGGACTTGTGGACGACACGTGTTGGCGTACGTTTCCTTATCAAAGGCGGAGACTGAGACGTAGAGTTGGGTGGGCTCCTCGTCCAACTGTGAGAGTGCTTGGGGCGCTGTTCCGTTGGTGACAAGAAACGTTGTCAAACCGCGTTTGTGGAATTCTTGAATCAGACCATTTAGATGAGGATACATTGTGGGTTCACCTGACAGGCTTATGGCAGCATGTCTAGGCGCCAGAGCCTCTTTGTACTTCTCCGGGTGAGCCTTGGAATTTCCCTTGTATCCGCTCAGAATCCTCATTTGCTCACTGATGCAGCCCTCCACTATTTCCTCAGGGCCATCCCAGCCCTGTAGGTCAGTCTCCTTCCATCTGAATTGGAGGTCCCCACTCTGTAGACGCCAGCAGAAACGACAGTGTAGCGTACAGTAGACAACAGCAGGTGTCATCTGAACACACTGGTGGCTCATTATGCCGTAGAACTTCTGTTTGTAGCAGGGACGATCATGGATGAGCGATTCGTAGAGCCACCTGCACCGTTTGACGGCTGAGTGGTCGCCGACCAAGTGGTATTTTTGGCGCTTCAGCGTCTGAGTGAGCTCATTGGGAATCGAAGATTGCATGACTCTAGTTTCCCAAAACACATAAAACAGAATCTATTATTAAAATCTCCACGATCTCATGATTGCGGAAAGTGTTTGATATGGATTATCGCAAGATAGTTGAAATGGTTCCCTTCGAGAAAAGAGATACGCTCTTGAACAAACTAGTTGATTACGTTCTGAAGTCAAAGAATATTGACAAGATGCCCAGTGGCTTGGCCAAGACGATACTTCATCACTGGCAACACGATTTCCTGGCGAATGAGGTAGGTCTTGCAGCGATTCTTGAGGCCGCGGTTGCCTTGGAATCTGACAAGACAATGAACCTGCTGGAGGAGAAGATGCAGTTGCCTGACGTAAGGAAGGCACTAAGACAATAGAATCTTGGGAGGCTTTCAACATGGCTAAGTTTGGAGTTGAGTTCGTTCCGAGTGAGCCTTACTGGAAGACGACCTTCTACGCCATTCAAGCTGAGAAGAGGGGATTCGATTATCTCTGGATAACCGATCACTTCAACAATCGCAACGTCTACGTTGCCCTCACCGCAGCGGCGCTTTACACCGAAAAGGTGAAGCTGGGCCCCGGGGTCACAAATCCCTACCTCATCAATCCGGTGGTCACTGCGCAAGCTGTTGCATCGTTGAATGAAATGGCGCCTGGCAGGGTGATCCTAGGCATTGGTGCAGGGGACAAGACAACTCTCAAGTCCACTGGCCTGAAGATGCATAAGCCTCTAACTGCAGTCAAAGAATGCGTTGAGATCGTCAGAAGAATGACCACTGAGAAGAGCGTCACATTCGAAGGCGACATTTTCAGGACGAATGACGCTAAGTTCTTATTCAAGCCTAGGACGGAGATCCCAGTCTATATTGGTGCACAGGGTCCGAAGATGCTTGAATTGGCTGGACGACTGGGCGATGGGGTGCTCATAAATGCTGGGCATCCCAAGGATGTGAGCAATGCAGTAGGTCGCGTTGAGAAGGGACTAGAACAATCTGGAAGGGGATTGGCAGATGTGGATGTTGCCGCGTATACGTCGTTTTCAATTCATGAGAATCTGGAAAAAGCTACTCAAGCGGCGGTTCCTGTTGTCGCTTATGTTGCGGCTGGCAGTCCAGAAGTGGTCTTGCAGAGGCATGGCATCGACCCAGAAAAGGCTGAGAAGATTAGTGAAGCTCTGAGGGCTGGCAAGTGGGGAGAAGCCTTCGGTCTGGTTTCTTCAAAGATGATAGAAGCCTTCTCGGTATGTGGCACACCTGAGATGTGTATGGGACGCATCACCCAGCTTCTCAAGTCTGGGATCTCGCAATTTGTGGTGGGCTCACCAATAGGTCCCAATGTCCGAAAAGCTATCGACCTCATAAGCGAAGAAATAATCCCACACTTCGAAGGATAGTGCTGAGGCTTTCTGGGCGCGCTAGATAGTCAAGTGCCCTTCAGGCTCCGTATGCATTCATGATCAAATCGTATGTCTCATTTGGCGAGTTTGCTGGCTATTTCCCTCACTGCGAATAGAAAGCGATCTATCTCGTCTGCCGTATTGTAGAAATAGGCAGAGGATCTGACAGTTCCTGGTTTGCGGATTATGTCTTTTGTGAGAGGAAGGGCGCAGTGATGTCCCGATCGGACCATAATGTTTGCTGATACATCAAGCGTTAAGGCTACATCATGATGATTCAGATTTTCAACATTGAAAGGCATGATGGCGATTCTGTCTCTTGGCTTGGGACCATAGACCTCAACCTTCGAGATTTCGCTTAATCCTTCATACATTTGCTTTGTGAGTTTCTCTTCATGTTTCTCAATGTTTTCCATACTTATCTTTCTCAGATAGTCTGTTGCAGCACCCAAGCCTATGGCCTCTGCAATCGCCGGTGTTCCGGCCTCAAAACGAGTGGAACTAGGGCTAAGCTCGTAATGGTCAACACTCACATCAGCTATAGTTCCTCCCCCAATATACAGGGGCTCAACCTCGTCAATCAACTCTTCTCTAATGTATAGGACACCTGACCCAGTTGGCGCGCACATCTTGTGTCCACTGAATGCAAGAAAGTCGCATCTGATGTTCTGAATGTCTACTTTCATATGTGGAACCGACTGAGCAGCATCTATGAGTATGTAGGCGCCATGCTCGTGGGCTATTTCGGCTATCTCTCTGACTGGTGCAATCGCACCTAGCACATTTGAGATGTGAGATATGGCTACCAGCTTGGTTCTGTCGTCAACGACTTTCTCGAAATCCGCTGGGTCCAAGAGCCCATCTACAGCGGGGTCCTTGGGCTTGACTATCTCCAAGTCTACTCCGCAACAGTTCTTCAATCGAAGCCATGGGAGAAAGTTAGAGTGGTGCTCAATCATCGAGGTGACTATCTTGTCGCCCTTGCTCCACTTCAGGCCATTTGCGGCGATGTTTATTCCCTCAGTTGTATTCCGTGCTAGAATGATTTCGAAGGCAGTCTTTGCGTTCAGAAATTCGGCAACTCTTTTGCGAACGCCTTCATACTCTTCGCTAGCCTTCTGAGAGAGACGGTGTACCCCACGTTCCACATTGGCTCTGTACTCACGATAGAACTCCAGCATCTTCTCAAGGACGGGTTCTGGAGTTAGGCTGCTTGCAGCGTTGTCTAGGTAGACTATGCCGGTTTCTAGAATTGGAAAGTCTCTTCTCAATCCTTCCACATTCAGCATTGTCCAACATCTCCTAGAGAGTTAGAAGATGAGCGCCATTAAAGCTTTTGAGTCTGAGTCCCCAGATCAGAAGTCCGACAATCTTCAAAGTTTTAATAGTTTGTGGATGTGGAATTGTCGGATTCTCATATAGAGATGAGAGAAGAGAAATCGACAGAAGAGAAAATGGACGCTTTTTTGCAGGAATCTGTCGTGAGAATTTCTGGCTAGATGGAAGAGTGTACGACATATGCGACAAAAGTTAAATAGTATACTGTCCCAGTGTACTACATGTGGTGGGAAAGTGTCGGAATTCGACGGCAGAAGGCCTGAGACCCGAGAGGAATTCATCAGTTTGCTGAGTGCTGCAAAGAGAAAAGAGATGGAACTCAGAAAGGCCAGACGGCGCAGGTCGACGAAGCCGACGATCAAAGGCACGGCACAGATAATGGGCGTGCATCGCGACACGCTCTACCGCTGGATGAGCGATTTCGACGTCGATTTCGAGAATGTCAATCAGAAACTGAAACTAGCAAGGGCAGTCGAGGGATCCACCTATTTGATAGGGGAGGCCTTGACTGGTGAAGGCTCTGAGGTCGCTCATGTCGACTTGATAGTAGGCGACAAAGACGGACCTGTAGGAGACGCCTTCGCTAATGGTCTCTCAAATCTCTCCGCGGGCCACACACCACTTCTCGCAGTTATAAGACCCAACCTTCCTCCCAAGCCCCACACGCTCTTGGTTCCCAAGGTCACTGTACAGAATCTTGATCAAGCAGGAAAGATATTCGGGCCTGCTCAAGCCGCTGTTGCTAAGGCCGTCGCTGACTCCGTGGAAGAGGGTGTCATACCAGAAGATAAGCTGGACGATTGGGTTATTCTGTGTAGTGTATTTGTGCATCCGGATGCAAAGGATTATCGGAGAATCTACCAGTACAATTATGGAGCTACCAAACTAGCACTTAGTAGGGCTCTCTCTAATTATCCGCCACTGAAGAAAATCCTCTACGACAAGGACAGAGCGACGCATCCGATTATGGGATTCAAGGTGCCACGCTTATGGAGACCACCCTACATCCAGATAGCCCTAGACATCCCAAGTATGAAAAGAACAAGAAGGATTATAGAGCAGATGCCCGACAGCGACAGGATCATCCTGGAAGTTGGCACGCCTCTGTTGAAGAAGTATGGTGTAAAGGCGATACGTGACCTGAGGGAACTAGCGAAGGACACTTTCATTGTAGCAGACTTGAAAACCTTAGATGTTGGGAAGGTTGAGGTTGATCTGGCGTTCGAGGAAACCGCAGATGCTGTGGTCGCTTCAGGGCTTGCAGCTACAGAGACACTCGACAAATTCATTTACGAGGCAAAAAGACTTGGAATCTATGCGACAGTAGATACGATGAACGTGGAAGACCCTGTTCAAAAGCTTCGTTCACTAAAAGAACTTCCGAACATCATCATTCTGCATCGCGCCATTGACGTGGAGAGAACGGGAAAACCTCGGTGGCATCTGATCAAGGAATTGCGTGAGACATTCGAAGAAGATAGGTTCTTAGTTGCTGTTGCGGGTGGGATAACACCTGAGACTGCACCAGAGGCATTGGCGACTGGCGCAGATATCCTTATAGTGGGTAGGTATGTCACCCAGTCCAGAGACGTTGAGCGCTCAGTCAGAGAGTTCCTGGAATGTGCTCGAGACATGAAGCGAGACATCGACCTGTTCAGAGTACACGTGGAATAACGCGTTTCCACGTCTGCTAACATGAGCTTTCCGTAGTTTGACAAGGGTTAACGGCGAATTTGTCAGGTTGGAGGAGATCCATAGCGATTTTCACGTCACGCCCTAAGGTTTAAAGAGGGGAGTGTCGTGTTCTCAGTGTGCATCATTGTCATTGGGGTTTTGGGGACCGGAAGAACGTGGGCAAGATGGGTGAAGCTTCGAGAAAGACGATTGCCGTTGCCTTGATGCTGTTTGTTCTACTCGCATCCTCTACACTAAACAGCTTCACGTCGGTGAGGGCTGAAGTAGCGGACGCAGACTACCTCATCAAGACGACCGTCACCTTCTTCAACAATGGGACAGACATCTGGAATCTCACCCAAGAAGACAGAGAGATCAGTCTATTCATGAATAACACGTGGCAGACAGTGTATTTGACAGAGCATTCTCGTCCAATAGAAAGAACGGAGACAGATGAGGATGGAAATCTGATTGCGATACTGCAGCTTCCAGATTTGGAGCTTGAACATGGAGAAGCCGTGAACTATACTCTCACCTACCATGTAGAGTCAGAGCTACGATTGATCCCTCACCTTGACGAAGAAGAATCGGGGGCTCTCACAGAAATCCCGGAAAATCTGATAGAGAGATATCGTAATGCCAGTGATACTTGGCAGATTGATGATCCAACGCTCCAAGAACTGGCGCGTAGTATAGCTGATAACCAGACAAACGTTCTGTCAATAGTGGAGGAGCTCATTGAATGGATTTGGAATAACATTGACTACCCTCCTCAGGACAACCCAAAGATCTCACACGAGGTTCCCATATATCCGAATCAGACGCTCCTGCATGAGGAAGGCGACTGTGACGACCAAGCCATTCTCTTCATAACCCTCTGCAGAATCCTGGGTATCCCATCATACCTTCAAGTGGGCTGCATATACGACTATGGATTCCAGAAACAACAGAGCAGCTGGAACAACACCGTAACCTCAGTCTTAGAGCATATAGCCTGGCATGGATGGGCGATGGTCTATGTTCCACCATGGGGTTGGCTCCCTGTTGACCTAACATACGTGACGGGCGGACGAGGTGCACCTCTCAACGCAATAAGGACAGGAGCAGTGACATCATCCGAGACTATCCAGTACATGAATATCAGTCAGAGAGATTATGTTACCTCGTCTCATACATATCGGGATTTCCTCATTGAGAATAATTTCCTTATTCATCAGAGGGACGAGATGAGCTCGACATCTCAGGTCTTCCTAGATCTCCCCATAGAAATGTGGATTCAGTGGTTTCTTATTGCAGCGGGCATCATAGGCATAGGCACTTTTGTGGTGGTTCTTGGATACGTCTGGAAGGCAGAACGACGAAGGTCTGATGAATTCAAGCGGAACGAAAGGCGTTTCTCTCTTGTGAACACATAGCAAGCGTTCACATCTTGGCTAGTATCCTTAGGATCTCATTGTCTATGGAAAACTTATAAAGAAGAAAGCATTGAACCAAAAAAGAGTAGTAGAGTAGGGTCAGCAAATGGCGAAATTCAAGATAGTGATCTCTGATCCAGAAGATGGGAAATCCAAATCTGTAGAAAGTGAAGGAACCCGCGCCGCCCCTCTGATTGGACGGAAACTTGGCGACGAGATCGATGGATCCGTGGTTGGAATGTCTGGCTACAAGCTTAGAATAACAGGAGGGTCTGACAAGGACGGTTTTCCCATGAGACCAAATGTCCATGGAGGAGTACGAACCAGCGTCATCCTCGCTGAAGGCGTCGGTTTTCACCCATCAAGAGAAGGAGAGAGACGGAGAAAGACCCTGAGGGGAAAGACAATAACTGAAGACATCATTCAGTTGAACATGAAAATAATCGAAAGACCCAAAGAAAAGAAGAAGAAAGGGAAGAAGAAGAGCGCGCGTGCGAGCCCAACTTCGAAAGCTGCTCCGACTCCTTCAAAATGAACAATCAGTAGCACAGGCTCACTTGAGCATGAATAAACTGAATATCGCCAAAGCCATACCAGAAATGACTCCTACAGCTACCATATGCTCTTTGCCATATCTGTGAGCTGCGGGCAACAATTCGTCAAAGCTTATGTAGAC
>CP070826.1:1088911-1092078 GCA_020344435.1 Candidatus Bathyarchaeota archaeon | reverse complement strand
CTGCGTACTCGTTGCTGAAGTCGTGGCAGGTTAGACAAGCTGGGCGAGCAACTTCATGGACCTCTTCTAATGGAACATGAAACTTCACGCCCTTGGTGAGAGTGATTATGAAGTCATCCTTGATATTCAGTTTGACAACATCCGCCAGATTGATGTCAAGCTTCTTCTCCAGCCTTTCCCTCGCTACGTCATCAAAAGAGAAGTTTTCTATGCAGAATAGCCCTATCGTGTATTTTATGAGGTGAGCCGGGAGAATCCCGAGACATTGCATCTTTCGGATTGCGTTGATCTGGCAGGGAGTCCCAACCACAGCCAAGTCTTTCAGATACTGCTTCTCTAGACTCTTTACAGTGGATAGTATTGGAGTGTAAGTAGTGTATTTTCCTCCTAACTCTTCGAGATGGAGGGAGCCTGAGAACGTGGAGCCTGCAGCTTCAATAAGCTCCTCAGGTCTTCTGGCGATCACCGCCTTTCTGGAGAAGCGTCCAGTCTTCATCGAGACGATGGCGCCATTTATGAGGTTGCGATCCAGCAGGTATAGGAGAAGAGAGGTCACAACCCCTCCGTCTGTGCAAATCTCCTTCACCGCTTCATCAGTCGTCTGAGCAGAGGTTATCCTCTGATAATCACCTATGGGAGGTCTCCAGCCAAACTTCTCCTGAAGCTCTGCGTTCAGCTTGTCGGTCTGGGGACATATGAGGTAACAGATGCCACACTTCAGACAGTTGTCCTCATTGATGTATCGTGGCAACTCGTTCTCGCCCATCTCTAGGGCGTTTAGTTCTCCGGCTGAACAGAAGGAGATGCAGCCACCACACTTGCCGCATATTCCCCTTTCAACAACTTCTCTGGCTAGGTCATTGAATGACTTGGTCTCCTCCATCATAATCAAACCTTAGAACGCTAGTATAATTTTGCTCCATTATTTAGGAATTTCTTTGTTGGAAAAGGGGAGACAACAAATATAAAGAAGCCGCTCAACCCTATACCTTCTCACGAAATGAACAGGTCTAGATCTAGGAGAGATTTCAGCTTGCCAAGGAAAATAGTAATTGTCGGCGCAAACGCTGCTGGTGTCCACGCAGCCAACGCAGCCCGCAAGACCGATCCAAAGGCCGAAATAACCTTAGTAGATAGGGAGCCTTATCCAGCCTACTCCCGCTGCGGTATACCATATGTACTGGCGGGTGAGATACCCAGTTTCGAAGTTCTAACAGCCTTTCCTCCAACCCATTATAGAATGATGAAGTTCAAGCTGCGCCTTGAAACAAAAGCCAGATCGATCAACCCTGATGACAAGATTGTTCTAATCGAAGACAAGGAAGGGAATTTTGAAGCATTGAAATACGAATCCCTGATTCTCGCCACTGGAGCCGACCCATTCATCATACCGATAGGAGGCCACAATCTTCCAGGAGTCTTCGCAATGAGGACGGTGGATGATGGAAAGGGAATTCAAGAGGCAATGAAGACTGCGAAAAGCGCGGTTGTCATCGGTGCTGGATTCATTGGCTTGGAGACGGCGCATGCTCTTGCCTCGAACAAGATTGAGACCACAATCGTTGAAGTGGTGCCATACATTCTTCCTGCGTTATTCGATGAGGACATGGCGGATTATACGGAAGAGAAGATGAAAGAGCATGGCGTAAAGGCGATGGTGGGTAGGCGAGTGGAGGCAATCGTAGGAAAAGACAAGGCTGAGGGCGTAGTTGTAGGTGGCGAAGAGGTGAAGGCGGATATCGTTGTTATGGCAGCAGGCATTAGACCTAGAACAGACTTGATTAGGGGACTTGGAGTGGAACTGGGCGTAACCAGAGCCATAAGAGTGAACCCGAGGATGGAGACCAGCGTTTCCGGCATATTCGCAGCAGGGGACTGTGTTGAATCACAAAGCTCGATCACTGGATTACCATGCCTCTACCAGCTTGGAACCAACGCGGTCAGGCAGGGAACAACTGCGGGTATAAACGCGGCGGGAGGATATGCTGCCAATCCACGGGTGATTTGCAGCGCAGTCTCAAGAATCTTCGATTTCGAACTCGGTGCGGTAGGTCTCTCGGAGTTCCAAGCCGCTAAGGTCGGCTTCCAAACAATCAGTGCAAGCATCACTGGAAGAACGAGGGCTGCCTATTTCCCTGGAGGAAAAGAAGTTAAGGTGAAGATTATTGCCGAGCCTGTCTTAGGTAGAGTTATGGGAGCCCAGATAGTCGGTGGAGAAAATGTGGCGCAGAGAGTCAACATGCTCTCTGTGGCGATACAGAAGGAAATGACAGCATTAGAGCTTTCGACGGCGGACACAAGTTATGCGCCTCCCGTGGCTGAGACTGTGGAGCCTGTGGCGACGGCTGCGGAGATTGTCGCGAAGAAAATACGGCGGCGCAGGTAGAAGATTCCATCTGGCGCTTACTCTCATCGCCTGCGCCTATGCAGACTTACATTAAGGTAGGCATTACGGAGGGTTGAATGAGTGAAAGTTGACTCGTATGATATTCCTGAGAATTGCTACTACGTCAAAGAGCACGAGTGGATCTTCATAGAGGACGATGGCACCGCAAGAATCGGTATTACAGATTATGCTCAGAAGGCGCTGAGGGAGATTACATACTTCTACGCCGGGACGAGAGGCGCTGAGATCGGACGGATGGAGACGATATGCAAGATAGAATCGGTGAAGAGCGTTGCCGAAATTATGAGCCCACTCACAGGCAGGGTTATCAGATTCAACAATAGATTGTTTGACAATCCCAGTCTCATAAATGACGATCCATATGGCGAGGGTTGGATTGCAACCATCCGCCCTGCCAAGCCAGACAAGGAGCTAGAGAAACTGCTGAAACCAGAGGCTTATGCGGAACACATCACAGAACTTACGAAAATCGACGAGACTCTTTTAATCCATAGATGGAAGAAGGTAATGGAGGAAGAGGCGGGTGAATAGAAAACGCTTAACCTAGGCGCCCAGTTTACTCAGCAATTCAGATGTTTTGACCCGGTTCATGTCCAGCCCTAGCCCTTTTGGATTCATTCCGAGAGCGAGCCCGAGGACTTGTGGGTAGAATAGTACGGGCAGGTTATAGGCGGCGTTGAACCTTCTCTGTATTACCCGCTGATTTCTGTCGTACATAGAGCCGCACAGCGGGCACATCAGAACCATAGCATCAACTTCC
>CP070826.1:1082716-1088811 GCA_020344435.1 Candidatus Bathyarchaeota archaeon | reverse complement strand
TCGTATTCGTAGACTATCCTGGAAGTCAGAGTCCACGCTTCAAGCATTTCCGGATCTACACAAATGATGTCATCAGCTAGTTTGGTGGTTGTGTCTGAAAAGTGACCGTGGGGAAAGGCGCCGACAATCGCAGCCGGCATCCCCTCAGCTGCTAGTCTTGAGATAGCCTTTTCAAGCGTGAGAGGTGAACCTCTTCTACTGAAAGCAACAGTACGAGTTGCGCCGACTTCGCGAAGCAGTTGTGGCAGGGTCTTGGGATCGAGCTTGAGCAAAGCCTGTCCGATGGATGGTACCTTTCCCAACTCGAAGAGCTGCTCCATGAGCCCGATGAATCGGTCGTAGTTTTTCGGCAGCCTAGTTTCAGAATTCACGGTGATCACCTGATCTTTTATGGTGTGCACGTATGTTTGGAGCAGTCCTTCCCTGTTTAGGGGTGAGCCCAAAGCCTCTAGCAGGGCGAAATGAGTAATGTCTGGTCGCCCTCTCTTCTCATTCTCGTCGAGTCTCTTCATTGCGGAGTGGTGGTAAGACCTATCGAGAAGAAGAAGCTGGGGAGACTTTCCACGTCTTCCAGAGTGACTTCTTACAGCTGGATGTGTCCATAAAGCTTTGGGGACTGTTTCAAGAGCAGATTCGGCCAGTATGAGCGTTAGCAAGGTGAATCCTTATGGAATTGAGGAGGCCTGTTTTCCATAAAAGCTTAATCTTCTTCATCGAAGACCTCTGAATTGAAGTTCATCCTTCTTCGTGAGGTACGCTATCAGCTGATCTAGCTTTCGCTAGATCAATAGAGACTAGATAATCAGGAAAGTGAGGAAAGAAAAGAAAACTTAGGTAGAGGTAACATTCAAGGCTATTTCGCTAGTTCTTGGACTACCAGCAACTGGAGCAACCGCCACAGCTGTCTCTTCTCGGTATGTGTCTGCTCTTGTGCGTTTCCAGTTCGCTTTCTGTGTTGAAGGTCATGTTACAGACTTCACATTTATGCTCAGCCATTCGGCTCATCTCAAAAGAATTATGACATACGTCATATTTAAGCGTTACCCGCTCGAATCTGCAGTCTAGCCAGGGAATATTCCTCAGTTCACGGCGTGTTTTCGAATGTAGCTAGCCATCTTCTCAGCCCAGAGCTCGAGATACTCTTCTCCCTTCTCAGCCTCTGCCTTACGGGGATCCCCAATCACGCCATTCTCCGTTAAGGCCTTGATCCCGTGACTGAGCACACGATGTATCCTATCATCGATTCTTCCTACGAACCCTTCTTTAGCGCGCTCCATATTCACCAAGTCTTCACGTATGGCTAGAACCATCGATGTTTCCGACTCCCCAGCGTGGGCTCCGGACTCACCCGCTGGGATTCCATGGTGTGAAGAAGCTTCATGAAGGAAGTTCAGAAGGCCATCAAGATCGGTGTAGGCTACTACCTTGGTATCTCTGAGGTCTTGATTGAGTTCGCTGGCCACCTCACGTACAGCTTCGAAGTTGCCGCCATGAGATGGTAATATTACGATGTTCCTGAAACCGTGTCTTGCCAGGCTGATGCAGTAGTCGCGAATCAGGGCCTTCAATGTTTCTGGTTTGAGACTGATTGTTCCAGGAAAATCCATGTGGTGATCGGAGCATCCCACATTTATGGTGGGTGCTTGAAGGCTATTGCCAAGTTTTCCAGCCACCTTGCAGGCTAACACTTCGCCAACTAGTGAGTCGGTGCTCGTCGGCAAATGAGGACCATGCTGTTCATTTGAACCCACCGCGAAGACGACGGTGTGGAAACCGTTTTCCAAAGCATCTCGCGTCTCAACCCAACTCATCTCAGAAAGCGAAATCTTACCACTCATTCATTCTACCTCAAGCCCAGTTAGGGAGTTTCGGTTTAAGGCTCTTTTGAGCGTGTATTGCACGAGATGGCGCAAATGCATGCAACTCTTTGGAGACGAGAACTCAGTTGCATGCGAGTCTCCACCTTCCTTCTCTCCAGCGCAAAAGGAATTTAAGCCAGCATATTCCCTGTTGAGGGAAAATCCGTAGAGTGTAGACTCGATGAGAGAAGAAGTGAGCAGGACAGGTACTGAGACAAGTTCGTTTCTGTCCAAGTCCAAGGATTACCTCCGCAAAATGGGTTCATTCAGCCCTAACGCCAAGCTATTCCTAATCGGCATAATTCTCTTGAATGTGAGCGGAGGAATCTGGGGCGTAATCTTCAACCTATACCTACTCGATGTGGGATTCCGGAAAGACTTCGTGGGCTACATGCTCTCGGCGGGGGAATTAGCGATGGGCCTAGGAGCATTGCCCGCGGGATTGATATGCGACAGATTGAAACGGAGAAGGAGTTTCCTGCTTGCAATCTTGAGCGGAACAATCCTAAACTTTGTCCAGATATTCACTCTGGACGGACCCACTCTTCTGGTCACTAGCTTGTTGAACGGCGCAGTCTCAAACGCGCTTTACATAGTTGCTTGGGCCCCATTCATCGTCGAACACAGCAGTCCAAAAGAGAGAGTCTACCTCTTCAGCATGTCTTCCGTTCTCGGATGGGTTTCTGGAATGGTCGGAAACATCGCAGGCGGTATTCTGCCCGAAGCTTTCGTCACCCTTCTTAACACGAACACCTCGGACTTCTTGGTTTCCAGAATGACTCTGATGTGTGCCCTGGCAATCCAAGTAGCTGGCTTGGTTCCCCTATACCTTGTAAAGGAGGCCATAGGAAACTCGTCTGAGCAATCGAAGAGCTTCTCTTTCAGGAAGATCAGGAGCCGCGCAACGATAGCAAGACTCGTCTTCGTGACAGCGCTCATGGGGTTGGGCTCAGGGTTCATCGTGCCACTATTCAACGTCTTCTTCGAATCAAAACTTGGCGCCAGCAAGGCAGAGATCGGGACAATATTCGCTTTTGGTCAAGTAGGAGTTGCGGCTGGAACGCTTCTAATGCCTGCACTGGCTGAGAAACTGGGCAAAGTGAAGACAGTATCATTAGTTGAGCTGCTCTCAATCCCGTTCATACTAGCTATAGTGCTTTCACCAAGCCTAGCTTGGGCGACAATGCCATATATTGTTCGAGGGTCGCTGATGAATATGGTTGGGCCCCTCAGGGACAGCTTTTCAATGGAAGTCGTCTATTCAACTGAACGGGCAACCACTTCTGGCTTGAACGGAATGTTCTGGAGCATCCTTAGAGCAGGAGGCACTGCAGTTGCAGGGGGGATGATGGAAGGCGGGGACTTCTTCTCACCCTACCTCCTAACCACCGTACTCTACGCAACTTCAAGCATCCTCTACCTATTCTTCTTCTCAAAGACAAAACCCGTAGACAATCCAGAGAACAAGTGAGTCGGTGAGAAATCAGATTCCAACGCGCGCGCGTGGAATTAATCCAGTGAACCCAAACGAAAAGAGACATATTCCACATAGATACACTTGATGACCTAACCAGAGCAGCAGCATTGGTGATCATTTGAGGAAGATTCCTTCAACGATGTCTACACAGCATCCAGACAATGTTGCGCTTCCGCCTTGGGTGGAGGAGGAAATGATTGCAGGGGAGTCTGAAGTGCATGAGACTTACTTCGCATTTGAAGAATTGAGATGCGAGGAGCAGATGTGGGACTGGGAGGGGAAAGACGTTGATCCGAACATAGTGAGAAAGCTCTTGGTGAATCATCCAGATTATTTCAAGGATCATCTCTTGGGCAGAGACGTCTTCCTAACCTACCGAGTTCCAAACCCTTCAGTGGAAGTAGCCGAAAAGAAACTCCTGATAGAAGCCCTAGAGTCTATTCCCCGCTGCTACGATGTGGCAGAGAAATTCTACGGCAAAGAAATAGGCGCTCCAGTCTTCGAGGTCATCGTGCCATTCACAACCAGCCATCTTGAACTACTGAGAGTAACATCCTGCTACAGCAAGATAATCGTGGGGAAGGAGAAGATGAAGCTCTGCGAAGCCGAAGATGTCTCAGTTGAAGATTGGGTTGGCGGCTTCAAGCCCAAGAGCGTGGAGATGATCCCGCTGATAGAAGACAGAGAAAGCCTATCCAACATCGACCGGATACTAATAGAGTACATAAAACAGTTGAAACCAGAATATCTACGAGTCTTCCTAGCAAGATCTGACCCCGCTCTAAACTACGGACTAATCCCCGCCGTGCTCCTCGTGAAACTTGCACTCTCCAAAATCCAGACCGTGTCAAAGAGCTACGGGGTAAAAATGCTTCCAATCATAGGCACAGGATCGCTCCCCTTCCGGGGACATCTCATGCCCGACAACCTTGACAATTTTCTGAGAGAATATGCAGGGGTCAGAACCGTTACCATCCAGTCTGCCCTGAAGTACGATTTCGACACCAACACCGTACAGAAGACTGTAGAGAGACTGAACACAGAATTGCGAAGAACGGAGATAAAGGAGATGAGCGATGAAGAAGCGAAGGAAACAACAAGCATCATCGACGCTTTCACCGCCAATTACCAACATAAAATCGAAGAATTGTCCGAGGTCATCAACTACATCGCCAAATACGTACCGAATAGAAGAGCTAGAAAGCTCCACGTCGGCCTGTTTGGATATAGCCGGGAAGTAGGAACCACTCAACTACCCCGGGCGA
This sequence comes from Candidatus Bathyarchaeota archaeon, assembly GCA_020344435.1. Taxonomy (GTDB): domain Archaea; phylum Thermoproteota; class Bathyarchaeia; order Bathyarchaeales; family Bathyarchaeaceae. The sequence continues at coordinate 1,084,210 of CP070826.1, read as the reverse complement.
TCAAATTCACTGCAGCTATGTACTCACTGGGTATCCCTCCAGAGCTTGTTGGTGCAAGTGCTCTGGCCAACCTTTCTGAAAGACAGTTTGAATTGCTTGAAGAGCATTACATCAACTGGAAGGACGACCTGAAATTCGCCTCATTATTCCTTTGCTGGCAGAATCTGAACTATCTGATAGGGGAGAAGGAGATCGTGCAGAAGGTTACGAAGCGCTTCAGGCTGACAGAAGTGATCCCGGAGATAATGAAAGACCTGGAATTGCTGGAGCAGGCGACAAACATCGGGTTAGGACCGAGAAACCTAGACCATCGAAAACATGAAAATATGGTGAACAACATACTCATTTCCTTGGCGAAAGACTCGGAGGAAGTGACAAGATACATTGTAGAGGCGGGAAGGATAAGACATTCGCTTGGCTGAGATAACATCCCGCCAAACCCAGGAACCGGATGTCCGATCGCACGAGGAGGTAGAATGAATCAGGCTCGGCGTGCTCGAACACCTGTCTGCCAATCATGAAGGCACTGTTAATATATGTGTGCTCGTTTCTTACATGGGAATTTCGCACATAAAGAGAAGGCGACAGAATGAGCTCAAGTGTGCCTGTGGAGAAGCTTGCCCTACCTATCCTTGTCGCACTACTTTCACTAAGCAGCTTTGCATTCGCCGCCGATGACATCTCACCGCCGATTATAGTGCACGAACCAGTGACGGCTGGAACCGAAGGACAGAGAATACTGGTTAGGGCAGTAATCATGGATGATATCGGAATCACAGGGGCTACCCTTTATTATCGGAGAACCGGCGATTCAGGGTTTTCCGCCGTTCCAATGGTGCTGTGCGACGAATGCGTAGACGTGTATGAAGCCGCTATCCCCGCGTCTGCAATAACGACTGCTGGGGTGGAATATTACATATCCGCAACGGACGGGACGAATGTCACGACTCATCCCACATCGAACCCAGAAAGTTCACCTCACGTTGTTGGAATGATCGAGGCGGCACAATCAGAGTTTCCCTGGATATGGCTGGCTGCAGCAGTCTTGCTGATTGCAGGGATATCGGTCGTAGGCATTCTATTTCGAAAGAGGACCAGAAAAACCTCTGGCACGGGCACGGACTAACCTCCACGGCCAAGGCTGCGCACTGGAGACAAAGAAGAATAGAACTGCTTCATCTGATTTCGGCATTGGCTATGTTCTGCCTAGGAGCATGGATGCTCCTCTTTTACTAGAAACCACGGAGAAAAATGATTAGGACGTGCTGGTTCAGCTGATTATTCATGGGCACAGGAGTAGAAGAAGATAATAGAAAACGTGCAGGAAAGTTCGATAAATTATAAATCATCACACAGATAATACGCTGACTCACTCATTTATGGAGGTAAAAGATTGAAGAAAGCAGCAGCATTAATGACAATTATCCTTATTCTCATGACATTTTCCACTCTGATTTCACCACTATATGCTCTGACAGCAACCCCAGGCGTTAT
>CP070826.1:1078688-1082616 GCA_020344435.1 Candidatus Bathyarchaeota archaeon | reverse complement strand
CCGCTCCCAAGAGTTTTGGGGCACGTATGTCATCATCCCTGCGAGGACGAGTGCCGGAGAGGCAAACTCAACGAGGCGATGGCCATCTGTGCGCTCAAGCGCTTCGCCGCTGAACATGATACTGAATCTTGGAAGACCGAACTGAAGGGCGCCCCGCCCACGGGGAAACGCGTAGCCATAGTCGGCTCAGGGCCCGCAGGGCTCACTGCAGCACACTACTTGGCAAGAAAAGGGCACGCCGTCACCATCTTTGAATCGCAATCTGAACTCGGAGGAATGATGCGCTTTGGTGCCCCTGCATACCGGCTTCCGAGAACGGTGCTCAGGAAGGAGATCGTAGATATTCTGGAGTTGGGTGTGGACGTAAAGACTGAGGTACAGATTGGTGAAGACCTGTCGCTTGAAGACCTGGAGAATCAGTACGAAGCCACATTCTTGGCTACAGGAGCTCCGCTCAGCAAGAGATTGAAGATTGAGGGCGCGGAGCTAGAAGGTGTTCTCTGGGGCGTGGAATTTCTAAGAGACGTGAATTCTGGAAGGGATGCCAAGGTAGGAGAGAAGGTTTTGGTTATTGGAGGCGGCAACGTGGCCATAGACGCGGCTCGCGCAGCCCTCCGTCTAAGAGCTAGAGAGGTCCAGCTGGCCTGCCTAGAGTGCAGGGAAGAGATGCCCGCTCATAAATGGCAGATTGAGGAGGCCATTGAGGAAGGAGCGATTCTGAAAGCATCTTGGGGACCGAAACGCATTATGGGAGATGGAAACGCAGTGACTGGAGCAGAGCTTGTCCGTTGCACAGCAGTCTTTGACAAAGAGGGAAGGTTCAACCCATCTTTTGATGAAGAAGAGACAACCTCAATAGAGGCGGATACGGTCATAATCGCCATCGGTCAAGCTTCAGACCTATCTTTCCTGCACTGCAAAAGCGACATACAGGCTACCGGAGGAAGTGTAGAGGTTGACGAAGGCTCTCTTCAAACGGGGAGTCCAAAGATATTCGCTGGCGGCGACGTTGTGACGGGAGCAGCCTCAGTTGTCGAGGCTATCGCCGCGGGAAGAAAAGCCGCGATTTCCATAGACGCTTTTCTCGGCGGCGACGGTACTATCGACAAGGCACTGATTGAATCAGGGAGACCTGACCCTTGGCTGGGTAGGGAAGAGGACTTCGCAACGAAAAAGCGCGTCGAGATTCCTTATCTACCCCTTGAAAAACGGCTTCGAGACTTTTCCCTGGTCGAACTCAGCCTCAACGAGGAGATGGCTGTCGAGGAAGCGAAGCGCTGCCTGAGATGTGACCTAAGGCTTGAGATATCACCCGTGGCTCTTCCTCCAGAGAAGTGGTTGGAGTTCAGCGCGGAGAGTGTAAGTGTGGCACCGGAGACCAGCGGAGTATATCAGCTCTTGGACGAGAAGAAACTCATAATCTACATCGCTGGCACGCCAAATCTGCGCAAAGACTTGGAGCAGCAACTGCAGACTGTTAAGAAAGCACGCTATTTCGGATTTGAAGAAGACCCCATGTACACTAAGAGGGAGAGCGAACTCATGCAGAAGTTCCTAAAAGAACATGGCAAGATGCCCGAAATGAATGAAGAACTGCTTGACCTCTTCTGACCCTGTGCGTGGTTTCCTAAATCTTCTTCAGCTCGTATGTGATCCTCTCATCACCGAGCCTTTTTGTTACCAGTTGTACATACATACCTATCTTCAATTTGTCCTTTTCATCGTCCTTGCATATTCGAGTAAAAACTCGTACGCCCTCCCCGAGTTCTGCGAGGGCTAGAGTGTATGGTGCTTCGAAGCCAGCTGGTGCGAAATGTGCTGTGGTGTGAGTTATCAATTTGCCTCTTCCGCTCAATGGAGTCCATTCTATATCGCTTGAGAGGCATTTGGCGCAGTCAGCCCTCGGGGGAAAAATGATTGTGCCGCATTTCTTGCATCTGGTGCCCATTATTCTCCCATCTTCCAAGTGCTTCACAAAGTCTTCGACTTTGGTCTCCTTTGTGTAGCTCATAATTCCGAATTTCTCAAATCCCATGTGGTCACCTTCTGAATATCATGATAGACCCGTACAGTCCAATGCCACCAATGTTATGGACGAGTCCTGTCTCAGCGTCAGCAACTTGGGTCTTCCCAGCCTCACCTCTGAGCTGCTGCACGATTGTCCTGATTTGCGAGCCACCGGTGGCGCCGACTGGGTGCCCTTTTGACAGTAGTCCTCCGTCAACGTTGACTGGAATCTTACCGCCGATGTACGTCTCTTCATTGTCAATGAGTTTGCCACCCTCGCCCCTTTTGCAGAAGCCAAGGTCTTCGTAAGCCATGATCTCAGCTATTGTGAAGCAGTCATGAACCTCCGCAACGTCCACATCGCGGGCTTTCAGGCCCGCCATCTTGTACGCTTGTTTCCTTGCCTCGACGGCGCAACTGAGTGAGGAGACAGTCTTTCTGGAAGCTAATGATAAGGGTGCAGATGCTAATCCTAAGCCGGTTATCCATACTGGCGTGTCAGATATCTTCTCTGCCACCTCTTCACTCGCCAGGATTATGCATGATGCTCCGTCAGCGTTGGCGCAGCAGTCGAAGACCTTCAAAGGCGACGCCACGATCTTAGAATTCATTATCTTCTCAACCGTGGTTTCTTTCTGATACATGGCTTTCGGATTCATCATGCTGTACATGCCACTTTTTACCTTAATCTTCGCCAATTGCTCTTCAGTGGTTCCGTATTCGTTCATGTGAGCACGGGCAAACATGGCATAGTAAGCCGGCATCATGGAGCCGAAGGGTGATTCCCACATGATGTCTCCGCCCCGGAGCATTCTCTCCTGAGACTCAGCAGAGGTCAGCTCGGACATCTTCTGGAAGCCAATGACGGCGACTATCTTGTGAAGTCCAGAGCGTATGAAAGACCAGGCAATCCTTGCTCCTACGCTGCTGGAGGCGCAGATTGCCTCGGCTAGAAAAGTGGGTTTCGGATTCAAACCTAGATACTCAGTGATTAGTCCTGCGGGGCTCCTTTGCTTGTCGTATTCAGGAGCTGAGCAGATGATTGATCCGTCTATGTCCTCAGTGGAGAGGTTTCTGGCATCGTCGATGGCTTCTCTGAAAGCTTCAAAGCACAGCTCTCGAATTGAAATTCCGCAGGAGCGGGTGAATGTTGTCTGGCCCACGCCTACGACGGCCACTTTGCTGTGCATATCTTTTTTCACTCTATTTTGGGAGTTTGGCACCGCATTTCAGGCAGTATTTGGATTCTTCCGGAAGGTACTCTGCGTCACATTTTTGGCATTTGCGTCTGTATGGTCCGTGGGGAACTCTTGGGTCTCCTCCTTTGGCGATGAAGGCGCGTATCTTCTCCATTTCGGGCTTTCTCTTCCCTTTGAAGGCCCACAAACCTTCGGTTGGCTCCATCGATCCGATGTTGAGGGCAAACCAAGCTTTTCCGTGCTCCCAAGTGGGGCGCCAGACCAGCTCTTTCCACCAGTTATGATGGACCTTGTAGTACCAGAGGCTGGAAGGGGACAGTTTCTTCATCTTGTCGAGGTATTCTTTCACTTTGTCATCTAGCTTGTCTGGAGGTACGACGTCGTTGACTACGCCGTACTTGAGGGCCTCTTCCGCGTTTATCTGTGAGCTCAGGAGGACCATTTCTGCCGATTTCTTTATGCTCATATGTAGGGGGAGCCATTGGGACAATCCTCCGATGGAGGTCATGCCTACTCTGGGGCCTGGAGAGATGAATCGCGCGTGGTCAGCCGCGATTGCAAGGTCGCAGCATGCGACGAACTCCCAGCCGCCCCCCGCTACTGCGCCGTTTACTCTGGCGATTACAGGTTTTCCACAGTGCATTATCATGTCGAAGATTCTGCCATAGTATTCTCCCCATTCCCAGAACTTCCAGGGCTTCTTGTTGTATATCTCGGCGTAC
>CP070826.1:1073419-1078588 GCA_020344435.1 Candidatus Bathyarchaeota archaeon | reverse complement strand
CATGTCACGATTGATTAACCGCTTCCGGCTATGACTATGTCGAAGCTGAAGCTTGTTATGCCTTCTATAGTGTCTGAAATGGCCAAACTCAACCTTGCCTCAACGACTCCGCCAACAGCAACAACCTCCCCTCCGTACTCCCAAGTAAGACTTATGTGGCTGGAAGCAGCCGAAGGGTTCCAATTCTCTGTATCCAAGGAAAGAGTCACTGGATCAGTTCCCTCATTCTTAATGTAGACAACCACATTCTTTGTTGCCCCAGGTTCAACCACGCCCCAATCAACGGACCCGACTATACTGTTGCAGCCGCTATCCCAGTACACTCCGACTCCGACCGCCCTGAGTGTTCCAAATGAGGGAAGAGTCACCTTTCCGAAGATACTCCCCGTTACAGCCCCATTCAGAAGGAATAAGGTTGTCAAAGCGCCAACCGCTACAGCTACTACCGCTATTGCAGTGTTTCTACTGATCATAATATCGCCAATAGTAAGAAATAATAAATCAGAAATATGTATTTAAGTTTTGCTTTCCAACAGCACAACACAGATACGCATAGCAGAGAAATCAAGGAGCCTCATATGCTCGTCATGCTCGCGCGAGCATTCAGAGCTACAAGATTAGTCGACTGCTAGAAGAGCAAATACTTTCGCATCACCAATGATATTCTCCACTTTTGCATACTCGTTGGGTTGATGAGCCGTTTCGTCTATCGTGCTCCAGACCACCGCAGGAACCCCTGCTCTCCTGAAGAAAGCTGCGCAGGTGCCCCCACCTATCCCTCCTGCTCTGGGCTCAGTCTTTCTGGCCGCCTTGATAGCCGCTTTCAGCTTACGCACGACGCTTGAATTGACATCCGTAGGTTTTGGTGCGATACTCTTCCCCAGAAGTTCAATCTCTATCTTCGCTCCGTGTTTCTTTTCAAACTTCTCGGCTGTCACGTGAACATCATTCAGTATCTCATCAAGATTGTATTATGGAAGAATCCGACAATCAAAATAGGTTATGTCTTCTCCTGGAATAATGTTGACAGCATCCACATTCGGATTCTTCTTGGTTGGTTCGAATGTGCTCTCTGGCGGAACAAAATCGCCGTCTCTTGTCGAGTATTTCTTGTGCAGGAAATCATCCAGCGCCAAAGCGTATCTCATTCCTGCACGGTGCGCGTTTAAGCCTCTACCTGGCGTGCTTGCATGCGTCTGCTTTCCAATTGTGCGAACTCTGAAGCTCATCATGCTCTTCTCAGCTATTTCAATGAAATCTCCGGTTTCATTTCCACCATCAGGCACCACTATCAGATCATCTTCGCGGAAAATATCTTGTTTTATGAGATGTTGGATTCCATGTCTGCTGCCCACCTCTTCATCGGCAACAAAGGCCAGGGCAATCGTGCGCCTAGGCTTTATTCCCAGGTTCTTCAATGCTTTCACTGCGAAGATCGAAGCAACCAGAGATTGACCGTTATCTTCGCTGCCCCGCCCGTAAACCTTGCCGCCAGCAACTATTGGTTCAAAGGGCTTGGTCACCGTCCAAAAGGATCCTTCACCGGGAGGAACAACGTCCAGGTGTGTGATGATCCAGAGCTTCCTGTCTTCATCTTGACCACGGTAATAAGCCACAACATTTGGTCTGACCTTGGAAGGCACTCTCTCATCTTCAACATCATAATGTTCTATATTGTCAAATCCCATTTCGTTCAGAATATGCACTAGCTTCTCCACCTTCTTCAACTCGCCTTCCCCACCATTCTCCGGAGCTATCGCGGAGATTCTCACAAGCGCCATCAATGTCTTTACCATTTCGTCCTTCAATTCTTCAATCTCAGAAAAGAGACGGTTGACATTCAAAGCTATCACCATTGCCTACTGGTTGCGCCTTGATCCAATTTAAGTTTCTATGTGCTCCGCATTGCACACGCATACATTATCCGTTCCTAATCGTGTGTGCAGGAGGTAACAAGGTATAAATGCAGCTTCTTTGAACCTTGATGAATGAGGTGTTTTTGTGGTCGATCCAAGAGACTCTAGACTAGCGGATATTTTGGTCGATTACTCGATCAAGATGGAAAAAGGGGAGAATGTTTGTTTGCTCACTGATTCAACTCAGACTCTGCCATTATTCCTCGAGGTGTACAAGAAAGTCATCATGGGCGGTGGATATCCCTATCCTCACATCTTCTTAGATCCACACATAGGCTTTGAAGGAATGGACCATGCATTCATGAAATACGCTTCAGATGAGCAGTTGAGACATCTTTCGCCACTCAGGCTGAAAGAAATGGAGACGATGGATGCTTATATCAGAATAGGCGGACCAGCAAACAGTCAGGAACTGAGTGGCATCGAGCCCAAGAGAATATCGATGAGGAGAAAGACGACAAAGCCAATATTAGATGAAAGGTTGAGGAAGAAGTGGGTCGTAACCCGGTATCCTACGCCCTCAATGGCTCAAGCTGCTGGAATGTCTACAGCGGATTTCACGGATTTCTTCTACAACGCCTGTCTCATAGACTGGAGAGAACAAGAAAGGAAACAAGAAGACATCAAGAAGAGATTTGAAAGTGGAAAGGTCGTCAGAGTGCTTGCGGACGATACAGACCTAAGCGTTAGCATAGAAGGGAGAAAATGCATAAAGTGCTATGGAAAGAGCAACATGCCAGACGGAGAAATCTACTTCGCCCCTAATGAAACATACACTACCGGATACATCAAATACACGTATCCATATAACATGCAAGGACAGACAATCTCAGGAATATTCCTTAGCTTTGAGAAAGGAAAAATAGTTGATTTCAAGGCAGAAACAAATCAGAAGGCGTTAGAGGCGCTTATTAAGACAGATGAAGGAGCAAGGCGACTAGGCGAATTTGGGATTGGAACTAACGAGGGCATAACCCAATTCACCAGCGAAACGCTCTTTGACGAGAAGATAGAGGGCACAATCCATGTTACTCCAGGCAACGCCTACGAAGATAGTGGAGGCTTGAATAAATCAGCGATACATGCGGACATAGTCAAAGATTTGAGGAAGGAGAAGGGCGGCGGCGAGATCCAGATAGATGGCGAAACCATCCAGAAAAATGGAAAATGGCTCCTCTGATTATATCAGGCGCCACGTATGGACTCGACGATCTAAGCCAGCGAGCTCTTTGCCCTAACATGATGCCGAGTCTTCGGGCAAGTCTAAGCAATCTTGCTCCACGAGTGAGAGCATTTCGTGCATCTGAAGTGTTCCACGGTTCTTTCTCTTCTTACGCCTGCATGTTCACCTGAAACGCTTGAGAACCAGCGATAGGCTATCTCATTATCGCACTTTGGACACGTCTGGGAGACCTTCACATAGTCAATCTGCGACCGGTCAATAACTTGAATTGTTGCCGAGTCTTCTTTCTTGAAGCTTCTAGGTGCTAGAACTTCTTTTGAGCTAATCGTCTTCCTGCATTTTGGGCACCATAGTCCATCCTTTCTCTCTCTCAGGAAGGTGCCGCATTCGTCACAAAACTTCATCTTCATTCATGCACCTCACATGCTTGGTGCAATCTGAGTTTGTGATTCACAACCCTCAAGTAATGGAGAATCTCAGGGCGTTGCTACAATCAGACTCGACTATTTCTTGATGCGCTGGCTTTTTCCTTTGTACTCTCTGGCTACAATCATTGTGGATGTCAAGATTACACTTGTGACCTTTCTTATCTTTTCCGCCAGAAACTCTTCCAGCACCTGCATGTTTGGCACAGAGATCTTGGCGACTACATCGTATTCACCATAAATAATGCCTACCACCAAGACCTCATCGAAACCGGCGATTTCCTCACAGACTTCCCTCTCTGTGCCAGAGCTCACCTTGAAAAGAACATATGCCTGAACCATCTTAACTCACACCGTCAAACAATTGTGTAGTTCATTCCCTGATTAATTACTTTTCCATGCACTAGTTGTTCGACTTACTTCGCCGTCAGTTTCACTTTGAGTAAATGATAGCCCAATCTTCTACCAAGACCATTTCTTCAGGCTTTTATCCAATGTCGATGCTATACAGAGACGGAGGAGTGACGAAGCTATGAGGCTGGTTCGGTATCAACAATCAAATATGGAATCTTATGGTGTCTTAATTGACCATAAGATCATATGCCTACTTGCATTGCCAAAAGCACTGAGATATTCCCCGCCACTGAATTTCAATGAGCTCATAGCACTCGGCAGTGGGGGAATAGAAATGGCACATCAGTTGATGAGAAGCTCAACACAAATGGATAGAATGAACGCAACTGTTAGCCTTGATGACGTGACACTATTAGCCCCAGTGCTCTCGCCGCCAAAAATCGTCTGCTTGGGTTTGAACTACAAAGACCATGCGGAAGAGCAGGGAAAAGGCACGCCGGATGAGCCAATAATATTCATGAAGCCACGCACAGCCATAATTGGTCCTGACAGACCTATAGTTCGACCGCGATGGGTGAAACAGCTGGATTATGAGGCAGAATTGGCAATAGTGTTAGGGAAGAAAGGAAAAGAAATCCCTGTTTCAGAGGCTAAGAGACATATTTTTGGATACACAGCCTTCAACGACGTGAGCGCTCGAGACATCCAGTTCAAGGACAAACAATGGACTAGAGGCAAGAGTTTCGACACGTTTGCACCAATTGGTCCTTGCATCACGACCACCGATCAGATTGATGATCCTAACAATCTAAGCGTTTCCACCAGGGTAAACGGGGAGGTAAGACAGGATTCATCTACCAAGAACATGGTTTTTGGAATCTATGAAATAGTCCACCACATTAGTCAGGTGATGACTCTTGAACCAGGAGACCTAATCGCGACTGGAACCCCAGCGGGAGTCGGAGTCTTCATGAAACCACAGCCCAGATTCTTGTCACCCGGAGACTTAGTTGAGGTAGAGATTGAGAAGATTGGGACCCTGAGAAACCTTGTCTCAAAGGAGACATAATCTCCTCATAAATGCAATTTGTTGCGCGCGCTACGAAAGCAAATGTACATTTCCTATTCTGACGTTTTCCAAGTGCTTATCCGCTGCCCCAAGGCATTGATATGCCATGTCACGGCTCGTGGTGGGAAGATCTGTTAGTATGTAGTTGGGGTAGAAGGCGAGCAGCGTATAGGGAATTCCCGGATTTATCCCAGCTATGAACCTAGCCAGACCATCAACTTC
>CP070826.1:1066798-1073319 GCA_020344435.1 Candidatus Bathyarchaeota archaeon | reverse complement strand
CGGTTCAAGGAGGATAACTGGACTGAGATAGGGATGATGGAAGAATGCAGGGACTGCAGAATCTGCATGAGCCACTGTCCTTCTAACTGCATTACTGAAGAGAATTTCGTGATTGATGCGGGCAAATGTCTTCCGTTATATAACGAAATTGAGGGTAGATTTCCAGAATGGATTGGCGCTGACGCACATAACGCGTTGATGGGCTGTATGAAATGCCAATTGAATTGCCCAGCCAATCAAGAAGCTGTTAGATTGACGGGAAAGCTTGAAGACGTAACTGAGGAAGAGACTGAAAAGATATTGAAAGGAGCACCCAACAAGAAACTACTAGATTCCTTATCCCGCAAACTCAGAGAGTTCTATCCCACCCAATCGAAGGATGCGTTTCCGATTCTTACAAGAAATTTGAGAGCCCTCTTGAAACCTAAAACTGACTTGCCCTAATGACCGCCACTTGAACTGTGGAACACGGGTGGATGCCCAAATGGCTATGAAAGATGCACCACAGTTATACAGTCAAAAGAACCAAGCGTTTGACGTTGATGTCAACTTGCCGCCGAACCAGCATATTCACCTGATTGTGAAAAGCCCGAAAATCTAGTCACCAGACTACACCCAGTCTTGGAAAGTAGCTATCCACGCATATCGGCCACTGACCAAAAATATAGTAGTTTGTTAGGCATACGAACGTCCCATCACCTTAAGAGGAAAGTTCTGGACTATAGATCATATGAGAGGCGTGGATGATGGTTACTGACAAGTTCGAAATGGGCGAAGATTTCGCGAAAAGGCTTGATTCAGCAGACCCTCTCGCAGGCTTGCGAGCCCGTTTCTACATTCCGGACGGATCGATATACATGGATGGAAATTCCCTCGGCTTATTGTCTAGGGCTTCTGAGAGTTCAGTTCTCAGAGTGTTGGATGAATGGAAGACCCTTGGCATACAGGGATGGCTTGAGGCAAAGCAGCCATGGTTCTACCTTGCTGAGGAACTCGGGGCTAAATGTGCGAAGCTTGTTGGCGCCAGCCCCAGAGAAGTTGTGGCCACCGGAACGACCACGGTCAACATTCACTCCATTATAAACACGTTCTACAAGCCAAGATCCAAGAGAAGGAGAATACTTGCAGATGAACTCACTTTTCCAACTGATATCTACGCCTTAGGAAGCATTGCCAAACTCAGGCAGCCCAACGCCCGGGACATCTTGGTTCTTGCCAGAAGCCGTGACGGCCGCTTCCTAGACGAGGATGACATCGTTGCGTTAATGGATGAGAATGTCTGCCTGGCGCTTCTTCCATCAGTACTTTATCGATCGGGGCAGCTTCTTGACATGAGGTACCTTGCTGAAGAGGCGCACAAGAGAGGCGTACATATAGGCTTCGACTGCTCGCATTCCGTAGGCGTCGTGCCACACTACCTGGACAGGTGGAATGTTGATTTCGCAGTTTGGTGTAGCTACAAATACTTGAACGGTGGACCAGGCAGCACTGCCTTCCTATACTTGAACAAAGAACATTTCGACCTTGAACCTGCCCTAGCAGGCTGGTTTGGCTACGTAAAAAACAAACAGTTCGATTTGAGCTTGGAGTTTGAGCACGCCAGAAACGCTGGCGGATGGCAGATATCATCTCCTGCAATCCTCAGTTCCGCGCCGCTCGAAGGCGCTCTAGAGATGCTACTGGAAGTGGGAATAGAAAGTATCAGGCAGAAATCGCTGCAGCTGACTTCTTATCTCATGTATTTGATTGATGAATTGCTTTCCAAACACCCATACAATTTTGGAGTTGGCACTCCGAGAGAAGAGGAGAGAAGAGGAGGACATGTGGCTGTTGAGCATAGAGAAGCCATGAGGATCAGCGAAGCTCTCCGCATCAAAGGAGTGATCTCGGACTTCCGTCCACCCAACATCATAAGGATTGCACCCATACCATTGTACAACCGCTACGACGAAGTATGGCAGATAATCCAGGGCCTCAAAGAAATAATCGACGGGAAGGAATATGAGAAGATTCCTAAGCAGAGAAAGGGTATATCCTAACGAACGCCGAACGTGATTGCGCGATTTTTGTAGAAATCAGAATTAATGTTTCTTCTAGAAATCTGGGAGATTGTTTCAGAAGTCATTAATATGACTAGGATTCATAGATGCCCCCAGAGATACTCCAGCATTGTGCTGGCTATCTCCTCGACCCTATTCACAGGAAGGAGGTGATAAGGAGATGAGAAAGACGCTGTTGACACTGGTCATATTATGCTCGGTTGCACTTCTGCCTGCGCTATCTATGCCTGCAGTTCATGCAACGCCCCCGACAAGGGTAAGTGCCTTGGCTGACGGTTCGATTCCTGACCCCAACGTGGTGACTAGTTTCAAAGGTGACAACATCATAACACACCAGTGGGGAGGTGGTGGCTACCTTTTTGGCCCCTTCTATGGACTATGGATTCATGATGAGTGGATGGTGGTACATCTTGCTGATGGGATAGTTACCCTTAATGGGGTTTGGGATACACCAGAAGGAGTGACATTTTATCATGATGGGGAACCCTACTACGGCACCGTACATGTTGGCTACCGTGGTACTGTAGATATGGCTACAGGCGTATTCCAAGGGACATGGGCTATCATTTGAGCGGTACAGGTGACTTGGCGAACTTGAGGGGACAAGGAGCTATCTGGTCCGAGCCTCCAGACCCTCTGTTGCATGGATACTTCGATTACCACTTCGACCCGAGTTGAGAAGGCATAAGAAGTCTTGGACCTTTCCCCATTCTTTTTTTTCTCTTCAAACAAAAGAAGCGCATGTGATATTCAGTATGTTATGGTGTGAGCGTTAGAATCCCGTTTTCATAGAGAATAGCGCTGCTAAATGAAGAGGATAATATGCATAGAAGAAATACTTCTTCCACCGGGGATAATCAGCTTTCTGACCCAATTCCTTTACCTGAAAGCGCCCACTGTCGTGCAGAAGTATAAGTGGGAGAGCAAGTAGCGCCAAAAGCTGGTGTGACGAAACAGGCAAGTACAACAGGTTAAGCGCGAGAAACAGAATCACCCCCAAGATTCGATTTCTTCTCAGGAAGTAGAAACAGCCTATCGCCACCACTCCGTAGAGTCCGAAATCGAAACGTAGCACCTCAGCAGCCACTAGAAGAAGGAGCCATAGATAATTGCCTCTCTTACGCAGTTCGATGAAAAGGACTCCTGCAGATAAGGTGAAGAATATGTTCAGGCGTTCCCAAGGCGCCACTCCCATAGCAAGAGAAAACGGAACCTGCGAAATCAAAGCAAGAAGAAAGAGTCTCACAAAATAGTTCTTGACGCTTCTTGTGGTCTCTAGGCTCAATATCAACAGATAGGCGAATATAGGATAAGAAAGCCGACCTACATAGCGACATGCGAGGCATTCGGGATATAGCACTGCCCCCAGATGGTCTATGGTCATAGTAACCAGTGCAGACCACTTCAGGAGTTCTCTTCCCACATCATACCTTCTGTCCATCAGAGGATCGCAACCATGCATGAATGCATGTGGCGAGTTCGTCGCAAGATGGACCGGGCGGGATTTGAACCCGCGGCCTCCTGGATGCAAACCAGGCGTTCATGCCAAGCTGAACTACCGGCCCCTCACAGTCTGATGGTCAGGACACAAACTAAACTCTTTCGATGACTATGAGGATGTTAAGAAAAACGCGTGGGCTGATGAACCTGCAGGGCACTGACGCCTAGGTCTGAAGAGAGGATGCAATGATTAGTTTGCAGAATAAGACAAGTAAGCTTAGGATGTGGGCGAAGGCCCACATGCCTTAGGTAGACTCTTGTTTCGCGCTCTCATGACTTTGCTTCTCCATTCCGCATTCTCCTTTTCGTTCTTCGCCTTAAGCTTAAAAAACAGCTCAGCAACCTTCTCTCTCTGCTCCTTCGACAATTCAGAAGTCAGCGAGGGATTCTTCCAATATGTTCTGATGTCTTTCATACTTTCCACAGCTTTTGGGTGCCAATTAATATGCCTAGGATCAGACAGATGTAAAGCCTTTATGCCCTTTCATGGTAGATTGTACCCTTCGCCATATTTCCAGCAGAGACTATTCTGCGAAGAGAAAACCAGGCACACAAAAGACAAGATTTCAGAAGCAATTCAGAGTTAACTACGCGTAATCTCGCTCTACAAAAGCTTCAGCTTATATTGAATCGGGGTATTTCTCCCTTATTCTGGCATCAGTCATTATGGCAATCATCTTCTTGGATATCATAACACAAGGAACCCCCTTAAGATCGGCGAGATCTGCTGGTTTCTGGTCTTGAGTCACAACCAACAGACCGTTCTTCTCAGCATATTCTATGATCTTCTTGTCTCCTGCACCCTTCAACCTCGCTTCTTGGACGGTTATCACGTCCCAACCTAAAATCTCGAAATACTCCTTCAAGCCCGTATACATTTCATCAAGAAGAAGCTTCAAACTGATTTCTCCTCACCAACAACATGTGAATTGATGACCCGCCCCTCCTAAAAAACGTCACGCAAATCTGACCGGGTATAAACAAATGGCAGGCACACTTCTCTGCAGTCAAATGTAAGCAGTCGATTCTTTGTGTTCCCTTCAGGCACACTAATAGCCGCTGAGTAATATTTATGCACGGGTTATAGGCGTCTCTGGCTTTTGCTCCTTTTCATGCGGTTGTTGAAGTCAGTTATGATTCGTGGGCTGACCTGTTCAAGCAAGAGCCAGATCTTCTCAAACTTGTACTTTCTCCCCGAGTCACACTTTTACCATTCCCAAACCAACTGCCCTAAGTTCTGATGAATCAGATTCTTGCCCTCAAATTTGCCCAGAATCAGCCGTATACTCTCTCTGAATTCTTCATCGGTCAATTCATCACCCAGGTACCCACGTATTGCATTTTCCACTCTCAACTTCAATCTCGGCAATGCCAATACCTCAGTCAAGCAGAAGTGAGAAAACCAGAAAAAGGCGTGGGTGCCCAGGAAATGATGGGAAGCATGAGGAGACGTGAGGTCTTCGAGGATTTATTCAGTGGAAATAGAACTATCGTTCAAAAGAAATAGGATACAGGCGTACATACATGATGGAAATTCGACTCTGGAGTAGTCCTCTTGTTTGTTAGACTTCCTCTGTGAGATGGAGACATAATTCACAGGCCGCTATAACGTGAAGTCCCTTCTCAGTTGTCTTCCACACACCGTTTTCCTCAACTATGAAACCATTATCGTTCAAAGCGTGCAAATATTGCTCAAGTTGAAAGAAACTCAACCGAGCCTTGTACATTACACGTGTCTTCTTAGCACCCCCTTTGGCACTCTTCAGAATCTCTACCAATATGTCGTGTCGGTCTCTCTTTCTGGGGCCTCCAGTCATTTCAGCCTCACCATGTCATCTCGAAGAATACCGGATGGATGTAATAAAGCGTTCCATCGTCACACATGCATTTGAGCCGATCAGTGATTGGTAGTCTTATGGCGTGAGAATCCGCCTGTATATATTCTGCCTTCTTCAAATACTGGAACATTAGTGTAGCGGTTCATTTGTGAACAGAACTCAATGTCTTTGGTCAAGCCTATGCTTTTCAAGTATCTTCCATGTTCACTTGAACAAAGGAGTGCTGCGACATTCTCACCTGCTCCTTTGGATGCGAATAACGCTGCATGAGCGCCATCAGAAAGAGTTAATTTATCCGTGGGCATCATCTCCAGAATCGTGCCTGCACATGCAAAATCCTCTATGGATAGTCTCCCCGCCCTTCCACAGGCGATTAATGATATTCCACGGCTGTTCTTTTTAGCACCTACGTATACTGCCTTACCCGCTGCTTCTGCGTTTAGGAAGCTTCCCACAAAGACAGGTCTTGCGTCCTTCGCGATTTCGAAGGCTTTTGTACCATTGGTCGTTGTCAAGATGATGCCTTTTCCATAGATCTTTTCACTTGTGAATTCCCTTGGGGAATTTCCGAGCTCAAATCCTTGTGGCATCAAGCCTCTCCTCTCGCCTGCAAGTACGTAATTTGGATGTCTCTTCTTCAATTCCTTGGCTTTCCCAATCGTTGATGCGGGGATAATCTCTGAAGCTCCATTCGCCAGTGCAACTATTATGGTTGAGGAACAGCGGAGAACATCGATTATTACCATAATATCGTCTCTCTTCACTGCGTCAACGGCACCGCTTGCCCGAAGTTCAACGTGAACTTCTACGGTCATACTATCACTTCTATGCATCCATGCACGGATAGTACAGATTAAATGTGATAAGTGAAAAACCCAAAAAGTTGTTCGTAAGTCTTACGAGATCGTTGTAGAAGGTGATCAGAAGGAAACTCCGGTTTCTTCTACTTCTTTTCTTCCTTCTCTTCTGTCTCAGCTTCTATTTCCTCAATGGGCTTCGGCGGTGGAGTCGTGGCCATGGTCCAACCTATCCATGCACCAATGGCTAACACTGCAATGAAAGCAGCTATCACCGGGATTCCTACCAGCCATAGTGCATGCATGGGGTAAAAGTAGAAGGCTAC
>CP070826.1:1021023-1066698 GCA_020344435.1 Candidatus Bathyarchaeota archaeon | reverse complement strand
TCGGATAGGCTGCTATCCCTCTCTTTCACGATGTGCTGAACCGCCCTAGCCTTCTCATATCCACCGACAGGGTTGATCTCTTCCAACATCTTGCCACACTCTATGCTAGAAAGTTCTTCCCAGAATATCTCATCCAGCCTTTTGACCGTTTCTCTGTCTCTCGCAGAGAGTTCATCGATTGAGGTTGCATCAGCGGGAACTCGTATCATCGGCATGGCAGCTATCTCTTCTCTGAATCTCCTCAGCTTCTCTGCCTCTTCATTATCGACTTTGTACTTGTCGAGGTCCAGTTTGGTGCAGTGAACGTTCTCGAAGGGGAAATCCAGAACATCACACAGAGCACGCATGTACTGCTCATAACTAGTGCTAACTATAAATGTGGACATCAAGCCTCTGACAAATCTCAACGTTTCTTTGGCGCCAGAAACCAAAAGAATGTGCTCCGTCGAGAACTTCTTCATCTTCTCGTTTGTTGCGCCATAGCCCTTCAGAAAGGGCAGTATTAGTCTCAGGGTATCGCCAGCTTTGTAGCCCCGCCTCTTCACAATGTCTGCTTGAACATCATCATACTTGCTGATTAGGGTGAAGAACCCGCCTCCGCTCGGAATGAAATGTTCTGTGAGTTCATAAGCGTTGTCGTTCTTGGATATGGGGCCTTCGCAGTCTGTGATAAACAGTCTTCTCTGTTTCCTCGTCGGTGTCATCGCACCCTATGAGCTCCTCAGCGCCTTCATGTGTTCTACACTCTTCGTAATATGCTCTCGTGAGGCGATGTCGCTTCTATGCCAGAGAGATCCGCCGCGAATGGCTCTTGTGCCTTCAAGAGAGATCCGCCTGGCGGTGTCGATGTCGTCTCCGACGCCTACGACGCAGAGGGTTCTAGAGGCCAGTGCGTACGCCCGTCCGTTCCTGAGTTCCATTGATCCAGGGTATATTCTGATGTCATCCTCGTACTTCTCAGTCAGCTTGTGTGCTCTACTCAAGTCGACTGGGCTGGCGATCTCTTCAAGATTCAAACGCTGCGGAAAAACTTTGTTGAACTCACCGTAATTCGGTGGTGCTTTATAAGTCACGACTGTAGCCTTCCTCTCAAAGTCAACTCTGGTCAAGTTTCCATCGAGGATTCTGAAGCAGACATCTATGAGATCGTCTTTCAGTATGGGCAGAAGATTCTGTATCTCTGGGTCCCCAGGCCTACTGTTGTTTTCGAGAATCTTTGGTTCACCTCCAGTGTGAACGAAGGCGTCATAGAAGGGAACACCGCGTAAGCCAGGGTTTCTACTCCGGCCCCTCAATCTTCTGAAAACCTTGGTTACGACTTCTATTTCTTTCTCCCTGTCAGCTTGGGTCATAAACGGTAACCAGTCACCTATGTCCTTGTAGGATCCCATTCCTCCAGTGTTGGGTCCCCTGTCGCCGTCAAAGGCTCTCTTGTAATCCCGTGTCTCCGGCAGTGGCACTATATGTTTTCCGTCACATAGAGCCTGGAAGCTAGATTCCTCTCCCGTGATTCTCTCTTCTACTATCACAGGACCGTGTTCGTAGTTTGACAGGAAATGCTCGAGCAGCTGCTTACGAGAGTTGAAGTGGTCGCCCCAGACGCCAACGCCCTTTCCAGCAGCTGGGCGGTCAGGCTTGACTGCAGCCTGATTCTCAAGCTCGTCAAGCCAACGGTACAATTCTTTTCTCGCTTTGTGCAGGCTGGTGTATTCTTTCGGATGGAAAATCCTGAACCTCGGATTCGCTTCGGGCACTACTTCTTCGAATAGGTGTCTTTGCGCCACTTTGCTTCCTTCGATAGCGCACTCTTTTGTAGGGCAAATCAGGGGTATGTTCGTTTCTGCTTCGATGAGGTCTCTGACTCCGTTGATTATGGGTTTTTCAGCTCCAACTATCCCGAAATCAATCCTATTTTCGTGTTTCTTCGCGAAGCGACAGATCCTTTCTACATCAAGGTCAGTGATCACGGCGTGTTCTTCGGCTTTTTCTGCGTTGAAGGGGTTTCTCTGCTTGTCTGCAATGTAAATCTCAGCATCGTAATTCTCGCTTCGATGGAAGGCATCAACCATCGCGACTCCTCTTGAGCCGTAGCAAACGACCAAGATGCCTATCTTTTCCATGAAGAATCATCGCCTAGGAGATAGTTTGTTCACTTGCCAGCTCGTAGATTCTCCCTCGTTCTTTGTGCCCTCCCTCGAACCGTTCTTTCATCTTGTTTGCCATCTTTTGAGCTAGCGGTGTGGGATATTCGCTGGTGATGCACCCCAAACACAGTTTGTCCCTCGTAAGGCCTGTTGCTCTGACAAGCCCCTCAAGCGACTGATAGTTCACTGTATCTGCATCGATTATTTCAGCTATCTCCTGGGCATTGTGTTTGGATCCGATCAACTCGCCGTACGTCGCCATGTCGATTCCATAGAAGCAGGGGCCAATTATCCTCGGAAAAGTGATGAACAAGTCAACCCTCTTCGCCCCCTTTCTGCGCAGTTTCTGAACGATGGTTTTGGTTGTGTCGCCTCTGACGATGCTATCTTCAACTACCGCGATATTCTTGCCATGAAGCCTCCGATCTAAGATGTTGATCTTCTTGTCTATTGTCGAGTGTCTCTCTCGCGGCAGTAAAATGAACGCTCTCTCTGTAACGTATCGGTGTCTTCTAGACGCCCGCTCCCACCTTATTCCAGTCTCTTCATGAAGTCCATAAGCAGCGTCATTGGATGTCTGTGGTATTGAGATGATTATGTCCGCATCTTCTGTGATTTCAGTGTATTCCTTTCCAAGATTTCTCCCGAAGTCCTCCCTGATTTCATAAACGTATCTGTCGCCGATTCGCGAATCTGGTCTGGCGAAATAGGCGAATTCAAAGCCACAGAGAGCTCTACTTTCACATTTAACAAGCTGTTCCCTTTTGAATCCATTCTCAGATGCGACCACGAGTTCTCCAGGCTCCACCTCGAAATCGAATTCGAGGCCACCGATGTCCAAGCCAACGGTCTCTGAAGAGACAGCGCATATGTTCTTGTCTTCACTGTAGCCGCAACAGAGAGGTCTTATTCCACAGGGATCTCTGAAAGCGAACAACTCTCCCCTTTGAGTTATTCCTGCTACGGAGAACGCGCCTTCTACATCTCTCATACAAGCTGTAACAGAAGAAGCAAGACTACGGCTTTCCTCAAGCCCAAGAAGAAGCTTTCTACAGAGCAGTTCCGCATCACATGCATAAGTGAAATCGGGGAACTCTACTCTTATCTCCCGCTTCAACTGGGAGTTGTTGACGATGTTGCCGTTGAAGGCCATTGCAATCTTCGCATTATCTGTTTCCGCTAGAAACGGTTGAATACCCTTTATCAATGACTCCTCGTCGGTTCCGCCAGATGTGGTATATCTTATGCTGCCTATGCCTACGTGTCCAGGCAGCCTGGTGAGCCAATTTTGGAGGTCTTCTCTCTCAATTTTGGGAACTAGACCCAACTCTCTGTGCAGATTGAATTCTCTGTCAAATGTGATAAAACCGTGTGATTGATGGCCGCGATGATTCTGTGATCTCAGTCCCCAATAGATGTAGGGAAAAACGGAATCCCGCTTGAAGTCTTGGGCGCCGAAGACACCGCAGGCTTCCTTCAACAGTTTTAGCATAAATGATTGTATATTTGCAGACTTATTTATGCATTCTTGACAGAAATTTGTAATAAGGTTGAGGCAGATTCTACAGACTGCGCACACCTAATCGGGGTGCATATGGATCGAGACTCTTACCCCGCTTCTGTGGGCGTTCCTCCTTCCTTGAGGATGCTCTCTCCGCGCCATATGCGGATAGAAGAGGGCGTCACTACTACTCGTTCCTCTCCCAGTCGTGCGATGTCGCCTCCAATTAGTTCGGTGAAGTGGCACAGATCATCTACTGCTCTTTTGACGTCTTCAACGCTCCTTTCTGCCAAGGCGCTGATTCTGAGGATGAGGACGTTTCCGGCGTTTACTTCGTGTTTTACGGTTTCAACGTCGCTTAGGTCTCGCAGGAGGAGGGCTCTAAGGTATATTTTGGCAGGAGGTTGTACGGAGTCTGGCATTGTCATTGACCGAGACTAGAATTGTTGTGATTCGACTTTAAGTTTTTTCCTAAGGCTATCGCTTCAAGAAGTCTTAGTGTATTCTCTTTAGTAGATTCCAGAGTCTGTCGCCAACGTAATGGATGTTCTGCACGACTTTTCCATGTCTGACTCTCTTCATATGTTGAGAGTCGGAGAGGGCTTTGCCGATGGCAAGAGGTTTCTGGTGTTTCTCGTCGGCTATTAGGAGGATATCGTCTTCGTTGAAGTCTCCAAGGATTCGGACGATGCCTGGTGCCATCAGGTCTGCTCCGTTGCATATGTGTGGTACGGCGCCAAGATCTACCATGATTCTAGGGAGGAGTTGGAGGATTTCTTCGAAGAAGAGGGTTGGGGAAAGCGTGTGGTTGAGCCTGACCAGTACGGGCTTCCCGTTGAGGAGATAGACGTCGATGGATTGAGTCTCGGCTACTTCAATGCGTGGTTTGGAGCCTAGGAGTTGTTGGGTTTCTACATGGAGGTTGCGTGACAGTTCGTGAAGGATGTCTTCAGTCTCTTTCTCCCGCAAGAAGTGTCTCTTTATGTTGTCGGGCATTTGTGGGTATTTCGGTGTAATAACCTTTAAATGATTCTCGCTTGCACCTATAGGGGCATAGTATGGGTGATGGCAGCACATGAGTGAGATGACGACTGAGATTCTAGAGGAGAGTCTTGGGAAGACTGTTCTTGTCAGGTTGAGGGGAGGGAGACGTTTACGTGGGAGGTTGAAGGGTTTTGATCAACATCTCAACTTGGTACTGGAGGAGACGGAGGACACAACGGATAGAGAGAAGGCGAGGAAACTGGGCATTATAATTGTGAGGGGAGATAATGTGGTAATTGTTTCTCCTCCCCCTTCTAGGTGAGGGGGTTTGGGGAAGAGTAAGGGCACGCCTTCTTTTGGGAAGCGCCAAGGTAAGACGTTACATATCAAATGCAGGCGTTGTGGTAGAAGGGCCTATCATGTTAGGAAGAAGCGGTGCTCAGCGTGTGGTTATGGAGAGACTGCCACGATAAAACGTCATTCTTGGCAGACGAAGAATGTTAGGGGCATCCGGCTTTTCTGAGCGACTCATTTTGAGCGCAAGCTGCTTTCTAATGAACAGTACCGGCCTTAGAAGGCTTGTCTGATCCCATGGACCTTATGGCTGCGTTTTCGCAGATCTGGTCTGGGCTCATTCCGGGGATATGGCTACTTATAATTCGTTTAATATTGGTTTAGACTGGTCGCCAAGGCTTTGTTTTCGGTCTTTCATCCAACTCTTCTATTTTGCCCATTCTTTTGGTTGCTTTCAGTTTTGCTTGGGGTATTAGCTCATTCAGCTTCTTTGCTAGTTTCTTCGATTCTTTGATGTCTAGGGGAATCGTGATGTCTCTTCGTAGGGGGAGAATCACTTTTAGCCTTCCTTTTTTGTCCACTTCTGCGGTTTGTACGTCTTTTAGTGCGACGTCTAATGGTACTATGGTCTGGAACAGGACTCCTAGGCTTTCTCTGAGGAGTGGATGCGCCTCGACTGCGTCTTCGAGTTCTTTCTTTGCGCCCTTTTTGAGGTCCACTTCAAGTGTGTCTTCAGTGAGTTTGACGATGAAATGGGGCTTGTCGATTTTCAGGATCAGTTTCTCCGTCATCTTTGTGTCACCTCTCGTTTCTTATTCATGGTTCATAAGTTAAGATTTGCCCTTTCAGAGTTCTTTGTCGTCTGAGTTGCATACGTGTCATCTTGATTTAATGTCCCTTTGTGAGAATCGTGCATGGCTTGCATGCATAATCGGAACGGAGATTCTCTGTTCCAGCATGGATCTAGAAATGAATCAGTGGGCTACTGTTTGTTTTGTATTGTTCGGCATTTTGTTGTTTTATAGAGTAATATTGCTAGAAGCGTTGCCATTATGAATAGTGGTAGAATGAGAAATGATGGAAACTCTGGTACTATTGTTACTTCTTGTGTTGAGTGAAGATAGTTGAAGTGAAGGTAGACGTGTGTGCTGTTTGAAGGTGGCAGCAGAGTGTGTGGTACTTCTGTGCCATTCACAAATACTCGATATGTGTCATTCAGCAGGGCTGTTGGAATGCGAATCCTACAGAAGCCGGCGGTGCCATTCTTCCCGGTGACATCGAAACTGATGGCAGAACCATTGAATCCATAATCGGTTATTGTCGAATTGCATATAGTCTGAACGGGATATTCGGAGTCTGCGTTGAAATGATAGAACGTGCCCATCAAAGGATAAAGGTCTGTATTGTTTTCGTCGATTTCGTACTGACTATCGCCTATTCCATCATGATCCGAATCCACACCAGTATAGTTGCTCCAGTAATTCCCCTCAAAACCGTTGTCCCAGGAATTTGAGTAGCTGCCAGTGGCTTGGTGCGCATGTTTTGTATTGTTGATGAAGTTGTTGTGGTAGAGCGTGTTATCTTCTGATATAAATAGATGAATCCCATAACGGTTCCCTATAATGGTATTCCCAGTCACAGTATGGCTCCTTGAATGCCCGCTTAGGGAGATGCCATTTCCCTTCCCGCCGTCTGTATCATTGTTGTACATTATGACGTTGTCTCGTATTGTGTTTCCACTTGCTCCGTTATAGGAGCGCACTCCATTACCGTTGTTAGCAATGATGTTACCAGATAGAATGTTATTCTCACATTCAGACTGGAATAAGTCGATAGCTGTCCACGAGTTGTTTGTCAAGGAGTTCCCCCTGAGGAGGTTGTCAGATGAATTGTCCAGATAGATCCCCCACGAATTGGAGTCTATGACATTGTGCGTGATGAGGTTGATGTGCGAGTTGCCAGCCAGATGAATGCCGCCATAATTAGCGGCTATCGTATTGTGTTCTACAATGGTGTCTGTTGAATTGTACATTCGTATGCCCTCTGTACAGTTGAAGATCATATTGTCAGTTACATTGCTGTTACGCGAGTCTTTTAGGCTAATGCCAGTATGAGGGTAATCACTGCTGTTTCTTATTGTGAACCCTGTTATTACCACACTCGTATTGTTGGCATGTACAACTGTCCCTGTTCGCTCACCATCAATTATGGTTCCGCTTCTGTGTTCTCCAACCAGCGAAAGAGACTTCTCTACAAAGACAGTCTCATAGTACGTTCCATTGTATACGAAGATGGTGTCCCCTTCTTCTGCCGCATCTACAGCTCCTTGTATTGTGTGGTAGTCTGCTGGACCATCATCATCCACAGTCCAAGTCCTAGCCTCCGCGCTGACTTGTTGAACGTCATAGGATAGTGTTAACAGGAGTTTTGAGGATAGCAGAAAGAAAAACAACAAACAGGCCAAAGCAACCTTCTTCATTTCAGCCACCTGTCATCTTTAGTAGATTCTTCTCCTTGAATTTATGTGTGCATACCCATCTGGGTCATAAAATAGGCGGAGAGTTGGACCTAGATTCGCATGTGCGTACAGTTTAAACCCCTACACGCGCAATACTATCACAAGGAGTACGCCCTATGCCCAGAACTGGAACAGCAGCCCTTCCCCTACACTACGGCAAAGCTCCTCAATGGCTAACCAGAAGAATGACAAGGTTAGCCCGACGAATAATCACCGTCTTCATCGAGGAGTACTCTCAACAGACACTCCTTGCCCGCCTCTCAGACCCTCACTGGTTCCAAGCCCTAGGATGCACACTGGGCTACGACTGGCACTCCTCGGGATTGACAACAGTCCTAACAGCCGTCCTCAAACAAGCCACAGAACCCGCTGAGCATGGAATCGCGGTGTGCGGCGGCAAAGGCAGACTCTCGCGCCAAACCCCCATAGAAATCACTGAAGCAGCACAACACCTCAACCTCTCCACCGCTACAGCCCACCGCCTGAGGTATGTTAGCAGAATCTCGGCTAAAGTCGATAATACAGCCGTCCAAGCAGGTTACCCCCTCTACCACCACGTCATTCTCATAACCGAAAAGGCAGAATGGGCAATAATCCAGCAAGGCATGAACATACAAGACAGAACGGCTCGCCGTTACCACTGGCGCTCGCAGAATGCCAGAGATTTCTTAGTCGAGCCCCACAACGCCATCGTAGGCGACGCAAAACGTCAAATCGCCCTTGATATGACCGCTAGACAAAGCCTGCAATGCCAGAAAACATCCACGGATATAGCTAAAGAGGAACCAGCAAAAATCAGACGCATGCTCAAATCCATCCGGCCGAAACATCAGAAGTCCCTTCAAGAATGGGTACGCTGCATAAACCCGACGAATTACGTAGTCGACACCCTCTACATGCCACGCAACCTGAACTGGAAAGCCATCAAACAAGCCTACGAATTCCAACCCAGAAACTACGAAGAACTCCTCAACATAACGGGCATAGGCCCAGCAACCATCCGAGGCTTAGCTCTTATCTCACAGCTAATCTATGGCAACGCACCAAGCTGGAAGGATCCAGTCAAATACAGCTTCGCCTATGGAGGAAAAGACGGTGTACCCTACCCAGTGAACCGCCAAGCAATGGACGAATCCATACATTTCCTCCAGAATGCCATAGAAAACGCGCGCATGGGCAGTAGAGAAAAGCTGAAAGCCCTACGAAGACTCAGAGGATACGTGCCCCTTGACCGAGAAATCAAATAGACAATCCGCGCGCGGAGGCTCCGAAAGAAAAGGGGCTATAGATTTCGCGCGGTTTTTGTGAAGTTGAGTGATTGAGCTATCTCGTTGATGCTGCGGTAGGTTCTTTCAGGCAGTTTCTGAAGCAGATATGACGCGTGGACTCTCTTGTCCTCAGTCAGATCGATCAGTTTCCATCCCTGATGCAGAATCAACTCTTTCCTGCTGCTCGGGAATTCGGCGTCTTCCTGGAGAACCTCAATAAGCGATCTTTGCCCTGTAGATTCTGTGATCATCGGAAATTTTCCAGTTTGCCTGTATGTTTTGTAGCGGGCAGCATCCTTATACATCCTGACGAAGTGGAAGCTGACAGCCACTGTCTTGTGATCTCCTTTGGACGCTCTTCTGTCGATTCTAACGAGGTCTTCATCCGTTGGCTGGTAAATGTTGTGAGAGCCTCTTCCGAAGAGTCGTGAATACATAATGTCAGATTCGTAGGCAGGTTCCTCATCTTTGGAGAGGTCAACGCAGTGGATCATGCTGAGGTCTTGCATAGTCCTGATGAGAGTCGAGTTGAGTGGTTGCTTGGCACCTCTCATCTCCAAGGCAATTCTTACACCTTTCAAGTCCGTCGAAGAAAGGAAGTTGCGCATGAGATCTGCATTAGCCTTTGTTGCCCTGAAAGTTGAGGGCGTCTGCAGGTGTAGAATGTTGGCTTTCAGATTCTTGCAGATGATGATCATGTGTCTTAGAGTTTCGTAGGCTTCTGATGTTGCCTGGAACTTGTGTTGGTGAGTCAATGCTTTATTGCACCTTACTGCAAACTCGAAGTTTTGAGGAACCGAGCTGCGCCAAGATTTCACAAGTCTGAGGCTGGATATCTCGTAGAAAGTTGAGTTCACCTCCACGAAATTGAACGCCTTTGAGTATGCTGCGAGAGACCGCTCTCCAGGAACTTGAAAATATGCCCATCCACCCGCTCCAATCAGATATCGCGTCAAGCAGTCATCCTCATAAAAGCCTTGGACTGGGAAATAGAATAGAATATCGGTTTTACTTTCATCTACGAGTCTCTAGGAGGATAGAATAGTCTTCTACTGAATCCTTATGAGTTGTGAACTCGATTCTCATATCCCTTTACACACGTGATTGCGTTGTCTGGAAAATCTAACCGAGTCTTAGCTCTGGGCATCCCGAAACTAGATGAGGGCTTTCAAGGTTTTCAAGGCGGTGACTTTGTAGTTTTAGCTGGGCGTCACCTTTGCACTCTGCTGTTATTTCTTCTGAGCGTTCGGTGTCAATTGCCTTTTAGAAAAGGAGGGCTGAACTCTAGAGCTGTTTTCATTGATGGCGGGAACACTTTTGATCCATATGCGGTTTCGGTTATAGCTCAAGATAGCGGCTTAAAGCCAAGGTCTACCCTTGAGAAGATTTTGATTTCGAGGGCTTTCACAGCATATCAGCTAGCAGAGTTGATTTTTGAAAAATTGGAGAATTTCCTGAAGATGTACAGGTCTAAACTTGTCGTTGTTTCGGATATAATTGGGCTTTTCCTCGATCGTGATGTGCCTGAAATAGAAGGCAGGAACATCTTCCTTGAGATGATTCATCATCTCTTGGAAGTTGCTTCTAGAAGGCGAGCAGTCGTTGTCGCTTCATATCTCACTCGACCTTATTCTAGCAGAAGCTTCTTTCTAGAATCGATTTTGTTCGGAAGAGCAGGTGCTGTGATGAGATTCAAGGAATCTACAAGAGATCTCAGATTCACTTTGGAGGAGCATCAGAACATCAAATCTTTTTCAATCGATGTTCTTTCGAATGCGGTTACAATGGACATGTTTATGGAGGATTAGCTGAATGGGCAGGACTGTTCCTTCGTATCGTCAAGCATTGGAGAGTGAGATTGACAAATGGAAGGGTTTCCGAAAAGCGTTAAGAGCCAAGGATGCTGAGGCCTTCAATAGGATGGTTAATGCTTGCAGAAATTTCGCTTCAGCAGGGAGCATGGCAACTAGGCCGGTTCTCCTCGAAGCTATGCTGATATCTATTCTGCTCCATCAAGAGAAAGAAATCATGGAGATCAGCGAGAGAATTGAAAGATTGGAGAAGTGGCTTCACCAGCCTTAAGGCGTTTAAAGGCTGGCTTCTCGATCTGTATCCTTCTGGCTCCGGCGAAATGACGGTGTGGGCCATAGCAGAGAATGGCGACCGTGTGAAACTTTCTGACAAATTCCAGTCGAAGATTTATGTTTCAGGCAAGATGACTGACTTGTCGAAGCTGACTAGTCATTTTGTGATCAGAGAACCTGTCGCCAAGTGGCGTTATGTGGAGAAGCATGCTGATTTCATGGAGGACAAGAAATCTAAGGTCTTGGAAATCACTATCTCAGATTGTAGAAGGATACCCTATTTCGCCAGAGAATTGTTGAGGCTTGGAGGATACAGGAAGTTTAGACTACACAACGTGGGCGTTCCAAACGTTCAAACATACCTTTACAAAAGAGACATTTTCCCTCTAGTTTACACCACCTTCAAAATTGAAGGAGAAAAACTTGCTTACTGCTTGCCCGATTCTATGGAAAGTGTAGATTATAGAACTCCTGCTCTTCGCTTGATGACAATCCACGCTGATATAGATGCTGATGGACCCATAGCAAAATTCGACGATACAATCAAAAGCATCACTCTAGAATCAGATGGAAAAAGGCACATAATTGACGGAGGAGATGAAAAGGACAAGATCCTTGAAATGGTAGAAAATGTCAAGAAAGAAGACCCCGACATCATTCTCACTCGGGGCGGAGATTCATTCCTTCTCCCTTACTTTGCTCATAGGGCTTTTGTGAATGAGATACTGAACAGACTCGTTCTCGGCAGGGAAGATATCCCTCTTGAGGCTGAGAAGAGGCGGGGAGTAACATTCTTCTCGTATGGTAGAGTCTACTTCAAGGCACCCACGTGTAGGCTTTATGGTCGAATCCACATAGACGAGAAGAACACATTCATCTATTCTGCTTGTGGACTGGATGGATTGATTGAAGTTTCAAGGACCTGTAGGGTTCCGTTGCATAGGGCTGCAAGGGCGTCGATCGGAACAATAATGTCTTCTCTGCAGCTCTATCAAGCCACAAAAGAGGATGTACTTATCCCATGGAAGAAGAAAGAGCCTGAGACCTTCAAGTCAGCTTGGGAACTGCTCGTTGCGGATAGAGGCGGGTTCATATATGAGCCCCGGTTGGGTGTCCATGATGGCGTGGCTGAAGTCGACTTTTCATCTATGTACCCAACTTTGATGGCTGATCGTAACATCTCGGCTGAAACCGTGCTCTGTAAGTGTTGTTCAGACTCGAGGTTGAGGGTGCCCGAGCTAGGTTACAACATGTGTGAGAAGCGAGAGGGTATAGTTCCGAAAACGTTAAAGATTATTCTCAAGAAGCGGGCGATCTACAAACGTATGAAAAACAAGACACGAGATTCAGAGTTGAGGAGAGTGTATAATCACAGACAGAACGCTCTGAAGTGGATCTTGGTAACTTGTTTCGGCTATCTAGGTTATAGAAATGCCTGTTTTGGCAAGGTTGATGCCCACATCGCTGTCTGCGCCTTTGCCAGAGAAGCTCTGCTTAAGACTGTACGTATGGCTGAGGAGAAGGGCTTTGAGGTTGTTCACGGCATTGTTGATTCATTATGGCTTAAGAAAAAAAGCGCTTCCCCACAAAAATACGTTGAACTATGTGATGCGGTCTCCAAGAAAATCGGCGTCAAGTTAAACGTTGAGGGCATATACCGTTGGATTGTGTTTCTGCCATCCAGAATGCATACAGAGGTTGCTGTTCTGAATCGATACTACGGAACTTTTGAATCGGGAAAGATTAAGGTGAGAGGCATCGAGGCAGTGAGGCGGGATACTCCACCGTTCATTAAGAGAACTCAGATGGCGATGATAAGGATTCTTGCCAAGGCTTGGAACTATTCGGCGTTCATGGATGAGATTCCGCAGGCGATTGAAGCTTTGGGAGAGGGCGTGAAGAAGCTGAGGAGAGGGGACGTTAGCAAACAGGAGTTGATTATTGCGAAGCAGCTTTCGATGCATCCTGATAGATATGTCCACGATGTTTTCCAGGCCATAGCTGCTAGGCAGCTGATCAAGGAGGGTGTGAAAGTTTCAGCTGGACAAAAAATCCGTTACCTAATAACGGATGCCCAGAATAGACGGTCAAGCAATCGTGTGGTGGCTGCTGAGCTAATCAACGATGGGACTCGGTACGATACTAAGAAATATGTTGATATGCTGATACTCGCCGGTGTCAACATCCTGAGCCCCCTCGGGCATACCGAAAAAAGCCTGAAAGACTATCTCATCCATGGCGAGAAGCAAATGGTTCGGAACCCTCAGCCCGTCTGAATGACAGAAGACAGAGAGGTATGCACGCAAGCTTTTTCCCGTAGAATTCGCCTTCTCTAAAAGTCACAATGGCTTGGCGAGGGAATGGATGGAAAAGCGTCTTTGGATGATATACACAACGCACATGTTCATTGAGATATATCTTCTCGTACAGGTTGCCCTCATACCGGTTATAGTGCAGGAGTTTGAGTTGGGTCTTGTTGAGGCATCTCTTATCGCTACGCTTCCGAGCTTGGTCGCCCTTCTGATGAATGTTCCTTCAGGATTCTTGGCGGATCGTCTTAGCACAAATCATCTGTTGTTTGTTAGCATGTTGACAGAAGGGCTTTCAGCCCTATTGATTAGCCAGACAAGCAGTTTCTGGACCTTGGTGTTGGGTGCATCCTTGTTGAAGGTGGCTTCGCCCATTTACCATGTTTCAGGGCTCAGTCGAATGAGCAGGTCAGTGAGACTGGAACGTATGGGCAGGTCAATCGGGTTCCATAATGCTCTTGGAAACGTAGGCTCCGCTCTTGGTCTTGTTAGCCTTGCAGTGTCTTTGTTGACTCTAGGGTGGAGGTGGACCTACCTCTTCTGGGGATTTCCTATTCTAATTTGGGGAATCGTGCTTCTTGCATCCCCACAGCTAAAGACCAAGAATACTGGCAGAATTGAGCCTCAAGAGAATAGAAGCGAGTTCAGAAAATCAGCATCTCTTTTTTCAGCTCCTCTTTTAGTCTTTCTTGTTGCTATAGGCTTCAGAGAAGTGGGCTCTACGAGTGCTTACACGTTTATGACCACCTATTTTGTGAGACTTCGAGGACTTGTCGAGTCAATGGCTGCATTGATCTTTGGGGTTGGACCATTTGTAGGCGTGATGGGTTCTTTATGCGGTGGGTACCTCACAGAGCAGCTTGGCGCAAAGAGAGCGCTTGTAGTGGCAATTCTGGGTTGCATCGTTTCGCTCTTCGTGCTGTCTCTCATGACGATGACTTCTCTTCTGGTCCTCTTCTATGTTGTCTACGCCTTTTTCGCCAGTTGTTTATGGTCTCCGATGAACACGATAGTTGCTGCTGTCACGCCGGAGTCGAGAAGAGGGTTAAGCTATAGTCTATACTTCTTTACTGAAGGATTGATAGCCACTTTGACGCCAACAGCTGCGGCAGGAGTCGCTGCTGCTTTTGGCGTCTGGTCTATTTTTCCCTTCAGTATTGCCTTCATGACACTTGGGTTAATCATACTTCATTTTCTTCCCAGCCGGAGTGTACGTGTGAAGAATGCTTAGGTACGCGTCTGCATGAGAATCCGGCTTTGATTGGTTTCCACTAATTGGACATTACACTTGTCTTTTGCCCTTTGCAATCTGAATTTCGAAAACACACTTAGGGGGTGCGTCGCTAGTCATGCTGTGTTTCCAGCTGAAGCCCAGTTTCTCTCCCAACTTAGGCATGACTATTCTGCATGTTGCACAGACCTCTGGTTTCTTGGGAAGCCAATCCCACGACGTACTCATACTCTCCTCCAGACGTCGCAACTTGGCTTCTCCCTTGAACACGGCTCCATGTGGTTCAGCCGTGAACTCTCTGAGATACTCCACTGAGTGACCGAAGTTGTCGGGTAGCGGACACTTTTCGACAACTATTGTCGCTTTGTTTTTGTCACCACTGTAGTGTGCTTCGATGCCGAAGGGTTGAAAGTTCAGGCGAATCATGTTCTTTGCGATTTCGTCTGCTCTCCAAGGCCATTTTTCCAAGCCCTCACCGAACTTCTCGCCTTGGTATTCGAACACGCTCCTCACGCCGGTTTCACCCATTTTCTCTCTCAAGAACGAGCCGATTGTGTTCACTGATGCGATGAAGAGGTGGATAAGCCTGCCAACGGTTTTTTCAGGTGGAAGCTTCGCGACTATCCCTTCCTTCTCTCGGCGAAAGCCCCAAAGTCTTCCAATTCGCATCTCTAGTCGCTTTATGCCTGTCGACTTCTTCTCGCTACTCTGCAAGTTTCTTCGCTCCCAATCCGCCACGACTGCTCTGGGTAGGCTTAGTGGAGACCAATTTCTTGAACTGCTTCAGAGGCACCAGGCCTTCGAAATGCGCGATGAGGTTCACTTCAGTATCCCATACTCCAGGAATCAAACGCAACGCCTTGACGAATTCCCAAGCGCCCTCCAGGCTCCTTGATAAGAAGAAGAGGACCGAGTCAAAATCCTTGGTATGGAATGTATGTCCGGTCATTAGCGGTATAGTCTCATCTGTTGGGGCAATCGATGAGATGCTCTTGTGTACAGCACGGTCTTTGGTGGGTTCAATGTCGATCTTTGCCATGAAGAAGAGGAGCTCTTCATGATCGATTGGGGTCGTCTCCGTGTCTTCCTGCTCTGGTTCAACCATGAAGTCGAAGGAAGAGAGAAGACTAAACTCGTAGACCGGCACAACAACAAGCTCCTGTACGCTTTTACTGCTTCGCACGTTCTTAATCAGGTAATCATCCACAGACTCCATATCAGGCGAGTGCAATAGAAGCATCACATCTGCCCCCTCGAAGAGCCTACCAACGACCAAGGGTGTAACGCCTTCGCTGCTTCCCAGCTTTTCTATCTGACTGTAGATAGCCTCATCATGAGCTGGTTCAACATCACAAATTGCTATGAAAATCAGTTCCTTCACCCCGCACAGATTTGTCTGGGGGTGTTATTTAACGATTGCTTGTCTTCTATAGTATGTACTGAATAGTCTGAGGTATGGTGCTGTCAAATCTGATGTGTGTCTTATCAAGTGGGTTGGGAAAGCTTATTCTTAAACAACCAACCAAAGATGATGTCTCGTGAGCTGATGTGAAGATGAAAGCGGAGAGAGGTGCTGCGTCAGATAAGGGTGTGCGAGGACTCCTCGGCTTTTTGATAGACGTGCTCAGCTGGTTGAGAATATATAGACAACGCGACTTCTGGGTTCAAATTGCCGCAGTCGCTGTTGGGGTTCTCCTTTGGAGCATATTTGAGGAGGTTGTTGGGGATATCAGGGTTTTTGTAATTCTTGGCCTTCTGAATTTTGTCATGACAAATATCGTCTGGGCTATCTCTAGAAAACCGTACTCATGTGTTATCGGGGGCTCCGTTGGGTATGGACTATACAATCTTGCTGTCAGCGCAATTGAGCATCATCGATCTTTGACCGAGGTTCTCTTAAGCAGCATAATCGGCGTAGCTTATGGGTTCGTCTTCACGTGGTTTGCGTTTGCCATCTTCTACCTCATAGGGCTCATCAAGAGAGGGAAGAAGAGAGAAGAGCGAAAGCAACCTAGTACCTCGTGATATTAGGGAAGAATGGAAATAAAAAAGGGGGAGGAAGGGTTATCCTTTGGATCTATCCCAGAGGGCTACGAGAATCACAATGATTGCGGCTATTGGCACGAGATACCAAGCCCAGAACCAGTCTTGATAGCTTGTTTCATAGAGAAATCTCAGTCTTCCGATGAACAGTGACATTCTAGCCATTACTGTGCCACCGTAGGCGGATCCGAAGGTGGCCATAAGGAAGTATCGTCCTATCCTTGTGCTAATGCCCAAAGCGCCTGTGTGCTCCCAAGTGAAGAAGAAGAAAGTCAATGCTGTTATGATGCCGATGATCATTATGATGCTGTTGAGGCCTGCTGGAGGCCATCCTTCCCACACGCCAGCTCCGACGAGTGGCAGTTCAACAGTGGCCTGTATCTGAGCTAGGAAGTTGCTTTGGATCATGCCGCATATCATCATGCCTGCCATGACGCCAGCGACTATTGACACTGGATATCGGTACAGGAAGAAGTATTTCTTCGAGAAGAAGAAGAAATACATCAGGCTGAGCAGTATTGGAATAATCCATATGAAGTTGCCTTCTGCGAGTCTGTTGGTTCCCCAGACTGCTTGAGATAGAGCAGCGTCATACATGAATGCCAAAGTGAAGACGGCAGCCAAGCCGACGAATAGGTGTTCCACTGCACGAGATAGCGGGTTTTCTTTCCATAGGAAGCTGTATATGAATATAGTTGCGAAGACTCCGAAGATTGCTGCGAAGAGGTCTAATTCAGGCGGTAGTTGACCTATGTTAGGTGGAATCACGAGCTCTTGCCTCCTCCAGATTTGCTGATTGCCCAAGTGATGTTTCCAATGACAACAAAGAGTATGACAAGTATATGGGCTACTGATTGGGCATCTAGTCCTGGTCCTTGTTCATAGGGATACTGGGGATAAACATCGTTAACCAACTTCTCGTATTCGCCCGCGCCAGCTAGTCCGTTCAGTATTCCGACGAGTTGACCAGCAGAGTAGAAGGGCATCATCCCAGGTACGCTGACTGCTGTCGAACCTGCAACAATTGGCAGGAGATGCTCCCCCCTTACCAACGGCCAATCTGTATTTTCCCCTTGATGGCGACCTTGTATGAACTGTATCACCTGTTGTTCACCTGGAGTTCCCGATGTCCATTCTGCCCAAAGAGTGACATCTGCTACGCTTCTTACCTCTTGCATCAGCGCCAAGTCTGGTAGTGATGTGCCGTAATGGTCGGTGCCCTTCGCGTCCCAGGTGCTGTCCCCAAATGTTTGCATGCCAACTTCAGCTCCTGGAATGTAACCAATGTATACTATTTCTGTACCATACGCTGCGGTATTCTCATAGCCTTCGCCATAGATCTCTGATATTATGTCATGGGCGAGTGGGCCACCCGCAGCCCAGAAGGCCACAGCAACGACTCTTAGTCCGAGTTCTCTGCAATGGAAGAGGTGAGACGAGCATTGGGGTTCATTCTCTGGAAGAGTTGATGGACCGAAGTCAAATGAATGAACTACTATATCTCCAGGGGATAGTGCTACGGTTGCATCCCATACATCCTGACTCATGGGACTTATCGGTATTGGCAAATTGAGAGGATACAATAGTGGAATGCTGATCAAAACGAACAGCACAATGTAAATGTAGCGTCGATCGAATGGAGTTTTTTCTTCTGTAGGCATTTCTGTCAATTCTCCTTAACGTTCAGGACCTAGATATCCTCTCTCAACGCCTAGCAATTGTCTTATCGCCAGTGAAATAGCTCCGATTGCGATGCCGATGGTTATTGCTCGGTTTCCTGCCGCGTTGGGAACTGTTAGAAGCCACTCAGCGATTGCTGGGAAGCCCTCCCAAATTACTCCTCCAATGGGTGCTCTGCCCAGAAGCATTAGTGAGCCGACGATCAGCAGGACGGATGCTTCCAAGCTTCTTAGTCTGAAGGCTCTGTAGGCAGCTGATGCGATGAAGAACGCTAGCAACGAGAATATCGTCATGTCCATGTGGACGTATATGTTGCTGTAGACCCAGCTGAAGAGTTCACTTGCGTACATGTATCTTTGCTCATGCGTTGCGACTCCATAGAGTCCAATAATCAAGTATATGATGACCGCGATGATTGTGATCGTGCTGTATTGCCAGAATCGCCCTCTCTTGTTGATGTTCATTAAATGATGCCTGAGTAGCGCGACGAGGCCAATTGCACCTGCAGTTACCACCAGAACGTCCACTGTTGCTGTTAGCAAGGCCGTGGCGTCCCTGGCGGGAGTCCCTGGGGCTAGGAAGTAGGTGGCTATCACCATGATGAAGCCCATTATGAAGGTGATTGCAAGGGGAATGTACCTCTTAACAACTAAACTCATGTGTCATTCCTCCTATAACGCTAGGAAGTCGTTCAGCGCAGTGACGTTAGCAGCGGTCAGGATCACACCGATAAGCATTATCGCTATCGCAGTGAGCTTGGAGAAGTCCGCGCCCCACAATGAACCGATTTGAGTCGGGTCCTTGGACAAGTAGGCACCGGCCGCCATCAATTCTTCACCGATCAAAGCATAGTCAGAAGCAACCACGAAGAAGTGGATTTGGTGATAGTTTGCTGTGCCCATAACTTGGATTGCACCCGTGTAAAACCCTGCTTCGGCTAGTATCAGCGATTCCGCCCAGAATGGTCCCATGTGGATGTTTGCAGCGCTCTGTTCTCTGTATGTTGTGCCTAGAACCCCGAAAGCCCATGGAAACTGGTCGCCTCCAAGATATATGATGTTTTCTGGATTGAATGCTTCCTGTTTGCCAGCGCGGATGTAGCCTTGCTCCATAACCTCGTGTGCCATCGGCATTATGGTTGGGTCATATGGGAAGTAGAGAAGTTTTGCACCGTACTTCGCTGCCAGCTCTGCGGTATGGCCTAAGATGTTCAGTCCAGCAACTGTCTGATAGTAATATTGGTCTCTGATGCCGCCAAGCCCTGTAGTATACGTGATTGGTCGCCCCATTTCAGTGGCGCGCCCAACAGCTTCTTCGATGGCTTCCAGACCAGCTATTTTGCGGATTTTGGGAACGTGTGTACCGCCCCTTGCTATGAAGAGTGCTATGAGAATCTCAGCTAAGACGATGACCAACATTGCGAATGAAGCAACTAAGCCCTCGTTGATGAAATTCATTTTTCCTTTTCCTCTTTTTCTTTCTTTCTTTTCTCATCTGCTTCGCGTGCCAGCTTTTCTATCTTTTGGATCAGAGCTTCAACGTTTCCTCTGTTCTCGAAGAGCAGTCCAAACTCCGAGGTCTGATGTTCATCCATTACTATTCCAAGCATAGGTACACCGTACATTAGCCACATCTGACTGCCGATGAAGGATAGAGGCTTCATTGATTCCAAGAACATGATCGCTGGAGTTTCAAGACGGTGATTCACTATCCACTTCGCTAGTTTCTCAATTAGGTACTCTGCCCTCTCCGATGATAGTTCAGTGGCGTAATGATACATTTATCCACCACTTGGCTATACTGAAGTTTCAGCACGCTCAGCAATCCCAATTTATTGACGCGTATCGTTTAAAATTGTTTTGGTCATCACTCTGAGTTCTAGTAAGTCTTTGCGCTTTTTTTGTCAATTTCGCTCTGTACCGTTTAGTGAGTCCAGGACATTCTTCAACCATTTCAACATTATTCGTCATACATCTGCCGTAGAGGCCTCCAAGTTTCGGATCTAGACTACTTAAAAGATCAAAGGTCTTTCTCCCAATCTCACTGGCATTCTCGCATGTTGGCCTGCACGGAAAGAAGTTTCGGACAAAATAAGCATAAACATCAGGTTCTTCCCCATCCTTTCTCGACTGTTCGACTTGCCCACTGGCTCGAGCCTCAACGCTTGCACCTTCATTCAACCGTTCATGAACATACCGTTCAACACAGCAAGAAGGATACCCAAGCAACTTGCCAACAGAAACTAGATATTCTGGGGATGATTCCTCGGCAAAAGCCAAACGAGTCCTTCTCTTGGAAGCATCCATCCTGAGCCGAACTCTCTCTCTTGTTGCTGTTCTGATCCTCATAAGACTTCTTAATTCGCTCTTGATCTTCGAGTCTTTGAACAGGTATAACTCATGAATGCTTGGTCTCACTTCAACATCAAATGTTCGGAGATCAAGTTTTCTCGACCAGTTCATATGCGCCTCATATGTGGCTGATGTAAAGACAACTCTCTTGAGAGCTTCTCGGATCTTCTTCTTCAACCTGCGGATTAGAGCTCCTTTCTTGTCGGTCGTTGCTCTCAGAACCGCTTGCAAGTCTTCTGCGCAGAGCTCATCTATCCTTCTTCCCAACTCAGTCCCGTTGTGAAATTCAGCCGGGATCGTGAGAAGAGAACAGGGGCGAATCTCTAGAGCCACCATCAGATAGTCTTCGATTTTCACATGATCGAGTAGGAGAGGTTCATCAAGCATTTCCTTGGATAATGATTCTCTTAACAGACTAGCAACATTCTTCGGTCTTTTATGAAACAGCAAGAATCTGCCCCATTGTCGAATCTGCTTCATTCTTCTATCATTTCTACATTGGCTCGGGGTACGATGACTCGTCTTCCATCGTCGAGTTCGGCTTCAAGAACTCGCACATCCGACTCGGACTCTACCGTCTTCAGAGGTACAGGGAGTTTGGAGACGACACCTAGCGCTCCGAAGTATGGTTCTCTGATGATCCTTATTGGCGTGCCGGGCAATAGTCCTTTCTCAAGGAATTCCCCTTTGTCTTCAAGATCACCGCGTTTCTTTTTCGCGAGTTCAGGTCTTGGAATAACGATCTCAGGTCGCATAACCCCAGCCCGTATCTGGGTTGCGCCGTTGATCGAGGCATGTCTCCCGTCGAATTCCTTCAGCAGGGAAAAGGTCTTTTCTGACATCGCCATTTCACCGAATCCCTCAGTTATGATAAGGGTTAACGGAATGTCCTCTTGTCCAGTGATCGCAACTCCAATCTTGTAGCCTAGGAAGCTGGTGAGGTCATCATCGTCTATTCCTCCAACCACGATTCCCTTGGCGCCTACTTTGATTGCTTTTTGTATAGCATCATTCGTAACCAGCGCCCCTCCAACCAAGATTCTTCCATTACATTCAGATTCAATCTCTCTAGCGGTCAGGGCTTCGCTCGGGCTACCAGTGCGAATCATCAATCTTCCCTTCTTCTCGCCGCCTACACCGAAGATTCCCTGTATGAAAGCAGCAGGGGTTTCGATGATTGCTCCCTCATTTGGCAATGTTTCGACTGCTTTGCCTTGGATGTATGCGTCAACCTCCAGCGGAACTCGCGATTCTCGAATAATTACTTGTCCCGTGATGTCGGATATGCGCTCGACAGTTCCTGAAACTGGAGCAAATGCGTACCTTTTGAAGAGCCCAAAAAAACTCTTAATCATCGCCATAGGCTCCTCTTTCTCGACTTCTTCTCCTTCCTTCCTGAGCATGTACTGTGATGTTTCCCACAAATCTATTCCTAGCAGTCCAGCAACATTCACTACCTGAACATCACCTAGAATGAAAGTCCTCGCAACTATCGTGTCGGCTTCGACCACGTCCCCTTTCTTAACCAAGACATCTCCTTGAATCGGCAGCATTCTTGTCTTCCGCACTATCGTTGCAGCTTTTCTCTTTAATCCAGGCGTGTAGGCTTGTGATGACAAATGTGATTACCTGCCGCACATTTCATACAATCTCTCGGGATATGCATCAAGGGCTTTGAACCATTCAATCAGCTTCTGCTTCCTTTCATTATCCTCATCAGGCAGAACCAGAGGTCTCCCTCGCGCATCCAAGATTATTCCAACGACTCCACCCTCGATGACAACTTTTCTTGCCTTTCCTGAACCTTGCCCGACATCGCCTCCACGAAACGGGAGTATCTCTACTTCAGCCTTCTCTCCTTCCTTGAGAGGAATCTTCTTTATCGATCCAAAGCTTACTTGTTCCTCCAAACATGAATTGTCAGGCATGCGGATTGCAACTTCCATAACTTCTCCTTCCTTTCCCACTCCTCGTGGGGCGATGCAGACTCCGATCCTAACAAGGCAGTCCTTTTCGAATATCTCCATGGAGGCCTTTGGATGTACAGTGGATAGAACCCCGAGATGAGGCATCATGAAGACGCTGTCCTGCGCCAAGCTAGTCACGCCCTCAGGTTGGAAACCATCAATCAGCATCAGAGCCGACTGCGCCCGCCTCGGAGCGTGAGATAGAAGACCACCTGTACCAGCCACCCAATCGATATACAACATGTCAATATAGGTCTCTTCAAAGGCTTCCTGTTCAAAAATATCTGCTATAGTGCGCCTTCTTTGCACGCCGCGCAGCGGTCTAGCAAGTAGCTTGTGATGTTCAAAGCCCAAGCGTAATGCTTCTCTTGCCACGGCATGTTCAACTACTAAGTCTTCTACAGTCTGCGGGATCGTTGTAGGGCGAATCATCTTGTTGTACAGGCGATTACGGAGATCTTCCTCCAAGCATTCAAATGGTACCCAACGCACTATATTCTTTGTTCCAGCTTCCTTCAGAACATTGCATATACTATAGCTCATGCCCAAGTTGGCACTCACGGTTCTTACAAACTTGTCTTCATACATTGAATATACATTAGTAGTCGCTCCGCCTAAGCCGACGCCAATGACGTTTGCGCTGTAGGTTTTGGCGATTGCCTGAAACATTCTTCCTTCGCCAGCAGGAGTCGGCATTATCGGGATTGGTGTCCACTTCATCAATTTGTCATATCCAGGCGCATGGGACATCACGTGTTCCATGAATAATTCGTGAATCACGTTTCTGGCTGGACCGGTGTTCTCGAACTCAAGGACCGGTCGTAGGTTGTCCACAATCTTCAAAGCATATGCCTTATCCAGAATCTTCTCTATGGGGACACGAGCTTCCTTGTTTCCGGCAAAGACGATAGGTAGCTCAAAATCTATGCCCAGCCGTGGCCTTGGCTTCGCGGCATCAATCAGCTCGGCGGTCTCAACGACGTGAGTCACGTTTCCGCCATCTGTCCCACCCGCCATCAAAATCATGTCAGGTCTGAGATACCGTATCCTTCCGATCTTTTGATAAGGTCGCCGACCATCGTCCACGGCCATAACATCCATAACTATGGCTCCTGCGCCTAAGGCTGCTCGTTCCGCACTTTCAGCAGTCATTGTCTTTACCACTCCTGCAACCATCATCTGGAGCCCTCCACCAGCACTGCTTGTGGTAACATACAAGTCCACGCCTTCCTTTTCGCCCTTGGAAGGTGTCATAATTCCGTGCGGAGCTAGAATCTTGTGTCCAGTAAGTTCCTCTACTTCTAGTATCTCGTTGCGTACGCCTAGCGTTACGTCTTCGAAGGGAGCCTCGACGGTTGTGGGGGCTTCTCCACTCGCAACAAAGCGATATTCATTTCCTAGTTTCTTGAAGAAACGGGCTTTGCTGGTGGTGCTTCCGCAATCAGTGGCTAGAATCACCTTTATTTCTTCTGGCTTCATCTTTGATTTCGATGGTGTTCTAGGTGGGGTCAACCCTTGTCAACCTATTGTTGAATTTCTCTGTCAAGATTTAAAATGACAAAACAAATAATAATGTATCGAATTGAGGAAGTCAGTCATGGAAACCAGAAAAACATCTACACTCAAAGACTACATAGCGGGGGCGGTGCTCGCGAATTCACTGGCGTGGTTAACATTAGCTATTGCGCTCCCTCCTGTGCAGCTCTTATTCCTGACATACGTTTTTGGAGCCATTGTTGCAGGATACTTAGTCGCTCGTAAGGCGTCCCAGAATCATGAGAGAGTGGGGTTGAAGGCGGGACTAGGCTCATTTGTCTTTCATATCTATGTCTTCATGGGTGTGATTGAAGTGATCACTGGACAAAGACTGCTAAATCTGCTGGATCACCTGATAATCCTCGTGATTTTCGTGTTGGGGGGATTTGTCGGAGCGTTTCTCAGCAAACAACTATCGTCGAGAAAAGCAGAGACTCCATGACGCATAGCGGGGCTACACAGACTTTTCCAAGAAGACCACATCTCTGTTTGTGATGGGGTCTTTTATGAATCCAGTAACCTTGAAACCTTTGACTGAATACAATCCGATAGCGTTGAAGTTGTCTGCAAATTCATTATGTAAAATGAGTTTTGCATGAGGTGAAATCTTCTTGATTTCCTTCACAAATTGATCGATCAGCATACCGCCTAAGCCTTCACGTGCGCTTTGCTCGTCCGCAACTGTGAGAAACATGATTCTTGGGAAGCCTAGGAGGGTACCGTTTATCAACCCCGAGATCCTCTCTTTCCTTCTCGCCACCAGTGTCACTTTCTTATCACCATAAAGGGCCTTCTTCACGGTGTTCTTGTCTGCATATGGTTTTGCCTCATTCCCCAAAGTCGATATTATCATCTCTGCACAAGCATCTCTGTCTCTTTTTCGAAGAGGCTCAAAGGAAAATTCTGACAATGTCATCTCGACTATAATCGTCAGATTGCAACTAAAAGGATTGCGCTTTAGCATCATACGGTCGGAATCCAGCGAAAAGAGTCGATATTTCCACCCTTTTCAATTTGCGAGCATATTTCGCGCAGTCACGATCTGGTTTCCGTAGGCCGAGACTGGCACTGCTGAAGCCCGTCTAGGAGGTAGAGGGGGAAGACCGGCATTTCAACATCATTTTCGCGATCCACACCGACAACACAGGATTCTCGTCCCTACGCTCTTGGCAGGTGAAGATCGTCGAAATCGTGGAAATCGTGCGAAATCGTCGTTTTGAATGTTGAATCGGTGGGAAATCGTGGAGAGATCGTGAGAGATCGTCGCAGAACGTCATTGAATGTTTGTGTGCGGATCAACATTATATTGGCGCGGATACAATGGAGAACCCTGAGCTCAAGGAGACAATCCTTCAATTCATCAAGAAACGCTACGAGCGACACAAGAAGATCCCCTCCCTGGGAGTTAAGTTCAAGCATTTCAAAAAAAGCAGAAGATGAGTTCACAAATTTCTACAGGATCTTTCCCACGGGCGTATCTAGCGCCTGCACGCTTGCAGCTGTACCGATCCCGACGCGCGCGGTCCGTCGTCATTCCGGTCGCTTGGTATGACACAGAAGTCGGGGTATATGCATACGAGATTTGCTTAACTATCATTCAAGGTCTTCCACACAACACCGGTGTGCAAGGAGTTCAATTGATACGGACCCTGATAAGAACATAGAAACTCTGAATCCTACCAGATGCAAGGTATATACTCTCTCACTCTAAACTCAACCTCCCTCCTCTTCGCTATCTCCCTCACTTCTCGCACATCCACCTCCGGAATCCTTACGACAGTAATCTCAATCTCCAAACCCACCTCCTTAGCCTTCTCTACAAATTCAAAAATCTTCTCAAAAGCCCCTTGAAACTTTGGTCTGCACACTCTATTGTAGGTCTCCTCATCCTGGGCGTTCAAGCTAACACTCACTCTATCCACATGGGCCTCCCTCAACTCCCTTACCACATCCCTCCCCGCATTCAGCAGGAACCCATGCCCATTAGTATCCACTCTAACAACCTTCTCATGAAACCTCTTCACCCAACTCGTGACCTCCAGAATACAATCTAGCCTCATCAAGGGCTCTCCGAATCCACAGAAAACAACCTCCTTCCAAAGCTTTCTCCTAATACCCTTCTGCAACTCCGCAACCACCTCCTTGGAAGAAGGTTCCCCCCGCAGCTTCAGGTTGAAACCCCTAACACCATCTTTGAATCGTCTTAGACAGAAATAAC
This sequence comes from Candidatus Bathyarchaeota archaeon, assembly GCA_020344435.1. GTDB lineage: Archaea > Thermoproteota > Bathyarchaeia > Bathyarchaeales > Bathyarchaeaceae. Next base: position 1,040,570 of record CP070826.1, on the reverse strand, counting down.
AATCATTAGAGCACCGGTTGGTTATGTTTAGGTACAGCTTATCACCAAGCCAATAAACAACGCTCGGATTCTTTCTCAGCACTGTCACAGACCCGCTTCGCTCGCATATACTATATGGAAAAAGATAGAAAAATGCATCCATGCAGACATCAGCAAGATTAAAATCACAGAAACATAACACAATACCAGCCACAAAGAGGCTTAACCCATGTTCAAACTCAAGATGGCAGATGCAAAATCCCTCAAAGACACCTTCACAGCCATCTCTATACTCATAGACGAAGCAACTTTCAGCATAACGCCAGAAGCCATAACCCTCAGGGCGATGGACCCCAGCCGCGTAGCCATGATAGATTTCCAATGGCCGAAAACTGTCTTCGACGAATACAAATGCACACAACCCGTAAAACTCTGCATTAACATCTCCGAGCTCCTCAAGCTCCTTAGAAGAACAGGAAAAGATGAGACCATCGAACTCGTATTGGATGAGAAGACGAACAGACTAAAATTGACGATTAGAGGCAACTACACTCGCACCTTTAACATGCCCACCCTAGAAGCCATGGAAGAAGAAGTCCCAACGCCAAAAGTAACCTTCAAAACAAAGGCGAAAACAACAACCCACGGGCTTCACCAAGCAATAGAAGACGCCAACCTTGTAAGCGACCATGTCCGCATACAGGCAGACAAAGAAAAACTAACTCTGAACGCCACAGGAGACCTCATGGGAGCAACCATCGAACTCAAGAAGGGAAGCGACGCTTTACTAGACCTCCAATCCCAAGAGCCATCCAAAGCAACCTTCAGCCTATCTTATCTCACAGAAATAGTCAAAGCAGCCTCAGCCACCTCTGAACTCGCAACGATAGAATTTGCAACAGATATGCCTATAAGAATAGACTTCCAACAACCCAAAGAAGGAAAACTCACTTACTACCTAGCCCCCCGTATAGAAGTAGAATGAAGACGGAGGCAAACCCAGTCCTCACACCCTACAACCTTGCTAGATATCCCTTTACTTCCCAAGCTGCAAACTACATCCAAGGACTGGAAATTAACCTCAAAGATCTAACAAACACAGAATACCAAGATATCCTAGAAAAAGCCCAAGAAAGAATAGAAGAAGCCATACTCTTCGGATCAATAACCCAGCGGCACGAAAAAGACGAAATCGAAGTATCCTCCTTTCCAATAGCCATCGTGATGACCGCTGCAACAATTGATTCCTACCTAAAACGAAGATATGCCCTGGCTGAAGCAGAACGCGCGTATGAACTACTTAGGAATGAAGACAGAAGGAAATATCATTGGTAATAGCAGGAAACTTCAACTGGAAGATTCAACGCACCAAAAAAGGCACCCAAGTATACGCCTTCACCCTCCACTTCACAGACTTCCCCAGAAACTCAGCAAGTTTACACGATCCACGCGGACGCGCGCGCACACTAACGAGAAAATCTCGATGCTAGACATTGCACAGAAAATTAAGGAAAACATCAGCATCCTAGAAGCGCTTCTACCCATCCTCTCATTCGTTCCACCAATTCTCGTACTACATTTTTTACATCCTGAATCCTTCCAAACAACGTACCAAGGCAGAACACTTCAGCTCTTCTTCTTATGGCTTGTTACGCTAGAAGCAATACTGACCTGGGAAAGAACTCGAAAAGCACAGACGGGTACACTGAAACCAGTAAGAACCATCTCCTTAATTATCTCTCTTCTACTTCCCACGGTATACGTATTTGCCGCCAACTATTGCGGACTGAACATAACAATCATGGAAGCCGCCATGCAAAACAACGTTCCATTAGCACACCTATTGCCCCTTGCAACAGAATACCTCATTTTCGCCTTTCTCTTTGCCTCAATAATTCTGCTGACCCATGGTAAAAATAGATTTGTAGATTTCTCGATTCCTCTATTCTTCTTGGTAGCCATCGGAGTGATATTTACAATAGATGATCTGTATCCATATGGATGGTTCACGCCTTTTCAAATTCTTGTTCCTGCAACTGCTACGCTTGCAGCAAATGTTCTGAATCTTATGGGATACCAAACGCATCTATATTCTACAGAACACCCCGAATATGGCTCTATGCCTCATTTGAGCGTCTGGAACTCAGAAAAACCATCAGAATTTGCCAGTTTTGGAATAGCTTGGCCATGCGCGGGCGTCGAAAGCCTTGTAATCTACACGGTTACGATTCTACTATTCATGAAGCGGACTTCCTTTCCATGGAGGCATAGAATAGTCTATTTCGTAGTTGGTGCTGCCATTACCTATGTTATCAACATCTTCAGAGTCGTTGCTATATTCGTGATTTCAATGAGTGGTGGTGATGTTTGGGCCTTTCATAATTACTATGGCTGGTTGTATTCTGTCGCGTGGATTCTGTCCTACCCACTAAAAATAACTGGAGGGCGAATCCTATGGAGGAGAGCCAGAGCCTGGAAAGCTGTACATGGTAATTCAAGAGACAAGCAAAATGACTCTATTTTCGCTTAGACTCTGGTTAATCGAATATGCATCCCCATCCTCCACAAGAGCTCTTAGCTTTTCTAATCATTAGAACCTCTCGGTCGTGGTTTGAGGAAAGTCTTTTAAAACTAAGGTTCTAAACAGCCTTTACAGCGAGAATTCTAGATGGAGCGAGCTATGTGAAATCGAAGCGAATTTATGCGACTCGCCGCAAGGACAGAGGCAAGAACATAATCGCGAGACTCGGCGTGAGAACTGTTAAAGATTATTTGTTTGGTCTCACCTGGTTTCTAGTCAGTTTTCTCATATTCTATCTGACATTTGGAGAAGCAAAACCCCTTGTGCTTATCTTATCATTCATACGTTTAGATCTAACGATTCTGAGTTATTTGCCTGCCTATATTGGATTATACATAAGTCTAGGGTGGATCTTTTACATTTTGACCGGATTTCTGTTTTCTTTCAGGAAACCAGAGAAGTTTAAGATGTTCAACCCGCATGCACCAATGGTTTCAATTCTTATTCCCGCTCGAGACGAAGAGAAAGTCATCAGCAATCTTTTGAGTGATTTGTCAAAGCAAACGTATGCTGCTTGGGAAGCAGTTGTTGTTGCCCATAATTGTTCAGACAGAACATATGAAGTTGCAAAAGCCACTGCTGACAAGAGAGTAAGAGTGCTAGAATTCAGGGGAGACTACGGCAAACCAGTAGCACTAAACCATGGGATCCGACACACAGAAGGTGAAATCGTGGTCATCTTTGACGCTGATGCAAGGATTGACAAGAGGTTCCTGGAGAATCTTGTTCCTTATTTCCAGAAATATGACGCAGTCCAAGCGCGTATTGTAAGTTCAAACAGCAATAGCAATCTTCTTTCAGGACTAGTGGATTTGGAATGGCTGGCTTTCACTGATCTCGTAGAAAACTCTCTGAGCAGATTCGGACTCTTCGCTTTGCTTGGTGGCACTGGACAAGCAGTAAAACGTTTCGCTCTAGAAGAAACTGGCTATTGGGACGAGAAAAATCTTGTTGAAGACTATGACTTAACCCTAAGATTGCTCAGGAAAGGCTTTCGGATAGGTTTCGCATCCAATGTCAGAGTTTATGACGAAAGACCTGTCACGTGGACTTCCTTCTTCAAACAAAGGGCAAGATGGCTAAGAGGCAATTTTCAGATTCTCAGAAAGCACCTAGCTAGAAGCTGGACGGAGCCCCGGATTTGGCATCTTCTAGTGAGCCATTTTGGTGTGTTTCTGTTCTATTATGGGTTAATCTTAACCTTCTTATATCTGCTGGGAGGAACATTTTACACATTCTATTTTCCATTCTGGTTTTGGCTCTGGTTATTTCAGGTGATTATTACGTTTTTGCGTATTGTTTTAGAAAGAGGTTTTAAAGGCGTGTTGCTTTTCCCATTGTTCTTGTTATTTATGTATCATTGGCTTATTGCCCTATGGTATATTCCCAAGATAAAGACGTGGAAAGAAAGCAAAACGGAACATTTTGGAGATTTCTCCTATTGAGAAATCGCATTATCACAATTGTTTCTTCAACCTAGCCGATCCTTACTTCTATTGTTGTCTATAGGATTCCTGAAAGCCCTTACACATCTTCCAGCGTTATTCTTGAGTTACATCGACTATTGAGAAATCGTGTTCTGCTAAGAAACCAAAAAAGATAGGTGAGCGTTTATAGTCAAAGCATGCCTTAAGTAGTTGTTGAGATTACGAACTACTTGGGCAGAGAGAAAACAGAGATGAGTTCCCCTTCATCAATTTTCATTCAAGAAAAGTTCGCTGAATATTACCGGAAGAATTCCTCTACTATTCGTTCTCCCTCCTCCACAGAGAAGCGTGAATTTGGCTTTCTCTTGCTTAAGGAGAGGATTATGCTTCGGCACAAGGCTTTCAGAAATGTTGATGGTCTCACGTCCTTCCTTGAGAAGGTGGGTCCCTCGGATGTCTTCTATTCAAGCGCCTATTACGAAGATCCTGAGCGAGAAATGGAGAAGAAAGGTTGGTTGGGCGCTGATTTGATTTTTGACATTGACGCTGATCATATTCCTACGCCTTGCACGAAAACCCATGATAGATGGATTTGTGCAAATTGCAGAATTATCGGTCGAGGCTTGACTCCCCAGAATTGTCCTGGGTGTGGAGAACGGAAGTTTGACGAGAGAACTTGGCCCTGCGAGAAATGTCTAGAATCCGCAAAGAAGGAGACGATAAAACTGATGGATATACTGATTAGGGATTTCGCCTTTTTCCCTGAAGAGATTAGAGTCAGCTTCTCTGGGCATAGGGGCTACCATGTACAAGTGGAACGCGAGGAAATTAGAACTCTCAATCAGATGGCCCGCAAGGAGATTGTTGACTACATCGTAGGAATAGGATTGGACACGAGATTCCACGGGCTAAGAGACGCGCCTGTACTAACAGGTCCTATTCTAGATGATCCAGGATGGAGCGGAAGAATCGCAAGAGGAACATATGATTTTCTCCTCAAAGCTACGCCAGAAGAATTGAAAAAAGCAGGACTGAAAAAGAAGCGGGTCGACACGATTATCAAGTATAAAGAAAAACTACTCGAGAGTAGGAAGGAAGGCGGTCGGTGGGGGATTGTGAAGGACTTAGGGGTAGACAGCTGGAGAAGGATAGCTGAACGCGGAGCAAAGATTCAGTCTGCAAGAATCGACACTGTAGTCACCACTGACATCCATCGTTTGATAAGACTTGGCAACTCTCTACACGGAAAAACAGCTATGATTAAAATCGAAGTTCCTGCTAATGAGATCGAAGATTTCGACCCCTTCACTGATGCTGTAGTCTTCAAGGAAGGTAAAGAAGAAGTCATCGTGTCGGATGCTCCCAGGTTCAGATTAGGAGACGCGTTCTACGGCCCCTACAAAGGAGAGAAAGCCGAACTTCCTACAGCTGTGGCGTTGTTGCTCCTGTGTAAGAAAGCTGCAAAGGTGGTAAGATGAGAATGTATGAAATGCTTCACGAGGCTTGGAGGAACGAGAGAGAGAATTCAGAGGTTCAAAAGCTCACGAATGACTTCTACGCAACACTAACTGATTATGTGAAGAGGATAAGGGAAGAAAGCCGGATGTTGGATGAAAAGACAGTGAAGGGGAGACTTCTGGAACGAGAGTACAGAAACGCAAGAAAGATGATTGAAGAACTCGTTCAGTTGCGCTACAGGAAGGTATTGAAGAAGGCTGGTGCAGGAAAAACTGTGCCAAAGGAATTCCTAACCGCGGAAGAGGCTCGTCTCCACGAAGGAATCCTTCCCCTCACTGAGGCTTATCAAGCGTTTCTGGAAGATGCCCTTAGAGGACATATATCACATATGGAGAACATGGAGAGATTAAAAAAGACGCTCGTGCGTTTCCTTCATGAAACCCCGGCTATAGTCGGATCTGATATGCAAACGTATGGCCCGTTCAAATCCGAAGACATAACGACGCTACCAGTTGAAAACGCACGAGCCCTTATCAAGCAAAGAATAGCCGTAGAAGTGGGAGCAAAGCGATAGCCGGATTCGTTGGATACATCGAAAAGAAGACAGCTGACATAGATCGTGCAGTCTCTAGTAGAAACCTTGGCTCTTCATCTAGATCAAGAGCTGAAGGAAAAAGGAGCGTTTAAATCTGAGCCAGAAAAACAAATAATAAAGTGGGTTGCGTTATACCACCCACGCTAGTGATTACAATGAAAGCCCCTAAGGAACTCAATACTTACTGTCCGAGGTGTGGCTCTCATCAACTGCACAGAGTCTCTCTGTACAAGAAGGGTAGAGATAGCACCTTGGCTGAGGGCGCTCGGCGCCATGAACGAGAAAAGAAAGGATACGGCGGGCAGAAATATCCACTTCAACGGAGATTTGCCAAAACTACAAAGAAACAGACTTTAAAGCTAGCCTGTAAAGCCTGTGGTCATACACTCCATAAGAAGGGAATACGCCTTAAGAAGCTGACGTTTGAGTAGGAGGCAGAAGCGAAGATGAGTGAATGGGAGCGGCTAATACCAAAACCTAGAAGCAAGTTTCTTCGAGTGAAGTGTCCCGATTGCGGAAACGAACAAATAGTCTTCAGTCACGCTACGACGACAGTTCACTGTAATATTTGCAGTGCAATATTGGCTGAACCCTCTGGAGGTAAAGCGACAGTGAAGGGTGAAATCGTGGCTATGCTTGAGTAGTAGGGAATGATAAGATAGGATGACATCTGAGAGGGTTGAGTGGCCGGAGACCGGCGAGCTTGTCGTTGCCACTGTCAACAGGATAACTGGCTACGGCGCGTATGTTATGCTGGATGAGTATGGTAGGGAAGGGCTGCTTCACATATCTGAGATCTCTTCAACATGGGTCAAGAATATCAGGGATTTCATACGTGAGAAACAGAAAGTCGTTTTGAAGGTTCTGCAGGTTGACTCAAGAAAGGGACATGTAGATGTTTCTCTTAGACGAGTCTCAAAGGTGGAGAGAAGAGAGAAAATCCGATCTTGGAAGAAAGATAGAAGAGCTGAAAGTCTGCTAAACCAAGCCTCAGAAAAACTTGGCATATCCCCTGAAGCGATGAACGAAAAAGCTGGATTTCCGATCGAGAAAGAGTTCGGGGGACTCTATGAGGGACTGGAAAAGACTGCCAACGAAGGCGCAACGATTCTCACGAAATTAGGCATACCTGAAGACATAGCAACCACCCTGGAAAACATAGCAAAGGAAAGAATTAGAGCAATCCTAGTCAAGAGAACAGGACTCCTGGAGCTTGAGTGCACAAAACCAAACGGCGCTGTCATCATCCGAGACGCGCTGTCGCGTGCTCAAAACATGAAGACACCTAAGGAAGCGAAAATTCGGGTTTACACCGTCTCACCCCCAAGCTACCGCATTGAAGTCCTAGCCGAAAATTACAAGGAAGCGGAAATCCTGCTCCAGAAAGCTGCAGATACAGCTCTACAGACTGTAACTAAACTCGGAGGACAAGGAGACTTCAGGACGGAGAAGTGATGGTCTGGCTGCTCAGGAAATGTCAAAAATGCAAGATGTACACGCTGAATCAGGCAAACTGCCCATATTGTGGAGGAGAAGTTCGCATACCCCACCCAGCGAAGTTCTCACCTGAAGACCGATACGCAAGCTACAGGCGTGCAATGAAGATGGCTGATTACAGATGAAAGAAACATACATCGCGGAGAAATTGGAAGTTGAGTTGAGGACACCAATTTTGATGGAAGGCCTCCCAGGGCTGGGGATGGTTGGAAGGATAGCCACGCGATACCTTGCCAAAGAGTTGAAAGCTAAGAAACTAGCAGAACTGTACTCTCCTCACTTTCCATATTACGTCCTAGTGAACAAGAAGGGAAGCGTCAGACTTCTCCACGGCGATTTTCTCTTCGCGAAGGTTAAGGCCGGGGCGGGAGATATGATCTTCCTATCTGGGGACAGACAAGCGCAAACGATTGAAGGTCAATACGACGTAGCTGGCGCCATAATAGATTTCGCCCAGAAATATGGCGTGAAGATGATTATGACGATAGGAGGATATAGAACGGAGCCAAGAGAGACGCCAGAGGTAATTGCGATATCTACCAACGCCGAACTTCTGGACAGAGCATTGAAGGCCAACGCCAAAGTCAGTCCGTCAGGAAACCCAATTGTTGGTACAGCCGGCTTGCTTCTCGGCTTGGCAAAACTCAGAAATATAGACGCTTTGTGCCTTTTGGGCGAAACTCGAGGTTACATGCCAGACCCAAAGGCAGCAAAAAGCGTTCTACAAGTCTCACAGAAGCTGTTAGGACTTGAAGTCGATTTGAGCAGATTGCACGAGGAGATAGAGGAATCAAAGAGAATCATAAAGCGAATGCGTGAAATTGAGAAACAGAGAGAGACGTATGCGGAAAGGATGCGCAAGACTGAGGAGGAACGAATCACCTACATCTCCTAGTGGCGTCGACTGATTCTGCAAAAAATAGGTATTGGCTTTCCTTGTACGCATGCTAGTGATCTTGGATTAGCCAAATAATCCTCGCGTATCTCTTAATCAGTTGCCGCTTCTGTTCTCCATCTTCTAGCGAGTCAATGTGCCGCCGTAAGTGGAAAGCCCGGCGCATCATATTTTCAATGTTCAAGAAAACACCTCTCTCGATGATGAAATTCAGACCTCTGATACCTCTCTCTCTAATAAATGTTATGTATTCTACGTTTGTGATAGTTATTGTTCTTCCAGTCTAGGCGGTATTGCTACTGCCGTCTGGGTTCGCTGAACTCCCTCTAAGGATCCAAGTCTGTCTATAATCCTCCTGAGCGCATCTATGTTGACGAATTCAGCGTAAGCAACCATGTCAAATTGACCAGTGACAGCGTGAGCCATCTTCACTCCTTCAATCTTGCGGACTGCTGCGGCGATCTGCCAAACTCTTCGAGGCTCGCAATTGGCAAATATATATGCTTCCATCACAAGCACCACCATGAATATTGAATGGCTTCTTTATTCTATTTTTCTATTCATCGTACACATCTTTTTTATGAAACGCATGGAAAATGATTCTTAAACGTAGCATGATAGTTCTAGATTCCCTTAATGATATTTCGTTTAGCATTCTAGTTCGCATCCGCGTATCTGATGTGTGCCTTAAACGAAGCGAGAATTCTGGCTGAAGAGATATGACCTGACTGCATACATACAACCGCGAATAACAATCACAAAAGAGCCAATAGTAGCAAACTAATCTCGGCTACAATCCTCGCTACTGGCTAGCATAAGTTTATAAGTCAACTTGTCAACTGACTGGATACGCAAGAATTAGAGTTTCTAAAGAAAGCTAGTTCTTACGCAACACAAGAGGAGGTGCAATCTACATGTCATACAGAAGAGAGCCCAGAGAGATGCACAAGGCAACCTGCTCTGATTGCGGCGAGGAATGTGAAGTTCCATTTGAGCCTGATCCCAGCAGACCAGTCTACTGCCGAGAGTGTTGGGCAAAGAGAAGAGGCGCACGCAGAAGAAGATATTAACATCAGAATCAATGGGACACGAAGAACATTAGAGAGTTCTTTAAGAATACGGATTTTTTCATTTCATATTTTTCTTTTGTAGCCATACTCTGTAGGATCGTAGAAAGGAAACTTAACGATCTCTCCATCTACAAGTTTATCTCTTATCTTAATCGCAACCGTTTCGCCTGTCTTTACATGCTCTGTAGAAACATATGCCATGGCTATTCCACATTTGAGTACAGGAGAGAAGGTTCCGCTGGTCACACGCCCTATCTTCTCACCATTCTTCCAGACTTCACAATCAGGCCTTGGAATCCCGCTCTTCAGCATATGGATTCCAACACGCTTCCTTTCTACGCCCTCCTCTTTCTGCCTAAGTAGGGCATCTCTACCTATGAAGTCGCCCTTCTCGAGTTTGACAGCGAAACTCAGTCTCGCTTCTAACGGAGAGGTTCCTTCATCGATGTCATTATCATAAAGACACATGCCAGCCTCCAGTCTCAGCGTGTCCCTAGCGCCGAGACCGCAAGGCTCAATGGCCTCCTCTCGACCAGCCTTTAAGATGGTATTCCACACCTTCACCGCTTTGTCTGGACTGGAGGTAGAAGTGTTCCATACAAGAAGCTCAAACCCATCCTCACCAGTATATCCCGTTCTCGAGATGAAGCATCTGAATCCAGCGATCTTCATCCAGCCACACTTGAAACGCTTGATTCTGCTCAGGTCTTCCTCGGATATTCTATGTAATGTATCTTCAGCCTTTGGTCCCTGCACTGCGAACATGGAAACGCTGTCTGAAACGTCTTCAACTTCAGCATCATACTCCTTGGATTGCTTCAGCAACCATTCATAGTCTTTCTCTCTGTTGGCTGCGTTATAAACGATGAGGAATTCCTCTGATTCTAATCTGGACAGGACGAAGTCATCTTTTATTCCCCCTTGTCTATTACACATCGCTGAGTAGTGCGCGGAAAGCGGCGCTAGTGATGAAACGTCGTTAGTTGTCACATAATTGAGGAAGGCTTCGGCTTCTGGGCCGGTAACAACGGTTCGCCCCATGTGGGTGATGTCGAAGATGCCGACGGTGTTTCGCACAGCCATGTGCTCTGAAATGATGCCCTTAAACCACATTGGCATCTCGAATCCAGCGAATAAGGCCATGTTTGCTTCTTTGTTGTGAATCTCATAGAGGTGTGTTCTCTTTGCTGACCGACTCAACAACAAATCTCCTCGAATGAATATTGACTTTCAATGATGATTTCAGCAAATGGTTACTCGGCAGGTTTAACCTCGATGTTTTCTGGAGTGAAGGTTAACTTCTTGCCACATGATGGACATTTGCCATCGTATTGCTGCATTATTTCATCTGGAGCCTTCAAGTCTAGGTCCTCGTAAAGAACAAAGCCACACTCCCGACAGACAACTTTCTGAGGCAAGAAATCACATCCTAGCAATAAACGTCAGAGACCAAAGGTCGCAAACTATTTATAACTTACGCATACGTCTGAAAGAAGAAATGGAAGATTCCGGATGGAAAAGTACGCCCTAATAATCACCGAAAAACCTGATGCTGCGCGAAGAATTGCTACGGCCCTTGATTCTAAAGGGAAGCCCAAAAAGGTTGAGGATAATGGTGTTCCCTACTTCCTAGCTGAGCGAGATAGAAAACTTGTTGTCGTACCTGCTCTTGGGCATCTCTACACGTTGGTTCGAAGTTGGGGTAGAAGAAACTTCTATCCAATCTTGAACTTCAAGTGGGAACCAAGATACAAAGCAGAAAGAGGCGCGAAAAACACAAAAGCATGGGTCAGGACTATCTCAAAACTCTCTGAAGATGCCGATGATTTCATAGCCGCCTGCGACTACGACATAGAAGGAAGCCTCATCGGCTACTGGCTATTGAAGTACGCTTGCAGAGACAAGGAAGATGTAGCGAAAAGGATGAAGTTCTCCACGCTCACAAAAGACGAGCTAGCACAGGCATACGAGGAGCCTCTCCCTCACCTCGACTTTACATTGATAGAAGCTGGGAGAACCAGGCATGAAGTAGACTGGCTATATGGCGTGAACCTGTCACGAGCGTTGACTCTCTCTGCAAGAAGATGGAGTGGACGATATAATACACTAAGCACCGGGAGAGTGCAAGGACCCACTCTCAGATTTCTGGTGAAAAGAGAACGAACAATCAGAACCTTTGTTCCCAAGCCCTATTGGAGCATAAACGCTGAAGTTGAGATAAAGGGATCTGCCTACGAAGTTGAGTATGAGAAGAAGAAGATCAGGCAAAAGGCGGAAGCTGAGAAGGTTCTGCAGAACTGCAAAGGAAGGGCTGGCAAGATAGAAAGCATTGCTGTCAGGAAATACCGGCAGAGACCCCCGATACCCTTCGACTTGGGCGGACTACAATCAGAAGCCTATCGTCTCTTCGGATATACCCCAAGACGAACCTCGTACATAGCCCAAAGACTCTACCTTGAAGCCTCGATTTCCTACCCGAGGACAAGCAGTCAGAAGTTGCCACCAGCGATCAACTATAGAGCCATACTCAAAGCTCTAAGCAAAAGGGCGGCATACAAGAGACTCGCAACTACACTTCTCAAAAGGGCTCAACTCAAGCCAAGGGCAGGGAAAAAGGAAGACCCTGCGCATCCCGCCGTCTATCCCACGGGTAGCCTACCGAGGCGTGCCCTGAGCGATCAGGAGAAGAACATCTGGGACCTGATTGTGAGACGATTCATGGCAGTTTTTGGAGACCCAGCAATCAAACAGAGTATGAAGGCGACCATTCTGTTAGGCGGTCATCCCTTCTATTTACGGGGCAGACGGGTCTTGAAGGAAGGCTGGATGAAATTCTATGAACCATACATAAAGACTGAGGAAGTGCTTCTCCCAACGATAAAAGAAGGAGAGACCATTGAGCTTAAGCAAATAACACGAGAGGACAAATTCACCAATCCCCCACCTCGCTACAACCCAAGTAGTCTTCTGAAGAAGATGGAAGAGGAAGGCATTGGAACAAAAGCCACTAGAGCAGACATCATTCAAACCCTCTATGAGAGAAGATACGTCAGAGACCAGAGAATCGAAGTCACCGCCCTCGGATTCGACATAGTTGAAATCCTGCGCAAGCACTGCCCCCGGGTGATATCAGTGAGGTTCACTCGAGAACTTGAGGAGAAGATGGAACAAGTGCAAACAGGTAGCGAGAGCAGAGAAGACGCACTTGTAGATGCTGTTGATCAGTTGAAGCCTATGCTAGAGGCGCTGAAGAAGAGAGAGGTGGCACTGGGTGAAGCGCTGAGTGAAGCCGTGAAGAAAGCAAGAATGGAAGAGCGTATTGTTGGCAACTGCTCAAGCTGTGGAACAGGAAAACTGATAATCCTATATTCCCGAAAAACCGGAAAGCGATTCATCGGCTGCACAAATTATTTCGAGGGCACCTGCGAAACCTCCTTCCCTCTCCCGCAAAAAGGAACAGTGAAGTCGCTGAGAATCGAATGTACAGCCTGTGGATGGCCAATAGTAGCAGTGCGGATTAAGGACAGAAGACCTTGGAGGCTATGCTTTAATCCAGACTGCCCAAGAAAAGAAGAAAGGAAGAAATATGGTGAAATGCAAAATCTGCGAAAGAGACGCAGCGAATGAATACTGCGAGCTTCATAAAAAGGCCCATGAAAACGTGGTTCTGATGTATGAGAAGTGGAAAGGAGCTATGGACATTTTATGGAAGGAATATTTAAATGAGGTCGCAGAGAATCCCTATACGGGCTCTTGGGCAAAAGAAGTGGTAAGGCATCTAAGCAGGAAAGAGGGTAAATGATCATGACTGGTCTAACGAGAAGATTCTCTTCTATAATCTACTACATTCAAAAGCTATACTGGAAAATTATTACGGCAAAGCCCTCCATTTTCCTCATAGCTATTGTAGCGGTCGCAGCCTCCATCTTCTTTCTAGGAGGCGGACTCTACGATCTCCTAGAAAAACCTCTCGTTGCGGCCTTTGCTGCTGGGGGTAGGATCATCTTCTACTATCCCTATGGGATCAACGAGCAATTTGTGGCTGAAAGCATGTTTGCAATGATCATATACGCAATAGCTGTTGTAGGTTTACTCATGACGTACGAGAGCACAAGATACGCGTATAAACCTCGACAGGCATTCATGTTACTATTGATTGGCTGTACTTTCGTCTTTGTGGCATATGTCCTAATTGAATTTCTGCTGCTTGCCCGTTGAGCGTAGAAGGAGTATTAGCCGACAGAAAGCTTTCTGCATGCATGTATGCAGAAAGAGCTTGTCCAGATGGATCCTGTGATTCGTGCACGCTCGGCTACAAAGCCTGACGCTTACCACCACTCCTTCTTTAGACCGAGGAGATACGCTGAGAAATTCGTTAGAAGATGAATCGGCGGTGTTATGGCAATAACGATTAAGGTAATGGGTAGAGAGGGCAGCTGGCCTATTATTAGCGATAAGAGAAGGGCTCCTACCACAAAGTCAAGCTGATCTACCAAGAAAAGCGGGGATCCCGGGGGGATATTCAGTCGCCGCTTGATGAAGGAATCTGCTAGATCACCCAGCAACGCCCCCAGTGATAGGGCAAGTCCAAGGAAAAAACTTGGAGAAAAAGGAATAATCGAAATGAAAGGAGAGCTATGAAAGTTTTCAAACAAGACTTGCTCAGCAAAGCCTACTGAAGTTCCGATTATCATGCCTGCAAAAAACCCACGGAAGGTCTTGTGTGAACCAAAGATAGGCTTCCCGTCCAAGAACTTTCTGCCTCCATCGATAGTGCGTCCACCACCGAAGATAACTGGCATACCATTTGCGCAGTAGGCAGGAAATATGAAGATCAGCGCGTGAAAAACATCAACGATGGTTACTGCCGTCTCGCTATCCCCCTGTTTTGGTTAAGATATCGCCCTTACAGTCACGGATGCCCGTTCTATTGATAGTAAGATAGCAGCTCACGTGCTTCTTCCTCGTTGGATGCTTCTCTAGATTGGCCCTTATGATATGCGTTTGACCCGTGGGCTTCAAACTCAGCACAACCTTCGACCAGAACTTCAAAACCCGGGTAGCCACTGGCTCCACCTCCTCTTGTTCTCTTGTTAGGATGCTTCGAACCTGACTTGTGATGAGAGTTGCCACCCTACAGCTTGCGGAGACTTCGGACAAGTGAGCAATTTGCCTATTCAATTCTCTGTTTATCTCGAATGTGTCTTTTGCGTCTCCAAGCTCGAGTCGATACAGAGATGTGATTGTGTCGACAACCAATAATCCAACTCTTTTCGTCATATACTTTTCTAAATGATCCAGAGCTTGCATTTGGTCTCGAAATGTGCTCGGCTTGATTAGCACTATGAGGGGAGAAATCATTTCGTAATCCTTGTGGGCTATCTGTGTGAACCTTCTTGGGGAGAACGTGTCGTCCGAGTCGATGAATATAGACTTCAGTCCTGTTCTGGCACAGTTGACAGCACACTGAACCGCAAGGGAGGACTTCCCAGTTTCCGCTTCTCCATAAACTAGTGATATTCCATCACTGGGAAGCCCTCCTCCGAGCAACCTATCAAGCGAAGGGCAGCCTGTTAAAATCATGTGCTGCAAGTACATCACTTCAAAGCGGATATTAAGCCTAAAGTTAATAATTTTGTCCTCCTACTAGACACAGAAGAAGCGATTCCAATGAAGGCGAAGATAGCACTTGCAACCGTGTCAGGGAGAGCCTACTATGAACTTGTGAGGGAACTCAAAGAGAGGAAAGAGGCCTTTCTGAGCCTAACTCCCCAAGATCATATCCCTCTGTACATCAAAACTGTGATAACAACCGAGGAAGAGCGCGACCTTATCAGGCACCCCAACGTCCTTCTATTTAAAGATGAGAAGGGTGCCGAAGCCGTTGTCGAAGAAGCTATTCGCATTGCTAACGGAAAGCAGAGTTACGACAGGGTTATCATTGGGATAGATCCGGGCAAAACCTTCGGATTGGCTATCTTGGCTGACGGAAAGGTTTTGGAAGCAGTTGCGCTTTCAAGTTTGGGAGAAACAGTGAGCGCTACTCTGAGAATTCTAAACAGAACACCCGCTGTGGCTAGCGTAGTAAGGATAGGAGATGGGGTTCCCTCTTATACCACGAATCTGCTGCATTTGCTGGATGCGGTTTTGCCAAAGGAAATAGTCCTCGAGACAGTGAGTGAAGTTGGGACAAGCAATTTCACGCGAGCTACCCCTCTTTGGAGTGAGTCCAAAGACGCCATTTCTGCCATGAAGATCGCTGAGAGAAGGGGTGTCACCTTCCAGAGGAGGCGTGGCGATGAGACGTGAGGTCAAGAGAGGCAGAACTCTACTAGTCGATGGACCCGCCTCCGTCGACCACTTTGATGGTACGGTTGAGGTTCTCGGAGCTCGGGTTGAGGAGGGGAAAGTTGTGATAAGAGAGGGCAAGCGCGTTCCCTTTATGGTTAGGAAGAGGACCATATTCAATATTGCACTGGGTGAGGGCGCCTCTTTTGAAGAGGTGAAGGGGAGCACCATTCCTCCTTCGTGGGAAGACGCAATAAAGGAGATAAAAGTGTGTAAAAGGCCCTTGACTGTTATGGTGATGGGGGAGGTCGACTCCGGCAAAACCAGCTTTTGCACTTATCTTTTGAATCGAACATTAAGAATGAAGTGGAAACCTGCAATAATCGACGCCGATCTAGGACAGTCTGACATTGGACCACCTGGCACAATAGGATTTAGTCCCATCACAAAACCTATCATTGATCTCTTCGAGATCGAAGCTGAGAGGGCGTATTTCGTCGGGCTTATGAACCCAAGCCAAGCAATGCACTGGGTAATAGAGGGCCTAGTCAGATTGAACAGTAGCGTTGAGCGCGCAGACTTGGATCTCTTGGTGATAAACACTGACGGTTGGGTTTCTGGTGAAGAAGCAGCAAGCTACAAAGTTGGGTTGACCGAGAAAGTTCTCCCAGATGTGGTTGTTGGGATGCAGGAGGCTGATGAGCTGACCGCTATTCTCAGCACTTTGAAGGAGACGAAGACTCTGGCTGTAGCCTCTCCATCTGCAATTAAGAAGAGAAGCCGAGGGAAAAGAAAAATCCTGCGCGAATTAGGTTACAAGAAATACCTGAGAAAAGCCAAGGTACAGTCATCTCCATTGAACTGGGTTAGGGTTGAGAGAGTGCTGATGGGGACTGGCAACATCCCACAAGCCGAGAGAATGGAAAGGATAAGGGAAATACTTGGATCCGCTCCCGTGTATTGTGAAGAAATGCCAACTACGATTTTTATTGTTTCGAGAAGGGGCAGCTGGGTTGATGAGGAACAGATGAGAAGGATTGAAGAGGCGTCTGGGAAATGGGTGAGGGTAATACGCGATGGCGAGGAGGAGGGTCTTCTCGTGGGATTACACGATGAAACAGGGGCTTTTCTGGGAATAGGCATCATAGACGGGATCGACTATAGAAGACGGGCGATCAAAGTTTTCACACCCGTGACCAAGAAACTTTCCACCATTCGTGTTGGCCAGATAAAACTGGATAAAAACGGCAGAGAAATCGGGCTGAGTCAAGCTCTCACAGAGTCTCCCTCATAGCACGTGTGTGAGCATTAAGGCATTTTGCCGCTCATACGGCATCCAGCTATCAGTAGTGGAGAGATTGATCAATCGCTATTCTTTCTGGATGGGCACATAGTGTTTACTGGGCAAGACCTGCACAGGATTCTTCTTGCCATGCAATATTTCCGTCCGAGTGAGATCAACAGGAGATGAACAAGCAGATACTCTTTGGGCTGATAGAGATTCTGGAGTGCTTCTCGAATCTCTTCGTAGTTTCCATCTAAGGGAGCCAGTCCGAGCCTTCTTGAGACGCGGTTGACATGGGTATCTACGGGAATCACAGGGCTTTCGGTGCAGAAGAGCAGGACTACATCAGCTGTCTTGGCTCCCACGCCGGGCAGCCCAACAAGCTTCCTTCTCGCCTCTTCAACGGGTAGTGTGTAGATGAAGTCGAGAGCGCCGTCGAATTGATCAAGTATTACCTGAGAGAGATTCTTTATGGCCTTTGACTTGTTCCTGTAGAGGCCTGCTACTCTTATCGCTTCTTCAATCTCTTTTGCGTCTGCGTTTGCAAGTACTGTCGGGGTAATTGGGAACCTTTCTGAGAGATTCTGGAACGCCCTATCGCTGGTTACATCAGCAGTGGCTTGAGAGAGCACCGTTCTTATGAGGGTTCTAAACGGCATTCTGGAGGAGTCCGCCGATTGCGAAAGTGAGAAGGTGTTCTGCAGCTCATGGAGGATGCAAGCTGCTCTCTCTTTGGTGTTCAATGCAGCACTCTCATCTGGAGAATGTCGGGAATAATCTTCGTGGGTCAATGCCAAATATATGGGTGTCAGTAATTTCCCTGTCTTCTCTGAGAGGGAAAAAGCTTCTCGGAGAGGTTGTTTTCGGCATTTATCTCTGGCATATCCTCTTCTATCTTGCCTGCCTGCCCGTACCTTCCAATATTCAGTCTCATTGAGCCACCAAATATATTCACATATCCGTTTTTTATGCTGATGACATCACCTTCATCGAACTTCTCTATGTCATCTTCCCACAGATTAAGTAAGACGCAGCCCGTCTCATCACCTACTAGGGCGTCTGCAACACGGAATGTGGAGCCGCTTTTTCGCGATGTAACCTCACGAGCCTCGGTCTTGCTGAGAATCTTCACCTTCACGTTTACTCTTCTGGAGTAGGTCTTCAGGTCTCCCACTTTCATAAACTCTTCGGACATGCTCTCAACTTCATTCTCTGCTATTAGCGGAAGGCTATGCCATAAAAGTTTTGCTCATAGCTATTGAGCTAGACTCTTGCTCCAGTGATTACGTTCACTTCCGAAATAGCTTGCGGCCGTCCATCCCATTGACGTTCAAAACAGACACTTATCACGGCGCTAGCATCCATGCTAGAAGACCTCCCTTCTCGGCTGATCTAATTGAGCGATTGCGGCTTCGATGAAGTCTCTTGGTCTCCACGTATTCAACACAGCAAGAAGATACATGTTCGACGCACTAAGGCATTAATAAGCACTAAATAAGGGAAAGAACAAAGGCTATAACAAAAATGGTGAGGGTTGCATTTGTCACGTGCAAGAGTTGTTAAAGAAGAGTTGGAGGCGAATGGTGTGTCTTTCTTGGCTGTCTATCTGGAGACAAGGAACGCGGATCTCATTCTATTGAGCGAGGGGGAAGACCAGCTTGGCACGCTGGCTGTTGCCATACCTCAAGAGGATAAGTTGGTTGGTCCACCACTCTCCTCAATTCTGCTTGGTGACAGAAATGTCACAACTGCTCGTGTGCTCGCTGAGCGGCTTGCCAAGACTGTGAGCAAGATGGCTCTAGTATCGGTCTTCACCAAGACAGTCAGCGAAGCGGATGCTGGGTCCATTCTTCTGAAGCTTCTTAGAAAGACCATTGAGAAGGAGAGGGTTGAGGCTTGAATCTGAAAAGCACATAGAAATATGAAATATGAGATCAACTTCCAGTCCATGGAAGGAAATCTTTTCAAGACTCATGTCAGATACGCGCGCGCATGCAATTGCCGTTTTTCTGGCTGACAAATCTGGGCGAATCACTTGGGCAGTGGCTATGCGTTTTCTCGATTCAGAATTCGATAGCAAGAAAGATTGGAGGGCTCACCAATGCGCGTCCGATTGATCGAATCACTTTTATACGCTAGCCTATGAAACAGTATTCTGCGCGAGAAGAGAATGGTAGGAATGACCTATGGTTCATTGCACAAAGTGTGGCACAAGAAACGAAGAAGATGCCAAATACTGTGTTAAGTGTGGGACAAACTTGGAGATCTCACAGGAGAAAGGGTTCGAAAGGCGTGCAGAGGAATGGGGCGAAGAATTCGGGAGACGTGCGGAAGAATGGGGAGAACAATTTGGAAGGCGTGTCGAAGAAGAATGTTTTGGTCTCCCACATGGAGGCGCGATTGTAGGATTGATCATAGGCGCAATAATCCTCCTCATAGGACTCTCTTGGCTCGCAGGAGCAGACTGGTGGA
>CP070826.1:1012982-1020923 GCA_020344435.1 Candidatus Bathyarchaeota archaeon | reverse complement strand
CCATCGGATTGCCGAAGATCGTGATGGACTTCTATCTGTATCCTAATCTTGCAGGACCCGTAAAGGTCAATGGTACTTGGCAGGTCTTTGTATGGTTAAATGGATCAGCATACAAACCAACAACCTTCTCGCTTACCTTCAGAGAGGTCACCACCGGCGGTACAGTTCTATGGGACTCAGGGCAACTCAATCCAACTGTGACCAGCAGCATCGGAAATTATATGGATGTTCCAGTCTACAACTACAATCTCTCTGTTCCGCTAGCTCACACTTTCAACACTGCCACCACTCTGCAAGTCCAGTTCGAAGTAAACACGGGGTCCTCTGCAGACACGAGGTTCTGGTATGATTCCAGATTGTATCCAAGCAAGGTAATCCTGCCTGTCAGAGACTATGCTAGGCCAATCTCAATCAAAACCTACTCAGTTGACAATTCGGAGACCACACTCTTCCATCATAACTGGAGTGAAAGTTGGCGCAAGGTAATCGTCAGAGCCAACATCACCGATCCCTTCGGCGGATATGACATACACGCGGTTAACATGACGATCCTGAACCCAACGGGTTATCCCGTGTTTGAGGAAACAGAGATGGTTAGAGTGTCTGATGGGCAATGGCGACTTAACTATCTCCATCTCTTCGAAGCGAACTGGTCATATCCAATAGCAGCTGCCCTAGGCAACTACACAGTGATTGTCACCGTTGTTGACACCAATGGATACTACCACAATCTTGGCTTTGGGTCAGCCGATCCATTCATTGAGGAAGAGAGGCACATCTTCACAATTGGAATCCTCAAGTATTATGATCCAATCTTCATAATAACAGATGATGCAGATGATCCTCTTCCGGATGCACAGGTCTATACAACTTGGACAAATGGCACCACAGAGAAGCTGCCACGTTATACGTCAGCTAATGGTTCAATCAACTTAACACATGTTTTGGCTGGAAACTATGGCTTAACAATTCACTGGAAGAATGTGATAGTTGCCCAAACAACAGTGTACGTAGATTCTGATGGCCCCTTCACCATAAAAGCCCGGGTATATCAACTGACGGTGCAAGTCTACGGGAACAATGGGATGCCTGTCCATGGGTCTTATGTCATCGCAGAAACGCAGTCAGGAGTAGCATATGGGCTTGACACAACTGACCAAGCTGGCAAAGCACTATTCAAGTTACCTGCGGGAACATACATAATCTCGGCACACTACACTACTGATTACTGGCTGACAGTAGTCAGAGCCCACGCCAGCGAACAGGTCTTGATCGAAGACTCTACTTCCAGAAACATCATTCTAGAGAGTTTCCCGCCCGCCATATGGTCGACAACTCTTTTCTGGCTGGTAATGGCGTCGATTCTTGTAGCAACAGTAGCAGTCGTATCGATGCTATATATGAGAAGAAGAGCTTAGGTCCACGTTGCATACTTCCATTCAAAGAGCGCATGCAGCAGCACTATACGAGTTTTCATAATTTACAGGTCGAGAATTGTCTTGCTAGATCTGGCGCGCACGCACATGCAAGAAAGGAGGGATTCTGCAGGATTGTAGAGGCATATCCGCTCTGGCCAGAAAGGACATTTTGGATGCCTGCATGATAGCTGCGGAGAGGATAATTTTATGGGCAACCGACAACATTGTGCTCTGGCAAGAAAGTGAGAATTGTGAAAGAGAAAGAGTGGAAAGTACTCATTGAGTTGATGAAGAACTCGAGACAGAGCGACAGACAAATGGCGAAGATTATCGGAGTCTCTCAGCCTACTGTTACAAGAGTGCGAACAAGATTGGAGAGAGATGGGATTATCAAAGAATATACTGCAATCCCTGACTTCCTCAAACTTGGATATGAGTTGATGGCTATAACTCTCATTAAGCTGAAGAAGGGACTTTCTGCTGAGCAAATCAAAAAAGCTCAGGAGCTCTCTTATGAATTGGCCAAGAAAAGCCCGGCGACTGGCCCGCTCGAAGTCATCATGGCTGAAAGAGGAGAAGGCATCGGATACAATGGCGTCTTCATAACCTACCATAGAAGCTACACATCTTATTCCAGATTTGTGCGGTGGCTGACACGATTTGAGTTCTTCGACGTGAGTGCAGTTGACAGCTTCATGATAGCTCTGGGGGACAGAATCCGCTATTTTCCGCTGTCTCTCTCGAATATTGCCAGACACTTGCAGCAGAATCAGAATAGATTCTAGAACCACGTCTTACCTCGACGCGCGCGCACTTGAAGTAGATAACGGGTGAAGTAATCTCCGTTAACACATCATTCTCCTCTAGGAGTGTTTAAAAGTAAGGTCTACTTATTCAGTCTACTAAGCTGACAATGAGGATGTTGAGAATGAATAGTCGGTCTAGGGACCCAAGCGTCATCTACGTGGGAAGAAAACCCCCGATGAATTATGTGTTAGGGATAATAACAAGTTTCGGCAGATCCAACACTAAAACAGTCACTTTGAAGGCAAGAGGCCAAGCAATAACTACCGCCGTCGATGCCGCCGAGATAGTCCGACACAGATTCATGAGAAACCTGAACGTAGACAAAATCACCATAGGAACCGAAGAGATACAGCAAGAAGAAGGTGGAACAAGAAACGTTTCAACGATGGAAATCACGCTAACGCGTGCTCCCTCCACAAAGAAAGAGGCTAAGAAGGAGAGTAAAAAGAAGAAGTCTACACCTCCTAAGCCTTCCCCAGAGCTGACCAGTATAGAAGGAATCGGGGCTAAGAGCGCAGAGAAATTGAAGTCCTGCGGTGTAAACTCTGCGCGGGACTTAGCAAATGCTGATCCAAAAGAACTGTCAGACAAGCTTAAGACCTCAGAGAAGAGAGTTTCAAAGTGGATCGATGAAGCCAAGAAAGCCCTCAAACATTAGGCAATGGACACTGGGAACGAGCTAAATGCAAAGAAGACTATCGAGGGGGCGAGGTCGACCCCGTGGGAAGCATTACTCGCCTGCAGAATTTAGGCTTCTTCAGTATCTTGCCTCGGTTTCAATGAAGTATGGAATTGATTCCCCCAGTTTTTTTGAAAGCTTTGTTGAAGCCTGGAAAAGCCAAGAATCTACATGTGGAAGCCTATCAATCGAATGCCGCAAGCAAACACGGGACAATGCCACATTTCTCATAACTAACAATCGCAAGGTCGTTGCCCAATTCTCCGTGCCAAAACACATACTTGAAGAAATCAACCCGCTGAAAGAGTTCACTCAGGGACCTTCGGCGTTCAGCTCGAGAGATGAAATCAGATCGTTATCAGATTTGAAATATCTGAAGCCTGCGAACGCATAACCACAGACCACAATGTAAGCAGATTCAAAGCCCCTGCGCGCGAATCAGGTATGGGCACGTTCTTCTGGCGTCTACGCTTCGATTCTCGATTTTCTCAGTCGCCTCTTGTGCTTTTGCTGTTTCTTTCTCAGTTTCTTCTTCCTGGTTTTCTTCTTTTTCAAAGTTCAATCATCCATTTAGCGGGTCTGCCTTAGAGTTTCTGCATGTGGAATTTGTTTACTTCTTTACATACTTGTAGACTAGGATACTTCCTAAACTCACACATAGATAAACCAAGAAGTTCAGTACAGGAGCGTTGAAGAATATTGCAGGAGTCCAACTGGGAATCCAGCTCCACCAGCCTAGATGAAAAGCCAAGAATTCGAGGGGTAAGTCGATGATTGCCCCGGTCAATAGTCCAGCAATCCAACCGAATCTCCGGTACACCATCCAAGATGTGTGACCTATGATCACCCAGGAAGCGATGACTATTATGGGCACATCGAAGAAACAGAAGAGGGCATCCGAGTAAACATACATGTTCAGCGAAATTCCTACAAACTCTATGGCGATAGCGGTAACAGCGAAGATGGCGTTTATGAGTAGGAACCTGCTAGAAAGCATGCATCCAATCATTCCCCGTAGAAAATCAGGTCCTTATCCTCAAGCATCTTATGAAGTTTCTCGACAGCCTCAAAGACGTCGTCCTCGTGCTTGGCACCAGTGCAGACTAGGTTTCCGCTGGCGAATAGCAGGAAGACAACTTTTGGTTCATCCATTCTATGAATCAAACCTGGAAACTGTTCAGGCTCATACATGGTCTTCTCAAGGTCAAAGGCCGCCCGCTCCAAATCGATGTTTCCCCCTAGACTCACTGAAGCCACTATATTCACAACCTTGACCTCAGCCTTGCCAGCAATGATGATCCCGCAACTCTTCAGCTCCTTAACAACCTTCCGCACTGCCCTTCTCGCCTCTTTCTCAGACCTAGCACCGGTGCAAACCATCTTCCCAGAACCGAAGATTAGAGTGGCAGTTTTAGGTCTCTTTAAACGAAACACCAAGCCAGGAAACTGTTCAGGGCGATACTCAACTCTGGGACAGCCCTTTACAACAGCGTTCAAATCAACCCTCTGATTCAAAGCTCCAGACGCAACGACGTTCTGGATTTTGACAGAAGCCTTACTTCTCGGCAGTTCAACACCCCATTCAAAGCCTTTTCAATCATCAACTTATACGCGCGCACGAAGATATCTACTGCGGAACTTTAAAGTATTCCTACGCCCCCAAGACAGACGACGGCCGTTGAGGACCCTTGAGTAGAAAGAAAGGGAAGAAAAGAAGAAAGAGAGAAAAGAGAAGAATCGAACAGAGAAAGCAGGCTAAGAAAAGCTAGTGCATGCATGCGTGCAAAGTGCCAGATTCTGGAGAGTTTCACGGTTTTTCGAGACGGAATGACTAGGGCTACACTCATTCGGAGATCGATTTCACGTTTGACGCTCTTGGACCTTTTGGGCCTTCTGTGACGTCGAATTCTACTTTTTCTCCAACTTTCAAGCTGTTCTTTCCTTGGATGTCAGAGTTGTGAACGAACACGTCTTTGCCGTCTTCGGTGGTTATGAACCCGTAGCCGCTTCTATCCATCCATCTCTTCACTGTACCAGTTGCCATGCGATTCACCTCTTTGCCGTGACTTCCTCCAAAGTACAAGCGAGCTTTTAAACCTTATTACGCTTACTCCGAAGTTTCCTTTGGGCGTGGGTTGCGCCCGCGCATTTGCATGACTATTGAAGAGTTATCCAGAATTAGATCAGAATCCATTACCCATATTTGCGCGCATACACACACCGGAGTCTCTTCTGCCCTCAATCAGCTAACACTACTCTGAGCGCGAATTGTAGATTTGTCCCAAAAAAAGCGGGGGAATTGGAGGAGACGCATTCGCTTTGCGTGGTATTCAGCCCAAGTGATTCTTCTTGTTACCTAATTGACTGCGCCTGGTCTTGGCCCAGCGTTTGACAATGGTTGTTCAGTCCTTTTCAATCACTGTTCTCGCTAGGATCACTATCTTCGTCACTTTTGCCTCTTCCATGTCCACCCATACAGACGCGTGGCTTGTTTCGTCCTTTTCTAAGACCAAGATTGCGCTTGTTGCTTTCGTCTCGACGTTACCCTCGGCTTCAACTATAGACTTGATGATTGGTCGCACTCCTGTGTTGCTGTAGCCATCATCAAGCAAAGCCTGCACATCTTCGTCGCTTTCTGCTATGCTGATCGCGTTCTCTTCAAACTCTTCGCTGACCTCTACAAAGCCCCTAGGGCCCCATCCACGGGGTCCTTCGCGTAGCATTCTGCATGTTCCTGCCATCATTCTCGCCCTAAGCCACTCTGGAAAACTATGGTTGTTCTCTTCTCCGTTTTCAGCCGCGTATGTTGTTAGCACTATTCCACCCAAGACCGCTGCTGCAGCCACCATTGTCAACAGAACCAGTGCTTTGCCTCTATTCACATTCTCAACCTCCATCTATTATTGTAGGTCTTATCACCTGAAGCCTGTTGAACCCTCGTAAATTACTAAAGGATTTTTCAGAATTACACCAGAATTATTCCCGAATCTGACCTAGAAGATATTGCTTACCCAGTATGCGCCTACCTTCAAGAACCAAGCGAAACAGGGTATTCATATATGCATACATCATTTGAGAGTACTTCAGAATCGGATTCAATTCAATCCATGATTTAGGCTGGCTTTCGGTTCCGATTTGCGCCCATTCTCTGATCAAGGGCAGAAGAGCCAGAAGGACACATTTATTATCCCAGTCAAATAGGTTTAGTGAAATTGAAAGTCTTCCTCTCTGAGTTTCTGGAGCGATGTGGATGTGTCAGCTCTTAGGCGCCCTTTGAAGTATCTGCTTGGGTGGCTGATTGCAGGCACGAGAGGCGGTGCCACCCGTGCCAAAATGATCAAGGCTCTGAAGGAGAAGCCGCGAAATGCAAATCAGCTGGCAACGTTCCTCAAGATGGATTATAGAACCATACGGCATCATATCGAAGTCCTTCAGAAGAATAAGATAATCACATCTGCGGGGGAGGGGTACGGTACCACTTACTTCTTGTCCATAGAGATGGAGGAGAATTACTCTCTATTCGAGGAGATTATGAAGAAAATCTGAAAAAAACTGAAAAGGAAGTAGAATAGATGAACCGCTATATGAAAGGAAATGTGAGAACTTGGCTAATGCTGACAGCCGTGGTAGCTGCTGCTCTGCTGGCAACTTTCTGGACAACAAGCGAGCCTATAGGCACTCCGCTGGAGCGTCAGTTGTGGGGGCGCTGGGATCTAACTAATGAACAGAGGAGGGAAATTAACCAGTTAATCAGAGACCTGAGAGAGGAAGGAGCTAGCTGGAAGGAGATCATAGGAGCTGTAGAGGCAAAGTTGGATGAATGGAACATTAAGCAGTCTCCTCACGGAGACATAGAGTTCTTCTACTCAGCCAAGGCAGTGGTTTCCACGATCAATATAACACTTTTACTCTTCCTGTTAGTAACATACATCGACCTATACACTAAGACAAAGTCGGATTTCACGATTGGATTAGTAATATTCTCAATGATACTGCTTTTTTATGCTCTTGCCTCTAATCCCATAATCCATTGGGTTTTTGGCTTCCGCGCGGTGGGTCTCGGCCCTTTTGCCATGCTGCCAGACCTATTCACGTGCGTAGCATTAGCTACACTACTATATCTCACCGTCAAATACTAAGGTCCCCCACTCAACTCAACAACTGCGACGTGCATGCAAGAACGAATAGTCGATAGCAAGAATCCATATGCGCTCCGTTCTAGTATTTGGTTTCTCTTTATACACTCTTCAGATTATTAGTTGGATCAGATCAGCTATGAGATGTGAAATGATGGCTCCGACTATAGCGAGTATGGCATATTTCAGCCCTTCCTTGTAGAAGTTCTCACCGCTCATTCTACCCACATAGCTTCCCAGAAAGAACGATATCATCGTTCCGATTACAAATGTCAGGATTATAGCGAGATTCATTTCGAGAAGGAGGAATGGAAACAACAGGACCAGCACAGCCGCGATTGTTGATGCGAACGAACATAGAGTGTTTATGGATATTTCCCTCTTAGAATGAATCCTTATCGTGGCTCCATGATCCGCTGTTTCATGAATTTGCAGCGCTCTTTCAGCTGATTGGGACATGAAGAACCCGATGGAATTTCCAAATGCGTTGGCAAAGCCACCGATTATTCCCGCAATCACTACAAAGCGAGAATCAGAAGTAGCTTCAGCAACCCCTATTATCAAACCCAAACACATGATTAAACCATCTGCAAGTCCGAATGCTACTCCTTCCAAACGATAACTTTCTTCTGGTTGATTCTCAGCCATCTTGATCACGCCGAAGGCCTACTTGGTGGGGCTTTTTTGCTTCGTGGACTCCTTCAACAGCTCCATAATGTGTACGGATAAATATTGTTTACTAAGTAGAAACCAGATCAGCGCGCGTCTGCTGTGAGTGTGCAGTTTTACCCCTATAGGTATTGAGAGAGAAACTGCATCGCGATCTTGCTTATTATGGGGATGAGAACCAGACCTGTTAGTTTTGAGAGGAAGCTTATGTCAATAGGCCATTCTGGGGCTG
>CP070826.1:1010345-1012882 GCA_020344435.1 Candidatus Bathyarchaeota archaeon | reverse complement strand
TTATCAGCGAGATGGCTAAGAGGCGAGGCTTCTTCTGGCCCTCCTACGAGATATATGGAGGCCTGAGCGGCTTCGTGACATTCGGTCCCTTAGGCGCTGTTCTGAAGAGGAGAATTGAGGACAAGTTCCGCGATTTCTTCATTCGTCCACTTGGGATACTCGAGATCGAGTCGTCGGTGATTATGCCTGAGAAAGTGTTTGAAGCCTCCGGCCACCTAGACCATTTCATAGAGTCCATGGTTGGATGTGTGAAGTGTCGAAGAAAGTTCAGGGCCGATCATATCCTGCAGGAATTCGCTGGAATGAGAGATACAGAGACGGAGAAGCTTGATCTTCAAGAGCTGATGAATGAGATTGAGAAGAATAACATTCAATGTCCAGAGTGTGGTGGAGACCTGGGCGAGCCGAAGCAGTTCATGACGATGTTCAGCACGGCCATCGGACCATACTCTGATGCGATTGGCTACGGCCGTCCAGAGGCTGCCCAAGGAATCTTCGTCGAATTTAAACGATTGTACGAGTATGCGAGAGGAAAACTCCCCTTCGGAGCGGTCCAGATAGGTCACGCCCTTAGAAATGAGATTTCACCAAGACAGGGCCCGATAAGGGTTAGAGATTTCACAATTATCGACCTTGATTTCTTCTTCGACCCCGAAGAGCCGAGTTGGCCCTTTCTGAAAGAGGTGGAAGACGAGTCTCTGAATCTCTTGCTTGCAGAGAACAAGTTGAAAGGCTTGAACGAGTCCGTAGAAGCCACGGTGAGGGATGCCCTGGACAAAGGATACGTGAAGGCTGAGTGGCAGGCGTACTTCATGGCGCTCTCCAAACGCTTCATGATGAAACTGGGTGTGCCAGAGGAGAAACAACGTTTCATCGAGAAACTTGAGTGGGAGCGGGCGCATTATTCAGTGCAGGGCTACGATCAAGAGATCCACCTTGACAGATGGGGGTGGGTGGAGGTTTCAGGCCACAACTACCGCACGGACTATGACCTTAAACAGCACATGGAGTTCAGCGACGTTGACATGACAGCATTCAAAGAATTCGAAAAGCCAAGGAAGAGAGAGAAGACCACGATCAACCCAGTCATGCCCAAGATAGGCTCAACCTTCAAACAGGAAGCACCGAAGATTGTGAAGATGCTCTCCAGCGCAGACCCGAAGGAGGTTGAGGAATCCTTTGGAAAGCAGGGCTTCTACAAGTGGAAATCCCACAAACTCCTGCCAGATCATGTGAAGATAACTCATGAGACCGTGGAAGAAGAGGGAAAACACTACATTCCCCACGTGGTTGAGCCAAGCTTTGGATCTGACCGGCTTGCATACATCGCATTGGAATACGCATACAAAACCAAGAATGACCGGACATTGCTGAGCCTTCCACGCGAACTCGCCCCAATACAGGCAGGCGTCTTCCCGCTGGTGACAAAAGACGGCTTGCCAGAAAAGGCGAAAGAAGTGCATGACAGACTGGCTAATGCAGGCATCCTCGTCGAGTACGACGAGTCGGGATCCATAGGCAGGCGGTATGCGCGTGCAGATGAGGTGGGCACTCCACTGGGAATCACCATCGACTATGACACGTTGGAGGATGACACGGTTACCATACGTGACCGTGACACGTGGAGACAGGTGAGAACTGAAATCAGCAGGCTCCCCAGCTTACTCCGCGCTTACTTCCATCATGAAATGGATTTCAAGGATCTGGGAAAGCCAGTCGAGAGCTGAGATGCTCAACCTGTACGCACAAAATATCTTTCCAGACTACAGTGGAAATGCATCCACTCTTCCCCGCATCCCTCCCCCTTTCATGCTGTAACCCTACCTAGAATGCTTTCTTCTGAGAAGAGTCGTTGTATGTATACAGGCTTCCTGATTTATTTAGAACAGGCTTGATACATGGTGGTGGTGAGGAGTTGAAGCCAGAGCAAGATGCTTTTGGACAGAAGCTGATGGCTGCCTACAAGGGAGAAGAAGTGTACGAGATTGTGGAGAGAGACGACGGATACATCAGAGCCATGCCCATGCAGAGATACCTTGTAGGTTTTGAAGACTGGAAGCCAATGGAGCAGGAAGCCATGCGATATGTCAAAGGAAGGGTATTGGACATAGGCTGTGGAGCGGGCAGACACTCACTGTATCTGCAGAAGAAGGGCTTTGACGTGCTTGGCATCGACAATTCTCCCCTCGCAATCAAAGTCTGCAAATTGAGAGGATTGGAAAAGGCGAAGGTCATGGCTATTGAAGATTTGAACTTTAGACCGGATTCTTTCGATACGATCATCATGATGGGATACAATTTCGGACTGTTCGGCAGTCTTGAGAAGGCACAACGGTTGCTAGGAAGATTTCAAAGAATCACCAGCAAAGATGCCATAATCATCGCAACCACCAGAGACCCGTACGAAACGGACAAACCGACTCACTTGGCGTATCACGAACAGAACAGAAGGAAGAACCGGATGAGCGGCCAGGTTAGAATCAGATGGAGATACGAGAACTTTCTGGGTGAATGGTTTGATTGGCTAATGGTTTCAC
>CP070826.1:1005231-1010245 GCA_020344435.1 Candidatus Bathyarchaeota archaeon | reverse complement strand
GAAGAGGGGTTCGTGGGTTCGTGGGGTGCATGAGGCGACTACAACTCTGTTCAATCCTTGCTCGGTGATGATGGTTTTGATGGTTTCTTGGGTGTCTGATGAGCAGGTGTAGAGGTTGTGTTCGGCATAGATGACGTTGGGAAGGGTCTTCGTGTACTCTACTACGCTGGGGACGTCAACGACGCCTCCGATGTTCACTCCACAGTGGCAGACGAAGACACCTATTCGAGGCGGTTGACCAAACACGCCTATCTCTGCAGGATATTCCTTCGTCTCTACCAAGGTTCCACGCACAGACGATAACATGCCACCAGCACAAGCGGCAGCTGCACTCGCCTGTGCTACTGTTTCCGGAATATCCTTCGGTGAAGAGGCAACGCCGCAGACGAAGATTCCCGGCTTCGAGGTTCTGATCGGAGAAAGGGTTTGGGTTTTGAAGAACCCATACTCGTCGAGTTCAACTCCAAGTTTGTGAGCTAACTCTTTAGAGCCCATAGTAGGGTTGATCCCTACCGTGAGAACTACTAGGTCGAATTCTTCTTGGGTGAGTTGTCCATCTGCTGCCTCGTATTTTATCAATAGGTTTCGTGTTTCTTGTACTTCTGCTACGGCTGCTATTCGACACCTGACGAATTTTACCCCATATTCGTTTTTCGCCCTATCGATGTACTTGTCGAAGTCTTTCCCGTGTGCCCGCATGTCCATGTAGAAGATCGTGGGCTCGATTTGATTCATATGTTCCTTCGCGATCACAGCTTCCTTCGCTGCGTACATGCAACAGACCGATGAGCAATACTCGTTTCCACACGTCACATCCCGGGAGCCGACGCACTGTATAAACGCAACCTTTCGCGGAATGTTTCCCTCAGAAGGCCTCTGAATTCTACCTCTAAACGGTCCAGACGCGCTAAGGATCCGTTCAAACTCTATACTCGTCACAACATTTGGATATCGATCGTAGCCATACTCGCTCTTCAATCGGGCATCGAATTCTTCAGCTCCGGGTGCTAAGATGACTGACCCAACTTTAATCTGCGTCTCCTTTTCTTGATCTGAATAGTTAACTGCTTCAGCTAGACAGATGTTCTCGCAGAGGCCGCATCCTATACACTTCGTTCTGTCAATCACATATGTAATGGGGACCGCTTGGGGGTAGTCTATATATACCGCTGGTCTTTCACTCAACCCTTTATTGAAGCTATCTATAGCATTGACTGGGCAATGTTGGGCACACAGTCCGCATCCATTACACTTTTCGGCATCCACGTATCTTGGCCATTCTCTAATCGATACTGTGAAGTTACCAAGGTCTCCGGAGATCCCTGCAACCTCAGAGTAGGTTAACACTTCAATATTTCGGTGTCTTCCACAGTCTACAAGCTTTGGGGCTAATATACACATGGCGCAGTCGTTGGTTGGGAAAGTCTTGTCCAGTTGCGCCATCACTCCACCGATGCTCGGCGACGAATCAACGAGATAGACTTTAAAGCCAGATTCAGCTAGATCTAGTGACGCCTGCGTCCCTCCAATCCCACCGCCGACGACCAAGACTGCGGCTATGAGTTTTTCAGGTTGATTTGTGTTATTCATAAGCTTTCTCCTCCCCCCAATCTTCTGTATTTAGGGTTTACACCGTCGATTCTCGATACCGTAACTAATCCCTTTTGCTCCATGGCTATAAGGTTCTTTAAGACTTCTCTTGGTGGGATGGCTGTCGTTTTAGCTATTTCTTGGACAGAGAGAACCTGATCACTGATAGAGTGGAGGATCCTATTCTTCTCATATTCTCTAGCCAAGGCTTCGAATTTTACTTCGTGGAACTCGGCTTCGTCCACCTGCTCCCCAAAGACGTCTCCTTTCTCCAACAGTTCTTTTTCCCGGTTCACCAGCCATCTCATCCTTTGCTGGGAGAGGGCGTCTCTTGCCGCCAACAAACGCGTCCGAAGCTCTTCTGGCGGGAGATCATCAGTAAGGGGCCCGAGCTCAACTATTTTTTCAGTGAAATCTCCAATTAAGTTGGCAAATCTTTCGCCCTCAGACGCGGATACCCAATCAACGATTAGTCGCTCTGGCTTCACTCCAATCATATCAAGGACCGTTTGTAATGTCCTCATCCTTCTCTCCGTGTAGTAGTTTCCTGTAAGGTAATGACAATCTCCAGGGTGACACCCCAGGATCACGATACCATCTATTCCCCATATAAGCGCGTCTAGTACGAGTGCGGGGTCCACTCGACCGGAGCACATTACCCTGATGACTCTCAAATTTGTTGGATATTGGAATCGACTGACTCCAGCCAGATCTGCGCCGGCATAGCTGCACCAATTACAGAGAAAACCCAAAATATGGGGCTCAAAACTTTCTTGATCGGACATACTTACTCTTCCTCCATCACTTCCTCTCCATCAGGGCAACTATCTCAGCCAACATCTGCTCATCTTTAAAGTGGCGCATTGTAATGGCCTTTTGCGGACATGCGGCTCCACAGGTTCCGCATCCCTTACACGATGCAACAATGGTTTGTGCAATCTTGCCCTTTGGCGTTTCTTCTATCTGAATTGCCTTGAAGGGGCAGATCATCTCACATAAGCCACAGCCAATACAGCTCTCTTCATCTACAAACGAGACAATTGGCTCAGACACCACACGTCTCCTTGACATCGGTATCGAAGCCCGTGATGCCGCACCGTATCCCTGAACGATGCTTTCGTCTACTGTTACAGGCCAGTGAGCTGAACCACATACGTAGACGCCATCTGTCGCGAAGTCAAGTGGCCTGAGCTTCACATGAGCTTCAAGAAAGAATCCGTATTCGTCGATGGGGACCTTCAATATCTTCGCTAATTCTCCAGAATCGGGATGAGCAACCATAGGCGTCGATAGCACGACTAACTCGTAGGGTAAACGCAATTCTTCACCTAGAAATTCATCAAAGACCTTCACCATTCCTTTATCCACGATGGGCGGATTTTGGGGCGAATATTTCACAAATATTATCCCCTTCTCCCTCGCTTTCTTATACAGGTCCTCATATATCGTGCCATAAGTCTGCAAATCCCGATAAAGCATGAAGATTTGGGCCTTAGGATTCCGTTCCGAGATTATCATCGCGTTGTTCAACGCAGTCGTGCAACAGACCTTTGCGCAATAGCTTCTCTTCTCATCCCTCGCTCCAACGCATTGAATCATTACAATAGAATGTGCTTTGACTCGATCTTCCTTTAACATCTCTTCTAATTCAAGCTGGGTCACTATCTGGATTCCGTCGTAGCCATACATTCCAACGGGTTTAAACTCCTCAGCACCGATCGCTACAACTATCACTCCTACTCGAAAGGGAACATTTTTCCTTTCCTGTCGGATGGTTACATCATAGTTTCCATAGAACCCTTTGACCTCTGTAACAGTTGCAGAGGTAAGGACTTCTATGTTTCTGTGTTTTTCAATCTCCCCTATCTTTGCTTCAATGAGTTGCGAAGCATCGGTTTGGGCAGAATATAACTTATATAACTTCCTTAACATGCCACCGAGCTTCTCTTCCCTTTCCACCAGCGTGACCTCAAATCCGCGATCAGCCAAACTCAGAGCACACGTCATCCCTGCTATTCCGCCTCCTATAACCAAAGCGGATGGAACCACATCTACCTCGATTTCTTCCTGGGGCTCCAAGAGTTTAGCTCTCGCCACCCCCATTCTGATCAAATCTTTCGCTTTCTCCGTTGCCTTTTCTGTCTCGTGCATGTGCACCCATGAACATTGATCCCGAATATTCACGAATTCGAAGAGATAGGGATTTAAGCCTGCTTCTTTGCACGTATTTCGGAAGAGGGGTTCGTGGGTTCTAGGAGTGCATGAAGCTACAATCACCCGGTTTAACTGGTGGTCAATGATGGCCTCCTTTATCTCGTTTAGCCCTGCTTCTGAACAGGTATAGAGGTTCTCCTGAGCGCAGACTACGTTCGGCAGCCCTTTAGAATAGTTAACTAGCGCTGGAACATCTAAATAGCCTCCGATGTTCGTCCCACAACGACATACGAAGACACCGATCTTCGCTTCTTCCATCATGGCTGGTCTCCTGTAACAATCTCTGCCGCCTTAGCCGCGGCACCACTGGCTTGGGCAACGGACTCAGGAATATCGACAGGCTCCCGACAGCACCCACAGACAAAAATGCCCTTTCGGGTCGAATTAAAAGGGGCGAGGTGGGCTGTCTTGAAGAAGCCATACTGATCCAACTCAACGCCAAGGACTGCTGCCAAGTCTTTTGTATCCGGTCGGGGGACAAAGCTTGTTGCTAAGACAGCGAGATCCACCTCCATCTTCTCTACGATCGAGCCGAACGTTTCTTCATACCCAATGATCGGGTTCCCTTCTAGGTTTTCTGAGATCTTCGCTACTCGTCCTCTAACGTATCTGATCCCATACTCTTCCTCACCCCGTGCGATGTATTGTTGAAAACCTTTGCCATGGGCTCTTACATCCATCGAAAAAACATATGATTGAACATTGGGATCATGTTCTCGGGCTAAGAGGGCTTCTTTAGCCGCATGCATACAACAGACTGTTGAGCAGTATGGATTATTTTTCACGTCTCGTGAACCGACACATTGGATAAAGGCGATCTTCTTGACTGGTTTTCGATCGGAGAGTCTTATCAGTTGTCCCCCTGTCGGCCCAGTCGCGCAGATCAGCCTTTCATACTCGAGGGCCGTCATCACGTTTCGAAGCCGTTTATACCCGAACTCGGAAAGACTGGTTGGATCAAAGGGATCAAATCCAACGGTTACGATGATCGCTCCCACGTTCAGATCTATTTCTATATCTGTTTGCTCAAAGTCGATCGCTTCCCTCGTGCACACTTTTTCACAAATCCGACAGACACCTCTGGTCAGATATAAACAGTGGGCCCTATCTATGGTCATCACCATCGGGATAGCTTGGAGGAAATACAGGTAGATGGCTCCCCTTCTTCTCAGCTCCATATCAAACTCGTCGGGAACCCTGACAGGGCATT
>CP070826.1:996955-1005131 GCA_020344435.1 Candidatus Bathyarchaeota archaeon | reverse complement strand
CTCTATCTGAAACGGCGTAGGCTAGAGCCATGCCTATTGATCCTCTGGGATCGTACCCAGGATACTCCAGTCCTTTTGCCTGGATCGTGAAGCGGTCTGAGCCTTTTCCAATCTTTTCTGCAGCTCTACTCACTCCTTCTGCTAAGATGTCCCCAATTGATTCTCTATGGGCAATCAATTCTGGCATCTTGATGTAGGCCTCAACATTGCCGAATGCTAGTTCAAGACCGTTCGTGTCCTTCTCGGTGATTATCCCTCGTTCATAGCATTCCATGGCGAAGGCGATCGCATCACCAGTGGATATGGTGTCCAGACCAAGTTGGTCACACAGCAGGTTGTATCTTGCTATGGCGTCTAAATCGCTTATGTAGCAGTTTGCCCCGGCCATCGCCAGAGTTTCATATTCTGGACCCTCCACTATTGTACCTGCAAACGGGCCTTCCTTAACTTGGGTTAGGTTGCCACAGCCGAGCGGGCAGCCGTAGCAGGCTCTTCTCCGCACCAGCATCTTCTTTATGGCAACTTCGTCTATCTTGTTCACGTGTTCAAATACGCCCATTTGAAAGTTCCTTGTTGGTAGAATGCCTGCTTCTTGGACCATTCGCAAGAAGCCGGGTGTACCATCGATCTTGGCCCATTCGTTATCAGGGGTTAATACATCGCCTTTTGTGATTTCTTTAGAGAGCGCAATGAAGTCTTCGATTTTGGGCACGCTTACGCCTTGATGTCCACGAACGGCGACAGCCTTTAGGTTCTTTGATCCCATGACAGCTCCTGCTCCTCCTCTTCCAGCGTGTCGATAGAGGTCCATCGTTATACAAGCCATTTTCACGAGGTTTTCACCTGCAGGGCCGATGGCGGCAACCTTGACCTCCTTGTCCTCAAGGTCTTCCTTGATTCGTTTCTCAGTTTCATGAATGTCTAGACCTGCAAGGTCTTTCGCATCCTTGAATTCAGCCGTTCCATCTGCAATCCAGAGATAAGTGGGTTTCTTGGCTTTCCCCGTTATTATTGCAGCGTCAAAGCCTGCGAACTTCAGCTCGGCACCAAGATAGCCTCCAACGTAGCAGTCTAGAAAAGCTCCTGTTAGCGGCGACTTTGTGAGTACAGCATACCTCGAAGCGCATGGTGCCGTTGTGCCAGTAAGTGGACCAGTCATGATTATCATAACATTCTCGGGTGAAAGAGGGTCGGTATTGGGTTTCAGCTCTTCGAATAGATATTTGGCGCCCAAACCTTTTCCGCCGATGAACATCCTTGCCCATTGCGTATTCAGGTCCTCTGAGGAGGTCTTCTTATGACTCAGATCTACTCGCAATATCTTGCCTACATATCCGCCTTGCATCTTTCTCACCTACTCGGCAACCTTGAGGGTTCCGGTTGGACAGATTTCAACGCATCGAGCCTTTCCCCTGCAAACATCGCATTTTATCGCGTACATCTCAGACGGATCAAGCCGCAAGCCATTGTAAGGGCATGCATCGACGCATGTTCCACATCCGTTGCAGGCTTCTTTGTCAACCACGTAGATTCCAAGTTCTTTGGCTTCGACAATAGCTTCAACTGGACACGCCTCCACACATGGATGTTCCTCACAATGGATGCACACGTAGGGACGTACGACCAATTGGTCAGGCAACAGTGATTCTATGTATAAAGCGGCCCGCGATGGATTGAAATTTCCGACGAGCCTCGCTGAACACACGGCGCCACATAATTGACACCCCGTACATTTTTCAGGAAGAATTTCCAGCCTCAACTATCAATCCTCAACACAGCTTTTGATGATTATTACCCCTCGAGGGAAATCAACTGCAAAGATTATATAAAAGCCTTGTTGAAGCTGCTTCGCATATATGCCTTAGAATAGGCTATTGCTGAGTGGATGTCACGCGCGCAACTCCAGTGAAACTGCAAGGCAAATAGAATGTTGCCGCAATCGGCACTCGAGAATCCTTAAATAGATATTCTGTGTAACACGCAACAAAACTCAAGGGGAGAGTGCATTTTTACGTCGGTTGTAGAGACGAAGAGATTGTTGTACAAGGAGAAACTGGCTTTTCTCAAGAGGACGACCAAATCCTTCGAGACGTTTCAGAAAGCGAGTAAGAACATTCCGATGGGTGTAAACAGCAACATCAGGTACATCCCCCCTTACCCGCTTTACGTGGATAGAGCTCTTAGCAGCAGGTTGTGGGATGCCGACGGAAACGAGTATCTAGACTACCAACTTGGGTTCGGAGTCTTAATGACAGGGCATAACCATCCGAAACTCGTCGAAGCAGTGAAGGCGAGGCTTGACAAGGGAGGAATAGCCTACGGAGCAGAGCCGATTGATTCTCACGAAGTCGCAGAAGAACTCACGAAGAGGTTCAAGCTGGACATGGTTAGGTTCCAATGTTCAGGCACGGCGGCGACATCATGGGCCGTAAGGATCGCCAGGGCTTATACGGGAAAGGAAAAGGTGATAAAATTCGAGGGGCATTACCATGGAACTAATGATTACCTTTTTGTTTCGTACTATCCTCCACTTGCGCCTGCAAAACCCATGAGGATCCCTCACTGCCTTGGTATGCCCGAGGGTGCCTGGAAGGAAACACTCGTCGCAAGATTCAACGATCTGAACTCCGTTGAGGAGATCCTCCAGAAGGACTCTGATGATATCGCATGCATAATACTCGAGCCCGTCGCGATGAACATGGGGGTGATTCCGCCGGAGAAGGGATTTCTGGAGGGGCTTAGGAAACTTTCAGACGAGTACGGAGTCCTCCTTATATTCGATGAGGTGAAGACTGGAGCCAAGCTAGCCTATGGAGGAGCAACTGAGTACTTCAATATCATACCAGATATTGTGACTGTTGGCAAGGCCATTGGTGGAGGGTTCCCAATCTCAGCGGTCATAGGGAGAAGAGATGTATTGGAGCTTGTAGGACCGGGCAAGGTCGTGCATGCGGGCACATTTAACGCAAACCACATATGCATAACAGCCGCAAAGGTAGTTCTGAAAGAGATACTCACACCAGAAGTTTATGGTTCTGCTCGCTCTCTCTCGAAGAGGCTTGCTGAAGGCTACGCCCAGATTCTCGACGATGCGGGCATCGAGGCAAGAGTCACAAATGTAGGCGTCAACGGACACATCTACCCCGGCGTATCCGAGGTTAAGGATTATAGAGGATATCTCCAACAGGACTCGGAGATCTGGTGGAGTTGGGCATATGCGATGATGAATAGGGGGATCATCTTTGAAGTCCTCTCAGCAGATGACCAATGGACCATTTCCGTGCAACACACAGAAAGGGACGTCGAAAGAACCCTAGAGACATTCATGGAAGTAGTGAAGTCCTAGTGTAGCAGAAATACGTTCTTTCTCTTCCATGCCGCGCGCGCGCTCCTTGATGCAAAAAACGAATTCTATGCGGGGCCCAAACCTTTAGTAGAAGTCGTGTGGGCTGTAGTATACCAAAGGAGTGAGGAAGACTATGGCTCAGAGAAGAGGAATGCGAATAACGCCTGAAGATATTGAGAACGCAGAAGATGTAGAAATAGTGGAGGAAAAAGACCATTGGAACACCTATAAACTAAAAGATGGAAGTGTGATTAAGATGAAGCTGATGGTAAGAGGAGTCAAAAGATTGACAACAAAATGGCAGCCTGATGGTAACCCAATATACGTGGTCAACTCACAGAATGTGATGAGACTAGGGAATATTCCAAAGAAACTGAAAGCCAAACCCAAACCATCAACATTTGAACCTGTCTGATCCTTGATGCCGCATGCGCGCAGGCGACAAAGTCTCTATCTTCATTGATCTCTAGTGACGCTTCGAAGAAAGCCCTAAATGAGGTTTGCAATTCTGCAGATTAGGACAATTGCAGCCATTCTGATGTTACTTGCCGTGGCATTACTCTTTCTGAATAGCTACATAAGATCAGGATTGGTATGGCTGATATCCATAGCGACGGTGATAGTTGCATTAATAGTCTATTTCGTTCCTACACTGAGAAAATGAAGAAGCAACTTGAAGACAAGGCGAAGAAATTCTTTCGCCCGGCCAGAATGGAAGGCCGAATACTGATTCATTATTCTAAAAGAAAAAGGCAAATGATCGATAGCATTCACGAAGTGATAATCCGAGATAGAACACGCTGATGAAAATCGCCATAAGATGTGATTTGGAGGAGTTCAAGAGATACCACAAGAAATCCGCACTTGACAAAGAGCGGCAAGGAACAAATGGGTTTTTAGAAGAACAATAGAGTAATGGGGAGAGCATGCAAGATTGAATCTAGCAAGGCAACCTTATCTGTCCTTCATATTCCCTATTCATAACCGTTAGATAACAATTCAATCGAAGATTATTCTCAGTGAGACCTTATGGGATTGAGAGGCCTCTCATTGGAATGGTTCCTAGCTGGTGGTATCACAGGATCATTTGGCTCTTTTCTGTTCTTTCTCTACGTTCTTGAAGAATCCTTGAACAGGGATGTCCCCTTCTATTTGTGGCTAGGACTTATTCTATTGGCAATCTGTGATGCTCTTTTCATCGTGGGCTCTTATGGAAGATATCAGAAATTGAAGTCAGAGATAGGAAGAGACAAGCACTAAGTGATTGCAGTCCTCGAAGGAGAATGCAATACTCTCTGATTCTGAGTATTCCAAGGATGCTGATTGTATTTTTGATGATCACACGGAGCTGCATGCAAAACGGTGACTGAACTAGGGAATTCCTATTTTACTCTCAGGCTTTGTCTTCTTTCTGGAGCCGCATGGTTGAATAATTTCATGTGTGGAATTAGTGCTGCCACGAGTTTGTTTTCAGCTTTCTTGAGGTGTTCTTGAAATGTTGTGCGTGGCACCTTCTCCTTGGCAGCAATTGTCTGAATGTCAGAGTCCCTTGGCAAGTTGTAGTAGCCGTGCCGGTGTGCTGTAACAAGGGCGGTCATCTGTCTCTCAGTTAGCCCCGAGAAGAGCGCGTCCGCCGAGAGAGTCAGTGAACTTGCAATGAACCCGTCAAAAGGAACCTTGCGCAGAATTTTGTAGACCCATCCCCAATTGTCAAAGCGCCGCAGAAGTTCCTCCAAATCCTTGTGCTTGAAGACTATGAGTCGATGATATGACCAGCCGTTTTCTATCATATTTGGGAAGATGTTGAGGATATCCAACTCCCCGATATGTCTTACTATCGTGTCTTGTTTCATACAGTAACATTCATGCACGTTTAGGTAGAGCCGGCGATCGTCAGATATCTCTTCAATTACCCCCATAATCGGATGTTCTTGAATCTCCTTTATGACAAGGGCATAGTCTTCCGGGTTCCTCACAACAACCTCGATAACATCATTCTCTCTGTTACACCAAATGAAGATACTCATAGATGGAAATCTGCGAGTGATGTCCGTATAAAATGAGTTGGGTATGTTTATTTTCAAAGCAACCTCATACAACGTCATTTCTAAAACACTACTAATGAAATCTGCAGTGTCGAATATATCAGTTTAGCAGTCATATGACGTGTGCCAAATACCGTCATATGACAGCAGAAACTCTAAGTCCCTCTTTGTCCATAAATTCGCGTGTGGTGTTTAGAAGTGCAAAAGATGAAACCTTTGCGAAAAGGTTCATTCCTGAAAACTCTGCTTCTTGCGCTAGGAATGAATAGAGATTCGGTCTCCCCTTGCCTGTCCCAAGCAGAGATTAGATCTAGTGGTTCAGTGAGTTGCGTGCCTCCTGGTTTCGCAAGAACTGCATGGTTGAAGGCAGAACAAGCCAAAGCCAATGTGCTCGTGGAAATGGAACGCCGAAAAGCCTTCATCTTCTTTTAGCAGGGTTGATTGAACACCCCGCTCCCCCCTTTTTGGTTTTGTTTGCGAGTGCTCTTTTCGGGGAAGTACTCATCCGCCTGAGAATGTCATCGTTCTCTTCATGATGGTCTCGTTTCTTTGACAACCGCAACTGGAGCTACATTTCTGAGATATAGCAGAGTAGCCCATAGATCTTTTCTTAGCAGCCTTCGTTCGAATAGATCTCTGTCCTTGACACGGCGGCTTGACTGAACACCCATCCTCTTCCGCCAGATTTTCCTAAGATTCACAAGCATGTCTGTCAAACCTCTGAGTGAAGCGTGAGCTTTTCCTAGATCGAGAAGAAGCGCAAATGTGATTCCGCATAGGAGCATTACAACGTAGTATATGCATATTCTCCACCAGAGGTTCCCTAATTCATAATTCTTCAGCAGGGTGTAACCTCGGTTCTTTACTCCGTGAAACAACTTTCTAGGCTTTACCCCTTGTGCGATTTGTCCTGAATGGTTTGCTCTGGCTGTGGGGACAAAGACTACCCGGTATCCTAGCAGTCGAGCCCTCCAGCAGAAGTCTGTGTCATCGTCATAGATGAAGTAGTCTTCGTCGAAGCCACCAACCTCATCGAAAACTTCGCGTTTCACGATGCAGGCGGCAAGAGACGCAGCGAAGACCTCGGAGATTTCGTTGAAGTTCTCTTCTTTCATGTTCAATGTTGTGCACCATGTGCCCAGAGTGTCAATGGCCAGCCCAGTGTGGTCAAGCCGGTCTTCCTTGCCCATTTTCAGTATCTTTGCTTGGGCAATCCCTATCTTCTCATCATTCTGCATGACCTTGATCAATTCTTTCAGCCAGTTGGGTTCAACAACGGTGTCATTGTCTAGGAAGGCTAGGTATCTGCTTGAGCGAACGGCTTTGGCTACGCCTATGTTATGGGACGCTGAGGGGCCTATGTCCTCCTCCAAATGCACTAGTCTAACGTCTTCAAAGTTTGCGGCAATCCATTCCTCGATTCCAGGAGTCTGACAGTCTACAACTATCATCTCGAAGTTTGGGTAATCCGTCTTCACAAGTGATCCCAAACATTTGCCAAGCCATTTTCTATCTCGTGCATTTATCACGATCACGCTGACCTCAGGATAGTCTTCAGTCATTCTCGCCTAAGCCCTCGCTGCATAGAAATGTTAGGAAAGCCGGTCTATTGCCTTGACCCAGGTTCTCATCTTCTGAGTCTGCAATCTCATGAACTTAACGTATGCTGGCTCCTTGATCTGTCTATTCAGATTCTCGCTGAGATATTCACTGAGTTCCAGATAGCAGTCTGAAAAGCTTTTGGAGGAGAGCTCAGCTTCATCTACGATACGCCAGAGTATCTCGTTTATTATGAGCCCTCCTAACTCTTTGCGTAAATCATTGAAGACACTCCTACTTCTCTTCAGGTGACTACCCAATGGCTCTCCGATGCATATCTTTTCTCCGAGATGATCAGTTATTCTCTTGAGGAATATCCCAGACCATATGTCATCAAATCTGTCTATGCCCTGAGTATTCATGTACAGTTGATAGAAGGCAGGTACTACTTGAGTTCTGAAGGATGTGTTCATGCTGCAAACCGCAAAGTATGTTCCTCTTCCAACAATCACTTTTCCCCGTTTACATGCTTTGCCTATTATGTTACATCTTCCATCAAGTCCACTATGATACAGCAAGGTCGGAGCATCTAGATCTGGTTGTTGGAGCCAGAGTCCCATATTCAGAACGCACTTT
The DNA here is from genome assembly GCA_020344435.1 of Candidatus Bathyarchaeota archaeon. Taxonomy (GTDB): domain Archaea; phylum Thermoproteota; class Bathyarchaeia; order Bathyarchaeales; family Bathyarchaeaceae. The sequence goes on along the minus strand of CP070826.1, from coordinate 997,565 downwards.
CCTCCAGTCTCCATCCAAGAATAATCGCGCTGTCTTGTTTCGCAGCTGTATGGGTGTCCTCTTGGATAAATCGTGGAATTGTCGTTCAACACGAGATTTTCTATTGTATTGTACCATTTCCCTTCAGCATGGACTGTTATGCCTTCTTCGCCACTGAGGCCTTTTGCATGCTTTTCGACGAGGTCCCTAGATATGTGAACGTCGTCATCCAGTTCGAGAACCAAATCAGCATTCTCTTCATATGCAACTAGAAAACCAAAACTCGTCTCTGCATGACATCGTTCAGGAATGACCCCTGCATATCTCTTGTAAGCGGAGCCGAACCTGATCTTGAACCACTCCCGTCGCTCTTTCGGACCGAAGTATTCGTGAGGAATATCTCCCAAATGCTCATCGTTCTTCGCGCGTAGCCTAGCATCTCCCTCGTCTATGATGAGCACCTTAAGGTCTTCTTGGTCCACGGAGCTGAGCGGCTTCAGGTTCCCAAGCTCGTTTATGGAGGCAGTTATGACGTATGACAACATCAGGTCATCGCGTCCCCCTTCTATAGTCTTTGTCTTAAAAGGTTTAACACGTGACGTGAATCGCCCAACTCGATTGGCGCGCGTGT
>CP070826.1:993609-996855 GCA_020344435.1 Candidatus Bathyarchaeota archaeon | reverse complement strand
CTTTTAATGTCCCCACGCTATACAATTTCGCTTGAGATAAGATGTTAAGCTGCACTGTTTGCAGCAGAAAAGAAGCCGCATACACGCGTCACTACTCAGGGGAGAAGCTCTGCGGAAGATGCTTCTCCAAGTCCATAGAAGCGAAGGTTCAAACAACGATCTCCAAGTACGAAATGCTTGAACATGATGACAAGATTGTGCTTGCAATCTCAGGCGGAAAGGACAGCGTCACCCTCCTCCACATACTAGCCAAGTTCGAAAGAACCTTTCCCCAGGCGTCTCTATCCGCCATTATCGTTGATGAGGGAATAAGGGGCTACAGAGACGAGGCGATGATGATTGCAGAAGGGAACTGCCGAAGACTCGGTGTTGAGTATAGGGTGGTCTCCTTCAAGAGTATGTACGGACTTGAACTAGACGAGATTGTGAAAAGAATTCGGCAAAAAGAGGATGGAAAACTCACGCCATGCTCCTACTGCGGAGTGCTCCGGAGGAAAGCCATAAACACCGCGGCCAGAGAGGAGGGCGCAGACAAGCTTGCCACCGCGCACAGTCTGGATGATGAGACCCAGACCATGATCTTGAACATCATCCACGGTGACCCGCTGCGTACAGCACGAGTGAAGCCGGCGCTTCCAGTCATACATCCAAAACTGGTACAACGCGTGAAGCCTCTCTGCGAGGTGCTGGAGAGAGAGGTTGCCTTCTATGCTTATCTTAAGAAGATAGAATTTCAGAGTATTGCCTGCCCCTATGCAGGAACGGCGCTGAGAAGCGACGTTCGTGACATGCTCAACAGGATGGAACAAAAGCATCCTGGAACCAAATACACGATATTCAGGTCTATGGAACGGATTAGACCCGCCCTGGAAGCAGTGACTAAACAGGAAGAACTGCAAGAATGTAAGATCTGTGGGGAACCAACCCTTGGAGAAATCTGCAGATCATGTCAGATGCTAAACGAATTACATGCATTCTAGAGACGGCAGAAAGACTCTTCTCCCCATACTTCACTGATAGGCTGTGAAACCTCTTGACAGTGCTCTCCGACAAGGAAATACTTGGATATTTAGAACGAGGAGAGCTCAAGATTGCCCCCTTTGAGGCTTCCTGTCTCAACCCCGCTGGCTACGACTTAAGGTCCTCCCGCGACGTAGCTATCAAGCCTAAACAGTACGAACTAGCAGCCACTTTAGAAAGAGTTGAATTGGGTTTAGAGACAGTAGGAACACTTCACATTCGTTCATCCCTTGCAAGAGAAGGCATAACTGGAAGTTTCGCCGTCGTAGATCCCGGGTTTCGCGGCCAACTAACACTAAATCTACACAACAATGGAAAAGAGGAGGTAACAATACACAAAGGCGAGCCGATAGTCCAGATAATTCTCCACAAACTCGGAGACGCGGCAGAAAAGGGTTACAACGGATCATACCAAAACAGCAAGGGAATAGTCTCAAGCAGACGACACAAGCCTCAACAATAATCTGAGCGGCGGGTCACCAGGGCTCGATGTCCAGTTTCCACCAATCTCCCCAGCATCTACACTCATACCCGCACCCCCCTGAGCGCCGAACGTCCAAGCTTAGGTTGCTCCCTCCCGGGCCTGGCCAGGTTCACCTGGCAAACGCAGAAGCAACCTTTCGGCTGCACCACGACCGCCAGCCCCAAGGGACGGATACTCACTGGCAGAAGGCTGAGGAGGCTTGACGATCTTTGACGCCTCACCCAGGCTCTCGGCCCATCGTATAGAGGGTTTATGGTACAGGGGACCCCTAGCCCCCCGCCTAGACCCGCCACCAATAAATCTGGTGCTGTCTGAAGTATAAAGTTTATCAAAAGCGGAATAAGGCTAATCTATCTTTTAGGAATCTATCCTAACACTACTCCATTGGAGTCCAGAGGAACAGTCGTTGGTTGTCGCAAAAACGGGGGAGAATCATAGAAGTCGACTTATCGTTTTTGATGTTGAAGGAGTTCTCCTACCAAAAAGAAGGTACTTACTCTTTGAGGCTGCAAGGAAGCTCAGTCTTTGGGAATTCATCAAGATAGCCATTATAGGCTTTCTCTACGAAAGCGGATTGATCTCCCTTGAAAACGCGCTCAGAACAATCTACAGGAACTTCCGAGGATTGACAATCAGCGATCTCTTTGAGCCCTACAAAACAATTCCCCTGATCTCAGGTGTAGAACTGCTTTTCAAAAAACTGAGTCAGGCGGGATATCGTACCGCCCTAATAAGCTCAGGGCTTCCAGAACTCTTCGTCAAAGACCTGGCAACTAGGCTGAATGCGAACTATGCTTTTGGCCTCACGCTAAAGACAAAGAGTGATCGCTTGACAGGCGAAATCGGCGGTGAGGCGATAAAGCCCGGCGGCAAAGCTCTCATTCTGAAGAGAATCCTCAGACGTGAGAATCTAACTGCAGAAGACTGTGTAGTAGTCGCGGATGACAGAAACAATCTACAGGTGTTTCCGCTATGCACTCTAAAGATAGGCTACAACCCAGACTTCATCTTGACCGCTAGATCTGATCATGTGGTGAAGGAGAACCTATCAGAGATTTTGCCAATCATAAAAGGAGAAGCGGTAGCTCTCTCTCAGTCAGGTCTATTGAAAGGAGAAATCATTCGAGAAGCAATTCATATAGGCAGCATTTCGATACCACTTGCGTGCGCATATACATTTCTAGAACCCACGGTTGTCTCTTTTCTAGTACTCCTTGTAGCTCTGTTCTACACTGCATCTGAATTTAGCAGAATGCGGGGAATAGATTTTCCCGTATTCTCCACGGTAACTCGGAGAGCCGCGCTCAAACCCGAACTCCATGAATTCGCGTCTTCCCCAATCTTCTTTGCTCTAGGCATTGCGCTTTCGCTTCTACTTTTCCCAATCCCCACCAATTATGCATCAGTGGCAGTGCTTACTGTGGGAGATGGCTTTGCAAGAATGTTCGGAAGAACATTTGGAAGAACTGCCTTCCCCTTCAATAAAGGAAAGAGGGTAGAGGGATCAATCTTCGGCTTCCTATTGGCCTTTCTAGGAGCCATGCTATTTGTGCACCCAATCAAGGCGGTAGCAGCCGCTGCCACCGGAATGTTTGTGGAGAGTCTGCCTCTGCCTGTAAATGATAATTTAGCCATTCCAATAATGTCTGGAATAGCAATTATGATAATGTCATAGATTCAAGTCTTTTGGCTTGACATTAATTCTTCCATGTCTAGATTCAAGCTTTCTCATTTCTCCATGC
>CP070826.1:986923-993509 GCA_020344435.1 Candidatus Bathyarchaeota archaeon | reverse complement strand
CAGTTCCTCGATCACTTCCCTTCGACATCGGTATAACGATGAACCCAATCATTACGAAACATGGCATTGGTATCAAGAAAATCAGTGGAACGAATTTGAAGATAGCCACTAGTATTATGGAGATTATAGTCACTGGGACTGTTAGGAGGGCACAGAGAAACATCATTGAAACGTAAGTCTGTGGATAAATCTTGATGCTTGCCTTTTCCAAGATTTCTTTGAACTCGAAGACTGATGTCAAGAATCCTGGGGAGATGCGCCCGAAGAGGCGGTATGACCATCCTTCAAGCTTGCTTAGTAGCTGCGAAGTCCTGCACCTCCCTTTCGTAAAATTCTTTCGGCCTCGAATAGTACTCTGTGATTATGGATGCAACGTCATGATAGCTTCTTATCTTGCGTTCCCGCATCCACTGTAGCACGTTCTTGCGACGTTCTATCTCTTCCATCAGATCTTCCATATCAATGCCCATGCGCTCTGAGATGGCCGGGAGCATAACTCCCTTCTCCGGTACTGATTTGAAGTCGTCCTCGGCCGGTCTCCATCTGAATGTGGTTTTGTAGTTTTCATAGTCCGCGACTTCATTCACTGAGAGTATTCGCCGGTACGCCTTCATCTCTCCTTCTTCTGGTAAGTGGACTCTCTGAATTGATGCCACCACGTTCATCAGAGGGATGTACGCTGGTGCTATCTCCATAGGCTTTGACGTCAGACGTTTGACTGCAGAGTCGATGCTATCCGCGTGCAGCGTGCACATGCCGCCGTGACCTGTTGCCAACGCCTGGAACAGGACGTAGGCTTCCTTCCCTCGAACCTCCCCAACGACCAAAACATCTGGTCGATGTCTCATTGCCGTCTTTACCAGGTCGAAGAGTGTCACTTCACCGCTTAGGTTCTCTCCGAGGCCATAGCTTCTCCTTGCGATGAGTGAGACCCAGTTTTCATGTGGGAGGTTGAGCTCAGCAGTCTCTTCAATTGTGACGATTTTGCTGCCGGGTCTGATGAGGCATGCTAGGGCGTTTAGGGCTGTGGTTTTTCCAGCAGCCGTGCCGCCGAGCACCACCACTGAGGATCTGTTCTCCAAGCATGTCCAGAAGTACGCCGCCATCTCTTCAGAGAAGGTTCCCAGATTTATCAGGTCGATGATTGAGTAGGGATCTTCTCGGAATTTTCTTATTGTGAAGGCAGTCCCAAACGGTGTCACCTCTCTTCTGTAGCAGACCGCGAGTCTGTGCTTGCCTGGAAGAGAGGCGTCGACTATTGGGAAGGCTGAGCTTACGTGTTTTCCGGACATGTGAACGAGTTTGACCACGGCATCGTCAAGTCCTTCATCCTCCATGAAGAGGAGGTTTGTCTCTATGTTTTCGTATCTTCTGTGCCAGACATAGACAGGTTTGCTTATGCCGTCACATGAGATATCTTCAATATGAGGGTCTCTCATCAATGGGTCGATTCTGCCGTATCCTACAAGATCTCGTTCGGCGTGGTAGAGAATCTTAGACCATGAGACCTCTGGTAGCCATCCTAGGCTGATGCGGTACTTTCTGACGATCTTTTTTGCTTCTCTATCGAAGAACTCTCTCGGATCTACAATCTCCTCCTTCGGCGATTGAATCTCGGCCAGCAGAATGTCCAGAATCTTGTCGTACACGCTATGCTCTAGGGAGTCAAGCTGTAATTCATCTAATATGTATTTGAACTCGCCGGTTTTTGGGTTCTGCACTATTGCAACGTGTGCGAATGGTTCGTACAGAGGATATTTCTCGATGACGCTGTGGCCTTTTGGGAGGGCTTTTGGAGGGGCCGATGGTATGTATTTTATCTTTCGTTTCTTTATTCTCTCAAGATCAATACCGAATTTTATACGTCTTAGTTTGGCGAGTGTCTTTTTGAGTTGTGACATTGTGCTTTTTCCTACCTATTAGGGATGTTCGAGGTTTTATTAAATCTTACGTCTTACTAAACACCTATCCTGGTTCTCTGGAATCGGTTTCACAGCGAACAGCAACGCATTCCTACTCCCGAGATATGTATATGATTTTCATCTTCAGCAAGATGAGCACGATGACGATTACCACGATTATGACCACGATGATGAGTATCGTTGTTGGTGGTAGGCCCATTATTCCATGTGCAGGGTTTACGGTTACTATTATCAGATTCTCTCCGTTCACGTATCCAGACTTTGCAGCTGTAGCTATTATCGCGACACTTGACTCCATGTTCACCTCGGGCGCTATGAAAGTGAATGTGGCTTCTCCATCTGAGTTGGTCATCGCCTCGTTTTGTGAGAAGTCACCCCCGCCTTCGGACCATATGGTGACGAGGACATCCTCGATAGGCTGTACATTGTAAGCCACGTGGACGATTATGGTCACTTCATCTCTTGACTCGACTGTGAAGGGTAGCGCAGTGATGTAAACGCCCAGAGTTCCAGGATTTACAGTCATCTCTACTTGGTCTTCACTATCAGCGTATTCCGTCTTTGTGGCCGTCGCTGTGATGCTGAAATTGAGTTGCGTCAAGGTTTGTGGAGCTGTGAAAGTAAACGTTGCCTCTCCATTTGAGTCAGTGACTCCATTTTCTGGTGAGAAGCTTCCGAACTCTGCGGACATCGTAATGTTTACCTCTGAAATCGGGACGGCGTTGCGTATGACATAGACGGTCAAAGATGATGTCTCTTCAGAACTGATCGTTGTTGGCACGGCTATGACTTCTACGATGAAGACTTTTGGTGCCACAATTATCTCTTTTTGGCCTATACCCTCGAAGTATCCGACCTTCGTAGCGATTGCAGTCAAGGTGATGTTAAGCTGGGTCATTGTCTTTGGAGCGGTGAAGATAAAGGTGCATCTGCCATTCGAGTCCGTCGTTCCAGTGGTTGCTGAAAAGTTGCCTCCGCCATCTGACCGTATGGTAACGAAGGTTTCTGCAACTGGCTGGCCATTATACGTAACATAAGCTGTCACCTCAGATGTTGTTTCAGTCTCAATTAAGACGGGGTCGGCTGTAAGATCGACGAGTACCGATGGTAAAACTGTGACATACATGTAGTCTGAGCCTTGTGCATAGCCACTCTTTGAAGCTGTTGCAGTTATTCTTACATGAGTTATTCGAGTCACGTTCGGCGCAACGAATGTTGTCGTGAAGTGGCCAGTTGAGTTTGTTAAGCCAGATGAAGAAGTTAGATTCCCGCTTCTTATTGCGAATAGATTAACGCTAGCATCTTCCACTGTATTGTTTCCGTATGTCACTTGAACCGTTAATGGGACTTCTCCTTCGGAGAAGACTCTAAAGTGATTTGGAGCAATAGAAACTTCTGTAGGTTCGAGGTTTTGAACATCTATTGTTGCTCTTGCTTCATTGTTGCTCCAAACGCTGAAGTCATCCATTACAGTCACGCTTGCATTATAGCTTCCAAGCGAGGAATATTGATGCGTGAGGATTGAGAGTGTTGTCCACCCGCTAGTTTCTCCATCTCCGAAGTTGAAGCGGTACTTGTCAACACGTCCCTCGTCGCTTGAGGTGGTAGCGATGAATGTGACTGTCTGATTTGGTGAAACAAGGGTTTTGTCCGTATAGAGCCTTGCTGTAGGGCGCTTGTTGATATGGCTGATTGGGGCAGTTAGCCAGAATATGAAATCCAGATCAGCTCCTCCGCCGCCAACAGGGTCTCCTTCTCCAGCTGGGTTTAAAGATTCATGGTAGGGTCCGCTTGCGTGTCCCCAGTAGTTGTATTCTGCATCGACGGTAGCTCCTGTTGATACGTCCATGCCCAACATGTTGCCGTAGATGTCATTATCTTCTGCTACGTGGTTGGTTCCGCTCCTGTAGAAGATTCCGACGGTGTTGTAGGATATTGAGTTTCTGGTTATGTGTGTGCTTGCTTCGCCTGAAACCAGAAATCCGTTGTTGTTTGCTGAGAGAATGTTGTTTGTAATCACGAGATCCGCATAATTGTCGGCGGCAAGTCTTATTCCAGATTCTGAGTTGCTCATTATGGTGTTGTCTTCTATGTTAACTCCTGTGGTTGAGTCTTCGGTTAGGACTACGCCATCTCTGTTTTGACCTATCTCATTATCTCGTATTGTGAGTTGGTTGTCACCAGTTATGCTGATTCCACTTTCAAGATTATTGGATATTTCACAATTCTCAATTGTCACCCTACTACTGTCGACGGTTATTGCATGTTTAGCATATTGCAGAACACAGTATTCCAGCGTCGAGAGTTCAGTTCCAGTGAAGCTGGTGGTATTCCAATCTCCAGCCACGGGTTGATCTCTGTTTGAGGTGAAGATTATTGTATTATTCTCTTCACCGCACGCTTGTAGGCGGCCCTCCACCAATATCTGGAAATCTCCTCCAAACCTTACCTCGACTCCCGGCTCTATTGTTAACGTCACGCCTGGACGGACAACTACGCGTTTGGACACCACAAATGGGCTGTCCATCAGTGTCCAAGTCGTGTCTCGAGTGATGTAACCTTCTACGTAAGTCGCATTAGTAGCTGGAAGAAGTGATCCCCCTGCAAAAGTAAATGCTCCAGCTATTATCAATGCTAGAAGAGAGACTAGCTTAAACCATTTCTTCATTTATCTGCACATCCACGACTCAGTAAATACTCAAAAGACCGTATTAAATCTTACGTCTTACGAAAACAGCCCAATCATCCATAACACAACTTGTCACCGGAAGCAAACGAGCCAGATCGCACGCACGTCTCAAATCTTCATCAGCCTTGGAAACGATCGACACAAACGTCACGCAGAAAACACAAACGATCTTCAGCGACAAATATATTCAAAACCGCTATCGCATGTCATGTTTCGCAATATAGGTTAAATCTTTTAAGGAAGAAACTACCATAGAGTCCGCCGGTTGGTATCAACTTGGGACAGGAGAAAGCAGAAGAAAAGGTAAAACACATCCTCACAGACGACAGGCTCTCTGCCCTAAAATCTCTTTTAGAAAAGGATCATGCCATAGACTGCATTTTCCTTCTGCATCTAAGTAAAGGCAGATGGAAGGATGCTAAAGATTTCATCAGGAGCAAGCTAGAGCGTACCATCAGCGATGGAACCTTCAGGGCCCGGATGATGGAGCTCGAAGATCAGGGGTTGGCTGAGAGCGTGGCTATTGACCCTCTAAAGAAGTATTATGTCAAGACTAGCTTTGGTGAAAGAGTGGCTGAGCTCCTTTTGGAGCTCTTCGACAAAACTGAGGAAGAAACCTAGAGCGCCCATTGGAGATCTTGTAAACCTGCTTGCATCTGAGGATAACCTCATTCTTCACAAGTTGGCATTGAAGCTGTGAAGATAGTGTGAGAACCGATTGGACCCTGCCACATGCTTGAATGTGCTGCAGAGCATCCAGCTGGTCAAGAGAACCCACGAGACTTCGCATCTCCTCTTTCCTGATACTTGCCATGAACTCAGCTTTCAACATCTGAACACTCATGGATCGTTTTCATGAAGATTGGGCAAGGCATTCTTTGTTGCTGAAAAAGCCTTCTCAGCAACTGAAATGCAGCGTAGGAGATCGTCTATGGTGGCTAAGAATGTCTCCAGCCTCATCTCACACTTCACCAATGTCAAGACCTCTCTTCCTCTTCTGAATGTTTCTATTGACAAGCCGGATGAAACCTCCCTATTATCCGGCGACACTGCCTTGACAACAGCCTCCGCCTCTCTCTCATCCTTATAAGAAAGCGTGAGCTTAGCCTTCAAGCTTAACCCCTTTCAGCTGCTTCTTTACCAGCTTATCCACAAGTTCAATGAAGGACGTTATGCTCTTCGTCGACACCTGAGCTCCAGCAGCTATATCATGTCCCCCGCCCCTGCCATTATACTCTTCGGCAGCAACGCGCAGAATCTCCCCCAAGTCAAGTCCTTTTTCCGTCAACAGAGCCACCGTCCTCGCTGATACCTTGACCATGTCTTCTCCCGATATTCTAGAATAGGCAAGAAGAGGCTTTTCAGGCTTTGGAAGACCAGATGAGAGAATAGTAGACACCGCACTGATCATCTTCTCATCGATGAATCCCCCTCCTCTCACCACATAGATACTATCAAGCTCCTCCATCCGATCTGGCTCGTCATTAACCCAACTCAAACACTTGGCAATACTTCGCCTATACGCATTCAGCATCTCATCAGCCTCGTCAAGCGCTTTTCCCCTATCCCCCATACAGATGGCCACTCCAAGCCCCGCTTTATTCATTCTCCCAGTAGCGTTGAGCAGAACCGTGAACTCTCTGGCATCCCTAAGCGGAGTCCAAGGCTCCTCGTGAGCTAGAGTGTAGACTGTTCCAACCAGACTTAACGCAGCATCACTTGGAAAACCCTTAGAAATCAGATAGTCGCTGAGAGCTGAGGAGAGTTTTATCTTCTCATCTTGAGAAAGGTCTCTTAACGCGCGCCATTTGTCTTCATGTTTAGGTGTGATTCCTACACCGGCAAGGAACGCGAGACTCTTGTCTTCCTCTCCACTCAAGCCCGGGATATAAGGGTTGGTAGTATAGGCCAACGCCTTATGAATCGGACGGGTCTCCCTTCCGAAAAACAGGAGGTCCCTCTCAATCCCAAGATA
>CP070826.1:978175-986823 GCA_020344435.1 Candidatus Bathyarchaeota archaeon | reverse complement strand
AATGGGATTATTTCAATCTCAGAGAGCTACAGTTGGAGCAGAACTGGTCTGATGATCCAAGGAGTGTACCACACTGGGGACATGGAATGCTGGGTTTCTCTAAAAGAGCAGTTCTCTCTGCCTCGTATCTTCTTTCAGATAACGAGTAGTTGATAATGAAGAAGAGGAATATCGCCGTACCCACTGTTGCGCCTAGGATGGTTTCCTCAAGCATTCTAATCGTTGCTCCTTCTCTCCGCTGACAGTTTATTCTCCTCTGATAGTTTAACTTTTCTAATTTGGAAGCGGAGTTTCCAAGACTGATACATCAAACAGCGCAAAGAATGTGCGAGGGTTAGTAATCTTTATATTTTCGGATTCCATGCTGGCTTTATCTAATTGGATAAGACTAAACAGGATGAGAATAGAGGAGAAGTATGATGGCATATCTGACACAAACTCGATCCGGACAGCCCGTACTGATTCTGAAGGAAGGGGCTTCACGAAGTAGAGGAAAGGAAGCCCGAAGAAACAACATAATGGCGGCTAGAGTGATTGCTGAAGCAATAACCACTACGCTTGGACCACGCGGCATGGACAAGATGCTGGTGAGCAGCCTGGGCGACACAACCATAACCAACGACGGGGCAGCGATACTAGACGAGATAGACGTTGAGCATCCAGCAGCAAAGATGATGGTTGAAGTAGCCAAAACCCAAGATGACATGGTCGGTGACGGAACCACAACCGCAGTTGTTCTATCAGGAGAACTGCTGAAGAAGGGCGAAGAGCTGCTGGAGCAGAATATTCATCCAACAGTGATTGTAAGCGGTTACAGGAAAGCGGCACAAAAAGGCGTTGAAGTCCTGAATAAGATAAGTGTGGATGTTGATTTAGATGATAAGAAGACCATGAAGAACGTCGCGATGACGTCGATGGGAAGCAAAGCTGTTGGTCCAGTAGGAGAACAGTTCGCGGACATTGTGACCGAAGCTGTGAAGTTTATTGCTGAGAAGCGTGGAGACCGATGGGTCGCTGACATCGACAACATCCAGATAGTGAAGAAGGAAGGAAAAAGCCTTCAAGACACAAAGCTTGTGAAGGGCATAATACTGGACAAGGAAGTTGTGCACGCTGGCATGCCCAAAACCGTGAAGAATGCCAAGATAGCATTGGTGAACACGGCCCTTGAAGTCAAGAAACCCGAATTCGACGCGACCGTAAGAATACATGACCCAGCCAAAATGCAAGCGTTCCTAGACCAGGAAACCAACATGCTGAAAGAAATGGTCAGCAAAATAGCCTCAGCAGGAGCCAACGTTATCATCTGCCAGAAAGGCATCGACGATATGACCCAGCATTTCCTAGCAAAGAAAGAGATCTTGGCAATTCGGCGAGCAAAGGAATCGGACATGGAGAAGCTCTCAAGAGCAACCGGCGGCACAATCATAACCAACCTCGACGACCTGAACTCAAAAGACTTAGGCTACGCAAAGCTTGTTGAGGAACGAAAGATCGGAGACGATGAGATGGTCTTCGTAGAGGGATGCAAGAACCCGAAGTCAGTCTCCATACTCATACACGCAGGCCTCGAAAGGATGGTGGATGAAGCAGAACGAGCAATGCACGACGCCCTATCTGTAGTGGCCGATGTGGTCGAGAATAACAGAATCGTCGCTGGAGGCGGAGCTGCAGAAGCCGCAGTAGCCAAAGAACTCCGCAGCTACGCAATCAAAATCGGCGGAAGAGAGCAGCTGGCCGTTGAATCATTCGCAGACTCCATGGAAAAGATTCCCAGCCAACTAGCGGAGAATGCTGGCCTAGACAAAATCGACATCATGGTTGAGCTGAGGGCAGCCCACGAGAAACCCAAAGGACAACTGATGGGCGTCGACGTCTTCACCGGCAAAATCGTCAACATGCACAAGAAGGGCGTTATCGACCCGTTGAGCGTCAAGGAACAAGCTGTAAAATCCGCTGTGGAATCTGCATCCATGATCTTGAGAATCGACGACGTAATCTCCGGAGGAAAGACCGAAGGTCCACCCATGCCCCCAGGCGGCCCAGGTGGAATGCCAGGCGGCATGCCCCCAGAAGACTATTGAGCACACGGCAGAATCTACCCCCGCAGTCAACAACTCTTCCTTCCGGTCTGAGCGGGCAGACTAGCCTTCCCCCTTCATTGTTCCACGCGTATGCATACATGGCCCAAGAGCAACATATTGTTCTGCATATTAGCAAATGCTAAACGAGTATTGACGGAACTCATAACGGAAGGAAGGATTTTGAGACCAGAGGAATTGGAGACAATAGTCACAGTGCTACGTGAGCGCGGAGTGAGTTATGAAGAGATCGCCAAGCTGATGAAAGAAGTCAGGAATGACACGAAGGCTCTCAAGCCCTTGTGGGGAAAGCCAGGAGCTGGAGGACAGAAGAAATCTCAACTCATCAAGCTGGGTGTGGCTTTGATAGCCTTTCCAATTCCAACAATCGGTATCAAGAAGAGCCTAGGTGCCATGCTAATAGCTGCGGGTCTGGTCCAGGAGAGAATGAAGCACATACACGTTGCAGATGTCTACACGACTTTTAAGGATGTACAGAGTGAAATTCGGAAGCTTCAACAGAAATAACGCATGAAACAGAACCGCATTTGAGTCTCAGAAAGCGCTGGCGAAGTGGATTCACTTCATTCCAAGTTTCTCATTCTTCTCCAAGAGTCTGATAGCTTCTGCAAGACGTCTTCTGCGGGTTTCTTCCTTCTTTGCGCTTGAAATCCATCCAACATACTGTCTCTTGTAGGATTTAGCCAGATTATTGAAGTTGTCGAGAGCCTTCCGGTTCTCTTCTAATGCCTCTTTCACATATGAGGGAATCACGAGTTCTTTTCTGATTGGAGATTTCTTGAACCACTCTCCGCTCTTCTTTGCTTCCTCAATCCGTAGCAGCCCTGCTTTTGCCATCTTCCCCGCCACTATCATCTTTTGAACTCGGGTCTTGTTTGTTTCTGACCACGTGCTTCTGCTCTTGCGGGGTGTGAATTTTCGAACGAATCTTTCATCATCAATCTTCTTTAGGATGCTATCTATCCATCCGAAGCATAATGCTTCTTCAACTGAATCATCATATGGGATGCTTGGCTTGCCGGTGTGTTTCTTGTAGTAGACCAGCCAGATTCCCTTCTTTTTGTCATGGTTTCTTCGCAGCCATCTTCGCCAGCTAATCCTGTTGGCTACGTGCAATTCGTCAGTGATCTTCACCGCGTATTCCCCGATTTGGACTAGTTGCAGGCGTGGGTTAGCGTCTTTCTCCTCTCATGAAGAAGTAAGTCTTGTATGGTTTGAATCCGACTTTAGTGTATGCGCGGATTGCTGAGGGATTATCGGCTAGGACATATATCATTGCTAAGGACTGTTTCTTTAGAATTCGCTTAACCAGCTCTGAGACTATTGATGTCGCGTAGCCTCTGTTTCTGTGGTCTTCGTGTGTGGCAACAACTCCGATGAGGCCTGCCCACTCGGTTAAACGTGTGCTGCCGACGGAGACCAGTTGGTGGTTAATCCTTATTCCGACCAACTCTGAGCCGCGTTTCATACCTTCAGCGATTCGTTGAGTATTCACTTCTCCCCAATATTCAGGATCGGCATCTCTCATTGCTGCTGCTATCTCTTCAGCATCAGAAGCATCCAAATCATCTGTGGAGTGTCTTGTGTGGAGTGTTTCTTCTCCTTTGTGAAGCAACATGAGCATCAGTTCTTGGCCCTGCCGGAGTGTTGGCTTATACTTTCTGAGAGCAAGTGATTTGTGTTCTTCGGGGGATTGCAGTTCAACCTTCTCCAAATCCAGCCTTTCTGAAAGAACTCTTGCTGCCCGACTACTTCCTCTCAATTGGACTATACTCCTGTCATAAATCAGCATCATCCCTTCAATTCGACCTTCTTCCAAGGCAAGGAAGATTTCAGTCTTCTCCCGGTTATACTTCCAGTCAAAAGCGAAGAAGTAGTAATGAGGGACATCCTGATTTACATGTTCCCAGAAAATAGGCTCCAAAGCAGGTTCAAGATGCACTATCTTCATCCAAGGTTCCTCAAGCAGAGCGCTAGGAGATTCTTAAGTTTCTAGCTTATAATCATGATGAGGTTTTAAGGACTTCTGAAACTCTTCAATACCCTATGCATGCGGTAGTTGCCAACAGCCATATTAATTGGCACTAGATTATTGCGGTGGATGTTGAACGTTGGAAGCAGATTTTCTGTTCAGAGCTAGAACAGTCCATCTGATCTTGGCAAGAAAGCCTGAGGAAGCATTAGAGCGGCTTAGTGAATACTACAACGTTGAAGTCCCGAAAGTAAAGATTGGTATGCCGAAAGGTCACGTGAAGAGCCAAGGCTGCTATGTTCCCCGAAAGAAGACAATCTACTTTTCACACCGAGATGCTTTCTACAATCCATATGTTGTGCTCCATGAGTTCTATCATCACCTACGGACCAGAGATAGAAAACACAAAGGCACGGAGAAACTAGCTGATGCATTTGCCAAAGGTTTCATCGAATCGTACAAAGAGCTAGCTGACTCACAATCATAAATGAAGGTTCGTTCCCCTACCTTTATGCATCAGGCTAATCTATACTATTTTCAGAAACGGAAAAGTTCTAATCAAGGAAGCAAATGTATGAGCAAGAAAGATGACATATCACTTTGAACCTCTTCAAATTACCAAGCTCTTCAGAAAGTAAATGCAGAGGACGCATCTTCTCAGCTTGAGTTTGTGGTGCCGGGGGCGAGATTCGAACACGCGACTTCTGGACGCTGGCCCTAACGTTCTCCAGATTATGAGTCTGGCGCCCAATCCAGGCTAGGCTACCCCGGCAATTTCCATTCGTACTTATTGTTGAAAAGGAGCTAGATTTAGGCTTTTCTGATTCAGTACTGATTTGTGTGAGTTTGTGTGCAGAGTTGCTCGCACGTGCAGGCGGTGCCTTCTTATTTTATTATGATGGTTTTCTGATGCTCTTGGAATGCTTTGAACCGAGGGCATGAGCTGAATTTCTCACCATTTCCACAGAACTTCTTCGTCTCATCCTCTGTGGGTATGTACCAGAAGACCTCTTCATGTGGTCTGTGTGGTTGCGCATGGCATAGAGTGACGATCTTCCCCTTCGCCTTTCCCACGCTGAAATATATGCAGTTCATACGATCACTAATCAAACAATTACTTTCTTCTAGATATAAGATTTGTATGCATACATTCGAAATCCAACATGGTTAGAAGATGAGAATTGATTTATGTCTTGGTTGATCGCGTGCGTAGCTGCTATTCTCTCTGCAGCTTGTCAACACCATTTGGCGTTCCCACGTAGACGACATTGGCCATGTCAATGAAGAGGCCGGTTTCAATCACTCCTGGAATGGATTTGAGCTGTTGGTTCAGCTCTTCTGGGGAGCCGATCGATCCGAAGTTGGCGTCTACTATCAGGTTGCCGTTATCCGTCACGAAGGGGCCAGTCTTGTCTTGGGTCTCTCTTAGTATAGGGTTTCCTCCTATGCCCTGTATCTTCGGCATCACTGTTGGCAGGGCGAATGACAGTATTTCTATGGGTAGAGGTTGGTTCTTTCCCAGCTCATCCGTGAGTTTCGTCTGGTCAGCCATTATCACAAATTCTTTCGTTGCTGAGGCCACGATCTTTTCTCTTGTCAGGGCTCCGCCCATGCCCTTGATGAGGTTGAGCTCCTGGTCGATTTGATCTGCTCCGTCTAGTGTGAGGTCGAGTTCAGGGTGTTCCTTTAGAGTGGTTAGGGGTATGCCGGAGTCCATAGCTAGTCTTTGGGTTTGAAGTGAGGTTGGCACTCCAAGAATCCTCAACTTCTCTTGCTGGATTCTTCTGCCCAGCTCTCTAGTGGCGTATGCAGCTGTACTCCCGCTGCCCAAGCCGATTATGAACGTGTTTTTCGCGTGTTTGACCGCTTCTTTTGCTGCCCTCTTCTTTGCCTCTTCTCTCCAGCTCAAGCCTATTCCTCAGCCTCGATCTGCCCCAGTCTTTGAAGTACCTTCTCAACCTCTGCTTTGATCTCTTCGATTCTCTTCTCAGCCTCTGTCTTTTTTGGCGGTCTGCGTCTTCTCGGCGCCCTCGCCTCTCTTCTTTCGGATGGTTCGGGGATTGGTGTTGGCGGTGCTGTGGGCGCCTCTTCGAGATGTTTCATTCCTAGGCTTGACCTCACGCCCTCGATCTTCTCATTCAACTCGTCGAAGCGGTTGTTGAATAGTTTGATGAGGTCCTCCTGTGTCTCCTCTAGCTCGTGTAGTGCGACGACTGATTCGCTTCGGGATATGTAGTTTTTTATTTCATACATTCTTTCTTTGTATCGTTTTGCCAGGCGTTCCCGTTCTTCCGGGTTTATCTCTCCTTCTGCTTGGGCCTCGTAGAGGCGCCTGATGGCGTTGCTGAGAATCTCTCTTTCCAGGCCCATCGTCCGGAGTTTGGTCTTTGCCTCCTTGGCTTCGGTGGTCGTGATGCTGCGGCCGCTCTTTGGGGGCGAGGCATACTCTGTCTCTGAGAGTTTCTCTGGCTCTTCTCTCTTCCTTCTAGTTCTCATGGCGAACAGTATTATGAGGGCGGCTGCAACTGCTCCTGCTGCTATGATTATGGCGTAAAGCTCAGAATTCACGCGGGCTCCCTCTGACGGTTAATGATTTTCCAAGCGCATATAAGTATGGATGTATCTGCTTACAAGATTTTCGTATCCTCGAAGCAAGGGCAGTGGCCTGTGCATCTTGTGTGCGCGCGCACATGGTCTCAATCTTCTTGCCGCGCTCTCTCCTGTGCTTTCTTCTTGGCTTCTTCAATATCGCTGTATATCCGCCATTCAGCAACAAGACCATCCCGGATCGCAGCAGTCCAAAGGACCAGTTCGTGCTCTTCGACTTCGGGGGGAACATGTGAATCGGTTGTCTTGCCGATGATTGCTACGTCATCACCGCTCATCAGGACGTGTTGCACGTGAATCTTGTATTTCGGGTAGGCTGAGAAATAGCTCTGCCAGCCGTCTCGACCGCGAAATACATCCCCGGCCATGTCAACAAGTGTGAAGTCTTCAGTTTGGAGTTTGATGAGGGCCTCTGAGTTCGCTGAGTTGATGACTTCCACAAATTTGAGTGCGACGGATCTGGGTGTTTCTCCCATTTTGGTCACCTGCTACCGTTCTTATCATCCCCTGCTTTTATTTGGGTTTCCGTGGATCCGGCCTGTTTATGGTGTTGCATGGGCCTGATCCGCCGGAGTTTATTACCAAAAAGTAACATTTATATGGGGCGCCGCAGAAATTACTGTTTGGTAATAAGAGGCTCTTCAGCATGAAACTCAAAGTGCAACTAGTCCGCGACGGAGAAATCCTATTTGAGATCCCTCTCACTCCCACAGACTGGCCAAAGCAGCAATTGGAAGATGAATTGGAGGCTTTCGAGGCAAATTTCCAAAGACTATCAAAAATCTTCGATGCCCTGTCACATGAGACTCGCTTGAGGATGATGAAAAGGCTCGTGGAAGAGGAAGACCGTACAATGAACTTCGGTGATTTCATGAGAGACCTAAATCTGAATCCGAAGACTGTATGGGAGAACGCCAGAAAACTCAGAGAGGGAGGGTTCCTAGAGAAGATCGAACGGGGAAGATATCGCTGCTCAGATGTTGGGCAGAGCGGATTTATACTAATGAGCTTCGTTCTGAGGCATCTGATAGAAGCTTTGGAAGAAGACTGGTGGGGCGAAAGATGATGGCATCAAACATACACTCAGGAAACTCTAGGCTGCCCCAACCCTTTGACCCATTCAACCCCTTCAATCCCGTTGATCCATTCAACCCCGGAAGGCGCAGACCAAGGCCTAGAAGACCTTTCGAAGTCTGCGGGAACGTAGCCTCTGAAGAGCTTGTTCAAGATTAAATGAAAATGGAGGTGATAAACTGTGTCAGGAGAAGAAGATTGGTGGTCAAGGCGGTCTGGACGTAGACGGTGGCCCTTCTTCTTTGGAAGCGGCTTCAAAGACATAGACGAGTTCTTCAGACAAGCAGAAGAAATGATGGCAAGAGAGTTCGGAGAGTTATCCAAGAGAGCTCCACGAGATCTCATGCAGGAACGAACGATGCCAGACGGGACCAAAGTGAAGCGGTGGGGACCGTTTGTCTACGGATACAGCGTAACAGTCGGTCCAGATGGAAAGCCAAAAGTCAGAGAGTTCGGCAACATCAAACCAGAGACTCGAATGGGCAAGCCTCAAGTCAACATCAGAGAACAAAGAGAACCCCTAGTCGACGTGATGGAAACCAACAACGAAGTGAAAGTCGTCGCGGAACTGCCAGGAGTCGAGAAAGAAGACATAAAACTCCATGGAACCGAGAATACCTTCACAATCTCCGTCAATACGCCGCGACGCAAATACTACAAAGAGGTTCCAACGCCTGTCAAGATTGACCTGAAAAAGGCAAAGTCCACATACAAGAACGGCGTCCTAGAGGTCATTGTCCCCAAAAAAGAAGAAGAGAAGCCCAAAGGCGAATCAATAAAAATCGAGTAGACAAAACCAGCAAACAACGACACTCGAAACCCACCCACACCACGCATACATGAACTGGTTCGTTCCAGAGTGCTGGTGTGGAGCCTAAAGGGTGCTTCAACCT
>CP070826.1:941568-978075 GCA_020344435.1 Candidatus Bathyarchaeota archaeon | reverse complement strand
AGACAGCATTCTGGCTAAGATACCTGAGGCGACCTTAACTCACTACGACGAGTTCCGGCAATGTCTCGGCTGTGGACAGATATACTGGCAAGGCGCTCACTGGAAGAAGATAGAGAAGACCTTGAAGGCAGCTCGGCAAGCACTGGAAAAATAGCTCGACAGAGAGCTTACTCTGATCTGTACCGTCTATTCGCAGACAATTTGTTCCATAGAGCAGACCAAGGTCTAGAGCCGCGCACAAGTACAAACACAGGCTTTATCTCAAACCCACAACCAAAATATCCACGCCAAAGAAGGAAACCCTCATGAGCAAAGCAACACCGCCAAGCACACACTTCTGGCAAGGAAATGAAGCTTGTGCAGAAGGAGCTTTAGCGGCTGGATGCAGATTCTTCGCAGGATACCCTATTACACCTGCAACCGAAATAGCCGAGCACATAGCCAATAGACTGCCCCAAGTCGGGGGAATTGCCATCCAGATGGAAGATGAGATAGCATCCCTAGGTGCGGCCATAGGCGCAAGCTGGGCAGGAGCAAAAGCCATGACGGCTACCTCAGGCCCAGGCTTCAGCCTTATGCAAGAGAATATAGGCTACGCCTTCATGACCGAAACACCATGTGTGATCGTGAACGTCCAGAGAGCAGGTCCAAGCACAGGACAAGCCACAAAATGCGGCCAAGGCGATGTCATGCAGGCAAGATGGGGAACTCACGGAGATCACACGATGATAGCACTCTCGCCGAACTCTGTCCAAGAAATGTATGAACTAACTGTTAGAGCCTTTAACCTGGCCGAGAAGTATCGAACTCCAGTCATTTTGCTGGCCGACGAGATTATTGCCCACATGAGAGGAGAAATCACCATACCACAATTGGAAGAAATAGAGATCATAAACCGGAAAAAACCGACGGAAACAGAGAAGGCTTTCTTCGGCACCCAAGATATTCCGCCCATGCCAACGGTGGGCAAAGGCTACAACGTCCCAGTAACGGGATCAACCCACAACGAAATGGGACATCGTTACACAGCAGACCCAATCGTACATCGCAGACTCGTGGAAAGACTGATCAACAAAATAGAGAAAAACACGGATGAACTCGTCGAGTACGAAGGCCATGATATTGAAGAATGTGATGTGGGTATAATCTCTTATGGATGCACTTCCCGCGCAATCTATGAAACAGTTGAACTCGCAAAGAAAGAGCACATCAAAACTGGATTCATCAGACTGAAGACTATATGGCCCTTCCCTGATCAAGTTATTCAGAGGATGGCTCAGAACTCCAAGGCTCTATTTGTGCCAGAGATGAATCTCAGGCAGGTATTCTATGAGGTGAAAAGAGCTGTAGAAGGCGCCGCTTCTGTTTTCCCTGTAAACAAGATCGGCGGCGGAGAGATGATAACTCCAGAAGAGCTTCTCTCAGAAATCATTAGGAGGCTGAAAAGCCATGGCTGAGAAGTTCTCTGCTCGGAAATACCTGCGACCCATAAAGCTCCCATTCTGCCAAGGCTGCGGGGGCACTACAGTTATGAACTGCTTCCTGAGAGCCGTCTACGAACTGAAATACAACGACCTAAGCACCTTCGTCTTCTGCAGCGGGATAGGATGCGCGTCATGGATTCCGTCGCCATACTTCAAAGCCGACTCAATCCATACAACCCATGGCAGGAGCATACCGGTCGCGACAGGAGTGAAGCTTGTTCAACCGAATCTGAACGTCGTGGTTTTCGGGGGAGATGGAGATTTGGCCGGAATAGGATTAAGCCATCTCATCCACGCAGCACGAAGGAACCTCGACATCACAGTAATAATGGTGAACAATATGATCTACGGAATGACAGGTGGACAGGTCGCTCCAACCACACCGTTAGGAACGGAAACGACAACTACACCATACGGAAGTTTCGAATATCCTCTAGACGTGATACGTCTTGTAGTTGCGGCTGGAGCAAGCTATGCAGCTCGTTGGACAACAGCCCACCATATGCAGCTGAAGGCAGGCATGAAAAAAGCTCTCAAAACGGAGGGTTTCGCCTTCATCGAATCAGTTAGTCAGTGCCCAACAGCCTTCGGAAGAAGAGTGGGATTGAAGACCGCCACTGATATGCTCCGATGGTTTAAGGAGAACTCAGTTCCAATTGAAGAAGCCGAAGGAATGGCTCAAGAAGAGCTTGCAGAGAAGATTGTGGTTGGAGAGTTCGTCCATCGAGAGTTCCCAACACTTACGGACACAGTGAATGAAGTCATACGGGAGGCGAGAAAAAGTGCCGAGACGAGTTGAGATAAGAATAAGCGGACTTGGTGGGCAGGGCGTCGTTCTGGCAGGTGAGATCTTGGGAAGAGCAGCAGTCTATGATGGGAAACACGCGGTTCAGACGCAAAGCTATGGAGCTGAGGCGAGAGGGAGCGCTGCCAGAAGCGAGGTCATAATCTCAGATGAGAAGATAGGCTTTCCGAAGGTTCTAAAATGCGACATTCTAGTTGCGATGAGCCAGAGTGCGCTAGACATGCATCTGAAAGACCTGAAGGCAAAAGGAATCCTCCTGACAGACAAGGATAGGGTAAAGACAATACCAAAGACTAACGCCAGAGTTTTCAAAGTCCCGGCAACCAGAATCGCAGAGATCGAGCTGAAGTCAAGAATCTACGCTAATGTAGTCATGTTGGGCGCAGTAATCAGAATAACCAACCTAGTCACCATAGAGGCGGCCGAGAAAGCAATAGAGAACAGCGTTCCAGAGGAGACAAAGAAAAGTAACCTTGAAGGCTTCAGAAAGGGCACAATGCAAGAATTCATTTACCCCATATAGTCTGGCTTCATAGAAACAGTGTGGTTGTTGATTGTCTCTTGATTTGCCTCAGACCGTATCGATGAATTTGCTTGGCGTAGGTATCTCAGGCGGCAAGCCACGCCTCTCTCGTATACCCGTAATAACCTCTAACGCAATGCTCTCAGGCACCTTCTCCCAATGGTCGAATTGAGTCTGCCAGAACGCGTGGCCTGAGGTCGCTGATCTTATCTCAGCAGAGAGACCAAAGGTCTCAGCAACTGGGATATACCCTGTAATCATGGTCACGGGACCCTTCTGTTGTGACGAGAGTATTCTGCCGCGCTTGCGGCTAATCATTCCTGTTACATCACCGACCCATTGCGCAGATACGGATACACCAATCTTGTATACGGGTTCTAGGAGTACTGGTTTTGCGGTGAGGAATGAGCCTAGAAGGGCTCTCCGCGTAGCGGGCATAACCTGTGCTGGGCCACGATGCACTGGATCTTCATGTAACTTGACATCCATCAGTTTCACTTTCAAACCACGTATTGGCTCCTCAGAGAGCGGCCCATTCTGACAAGCCCATCTGAATCCTGCCATTACCATATCCCTTACCTCTCGAAGGTATTGTATTCCTTTTGTCATATTGACCAAGATGTTTCTGTGCTCCTCAATTGTCCACACATTTCTCGCTTCGTCCGTGGACCATTGAGCCTCCTTACGCAGAACAGTGCCCATCTGCTTTCGACCCATATACTCGTCTATCTCACCCTTATTGATCATGTCTAATACCTGCTGCCCAAGCGGCTCTACCTGAATCCAGAAACGACTGTGCTTATTCGGGCTTTTCGCCATCGCTACAACGCCCTGCCCAGCGACGCTCTCACGATATACAACTATCGGACGAGAAGTGAGAATCTCTAGTCCTCCTCCATACTGGCCTAGGAACTTGACAGCAATCTCCAGATGAAGCTCGCCCATCCCACTAAGCAGATACTCACCTGTCTCCTTGTTTATCGTGGTCACAAGGTTGGGGTCCTCAATCGAGAGACGATGCATGAGATCAACGAGGCGGGGCAGCTCCTTCGGATGTTTTGGCTCTATGGCTATGGTTACGACGGGTTCAGAGACGTACTTTATGCGTTCAAAGGGAATCATCGCACCTTTATGCGTTACGTCGACGAGTGTTTCGCCTGCTCTTGCAAGATCAAGCCCGAGTAAAGCTACTATATTTCCTGCGACGATGCGCTCCACGGGCTCTCTAAACGCAGCCATATACATGGAGACCTGCTGAACCCTATAGTCTTTTCTTGCACCGACAAGGTAAACCTGGTCACCTTCTTCTATTGATCCTGAGAACATTCTGCCTGTGGCAACTAAACCCGCGTGTGGATCCATCTGCGCCGAGGTTAAGCATATAACGATGGGTCCGTCATCATCGCATTTTAACATTGCTTGCCCTATCTCAGATTCCATGTCGCCTCTCCAGACTTTGGGAACCCGGTATTTCTGGGCTTCCACTGGATTTGGCAGGTTTCTGACGACCATGTCCAGTATGGCGTTGTGTAGTGGGAGCATTTTTGGAAGCTCTTGCCAACGTTCGTTTTTGTAGATGTCTACAATGTCGCTGAACATTATTCCCTTATTCTGGGCGATGTTCACGGTAAAGCCCCACTTATGGAGTGCAGAGCCGAACGCGACTGTTCCTTTGGCAGCGTCTACCTTCCACTCCTTCTTGTATTCTTGCTCTCCATAGATGTCGATCAGGTTGTTGAAGTCTCGGATTATCCTGTGTAGTTTGGCCTGAACTTCATCAGGGTTGAGTTTCAATTCTCTAATCAACCGGTCGACCTTGTTTATGAACAGAACAGGCTTGACCCTCTCCTCCAGTGCCTGCCTCGTCACTGTCTCTGTTTGAACCATAACCTCCTCGACAGCGTCTACAACCACAACTGCACCGTCGATGGCTCTGAGTGCTCGTGTCACTTTCCCGGTGAAGTCCACATGGCCGGGGGTGTCAATGAGGTTGACAACATACTGTTTGCCTTCGATTTCGTGCATGAGAGAGATGTTGGCAGTTTTTATAGTGATGCCGCGCTTCTGTTCCTCCTCAAGATAATCGAGGGCTCTAGCCTCGCCAGCTATCTTCGGCGATAGAAGTCCAGCTTCGGCTAGCAGAGAATCCGTCATGGTTGTCTTGCCATGATCAATGTGGGCTATTATGCCGATGTCGCGGATATCCGCTTTCGTGGACATCAGCTTGAGTATATCTTTTGTCTGTCTGAAACGTGGAGACATCAGTCGCTTTCTCCGGGTTGTTGTTTTCTCATATCATCTAAACCATGTTCTTCATGAACACGCATCAAGCGTCTTAAAAGGCTTTCTGAATCGAAAATTTGTGTAGCTTTGATGTATGATTTGGCGTTGATCCGATTTCATCGAAGATCGCTTCAAAGTGAATGTATGCATGAGCTCTTTCAGTAACAATTAATAATTGGCTAGTTGACTGTGTTAAGAATCGTGAAATATGAGAAGGTGGAAAATGTGAAAACTTATTTGACAATCTGGTTCAGCAGCGAAGGAGCAGGCCCCGTAGTGGTGGCCGAGAAACTTCGGAACATGGGTTTTGAGCCCATAAAGGGACAATATGACCATGTTTATGACTGGGGCAGGAAGGTAGATCTGGAAAACGTACTGCAGATTGGCACCGCTGTCCACGAAACGTTGAAGGGGTTGGAGGTATTGTACAAACTGGAAACTCTCTGATTGTCGGTGTGAACCTATTTTTCACTGATTCTTGGTTTGGCTATTATTTCTCTGATTTCAAAATCGAAAAAATCGGATGCAGTTGCTGGCTTTATGAGTAGGGCGGTATCTGCTCCTCTACTCGTTCCTCCGATAGCAATGACCTCTTTATCTATAGGGACTAACCCAGCGTCAGCTGCCATAATACTGATTTCGACACAAACCTTGGTTCCTTCACCAAATAGCCTGAGCGTGTGGGCGATGAGTTCGAGAGGCATGATTGTTCCGTGCTTTCTTCGGACGGCCCTCTCCACTCCACTGAGAGCGTGGGTTGCAGTTAAAATCTTGGCGCCATTCTCCAAGATCTTCCTACGGTTCTCTTCTTTCAGTTCCCATACTCCTGGTTCTCGAAAACCCACGTGATGAGTAACCACAACTACGTTGACCTTCTTGAAGGCCTCAGAGGCTTTGACCCCGGTTTTGCCAGTGGTGGAGGCTACTACGATGTGTCCTATTTCTTCAGCACGAACATAATCCTTCACTAATTTGAACACGGAGTCTGTGTTCTGTTCTCCAGGAGCTTGGAAATAGATGGTCTTGCGGTGGACTGAATGCGTTTTGAATCCCCTGTCAACTATGTTATATGAGTTTATACGTTTTAACCAGTTATCCATGGTATCAAGGATGGAATCTGCTCCCGCATAAAGAGCCATACATAAACGGCGAGAACTAACATGCCAATAGAAATGATAGCTAATATGTAGTCTCCCCTTGCTATTTTGAGTACGTAAAGGTTGGTGCGTTTGTTTGTTGCACCCCAAGCTCGCGACTCCATGGCCTCGGCTAGTTCCAGGCTTCTACGGATTGCGCTCACTATAAGTGGAATGAGAATTGGAATGTAGTTTCTGATCCTTTTTATGAAGTTTCCGCGTTCAAGCTCTAGTCCCCGGGCCTTCTGGGCGTCCATGATGGTCTGTGCCTCCTCAGCCAAGACTGGGACGAAGCGAACCGCGGTTGTGAAGGCGAAACAAAATTCGTATGGTATATGGCTCTGTTCCAAAGCCAGCCCCAAACGGTCAGGGGATGTTGTTAGGAAGAAAATTGAGAAGGACTCGACCAGAACGATAAAACGAAGCGTCATAGCGAGTGAATACTCCATCAATGAGGATGATGGAGGGAAGGTTGGGTATTCTCTGTAGAAGTACGTGAAAAGGAAGTTGAAAAGAAAGATCATCAACGCCAAGAAGGAAGCTCCCTTCATTGATCTGATCCATTCCTTCTGAACCCCAGCTGCGAGAACGAATGGCAACTGAATGAGAAATAACAGGATGAGAGGCATCAGCTGGTTGAACATGACTGCAATCACAAACACGGTGCAGACGTAGAAGAATTTAGCCCTTGGATCGAGCTGGTGGATAGGTGAAAGGACTCTCCTGAACCTGAAGCCCTCGAAGACGCTCACAGGTCGCCCCCCAAGAAATCAAGTAGAATATCCCTCGCCTCATAAACGTCAATTATATCAATTGGTAGCCCAAGATCTGTGAGCCCCATGAATATCTGAGATATCTGGGGAGGTACTATAGATGCTTTTGTGACCAGTTTGGCGTTTGTAAGAACATGCTTTGCATCTCCATCCACCACAATTTCCCCCTGAGCCATCAACACGACTCGGGGATTACATTCAGCGACAAACTCAACATCATGCGTGACTACTACCACTGTCTTTCCTTGAGCATTCAATTGGACGATGAACTGCCGCAATTTCTCTTTCTGTTTGTAATCCTGTCCGATCGTGGGCTCATCAAGAATGACCACATCAGGATTCCAAGCGAGAACTGAAGCTAGGGCAACACGTTTCCTCTCTCCACCGCTTAGCATAAATGGAGAAGATTGGCGATGTTTTGCCAACCCGAGAAGATTAATGGCCCACTCCACTCGCTTCTGAACAATCTTGTCCTCAAACCCAAAATTCCGAAGAGCAAAGGCAACCTCCTCCTCAACTGTCTCACAGAAGAGTTGATTGTCAGGATTCTGAAAGACAAATCCAACTCCTCGAGAGAGCTTGGCTACGCTTTCTTCTCGTGTATCGACCCCATTAACGATGACTGCTCCTTTCGTAGGCTTTAGCAATCCATTGAAGTGTTTAACAAGAGTCGTCTTCCCTGCGCCGTTCTGGCCCATAATCGCGACGAAATCGCCCTCTCGAATGTTGAGAGAGACGCCTTTCAAAGCTTTCACATTGTTTGGATAAGTGAAGAAGATGTCCTTAACCTCGATCACGAGTCAAAACCTCCTGCAGAAGCAGAGTAGCCTCTTGCGAGTTGACTGGAACTCTATCAAGATGCACTCCGCCTTGTCGGAGTGCCTGGTAGAGCCGTGTTGCTTTCGGGATGCCAACACCGATCAAGCGGGCACTCTCAGAATCGAAGACATCCAGAGGCTTTCCATCCAACACAACCTTTCCTTCGTCCATAACAATAACATGATTGGCATATTCTGAGGCTAAGTCCAATCTATGTTCTACAAGGATGACCGTGATACCCAGCTTCTTGTTCAGATCACCAATCACTTCAAAGATTTTCTGGGCGCCTAAGGGATCTAGGAATGATGTCGGCTCGTCGAGCACCATGATATCAGGCTTCATGGCGAGCACGCATGCTATAGCGACTCGTTGTTGCTGGCCTCCTGACAGCTCGTGGGGAGCTCTCTCACGAAGATCATAAATGCCGGTCATTTGGAGGGCCCAGTCGACTCGTGCCCTCATATCCTCTCTAGGCATCCCAAGGTTCTCAAGACCGAAGGCAACATCCTTTTCCACAGATAGTGCAAATAGTTGATTCTCGGGATTCTGAAACACAAGGCCGACATGTCTGGCAAGCTCGTAGATTGAGTGTTCGGGCACCATAAGGCTAGCTACTTCGATCTCGCCTTCCAGCTTTCCGCTGTAGAAATGTGGGATGAGTCCGTTGAGGCATCGACAGAGGGTTGTTTTTCCACAGCCACTTGGGCCAGTGAGAATTACATAGTCTCCTTTTCCAATCGTCAAAGAGACATCGACGAGAGAAGGCGCTGTTCCTCCTGGGTACGTGTATTTCAGATCGAGTGTATTGATGATCGCCAATGTCTTGTTCACTGTTCTTGATTCGCAAAGGATGTCATCCATTTAAGAGTAGCTACTAAAAAAAGAGTTGGTTTTCTCCATCTCATCATGTTCGGTTGCGCGCGCAAATAGAAATGCAAAACCCTAGATGATGTTAAATCTTTGAAGAAGTCGGCGGAAACAGCCGTGCATACATAGTTTCTTTGTCTACCTGTTGTAGGCGCTCCTCAGATTCTCTCTGAAGAAGTCTCCTTTTTCTCTCTCAAATCCTCTCTTTCAGGTCTCTTCTCTGTCCTCTTGCAGTCCCTCCAGGAGCTAGAGGGAGAACTCCAACAAAAACAATGATTAGAGTGTCATCCCCCCACACTGCAAGAAGAATCGAAATCCAGAGAGAATCTGGACAGAATCTGGAGGGAAAAAGGAGAGAATCTGGAGAGAAGAGAGATAGAAGAGCGCGCGCGGTTATGTTTAGCAGGTCTGAAAGATTTGCCTTTGCACATAGGCGCCTAGGTTTTTCGATATTAGGGAAGAGTGGGATTTTGTAGAGCATGCGCAGGCTCAGCTGGTGTTTATATCTTACAATTATCGGATTTGACAAAGTTTATATCCATTATCAATAGCCCTTCTACATTACTGGCCCACTAGGCGAACTCAACCTGTTCTGTTTAGTAGTCAGCTCGCGAACGTGATAAAAAGGTATATGTCCTAGAAAACTGCAGAAAAACAGGTATCGCATACGCGGGAAGTGAGTAATAGGTGAACTGAGATGAAAATCGAGGAATTAAGGGATGGAATTAGGCGCGTAGATATTGTGGCAAAGGTGATTGAAAAATCAGATCCACGTGAGGTTCATTCAAGATCAGGGGACACTACATACAACATTTCCGATACCGTCATTAGCGATGAAACCGGCACGATCAAGTTGACATTATGGAACGAACAAATCGACAGAGTCAATGTAAACGACACAATTAAGATCGAAAACGGATATGTAACCTCCTTCAGAGGCGAGATTCAGCTGAACGTTGGAAGATACGGAAAGTTGAGTGTGATATAAGCGAACACCAAGTATCAGATTATAATACTCAAAGAGTGTTGGAAACAGATTCTCCTAGAATCTCAGACACCAGAGGCCAAGAAAAGCATCTACTTCCCGACGCTAGCAAGGATCTGTCTCTCGTGGGGAGGTCTCTTCAACAAAACATCCTCAACAAGAGCCCTCAGAGGCTCGGCTACACTCCATGCCTGCGCTATGCATCCGCGAGACAGGTGCGGAGGATCACCGTCAAATATCTCACTTACCGTTCCAAGCCCAGCTTGGTGAATTTCATGTTGAAATAGTGGCTGTATGAAAGTTTTGAAGGCAAATCGGCCCCAACGATCCTCATAATTCTTTACTTTCAGAAATGCTGTCGTGAAAGGCCCTACAAGCCAAGGCCAGATTGTTCCGCTGTGATAGGCTCTGTTCCGATCATTCCAATCTCCGAGATATTTCCCGATGTAATTTGCGTCATTCGGAGGCAAAGTTCTTAGGCCATGAGTGGTCCACAACCTCTTCCAGATGATCTCAACTACGCTCTCACTCTTGGCCTTCTCAAGCATAGAAAAATCCAACGACACAGCTACTATCTGATTAGGTCTCAGTGATGACCCCTTCTTCTCTCCGTTTACCACATCAAATAGGCAGCCTTCCTGCGGGTTCCAAAATTCCTCTAGGAAAGCGTTTCTGGCCCTTTCAGCCAGATCAGAATACTTCCCTGCCTTCTTGTCAAGATCGAAGCGTCTTGCGAGTAGATCCATTACTCTCAAGGCGTTGTACCATAAGGCTTGGATCTCCACGGCTTTTCCTTCTCTGGGTGTGACAGAACTACCATCTGTCATGGCATCCATCCAAGTCAGCTGTGGACCGTGCACGATCAAGCCATCGTCGTCCATACCTATTTTGTGCAGTGTTCCTTCAATATGATGATCAATAATCAACTGTAATGTGCCCCACAGTTCCTCGCGCACAAAAGCGAAATCTCCAGTGTATTTGAGAAACTGGAACACTGCATTAATGTACCATAATGTAGCGTCAACTGTATTGTAATCTGGCCTATCTCCAGTCCGATCTGGAAATCTATTCGGAACTAGGCCTTTGTGACAATAGCGCTTGAAGGTCAACAGAATCGCTTTTGCATCCTCGAATCTGTCCGTCACCAAGGTTAGTCCTGGCAGGGAGATCAGTGCATCTCGGCCCCAATCTTCGAACCAGTGATAACCTGCGATTATGGATTTCTTTCTGGTTGACTCTCTGTTGACGATAAAGGAGTCCGTTGCCAGAATGAGCCAACTCAACCAATCCTTCATTTCAGTATCTCTGTGGCGCTCTTGGAATCTTCTCAACAGATCTCCTCGACGATTCAATTCTCGATTGTGAAGGGTTTCGATCTCCTCCAACCCACGGGGCATTGAAGAAAGAACAGCCTTAGCCTCCGTCTCATCCCTACCAGCCACAGCAAGGACGAAAAACTTCTTTCTCTCCTCAGAAGCAACCTGCAACTTGAAGTATCCAGGCCTGAAACAGTCGTCTAAACAACTTTCTCCTCGCGAACCATCTACTCTGAAGTACATCTCTTCGATCCAGTCACCCGCACTCGGAACATATTGGCCATCATTCGAGAAGATGATCAAGGTTGATAGCGGGATAGACGGTTTAATAATCACTTCGTGTTCAGCGGGTCTCTGAACAAAGCTCCAAGCCAACTCATCTTTGTCGGTTACCGAGTGAAAGTGTCTTGAATTGACGAGGGGTGAGATTCGAATCAACACTTCACTTCTGGTCGGATTGTGAACCTTGTAGATCACTATGGCGGCGCTCTTTCCGTGCGGCATGAATACTGTTTTCAAAAGTTGAACTTCATTTATGGAATACTCGTATGTTGGGAAGGGCCTCAAGGCGAATCTTGATAGGAATTCATACCCCTTTGGGTAGGTCTCACTTCTAAACTCATTCGATCCCAAAGGATACGTTCTGTTCTCAATCTCTATCTCCTCATCGAACTTGGTGAGAAGCACTCTGCGATCTATAGGTGGGTCGAAGGCAGACACTAGGAGGCCGTGATACTTCCTCGTGTTGATGCCCAATATGGTGGATGATGCGTATCCGCCAAGTCCATTTGTTACAACCCATTCTCTTTGAATCGCTCGTTCAAAATCTGAAAGAAGCGATGGTTCGATACAAAGCTTTGGTAAGTCGACCTCCATTCTATCATCCAGCCTTAATGTGAAGGGATGGTTCTATATGTGAACTTCGCTCTTCTTCATAACACCGCCTAGCACGTCGGAATCAGAAAGCAATCTTGCCAAACTCAGCCTCATAGATAAAATTAAAAGATAGCATCCCACCACGTAGGTATCGAGTGCAATTTGATTGTATGCAATGAAATCTTTTTCGAGAGAGAGTCATCCGCGCGCGCAACGGATTAGAGCATTATCTTGGCGATGTTCTTTCCCTTTTCGACGTTGAGAAAATTGGCGACTGGTCGGCATTTGGTTCGCAACAGCAAAGCGTGGGGAAGACTCAAGTTAAGCTCCGTCAAAGTCTCAGCATGCCCCATTCCCTTGGCCAAAACTAGGTCTACTGAATCATAAGCACTCAGAAACTCATTGGAACACTGTTCAGGCATCAGCCCAACAGCGTCTGTACCTGTAGTGATCAGAGCATCAGCAATTCTATCCATACCAATATATTTGGCGTCTTCTACAGTGGCATCATTAATGATTGGCCCGCCCTTCACTCCTACAGTAACATGCGCTCCAAGCCTCTTCAATTCGCGGACCAGTAGCTTGTCAAAGACTATCTCGCCAGCGTTATCTGTGAGATAGAGGATTCTCCCCGCCTCTTTGGCTGTGTCAAATATCTCAATAATGTTGTCGATAGCCAAATCGTCCTCTGCCCTCTGAATCAGTCTTTCGATGTCTCCATAGTTGAATGTGTGGCCTGGAATGTCGAATTCCATGATGTTTCCCACGATGGAGCATAAGCAAGCCTTTCTGAATCTAAACTCCGGGGAAGACTCGTTCGAGACCAGTTTTCTGACAGATGGAAAGAATTCGAGGGCTTTCTGGTTGCTTCTCTGCTTTATCTTTGCGTAAGGGTCTGGGTTGCCGGTCATTCGCCGTATTAGGCGATCTCTTTGCGTGCCGAGGTAAGCTGGAACTGCGGTTGGTTGGAACTCTTTGGTGAACAGCTGAAATAAGGCGGATGTGACTTCGAACTGGAGAGCGCAATCATCTGTTGCCTCTGTGATTTGAAACAAGCCTCTATGAAGAAGACATCCTGCACATTCAATCTCAACCTTCAATCAACAGTCCCTGGCGCCTTGGTTACAGCCTCGCGAACACTAGTAATGAGTCATAGTTGCGCATGTATGTGAGTAGCCAACTATTTAGTTATGGCTTCAGCGAACTCCAACAAGACTCCAGAAGGATCCTTTGCCTTCACAATCCCGCTCGCAACCAAGACTCCTTCAGTGCCAAGTCTCAATGCAGCAGTCACATCCTTTCCTCGAGCTATGCCGGCTCCACAAAGAACAATAACATTAGAGTTTATTTTTTTCACAAGCTCAACTGTTCCGGACACAACTTCAGGTTTTGCCCTAGATACCGGAATTCCAGTTCCAATCAACTCAGGTGGCTCCACAGCCAGCATATCCGGCTTGAGTGCGGCTATGGTAGCGCTGACTTCTTGGTTGTTGGCACAGACAACCGAGACTAAATCAGTTTCGCGCGTCTTTCTGATTGTCGCGTCGATATCACCAAGTTTCAAGCGTCTCTCTGAATGATTGATCAGAGTTCCCTTGGCACCAGCCTCTTTCACGGATTCGGGCAGTACATGACCTGTGTGACTTCCTGGGCTGATTGGGTCAATGTGTTGCGCAAAGATTGGAAGGGCTACGAGACGGGCAATTGGCTCGAGGTCTACTAGTTGTGGGGCTAGACCAATGCAGACCTCGGTTTCAATGCTCACTTTCTCCGCAGTCTCAGCGAGTTTGAGGGCTTTCTTTCCTGTGGCTTCTTGGTAGGTTTTGAAATTTACGAGAACTAGAGGGGTGCGCAGCTTTGTCAAGGCAATCACGGGTATAGCTGTCCCGAGCGGTTAAAAACAATTTTGGAGAGTGATATTCAACAGAGCGTAGAACTCAGCGCGTCACGTTTGACTTGAGACTTTAGCTATGTAGTTGTTTCTGGTTCAGGCTGTGGTTGGTGCCTCTTTTCCCGGGAGAGGTATGTAGTAGTATTCCCCTATCTTTTTTTGATGTCTGTCGAGCTTTGAATCTTCCTTGTTCACTCTCGGTCTTTTTGTGACAGTGTCTCTCCTAAAGGTTATCTTCATGTCCTTTAGAAAGGTATTCATACCTCTGCGTAGATTAGTTGGCGGATTGGCTACGCCGAAGAGTCCTGGCTCCCCCGTAAATATCATGAGTCGGTCTGCGATGAAATCCTGCGCCACGACATCGTGCTCGACCACGAAGGCTATGACATTCCGACTTTCAACGACCCGTCTGATTGTGTGAGCCATGGTTAGGCGCTCTTCTACGTCCAGATAAGCGCTCGGCTCGTCCAGAAGATAAAGCTGGGCTTTCTTAGATAGGCAGGCGGCGATGGCGACCTTCTGAAGTTCTCCGCCACTGAGCTCGGCTATGTTACGGTCTAAGATCAGGTGCAGATTTAGGGGTTGGATAATCTCACTTCCATACCAACTTGTGGTGAAGTCCTCTTCTGCAACGTTTCTCAGCAGATCTCCAACTGTTCCCATGTACTTCGCCGAGATATACTGGGGTTTATAGCTCACAGCCAACTCAGATTGGGCCACACGCCTGCCATCGGGTCTCTCGTTTCCAGCAAGCATTCTGACAAAGGTTGTTTTCCCGATGCCGTTGGGCCCTAATATTCCGATAACCTCACCCTTCCTTGCGTCTCCGGGCACGACGGAAAGTTCGAATTCCTCAAACGACTTCTTCATTCCGTCCCACCTCAGCAATGTTTCTCCAGCTTCATAGCCTATCGTGGGGGGCTTTACGTGGAAGACTATTGGAGCCTCTCTGAAACGGACATTTTCATCGGAGATGAATCCTTGCAGGTAAACATTGATTCCAACCCTCACGCCCTGAACAGTGGATACAACACCATAAACTCGCGGACTTCCATAGAAGACGCAGATTCTGTCAGAGAGATAGTCCAGGATTGCCAGATCATGCTCTGCTACGATGACTGTCTTCTCATCTTTATTCAGATCCCGTATCGCTCTTGCCGCCTGGAGACGCTGCTTCACATCTAGGTAGCTGGAAGGCTCGTCGAACAGATAGACATCCGCCTCGCGGCATATCGTGGCAGCGATTGAGACCCTCTGTAGCTCACCTCCGCTCAAAACATCCAGAGTCCTGTCCCAGACTGTCTTAAGCTGGAGCTGTTCTGCAAGAAGAGCTAACGTACCCCGTTCATCTACGTTCTCTAGAAGAGCTCCAACCTCCCCTGAAACAACACGTGGAATCTTATCTACGTACTGGGGTTTGTGTACGACTCTGAATTCGTTGGCGCCTAATCTTTGGAAGTATTCCTGAAGAGTTGAACCTCGGAAGTTTTGGATGATTGCTGACCATTCTGGAGGTTCTTCATGATTTCCCAGATTTAGTTTGATTTCTCCTGAAAGAATTTTCAGAGCAGTAGTTTTTCCAATGCCGTTCTGACCAAGAAGACCTAGCACCACACCCGATGAGGGTATAGGCAGACGGAAGAGTTTGAAGGTGTTTGGACCAAATCTGTGGCTGCACTCCTTCTCAAGTTCATCTGGGAGGTTGACAATTGACAAGGCATCGAATGGGCACTTTCTGATGCAGATGCCACAGCCTACACAGAGGGCCTCAACAACAAGTGGTCTATTATTCTCAAATCGGATTGCCTCGATATTGCTCCTTACCTTAGGACAAAAGCGATAGCATGCCCTATCGCAATGTTTGGGCTTGCATCGGTCTTCATCAAGAACAGCTACTCGAACCATGTCTCTTCAGTTCACTTTGATTGTGGAATTTATTGATAGATAGTAAACTTTAGTCCTTATTAGTTCAGAACTAACTCTAAAAAAGGAAACGATGAAAAAAGGCGCTTCACGAAGGGGCTACCATTCTTCTTCCTCCCATTCCTCCTCCTCTTCCAACTCTTCTTCCTTCCATTCCTCCTCCTCTTCCTCCACCTCATCCTCCACAGATTTTCACCTCCTTTGTTGTTATTTTGCGGTTCGATTGAGTTTAGTCAAAACATATGGTCTCTTTTTAAGGGTTTCTATATCAAATTATCCAAGAACAGTTGAGGAAGCAAGTGATTCCTAAGTTGTTTCTTCCACGATTCTCGCCGTCAAGGCGGTCTTTGGGTGACGAGTTTTCGGGGTCATGTATGCCCAGCAGAGATTCCGAGAGTTGTGAGCTGCACCGATTCTACCTGCCACGTCTAGCGTGATTAAACCCATGGATCCTCCACTCATCCTGCGATTCACAAGTCTTATCGAGCTTTCTGCAGCTTCCTGGGCGGTTTCTCCATTCCGCATAGAATCGCATGCGTTCTTGGCCAAGACGAGTTTCACCGCGATCTCGCCTATCCCAGTTGTCGAGGAGGCTCCAGCCTCATTGTCTGCGTATGTGCCGCATCCAATCAGGGGAGAGTCTCCGATTCTTCCTGGAAACTTCAGGGAGAACCCTCCAGTTGATGTTGCGGCTGCAAGGTTTTCATCTTTGTCCAAAGCTGCTGCTCCAACAGTCCCTAGGTCGAAGAGTTGGGGGTTGGAAGCTGCCAACTTGTGTAGTTTGGGTAGGTAATCATGGTCTCCCCGCATTAGTTTTTCCATGGTTTCCGCCCAATATCGCCTCCTCAGTTCGGTGAATGGGCTGGCTATTTCTAGTTTGAAGAGTCCAGCGAGTTTCTCGGCGCCTTCTCCTATAATGAATACGTGATCGGTTTTCTCCATGATAATTCTTGCCAAGCGAGTCGGATTCTTGATGTTCCTTAGGAGTCCGACGGCTCCGGCGTTGAGAGTCTTTCCATCCATTATAGACGCCTCCATCTCTATGCGCTTGTCAATTGTTAACGTTGATCCGTGTCCCGCGTTGAAGATTTCGTTGTTTTCCATCGTTACAACGGCTGACTCGACTGCGTCGAGAGCGCTGCCTCCAGCTCTTAGGACATCAAATCCGGCTGCGGCAGCCTCTTTCACGCCTGCGAGTCCGGCACTCTTCCTTTCTGGTTGCCACGTACCAGCGCCACCGTGGACAACTATCACCGGTTTCTGCATGATCACACCTGTAGTCAAATTGAGAGGATTACAGTTCTGAATGGGCATTTAAAGTCTATGCTGAGGCGTCTTAGGAAGGAAACTGGAAGAGAATCCAGAGCTGAACACTATCTAGTTGGTAGACAGAATGCCTCGTCTTGGAATAGTGAAAGGATATTAATATTCACTCACTCCACATGCGTGCATAGAAGAGAGAGAAGTATGCGTTTCCTAAAGGCGACGTCAGAAAACATTCGGGTAGCCTCGAGGATAGTGAAAAATGGGGGTTTAGTTGTGTATCCTACAGACACCGTTTATGGGTTGGGCTGCAATCCTCTGGACGCGAATGCTGTGAACCGCGTTTTTGCCGCCAAGGGTGGAAGAAAGAAGCCGCTACCTATTCTTTTATGTTCTGTTACTGACATAGAGAAGATAGCTCGGCTGTCAGATGTGGTTCGAAGACTTGCTGCAGAGTTCTGGCCAGGACCCCTCACAATTATAGTACCAAAGACCCCAGCCCTACCAGGCCTTGTCACCTGCAATTTGGATTCAGTTGGTGTGAGGATACCAGAGAATGATGTTGCGGCTCAGCTGATCCGTGGATCAGAGGGCCTTCTGGTAGGGACTAGTGCCAACAAAACGG
This sequence comes from Candidatus Bathyarchaeota archaeon, assembly GCA_020344435.1. GTDB lineage: Archaea > Thermoproteota > Bathyarchaeia > Bathyarchaeales > Bathyarchaeaceae. The sequence goes on along the minus strand of CP070826.1, from coordinate 960,506 downwards.
GATGCAGACCAGCCAGTACCGCCAGCGAGGCTCTAGAACAGCTAGGAGAAGAGGTGGACGCAATTCTAGATGGAGGACCAGCGCCACTGGGACAGCCATCGACAGTAGTTGACTTGACCAAGGAGAAACCAAGGGTCTTACGACGAGGAGGTATAGCCTTCAAGGATATTTTGGCATGTATGCATACTCTTCAATAGCTATTATGATATGGCTCCTGAGGCAAACGGGATTGCTGAGAGATTTCAACCTAGTCGTCACGACTTCGCGTGGAAATGAGGAGGATTTGTGCTCTGAGATCTGGTATCTATTGAGAGAGATAGGAGATGCGATGGTCCAGGTGGAAAAGACAGGTGTGTCAGGTCTAATAGTGGCCAAGACCGCCCTCAACCCTGTTCAGGTAATCGAAAAGCTTCGAGATATATTGGAGAAACGGCCAGGGGAATTCCGACATACACTCAGAGTTACTCCAATCCAGAGAGTCGTGCGTACAGAGTTAGGAGAGATCGAGAGAGTAGCCACAAAGCTCGCTTCCGAAATAGAAGAGGATGAGACATTCCGGGTAACAGTTGAGAAAAGGTTTACGGAGCTTTCTTCGAAAGAAATCGTTGAAGCTGCCGCTGCAAACGTTGAGAGAAAAGTGGATTTGGAGAATCCCAGCAAAATTATTCTTGTAGAAGTCGTTGGAAGATTGACCGGATTGTCAATCTTAGAACCTAGAGATGTCATGTCTGTCATGAAGGAGAGAGTTGATCACCGCTGAGTCGCTAGGAGAGCCACGTGTTCAATCACTAAGTCAACCAGCGCTTTCTTTTCAAGTCCTCTGAGCGCTAGTTGGGACTCCAGTTCAAGATTGGAGATGTCGAACAGTTCCTTGATACCTTCGATTTTCTCATCTGTCAACTCAAGAATGCAGTCGTCACGGTCTCCAGAAATCAGTTTCGAAATGGTTTCTAAAGCTGAATCGGCTGCCTTCAATTCTTTCGCAATGACAAGAACTGCCACGTATGGAGAGTCGGACTTCGATCCTAGTAGGTCTATTGCTTTGTCGATTTGGCCCTGAGCGGAGGCATATAGAAGGGCTTCCATGGCTAGACTTTTGGAAATGTTTAACTTACTCTTAAATGCGGTGAGGGCGTTTAGGGTGGCGAAGTATAGATGCTTCCAACCTGCTATTAGGTTCGCGTTAAAAACCTGAATCTCTACGTCTGCGGTATTCTTCCTAACGAGATTGAGAAAGTCCTTGACGTCTCTGATTTGGACGTCTTTGAAGCCCGCCATTGCAATGTACGTGCCAAACTCTTCCAGCTTCCTGATCAAGTCTCCCCCTCAACAATCTCCAAGATAAATCTCTCAGCAAGCTCAGAGTCGAACCCAGACCTCAACAGTTTGTCCTTTGCCTCCTCGACGGTCTTTCCCTCATTCTGATAACGTTTGATTATGTTTCTGACAGCTTCCTTCCTTTCCCAAGGAAAGATGACCCATGAGCTTGTCTTCTTCTCATAGTAATCTGGAATGATGACGCTCCAAGGCTTATAATAGATGGTTGCAATCTTAACTTCAGTCGCGCCTTTCCTCATCAAGTGTGATTTCACCAATCGAAGGCTCTTTCCTGTGTCGGCGACGTCATCCACGAGAAGCACTTCTTTATCGTCAACCGACACTGAAACGGGCTGGGTTATAACGGGTTCACCTTTTGTCTTGGCGACTCCTATGTAGAACTGCGCCTTTACGTTAGCAATCTCAGGATTTTCCAGCAGATCGGACATGACTCTAGCTGGGGGCCAGCCGCCACGGGAAACCCCGACAATCACGCCTGGTTTGAAGACATCCTCTCGAATCTTTTCAGCGAGACTCAGGAGAAAATCGTAGATTTTATCCCACGTAGGGATTTCAAGTTCTAGGCTCTCAACCATTGATGGATCACGAACGGTTTCAATCCTGATTGAAATCGGCGGCTCTGATTTGGTTTTGCGTCTACACAAATATAACGCTTCTTAAGAATTCTAAGAATGCAGAAGTCACTAAAAGACGAATAGTCTTAACCATCACAGGATGCTTGCATCTTCCTACGTCAGAGGCTTCTTCATCCTTCACACTCCAGCCACACCAAGTCAGAAGCGTGGTCTGAAAACTTATTACCCACTTTTCGTTGATACGTGAAAACATAGAGATCTTCAGTCGCGATGATGGAGGAGCTATCCGTTGGAAGAGATAATAGAATGTATTCCGAATTTCAGCACATCAGACTCCAGAATAGTGAAGGAAATCTTGGATGAAGTGGAGGGAATTGAGAGAACACACATGCTTGACCACACCTATGACGACTACTACAACAGGCTCGTCGTCTCATATGTCGGGAACAGAGACTCCGTTCTCTTGGCAACCCTTAACGCTGCCAAGAAAGCCATCAAGCTCATAGACATGAACAATCACAGAGGGCAACATCCACGCATCGGAGCAGTAGACGTCGTACCTTTCATCCCAATAAGAAACGTGAAAATAGAAGACTGCGTTCAGCTTGCCAGAGAGTTTGGGAGGACGCTGGCTGAAGATTGTGGCGTTCCCATATATCTCTATGGCGAGGCCTCCGCTAAACCTGAAAGAAACGATCTTGACTGGGTTAGAAGAGGCGAATATGAGAAGCTTGAGGATATGATGAAGAAGCCTGAACGGAAACCAGACTTTGGCCCGGTCTCCCCCCATCCAACAGCCGGTGCAACCATAACTGGCGCTCGCCATGTGATGGTAGGCTTCAATGTAAACCTTGGAACATCAGATATGACGATAGCTAGGAAAATAGCCAAGGCAATGCACGCAAAAAAGGGGGGACTAGCCTACGTGAAGGCCATGGCCGCGGAGATTACAAACAGGAAGATGACTCAGATAGGCATGAGTATAACGAGTTTCGAGAAGACGCCTCTACACCGAGTTTTTGAACTAATCAGAATCGAAGCCGATAGATACAACGTTCCGATAGTAGGCTCGGAGTTTTGCGGTTTGACCCCTTTGAAGGCGATAACAGATGCAGCCCAACACTATCTGAAGATAGACAATCTGACCGAAGACAGAGTGCTTGAGATAGCCATACAGAGGGCTATGGAGAAAGGATGAGAAAGGTGGCCAAAGAAGAAGCAGATCTATTGATTGAAAGAGCAAGCGAACTTCTAACCATCAGGGGAGGATCCAGAAAGCCGATTCTAGGGAAGAGAATGCGAGATTTAGGCATCATCATGGACGGTGCAGTTGCTATCAGAAACGGAAGAGTGGTGCGTGTAGGAAAGACCGATATGATCAGGGAGAAAATTGAGAGCAGTAACGTCATAGACGCAAGCAAAAGAGTTGTCATGCCAGGCTTTGTGGACCCTCACACGCACCTGGTCTTCGCGGGCTCGAGGGAGGAAGAGTTTGAGATGAGGCTAGAGGGCGCCTCCTACTTGGAGATCCTCCAGAAGGGAGGGGGAATCTTGAAGACTATGAGGGAGACTAGAAAAGCAGGCAAAGAGGAGCTGCTTGAGGGCTGCAGGAAAACATTGTCTATTATGCTGGAGCATGGCACAACAACAGTTGAGGCAAAGAGCGGCTACGGACTAACCACAGAAGACGAGTTGAAATGCCTAGAAGTCATGAAACTCGCAAACACAGAACACCCCATAGAGATCGTACCGACATTTCTTGGAGCACACGCGGTCCCCTCCGAATACAAGGATAACACTGCTGGATACGTTGACCTTGTTGCAGATGAGATGATTCCAGAGGTTGCAGCCCGCAAGTTAGCGGAGTTCTGCGATGTATTCTGCGAACGAGGAGTATTCAATATTGAACACTCGAGAGAGATTCTCTCCCAAGGAATCAGACATGGTTTAGCGGCAAAACTGCATGCGGACGAACTGACTGGATTTGGTGGAGCCGAGTTGGCGGCCGAGATGCAAGCCATCTCGGCTAGTCATCTGCTCTTTTCTTCTGATGCCAGTCTACAGCTAATGGCGGATCAGGGGGTGATTGCGGTTCTGCTTCCTGCAGCGTCCTTTACACTGATGACACGACTGTACGCCAATGCCAAGAGGATGATGGAGTTGGGGGTACCTGTCTCGTTGGGAACGGACTATAACCCGAGCTGTTGGGGGGAGAACCAGCAGATGACAATTGCCTTGGCCTGCCATCAAATGAGGATGACGCCGGCAGAGGCAATAGCTGCGGCGACAATAAATGCTGCCCATGCTATAAACCGGGGTCACGACATTGGAAGCCTGGAGCTTGGAAAAAGGGCGGACATCTTAGTTTTGAACGTGCCAAATCATAGGTTCCTAGGTTACCACTTCGGTGTGAATCTGGTCGCCAAGGTGGTAAAGGATGGAAACCTTGTTTTTGATAGGGAGTCCGATCGAAACTTGATTTCTGAAGAGTCTCCTCCTCACTGAAGAGAAGTGGAATCTTTCTGACGTTCCAGATGGAATGACGAGAGGTAAGACTACCTATAAATAGTCTTTTTGCTCTAGGCTTCTGGTGAAGGTGTGGCCAAGCTGAAAAAGACAAGGAAATGCATAACAGGCCCCGAGCTGCATTGCAGGAACTGGCAGATTGAAGGTGTTCTTCGCATGATGCATAATGTTGTTGATTCTGAGGTTGCGAAGGATTCTGAGAACCTTATTGTTTATGGTGGTACTGGAAAGGCTGCCAGAAACTGGGAATGCTTCAACAAGATTGATGAAACACTTAGAAAACTAGAAATCGATGAGACCCTTCTAATCCAGAGTGGGAAGCCCGTTGGGATCTTCAAGACCCACGAGTGGGCTCCCAGGGCTCTCCTGGTCAATAGTATGCTCGTGCCAAAATGGGCATCATGGGATTTCTTCCACGAGTTAGAACAGAAGGGCCTTATGATGTTTGGACAGATGACGGCAGGCTCATGGGCGTACATTGGAACGCAAGGCATCCTGCAAGGAACCTACGAAACACTAGCAGCGGTCGCAAAGGAGAACTTTAACGGAGCCCTACAAGGAAAATTGGTTCTCACAGCAGGTCTGGGTGAGATGGGGGGAGCGCAACCATTAGCCGTAACCATGAACGAAGGCGTAGCCCTGGTCGTAGAGATCAGGAAGGACGCCATAAGACGCAGGCTGAAATTCGGATATCTCGAAGATTGGACTGATGACCTAGGCGAAGCAATTGACATAGTGACAAAAGCAAAGGAAGACAATGCGCCTAGGAGTATCGGGCTCCTTGGCAATGCAGCTGAGATACATCCTGAACTCGTAAAGAGGGGAATTTTCCCAGACGTTGTCACTGATCAGACAGCCGCCCACGACCCCCTCAACGGATACTACCCAGCTGGGCTTTCTGTAGAAGAAGCTGATGAACTTCGGGAAAATGATCCAGACAGTTACGTGGAAAAGGCTAGGGCAAGCATCCACACTCAAGTAAAGGCCATGGTCCAGATGATGCAGAAGGGCACAGTCACCTTTGAGTACGGTAACAACATTAGACAGGAAGCATACAGCAACGGCTTCAAAGATGCGTTTACCTTTCCAGGATTTGTGAAGAGATACATAAGACCGATGTTTTGCGAGGGGAGGGGGCCTTTCAGATGGGCCTCTCTAGTTGGCGACCCAAGAGATATCTACACCTTGGACGATGTTATCTTAGCAGAGTTCCCATACAACAAGGAACTCTGCCGCTGGATACAGAAAGCGAAGAAATACGTAAAGTTCCAAGGCCTACCAGCAAGAGTCTGCTGGCTGGGATTCGGAGAAAGAGCCAGATTCGGGAAGATTATAAACGATATGGTCCGCGAAGGAAGACTCTCAGGCCCCATATGGATTGGAAGAGATCACCTAGATGGTGGAAGCGTCGCATCGCCAAACAGAGAAACCGAGGGCATGCACGATGGAAGCGATGCCATAGCAGACTGGCCAATTCTAAACGCGCTCCTGAATGCTGTGGCCGGAGCAACATGGGTTTCAGTGCACCATGGAGGTGGAGTGGGAATAGGCTACAGCATCCACGCTGGAATGTGCCTGGTCGCAGATGGAACCGAAAAAGCTGAGAAAAGGTTAATCCGAGTTCTAACCACTGACCCTGGAACTGCCATCATCCGACATGCCGACGCGGGCTATCAGAGAGCTAGGGACATCGCCAAGGAAAGAGGAATCCACACCCCGATGCTATAAATGATAAACTTTGCCAATCAGATAATCCGCTCTCAAAGGAGGAGGAAAGACAAGACTTGAACAGTGTGCTTGTTGACGGAGAAAGCTTGACTACAAGAGATGTAATTGCAGTCTCACGCAATCACGGTTTTGTAGAGATTACGCGGAAAGCGAGGGAGAAAGTGAAAGAATCCAGACGAGCTCTTGAAGAGTTCATTGAAAAGAAGAGGGTGGTCTATGGCGTCACGACAGGATTTGGAGCCTTTGGCAACGTGATTATTCCCTCTGAGCGCATCAAAGAGCTACAATACAACTTAATCAGGAGCCACGCTGCAGGTGTTGGAAAGCCGCTAGACAGAGATACGACGAGAGCTTTGATGCTCCTGAGGGCGAATACCCTCGCCAAGGGAAACTCCGGAATAAAACTCGCAACTCTCGAAACCCTGGTTCAGATGATCAACAAAGGTGTACATCCATTAATCCCAGAAAAAGGCTCGGTGAGTGCAAGTGGCGACCTCGCTCCATTGTCTCACATGACCCTAGTTATGATGGGCGAAGGTGAAGCAGAGTTTGAAGGAAAAGAGATGAATGGCAAACAAGCCATGAAGAAGGCGGGCATCACCCCCGTCAGACTTGATTTCAAGGAAGGATTAGCCTTGAACAACGGCACCCAGATGGTGACGGCACTTGGAGTCTTAGCCATCCACGACACGGAAAGGCTGATAAAAACCGCAGAAATAGCAGCCTCACTGAGCCTAGAAGCGCTGAGTGGGATATCTGACGCTTTTGATGAAAAAATACACAATGTTAGACCACATCCAGGTCAGATTGAAACCGCTAAAAACATACGCTCACTCACAAATGGAAGCCGAATAATAAAATCAAGCCAAGAGGTAATCAACGAAGCCAGAAAATCCAAGATGAGACGACCCCAAGACCCATACAGTCTGAGGTGCGTTCCACAAGTTCTAGGAGCGACCAGAGACGCCGCCGCATATGCAAGAGGAATTATCGAGACCGAAATTAATTCGGCAACAGATAATCCTTTGATTTTTGCCGAAGATGGAGAGTGCCTGTCTGGTGGAAACTTCCATGGACAACCAATTTCGATTGCCATGGACCTGTTGGCGATTGCTGTGACAACCGTTGGTAACATGTCAGAGCGGAGAATCGCTAGGCTTGTTGATGAGAACCTAAGCCATGGATTGCCACCCTTTCTGATTCACAGCGAAGTTGAGAGGGGAATACACAGCGGTTTCATGTCTGTTCAATACACGGCGGCCGCATTAGCTTCAGAGAACAAAACCATGGCTCATCCAGCAAGTGTCGACTCAATCCCTACATCAGCGAACTTTGAAGATTTCGTAAGCATGGGATCGATTGCGGCAAGGAAAGCTGCGAAAATTCTTGCCAATTCAGAGTATATTTTGGCTATTGAACTTTTGTGTGCGGCACAGGGTGTAGAGTTTCGAGGCTCTGAAAAACTCGGTCAAGGAACGAGAGTGGCGTACTCGTTGATTAGAGAAAAGGTGCCTACGTTGAAGAAAGACCGAGTGATGTCCATGGATATAGAAGAAGTGAGAAAGTTGATTAGGAGTGGACAACTCGTAGAAGCAGTGGAAAGAGCATTGATTCATAAGAAGTCTTAGCACTGCCTTCTATTGATTATGCTAGTTCTTGTAAGACTTGTAGCCCTTTGACTGTGTTGGGATGAGAAGAGAGAAGCTCTGCTAGTCTGTCAAAGGTGGTAACTCTTCAGTGGAGAATCTCTTGAACAAGTCTTCTGTCTCCATAGAGGCTCTCGTATTCGTGCGCGGAAGTCTCAGCATCCAACCGTTCGAAGCTTGCGCAGACCACATGCGCCTAGAACCATTTCAAACTCTTCTTTTGTATGTTTCTGTTTGTACTTCCTCAAAGTCTTGATTAGCTCTCCCTTGTCGATTTCGCCTAGTCTATCTGCAATCATCCTTGCTACCGAGCTTCCCATGAACAGGTATTGGCAGATTGAGGTTACGTTAGAGGCTCTTCTGTCAGAGCTTGCGGTTTCGAAATCGACCAAGCAGGGCTTGTCACTCTCTCCTATTATGATATGTTTTGGAGCTCTACTGAGTTCTCCATGATCCAGATTCATTTTGTCAAGCCTCCAGCATTGTTCTAAAACAGCCAGCAGAACATGGCGAATCCTGGATTCAACGCGTTCTTTCAACCCTTCAATCCATTTGGGCAGTGTCGTTCCTCCAACAAACTCCATGACAAGAAAGTTGTCAGTGGCATCAATCAAATCTGGTCCGACGCCAGCGCTATTCGCCTTTCTCTGCATCTCAGCTTCATGCAGCATTCCACTCCGATTTGCATCCACTCTACGAATCTTGAGGGCGACCTTTTGTCCACCCATGCTTGCTGAGACAACAACGCCAACATGGCCCTTGCCCAAGACGGGCATGTTGAATGCCCTTTTCTCTCCGTTGAACTCCAAGGCTTGCACTCCAAGATTCTCAAGCTCCCTCACACGTCTTCTCAATTCCTTCAAGTCATACCGTGGATAGCACAGTATCTTCCCGCATTCTGGCTCATGAAGTCTCTCCAGAGGAACCACTACTTCCTCAATCAATGAAAAGCCTCAATGCGCCCTGTGCATGCGTGCATATCCATATGCCACTAACCCTGCTCTAGAGCCGGGCTGATCTGTCTTGGGGCGTTCTCACTTCCTCAACAATTTTGGAACCTGCGGCAACCTCGTCTACGGAGTGTATGGCGGCGCCTAGGCTTTCAAGTTTGTTCTTTACGCTTTCGAAGTTTATGTTGGTTCCCCCAAGGATTATCTTCACGTTCTCGACTTTCTGATCTATTTCATAAGTCACTACGTTCACTCCCTCTATGCCATCCAGCTCGCTAAGCTCTCTAGAAAGCTCGACTATGCCGGGATTGTGGGGTTTTAAAACGTCCAAGACGAGTCTTCTTATCATCCTAGACCTACGTACATATGGTGGGGTGGCGAGTATTTAAATTGATTCCCGAGGGCAAGGGTCAACGTGTATTTCCATTCTAGGTCTTGTCTGTTTCTGCTAGGTCTCGCAGCCTTTCCAAGCCGTCAATCTCCTTGATGAACTCCGCCACGCTCTCCGCGACGAGTTCTTCCCAACCTTCTCCAATCAAGATCCTCTTCCGAATGTTGGTGGATGAGTATATCTTCCGCCTATGGAATGGAACCGGCTCAACACTATAGCCAGCCTCAATGAATAGGCGACGAGTAAGCGGCTCATTTGTGTACACCCCAACAAATTCTGGGCAATAGCCTACGACTTGGGCAACCCAGATTGCATGTATGTGTAGGTCTGGCACGGGAACAACCAGATATTTCGATTGTGTAATATCCTCTTCTTCCAAGGACCGCCGGATCATTGTAATACGTTCACCTGCGGTGAACGGATTGTCGAGTGTGTGGCTGTACTGAGAGCTGCCGACGACTATCACAAGCTCGTCAACCCTTTTCAGTATGGCCTTCACAGCCTCAAGATGGCCTTTATGGAAGGGTTGGAACCTTCCCACAAAGAGCCCACGGTTCGTCATAACAAGTGCACCGAGACTATTGTTATTGACGCGATGGACTTAATTATTTATAGCTTCTGTATACGCAGCTCTTGATGCCCCATTTTGGCTGCTCCGTTAGGTTTATTATAAATAAACTCAAAATAAATTCTGAGCGACCAGAGGTCAAACTCGACGTGTGTACTGACAAAGTGAACAATGGAAGAAGAGAATTCAATTCGGGCCTCATAGTATTCATCCCATTTGGCGCCCTTCTAGTTCACGTTTTCCATCGAAGTATGCCACTGAAATGGGTCTCTCTTGCGTCTCTGCTCAAGTCAATCTCCCTGTTCTCCATCTACACAAACATCACAAGGAAAGACATCTTGTGGAGCATTTTTGGAGTTTGGGCCTTCCTTACTGTCTGCACAACGGTTTATTTGAGCATGGCTAGGGGCCCTGATCGCATATCCGTTAAGAAGTATCCTGGAAAGGTTGCTTTGGCAAATCTTTTCAAGATGTGTTCAAACAGCGTCTTTTCGGATTATAGAACCGCCCTCTTAGCGAAAATCCCCCTGGTGGTACAGGTATTGGCTGCAGGCTCCATACTCTACCAGATTTTTGGCATCGACTGGGTTATGCATGCGCTGGCGGGATTTGGGATAGGAGCGGCGGCCATGAAGGCCTACAAAACAGCTGTGAAACATCACGGATACAGCAACCTAGCCTCGTATTTTCGTCTAGATAGATTCAGGATTTTCAGAGTTGAACGAAAAACGGGGTCCGCAGAATTCGCAATCTTCAGCATCATGATTGCGGCGCTGATATGGGAACTCATGGAAAGAGCCGCTTACTTTGTGTCACCCTCTAATGTATTGAGAATAGGACCAGAATCGCCCATGAATATCTTCGGCGATATGATCTTCAATATCATCGGTGGAATTATTGCGTGGGCGCTTATCAACTGCAAACTGAAATGGTTCTGAAATCATCAACTCTCTAGGCAATGACTCGGACAAGGCTACGTGAACACCAGAAACTTTATCATCAAGCTTGATAGTCACTCAATAAAATACTGCATCAAGCCGAGAGGAAGAAAATATGTACGAAGATTCACAGCGCCAACCCTTCTTCATACCTGGCGCAACTACCATCGGCGCAGTCTGCTCTGACGGCGTGATTCTGGCTTCAGAGAAGAGAGTTTCCTATGGCTATATGGTGATCAGCCGAGTTGGAAAGAAAGTCTTCAAGATTACCGACAGAATAGGCGCAGCCTGTGCGGGGTTGGTCTCTGACATGCAGATTCTAGTCAGGGAAGTGGAAGCCTACGCGAACCTGTTCAATCTTGATGCTGGAAGACCTATGCCCGTGAAGTCAACGGCGAAGGTTATGTCAAACCTGCTCTTTGGCCGCAGACTAACCCCGCTAATCACCCAGACAATCGTGGGCGGAATGGATGAGGATGGAGCATCCCTCTACGTATTAGACGTGCTAGGTTCAGTCATCCCAGACAGATACTCCGCCGTAGGCTCAGGAGCAGAGATAGCCATCGGAGTGTTGGAGGAGCGATACAAAGACGGAATGACTACAGAGAAAGCGAAAGAACTGATAGTCAGAGCTATGAAATCCGCTGTGAGACGAGACATCATGAGCGGTGATGGAGCAGATTTCCTCATTATTACCAATCAAGGGATTCAGGAAGAAACGATTGGATTCTGACAGCGGCGAACCCTCCTTCAAATCTTTCACAGTCGGTGGCGTTGTTCCAGAATAACTGATCCAAGCCTTTCTGAAGTAACAGAACCTTATAAACAAGAGTAATAACTGGATTCAGACCTCTAGAGTGGGAATCAGTACTGTGCTACCAGAAGTCACAGGAGTCTTGTACCGTTGCAACTAGCATCTGAAGAGGGAAATCTCCTCGTGAAGCTCGCTAGAAGAGCCGTGGAAGAATACCTAAGAAGCGGCAGAATCATAGATCCCCCTGAAGATCTCCCCAAAGAGCTTATGGAGCGTTGCGGAGTATTTGTCACACTAAACAGCTTTAGACATGGAAAGAGAGAGCTAAGAGGATGCATTGGATTTCCGTACCCAACAGACCCCTTAGCTCGTGCCGTGATAGAGTCAGCAATCAACTCAGCAACACAAGATCCTCGCTTTCTGCCCATCTCAATTGAAGAGCTGGACCAGATTATATTTGAGATCAGCGTTCTCACTCCGCCTCAACTCATAAGAGTAGAGAAGCCCCAAGATTACCCTTCAGAGATAGAGATAGGCCAAGACGGTTTGATTGTGGAAAGGGGTTATCACAAAGGTCTTCTCCTCCCTCAGGTACCAGTCGAGTGGGGTTGGGACGTGGAGGAGTTCCTATGCCACTCCTGTCAAAAAGCCGGTCTCCCACCAGACTGTTGGCTGACCAAAGGAACGAGAATCCACAAGTTTGGTTGTGTTATTGCACAAGAGACCACGCCAGGAGGCAAGGTTGCCCTGAAGAACACGCGTGATCCTCATTAATCTTTGCACGTGTACATTCAACAGAAACCCATATACATGTGGGATACTCATTTACGCTGTCTTTTCCTGAACTCCACATAGGCTTCAAGCTCTCTCAACATCTTGTCCAGAATCGAAGTTGATTTGCGAAGTTCATCTCTGATCTCTTCGAGAAGTCTCTCATTCAATGCAACATGCCACCCTCTGTCAGTTGATTCGTTAGCCTAAAGAGAATTGTGAAGGGAGGATACTGATTCGTAATGAGCCTCTGTCTTCCAGAATTTATGGAACAACGGCAATAGCATGAATAGGGGGGAACGCACCCTAGATTGATCAAGAGAGTGTTGTTGGCATGTACGGTTGCGTTTGTTGGAGTTTCTTATCGCGGTGAGATCGCACCTTTTGCGTTGGGAGCCAAGCCCCTCGCAGTCAAGTATTTAAGAAACATCTTGACAGACATTTGAGCATGGTGGCGAACCCTGAAATCATCGCTCTTCGACTCTTCCTTGTGCGCCTCAATCAGCTTATCTGGAATCCTACAAAGCCACTCACAGAGCTTTCGCCCTGTGTCCACCTACCATTGCTTAGCTGTCGGCGCCCCATCCTCACCAAATAGCAACTTCATCCAGTATCATTCAGACTTCTCTTCGTATTCGTGCACGTTCCAAAACGTAGTCTTTAATGAAGTTTCTTCGACGGGTGAGATACAGTCTAGGGAACTTGGGTAGGGAATGCTCTATGCGGGTTCAGTTTTCGCCTTGTGGGATTGGCTTAGGCCACGTTGGCCGTTGTATCCCTGTAGCCCGGAGATTGGAGAAGAGCGGCGCCAAGGTTTTGTTCTCCACGTACAAGGACGGAATACAGTATCTGGAGCATGAGAATCTTCCCGTTGTAGAGACCCCAGAAATCGAGTTTCTGGTCAAGCCAGACGGAACAGTTGACTTCAAACGGTCGCTAATTAGCATAGGACCTTTCTTCGCCTCGTTTACGCTCCTGAAACAGGTTGAGGCGGAAATAGGAATCATGAAGTCATTCAAACCAGACGTGATTGTATCCGACTCGAGAATATCTCCCATAATAGCCGCAGGATTACTTGGGATACCCGACATCTGTATCCTCAACCAATTCCAGATAATCATCCCCAGAAAAAAGCGACTTCTGAGACTCGCCAAGCTCGTAGACGCTGGCGCCTTGGCAATGATAGGAAAAATATGGACCACCGCGATGAAATTACTAATTCCCGACTTTCCGCTACCCTACACAATCTCTGTCCAGAATCTGCGGATTCCGAACTCATATCAGAAAAGTGTGGAGCTAATAGGCCCCATACTACCTATCCGCTATGATGAGTTACCCAGCCGAGAAAAGATAGAGAGAGAACTCGGCCTGAATGGGGGAAAACCTCTGATCTTCGCACCAATTAGTGGACCGCCTAAAGAGCGAGCATACTTCACAGGCATTCTTCGACAGATCTTCAAGGACCTTCCAGACGACTATCAAATAGTCATGTCGCTTGGCTACCCTAACGCGTCCCCCGAACCAGTTCATAGTGGAAACCTAACCATCTACAAATGGATTCCCAATCGATTCGAGCATTTGAAAGCTTGTGATTTGGTGATCGCTAGGGCCGGACACGGAACACTAACCCAATCAATCAGCTACGGCAAGCCTTTGATCCTCGTGCCAACACCAAGCCACACAGAACAACTCAACAACGCTAGAAGGGCAGTCCAATTGGGAATCGCTGAGATGATCGAGCAAAGGAATCTGAACAAAGAAGCACTTCTTAAAGCCATACAAAGAATACTAGGAGAACCAAGATTTCGAGAGAGAGCAGAGCAGATTCAAAGAGAGATTTCAGAATTCAACGGAGTTGAAACCGCGATCCAATCAATAATAGAAGCAACAGAAGCCGGATGTTCATGATGTTTCTTCCAGGAGGAATATTGGAGGAGAAGATCCAAGGGTTTCTAGAAGAAGACATTGGGCAAGGAGACGTGACTACACTTCTCACGATCCCTCACGGGATAATTGTTGAGGCAGAAGTCGTTGCAGAGGAGGAAGGTATAGTGGCGGGGATAGAAGAGGTTTCAACATTTTTGCGGGACCTCGGCTTCAAAGTAGATATCCGCGCATCAAATGGATCTAAGGTTGAAAAAGGCACGATCGCTATGAGAATCGTTGGAGATGCTAGAACCCTGCTCTCAACAGAGAGAACGATCCTCAACCTCGTCACTAGAATGAGTGGCATAGCCACAAAAACCAGACGAGTTATCAAGAAGGTTCGGGATGCTGGCTATAAGACTATAATAGCCTGTACTCGAAAGGTGGCTCCGGGACTATTATACTTCGATAAGAAGGCCGTGATGTTGGGTGGAGGCGACACCCACCGTCTCCACATGGATGATCTTATACTCATAAAAGACAACCACCTGGCAATCATTGGAGATGTTAGTGAGGCTGTGAAGAGAGCTGGAAAAGTGGCTTCATTTTCAAAGAAGATTGAAATAGAGGTCTCTTCAGAGAAGGAGGCCCTAGACGCTGTAGAAGCAGGCGCTAACATCATTATGCTCGACAACTTCTCCCCTAAAAAGATCAGGAACACGATATCATTACTCATAGAGAAGGGACTCCGAGACAAGGTCTTCGTCGAAGTAAGCGGTGGAATAAACGAGTTTAACGTTGTAGAATTCGCCGCTACCGAGGTAGACATCCTAAGCCTTGGAGAGATAACTGCTAGTACGAAAGCGTTGGACATGAGCCTTGACATCATAAAGGTGATGGAAGAGTAAACTCACAGCAGAATAGCTCAGAGAAAGCACTTGACATTGTATGCAAGTCGTTATCCGCGTGAATCAAATGCAGGATGTGCACACGCAGACAGAGCGCTCCAAACAGAAGAACCGGGCACGGGTCAGACTATTGGAGTGATCTCCAGAACTCTAAAGCCTCGGGCCCGTGGATTCAATATCTCAGAAAGAGCAACATTCTTCACAATCTCTTTTTCATCTATGGCACGACCTACAATGTCATGTTCCGCAGGCTCCAAGGAGTGCAACTCAACACCACCGCCAAATGTACTCAAATGACACTTCGCAGGCAGACCCAATCTCAGCTTCCTACTTTCCTTAACAGCCCTTTCCGCAGTATATAGAACGGCATAGGCGCCAGAGGTTAGTTCAGCGATTCGAACTGGAATGCTATCCTTTCCCATTGCCAGAACCTCGATGTCATGAATGCGCCCAATGTCGGAGGCAATCTTCTTTATTTTGGGAAGAATCCTCAAAACATGTCTACGAGCCCTGCCAGAGATTCTCATGCTAGAGAGCTGAATAGCAGAAAGAGCCTCCAAGCTCAAACCGCCCAAAGACATGTCAAGATGAACGATATCTGCCTTCACATCTTTCAAAAGGCTCGCACACAGCTCAAGCTCATGAATTACCAAAAGAGGTCCTTCCTCTACATTAGTAAAAATAGGCTCAGCCCGACAAAAGCTGGCTTTTCTATATGGAGAATCCACAAGAATCGCTGCTGCAGCAACAACAAGCAATGGTCTAAAGCTAAAATCCAAGATGGCAGCGCCAGAATCTGCCGCAACCACCCTCAACACATCTTCACCCAACTTCGCCTTCTCAGCAAGATCTAGTTGTCGCTACTAAAAGCCCGTTTCTAAAATGGTTGAATCACAATATAAATACAAAGGGAAATATGATAGGATTAACCAATTAGGTAGTTGCCTTCATAGTTTCAGCATGGAGTTTTGGTCATTGCATCATTGATAGCGGCTTGAATCGGAGCAACTCTGACGCACCATCACGCAAGATTGAACTAGTTTTCTCAATATCCTTTTGTGAAATACACGAGTAGCATACTATTCAAACTTCGTTCCGAGAACATATGATTCTGAACTCTTTGCTCTGCTGGCTTTCGGTTTAACTCGTTTAGTATGGGCGAAGTGTTGCCTGACCAGTTTCATGAAGTCGTCGAGCATGCCGCCATGAAAGGTTTTGACAAAGAAGCTTCCTTTGGGTCTGAGAACAAGAGTTGCTATTCGCAGGGAATGCGTAGCAAGATCGATTTGACGGGAGTGATCAAGCTCCCAGACTCCAGAAACATTCTGCGCGACATCAGAGATCACAACATTTGCAAGGCAAGGTAGGAAGCCCCTAATCTGCTGAGCGACCTCTGGCTTCCTAATGTCGCCGATGAGTGTTTTGACGTTTGATGAGTTAAAGGGTTCGACCTGTTTGAGATCGACTCCAAGTACGAACCCTTTGCTGCCTACAATCTTTCGAGATGCCTGGGTCCACCCACCTGGAGCTGCACCCAAGTCAACCACTACGTCACCAGGCTTCATGAATCTATATCTTTTCACAGCCTGAAGAAGTTTGTATGCAGCCCGTGACCGGTATTTCGCCTTCTTCGCCTTTCGATAATAGTGCTCTCTCTTTCGTTTCTTGATCCAATCCTTGGGCAAAACTATCCTTCACCCGAAGGATTCATCTCCTTATGTGCGAGACCTAAGATCCACTCGGTTAATCTTTCACATTTGTTGGGAGATATCATGCTCCAGGCGCCACATCGAAAGGCATCCGAGCACATAAGGCATGGACAATCGATTATGGAGTTTATGGATACTGGCTGCCTCGTCGGGTAAAGTCGATACGTCCACCTCTCATTGTGAAGCTCGCGCTCTCGCCGAACGAAGCCTTTCTTATCGAGTTTTATTGCTATTCGAGAGCCTTCTCTGCTGGTGGCCCCGAGTTCCCTCCACATCTCACATTGGAGTACTCCTTGTTCCGATTGGCTTGCGATCAGCTGTAGTGCCTTGTGTTCAAGATCGTTGTGTCTTGGCATATCTGCTTTCCCTTGAAGACTCAATAATAAGTAGGCACTCCAGAACATAAAAACTTGTGTGTCAAACTTGGATACTAAGGAATCTCGCAAATTGTCCGCCTAGGCGAGTCGATTTGCGCGTGGAAATGTCCAGAGTGGCTATGGTAACCCTTTATTAAAGAAGAAACCATCTAGATGCATCGTTCAGCAATGCCTCATTGTCTAGGTATAGAGTCTACGGCCGATGATTTCAGCGTGGGAATAGTCACCTTTGAAGGAGAAGCATTGGCCAACGTAACCAGTACATATGTATCAGAGAGCGGCGGGATTCATCCAAGAGAAGCGGCTCAACATCACACTAGAGTTGTTGGGAAAGTCTTGAGAGAAGCCTTTCGGAAAGCCCACATAGAGCCCAAAGATGTTGAGACCGTGGCTTTCTCGCAAGGGCCAGGTATGGGACCTTGTCTTCGCACCGGCGCAACTGCGGCTCGAGCGCTTGCCTCCTATTTGAATGTTCCTCTCGTGGGTGTTAATCACCTCATTGCCCATATCGAGATTGGAAGATTTGCTACGGACGCCGAGGATCCGGTCACGCTGTTTGTTTCTGGGGGAAATACGATCGTTGCGGCTTTTGGTACTGGACGCTACCGTATTTTCGGAGAGACATTAGATATCGCTATCGGTAACTGCATCGACGTTTTCGCTAGGGAAGCAGGGTTGCGTCCACAGGAAGGGGTGCCTGTCGCCGCTATGGTTGAAGAGTTGGCGACTCGTGGAGGGGTCTTTATTCCTCTTCCGTACACGGTGAAGGGTATGGACCTCTCATTCAGCGGTCTGCTCACAGCGGCAATAGAATTGCTTCGCAAGGGGAAGTACAGACTAGAGGACTTGTGTCATAGCCTTCAGGAGGGAATCTTTTCCATGCTGACCGAGGTGACCGAACGGGCATTGGCACACACGGAAAAGAAGGAGGTCTTGTTAACGGGCGGAGTTGCTGCCAATAAACGGCTGCAAGTCATGCTAGAAATGATTGCAAAGGAGCACGAAGCTCAGTTTTGCGTGGTTCCGAAGCAGCTTGCCATGGATAATGGAACCATGATCGCCTGGACCGGGATACTAGCCCGCCAACACGGTCTAAAAGTACCCATCGAGAAGAGCTTTGTCAAGTTGAAGTGGAGGTTGGACGAGGTGGATGTACCATGGATGGAGAGGTGAGGATCTATTGTGCTACTGAAGAAAGGAGCTGAAGCTAGTCTGTTTCTAGAGCAGTGGCACGGTCACAAAGTCGTCATGAAAAGAAGACTGCCAAAGAGATATCGCCTTCCACAGTTGGACGAGCGCATCCGATCCTATCGAACAGTGCATGAACCTCAGCTTATGCATCAATCCAAAGAGGCAGGGGTTCCCAGTCCAACAATCTTCTTGGTTGACGCTGAAGGGGCCAATATCGTAATGGAATTCATCGAAGGAGATCAAGTGAAGCAGATTCTACATACCCTCACGACCGAGGAAAGACGGAAGCTATGCAATCATATTGGCGTGTTGATCGGGAATCTACATAGCCACGGCATCATCCACGGAGACCTCACAACGTCCAATATGATTCTGACCCCACATGGAAAAATCGTGTTTGTTGATTTTGGACTAGGCGAGTTCTCTACCGAATTGGAGGCTAGAGGAGTTGATCTGCATCTCATGAAGAGAGCCTTTCAAAGCACGCATTACAAGTATGCCAGGGAGGGCTTTGAGACAGTTATGGAGGGCTACGCTGATGTTATGGGAGAGAGACTGGCTGAAGATCTTTTGAAGAGGATCAGGGAGATAGAGGAAAGGGGGCGTTACGTCTCCAGGGAAGAAGGGTGAAACATGAAATCTTTTCCAGCGGGTAGAGTAGCGTTCTTCGTCACTGGAAACATCTGCAAATTCAATGAGGCC
>CP070826.1:934438-941468 GCA_020344435.1 Candidatus Bathyarchaeota archaeon | reverse complement strand
TAAGATGAATGAGGCTTACTGGAACATGAGAACAAGAATACGTGCACACCTTCTCAGGACTATTAGAACCTATGGCTGACGAGGAGGAAAGAGCATCATTGTCAAAGATTGAATATAAGGCAATCACTGCCATTAGAGGCCCCCTAATCTTCATAGAAGGAGTTCCTAATGTTGGCCTCGGAGAACTTGTCAGAGTGCATCTTGATGATGAAGTCAGAACTGGTCAAGTGCTTGAGATTCAAGAACAAATCTCTATTGTCCAAGTCCTAGAAGGGACAAGCGGAATAAGCCGAGATTCAACAGTTTCGCTAACTGGTGAAACACTAAAGCTACCCGTTTCTTCCGAAATGATGGGACGAGTTCTTGATGGGCGTGGCAGGCCTTTTGATGGTGGTATTCCGATCAAAAGCTCCATTGAGATGGAGATCACGGGAACTCCCTTAAACCCTGTTGCCAGAGCCTATCCACATGACTTCATTGAAACCGGAATCTCATCCTTGGATGGACTTTTATCTGTTGTTCGCGGTCAGAAACTTCCCATTTTCTCAGGCGGCGGGCTGCCACACATCGAATTGGCTGCCCAGATTGTTCGACAATCGCGTGTTCTGCAAGACGGAGAAGAATTTGGAGTAATTCTCTCAACGATCGGCATTACGCAGGAAGAAGCCAGTTTTTTCATAAGAGACCTGAGAGAGGCCGGAGTCATGAGTAGAACAGTGATGTTTGTCAATCTAGCAAACGATCCGACAATAGAGCGTCTGCTATCTCCAAGACTTGCTCTGACTACAGCAGAATATTTCGCTTACCAAAAACAACAGCACATACTCGTGTTATTGCTGGACATGACTAACTACTGTGAAGCATTGCGCGAAATCTCGATGGCACGGGGAGAGATACCTGGAAGAGGAGGATATCCAGGCTACATGTACACAGACCTAGCTTCGATCTACGAGCGCGCAGGAAGAATTGTAGACAAGAAGGGATCGATAACCTTGATTCCTATTCTCACCATGCCAGACTACGACATCACACATCCGATTCCCGATGTCACAGGCTTCATAACTGAAGGGCAGATAGTATTAAGCCAAGACCTTTCACTGAAGGGGATATATCCGCCAATAGACATCCTACCGTCGCTATCTAGGCTGATGAAAGACGGTGTTGGAGAAGGGAGAACTAGAGCGGACCATATGGATGTGGCGAGTGACATCTACGCAGCCTACTCAACAGGCAGAAATGCCATGGATCTTGCCTTGGTAATAGGTGAGAATGCTCTGGCAGAAGAAGAACGAAGACACCTTCAATTCGCGAGAGAGTTCGAAAGCAAATTCATAATGCAAGAGAAACATCTGCATAGAGACATTGAGGAAACAATGAATCTTGGCATGGAATTGCTCAAGATGATCCAGAAGGGTTAGAACTATGGCTTTTCTTGCACGCGGATTGAAGATACGTCGAACACGTCACGAACTTTTGAAACTCAAAGATCGACTGGAGCTCGCCAATAAAGCTCATGCTTTGCTAGAGGAGAAACACAAAGTTCTGACACAAGAAGCTCAGCATATCCGGAGAACCCTTCTGCCCTTTCGAGAGGAATTAGAAGCTAGAGTCGAAAAGGCCTACGGATTTCTCGCTGAAGCCATAATCGGTCTAGGTTTGATCGAAGTCTACAAGGCAGCTCTACTGGTCGAAACCAATGATGATTTAGAGATGCGATGGATGACCGTTCAAGGCGTCCCTGCTCCTCAGATGAGTTCTAACATTCGGAAGAGAACTCCTTCAGAAAGGGGTTATGAAATCATCGATACAAACTATCTGTTGGATAGAGCGGCAAAGGCCTTCGAAAACATGTTGAAATCCTTGGTTGAAGTGGCAGAACTAGACAACATTCTTCGAATCCTTGAAGGCGAAATAGAAAAAACAGGGATTCGTGTCTCGGCTCTAGAGAAAATTCTGATTCCATCCTTAAGAGACCAGATTCGGATTATCAAGTACAGTCTAGACGACAAAGAAAGAGACAGCCATGTCATCGTTGATTGGATCAAAGATAGGAAAGCAGTGCTTTACAGTGGCACCTAGAGTGTACTTCTCATAACTCTTGTTTATATAACACCACTATACCTTAGGACCAGAATTGATACGAGCAAGCCGTAAATCAAGACTGATTCCAGAAGCACAACAAAGATCAAATCTCTTCCGAATATCTCTTCTCTTTTGGTGGTTGCGCTTATCGCAGATGCACCAACGCGACCTTGAAGATAGCTGCTGATACTCGTCATGGAGAGAACCAAGGTTGCATAAATCGAAGCTACTCCTATTTGTACAGGCAGGACAATAGGCTCTCCGAGAAAGCCGGCTGATCTTAGTATTAAGACAGCGTTCAATAGCCCATATATTGCGCCTGTCTCTGGAAGAACCGTTAGGACTAGGAATTTTCCAAACAAGCCTTCTTTTTCCGTTACTCCACCTATCGATGCAGACGCTGCTATACCTTCACCTATACCTGTGAAGAAGCCGCTAATCCCAACAGAGATTCCAGCCGCTAACGCCGCTATTCCATGGTCTAGAGTTGTCGCAGCGTCTACACGGACCAGGATCAAAATGGCAATCAAGAGTCCGTAGATTGCTGATGTCTCCACTAGAACCGTCAGAATAAGTGTCAAGCCAAAACGTTCTGGTTTTTCTGCCATGAGCAAACTACTCGCAGACGCGGCCATCCGTTGTCCCAGTGTGGCACCGGCTCCAGCTAAGCCTATTGCCACCGAAGCACCCCCAATCGCTAACGCCAGAACATCAGGACTCGTCATACTTTTGTTCCACGTCCCCTTCATTTTGTCTTTCTGATTGGAACTTGGATGTTGTATATACTCTTTCCGAAGTCAGAGGTGAGAATTTAGTTCCTCCACCTATAAAAAATCTGCCGAAGAACTCGACGTAGTGTAAACGGAGAGAGTGAGCGAAAGTTGCGAAGACAGAAATGAAAACTATAAAGAAATGAGAGAAGAGTAGGAGAACTCCGTTCAGAATCGGCCCGACAAAAGCCACACTGATTAATAAACCTCCCAACAACACAAAAGTTCTACTCATCACCGTAGTTGCCATATTCAGCGCGAGTATCCTAACATAGGAGATCACATTGCTGAGCAGTCGAGTAAGTTCCAGTAGTCCAAGCAAGCCATTACCGATAATCAGCGTTGCCAGCCCAGCGATCCCCGCAAGGTAGCCAGCTATGGCGACTCCTTCGAATTCGAATCGCCCAGTCAGCAAGAAAAATGCTCCGCTTCCTATTAAGAGGAGTGTCGAAAGGTGTTTGCCAATTATCTTTCGAAATTCCCTTTTAAGGAAACTATTCAAGAATCCTAGAACAGTTCCGAAGATTAGGTGCACCATCCCAATACCTATGACTATGAGAAGAAAGTCTATTGGGCTATCCGCAGCGCTTATCCACAGAATGGGAAGCGCTATCAATCTTCCCATAAATTCACCCATTAGAACTCCAAAAAAAATGGACGAGATGCCTATGCAGAGAAGAATGGTTGACAGGCTTTTCATATTCTCGCTTCTGGAGCCTGCACCTCGTCTAATAAGTAGACTTGAGATTATTATTGTTGTTCCAATGGCTAAGTCGGCATTCATCAAACCTACAAAAAAGGCGAAGAAGACTGCAAGAAAAGGTGTTGGATCGATTTCGTTGTATTGTGGCATTCCATACATTTCAGTCAGCATTCGAAAGTGACCTAGCAATCTTCTCTTTCTGAGAAGAGTAGGTATTTCAGATTCTGCTTCATCTGGGTCAGAAATTGAAACCGTGGCATGTCCTTCCGCTGCTTGATCTATAAGAGTCTTGAGGTCCTCCTCTTTTTCCCTTGGAATCCATCCTTCTAGGACGAAGATTCTTTCTGTTTGCCCCAGTTTTTCTTTGACTATGAGCCTATCGATCTTTGCCAAAACGGCATCTCGAAGACAAAGAATACGCCTTTCATTTTCCTTCAAGATATTATTCAGCTCAGAATCTAGGAATCTCAAGCAGCTGCTCGGAGTGCCAGAGAGACTTTCCGGAATAGAGATCTCCACGAGTCCATGCTCACCGGTGGTTTTTTCGATTTCTTCTGAAAACGCACGGGGGGAAATGACAGCTACGAATCTGATTCTCTTCTTCCCGCGCACATAAAGAGAAGAATAGCCGACTCTGCTTTTCAGTTCATTTTCAAGTGGCAGGATTTTCTCACTAGCTAGTTTGCCGAGTTTGATGGATACTCTGTCGGAGGATCTGAAATCTTCAACACCCATTTTGGCGGTGCGCAATTCCCAAAGAAGCTCACGAAGAAGACGGAATCTCTTTATTCTTTCTTCGATTTCTTTTTCTACGTTAACAACTACATTTTCGGCATTTTTGATCAGCTCAATCTCTTCGGTAGGATCTATTTCTATGAGAGATCTTTCTCTGCGTTTGAAGATCTGTTCAAGTAGCCCTAGATCCTTTTGAAGACCAAGTTCCTCCAGTATTCTCTCGATACGTTTTGATATACTTCGCCATCTGGCAATCTCTTCTGACGCAGTACAAGGTTCGAGGAGATTCTCCCAACGAACCAAAGCTTTCCTGATGTCCACCACATGGATACAACCAGTTGCTTGAATCGCCCTGAGCACATTGTCAACGAATTTATCCAGCATCAACACTCGCAGTTTTCGCATCCTCATAGGTAGCAAGGATTGTTTGAAGGTTGATGGGTGGCGTTCAAGCGCCTGGGTCATGTCTTAGGATAGTGTGTATCCAGTCGAATAAGCTTTACCAAGACAGCGCGCGCTTCTACTCGAGCCTATTCAATTTCCTTTTTCCGACGAATAGAAGGATTATGCCGACCAACCAACCTAACACAACCTGCAGCACTTGGACTTGCAAGAAACTTCCGAACGGCTCTACATCCACAATCACCAAAGAGAACATTGAGATAATGAACAATCCGATCGAAACCAACTGAACTATGATAACATTCAACCATAACTTCACTGATTTCACAGAGAAGGGCGGATTCAAGAGGAAAAGTCCCAAGGCAAAAGCCACGCTTGCTGCGATTAACAGTATCATCAATCCAACATCTGTAACTACCGAGACGGAGGTTTTCGAGGGATTCAAAGCAGTTGTTGCTGCCGTAATTACACCAGCTATTGGAATCACCACTAGCCAACTCTGTACTAACCTTGCTTTCACCAGTCTCGCTACACCGAAAGGCGTCTTCTTATACACAAAGATGTTCTCTTTCCCTTCAGTCGTCACTCCACCAGCCACCATAACGACAAGGATGGGAAGCATGAATTGAGTCATGATGATGGGAACAGGAGGACCACTAGGTTCAACCGAGACGCTAGGAATAATGAATATATTCATCAGAAACAAGAGACCGATCACATATGTTAGGTTGGAGAGATTTTCAAGTCTTCTACTGTAATCTTTGAAAACAGAGAGAAGAATCGTGCTGAATGATCTGCCTCCACCGATTAACCCAACGATCATGTAGAAAAGACCATTCGGCTTGGCTTTCGAAGCAGAGAATGAAGGCTGTTCAAGACTATAGGCACGATTAGCCGCCTTCGTGCCCAACCATAGCGTCACTATGAAGAAGATTATTAGACCTCCGAATCGGGTAAGCGTCTGATACGCCATTACAGTGGCGTTGTCTGCACCAGATGCGAAGTCTATGATGAGTTCGGCTCCCCAAGAGGAAGGTAATAAACTTAGGACAACTCTCACCAGATCACCAGTTCCGGGATCAGCAAGAGTCTGAAAAAGCCCCCCACTCATAATTGCATAGATCAATGCCACCAGGGGTAAAGCGATGATCATTGCAAGTGCTCTCCCTATGTCTCTTCCTTTGGCAGTCTTTCCAAGCCTTGTTCTTAGAACCGCGGCAATTACAGTGCCAATCCAGAGAGATGAAACAAGAGTAATCACAAAAATCGCTACGGTAATCATTATCTGAAAGATGGTGAGCCCTTGAGCATTCAGAAGGGGGGCAAAAGAGCCAATGATCAACGTAAAGAAGATGGAGTAAAAAGGCACCTCTCCCAAGAATTCTCCCAGTAGAACGTCACTCGGTCTTATCGGAGCTGCAAGTATTATCTCAATTTGCCCTGTTCGTTCTTCTCTCAATGTTTCAGTAACTGGAATCATCATGAAGTAGATGAAGAGTATGAACAACATAATCTGCATCCCAGCCACTGCTGCTTCGGACAGAAGCAAGGCAAGGAAATCTCCGATGAAAATGTCTGCAAGTGCTGGTGCGAAGAAAATGACATAGACAGTTAGAAATCCGATGATTAGATATGGAAATTGAGCTCTCACCTTCCGAATTCTGCTTGTACGAATTCGGTATTCGTTCCTTGCAATCACGAGCCACATGGGCGTCGATATCTTGTACTTCCTCCACTTCAGAAGTCTTTCCTCTCCGCATCGAGTTGAGAAATAATGAGGAAACTTGTTCTTAATTCTATTCTTGAGGTGCCACTTTGATGACGTTCCTCAGACCACGTATAGCAGGGAATAGGAAATTGAATACACTAGGATGAAGATCACTCCAGATTTTCGGTCAACTGTCTTTCTCAGCGCAAGCATGATTATGACAATCGAGCAAGCAAAAATCGCGTAAAATGCCAGCAAAACAGAACGTCCAGACGGTTCGAGAAACAATGCTGTTGGGAAAAACAATTGACCTATTGAGAGGGAGACAGTAGCGTCAACAAGGCAACTTCCTATAATATCCCCTATCGCAAGTTCGTATTGTCTTTTTCGAATTGCCGTCAGATCTACAACGAGTTCAGGAATTGAAGTGCCCAAGCCAACTACAAAGAAGCTAATGAAGAATTCAGGAATGTTTAATTCGGTAGATAGAGCGATTACAGATTGAACTACGGCCAACGCACCGATTCCAACTCCGACAAATCCAAGAATTGCAACTATTAAATGAATGAGATAATGCTTCTCCGTTTGACTTCTGGCATGAGTCTTCCCTGAACGCCTAGTCTCTTTCGC
>CP070826.1:922351-934338 GCA_020344435.1 Candidatus Bathyarchaeota archaeon | reverse complement strand
CTTCGCGTTTCTTGATGTCTTCCAGCCCTGCGTTACCTTCAACTACCTGAATACCCACGATTGGTTCAAAGAGAGAATATACAAACTGGAAGAGGAAGATCACGATTGCGCAAGTAGACAAAAGGCTCTAGAGAAGAGCCTTGAGTGGGGTGACCGAATACCTATTGGAATTTTCTACAGAGAAGATAAACCCACATATCGTGACCGTCTTCCTCATGTGAGAGGCGTCTCCCTCACAAAAAACATAACAAAAAACATAGACATCAATCCCCTTCTCAAGAAGATGATGTAACCCGTGCACACATCAAATACTTGTTGATCTACTTGTCCTCTTCTACCAGAATATTCATCTAGAGCGCTTCAACCCTGACTACTTCGGGTATCTTCTTCTTGAGATGCTGTTCAACTCCCATCTTGAGGGTCATCGTTGACATTGGACACCCTGCGCACGCCCCCTTCAATCTAACCTTGACAACGCCCTGATCTACTCCCAAGAGCTCAATGTCACCTCCGTCAGCCTGCAATCTGGGTCTCAGTTCTTCAAGAGCCTTCTCCACCTGATCCTCAACTGTTCCTACCATTATTCTTATCATCTCATCATCTTTTCTGAAAGTATATGACATATACACGCGCATTATATGTCTTTCTGGGAGAATCTAGGTGTTATCTTCTGTTTCTATATTGAAATCCTGAAGCTTCGGACCAGAAACCAAGCTAAGAAAGACTTATATGACCACAGAAGCGACCACTCTAACACATGACGAAGACGAGGTCTTGTGGAGGAACTGGTTTTGAGTTATGAGAAAGGATTCTCGCTAAAGGAATTGAACAAACCGAAAGACTGGGCAAACCTAACCGACATGACTAAGAAGCATGTGCCAATAATCGATGCACCTAAAACTGTTCAAGCCAAAGAACCGTTCACGGTGAAAATCAAAGTTGGCGGAATCGAGGGTGTTGAGCATCCAAACACCTTAGGACACTGGGTAAACTGGGTTGAGCTCTACGCAGGAGAACGCTTGATATCCAGAATGGAGTTTGAACCTGAAATGTGCGATGGCTACGTCATCAGCCTCAATATAGCCGTGAATGAGACGACGACATTGAGGGCAAGAGCGTTCTGTAACCTACACGGAGTATGGGAAGGAAGAGAGAAGAAGGTCATAGTTGAATAGAACGCGGATACTTGGAAACGCTTGAGAGACTACTTCGCAGCGCCTTCGGCACAGAAGTAATCGCCTGAGAGTTCATACTCAATATAGACTTGGCAAGATGGGCACAGACATCCACTCCTTCGAATCTCCTTTTGACTCTTGCCTTGGGCGCAGAAGAGCCATTCTTCAGTTTCTGGATAACTCGGGCAGCTCCCGCAGAAATCCTTGCAGGTCTCCTCATTCTGCACGGTCTCCTCTAAATCCTTCATGATGCGTCACTACAGCTACTATTACCTCAATCATAATAGCGTTTGTACTAGTTATCAACAGCTTCCACGAGCTCACTTCTTCAAGCAAGAATCCTGATTGGCTGAAACCCCAATAATCTGAATGGCGCGTATTCAACATGGCTGGGTTCAGCAATAGCTTTTTATGGGAAAACTTCTAGGTGTGTACTGCTCTTCAGGAGAATGAGGAAAGATGCAATCTGAAAAGGGACTAATCAACATAATCCAAGCACAAATCACATTGGAGAAAGCCACTGCAGAAAAGATCGAGAAGTTGGAAGAGGCTACTGCAAACCTGGCAGCAAAGCTGTTTCTGGCGGAGATGAGGTTCGACACCGAGAAACACGCAAAAATTCTCCAGACAATATTGGACTTGCTGAAGCATGAAGAACTAAAAAAGGCTTCTAGAACACTTTGGGACACAAAAATTCACAGCTATGTTGACGCCATCGCCGCAAGAAAGATGCTGGAGGACCATGTGAAGGTTGAAACGAACATGTTGAAGCATGTTGAAGAGGAAATGAAAAAGGCTGAAGACGACGCATTGAAACTATTGTTCAAGCACATTGCGGACGATGAAAAGAAGCATCATGAAATCATGGAGACCATACTAGCGAAGGCCTTTGCAATGGGTCCCTAACAAACAACTGCTTCAACACTGAAAGCGCTTACTCCGTCATCTTCCTTCTACCGAATAATGAAAGATTCTCACTGACTATTTGGGGCTCTGCACGCTGGCTTTCATCCATTTAGCCGCCTCTCGCAATAGAAGATTAGGCGTAACATCAATCACGGGAATGTCCAAAGTACCCACTCTAACGGTTGATTTGTACTCAGGCATCAATGCGAATACTACGTCCGACCAGTAGCTTCGGCCTTCCAGAAAGTCCTTCAGCAGACTATCAGTCGTTGGGGGTAATAGAGAGTAAGAGAATACTACCCCCTCCGCCCACCTAAGGATGACCGGCTCCCCCGTCCTAATAATCGTTGCAATGGTTCCCGACAGTGCTTCAATGGATGGGTATTGAGTGCATTCCAGCACCACCAGCTGCTTGGGAGCACGGCAGACAACCTCAACCATTCTCAAGAGCCACCGAGTAAGAATCTCTTGGACTTGTTAAAACCTTTTCGGGCTTCAATAGTAAGCGCGGGATTACTCAGTCGTAGAGCATGAGAGTCGAGAAGTGAATATCAGGGGGAGATTCATCTTTTGGGTAAACAAACAAAGCATTTCCGAACGCTTATTGACGGATCTGCACGCTCGCATACTTCACACATCAAGCGTCTACGTCTAACGATTTCACATATTTTGCAGAATCTTCCTACAAGTTCATATCTGGGCATCTGTCCGTTAGCCAGTAGCTCAGCTGTTTCGTCGATGATTGGTTGAACTTCTTCTACGCTTTTGATTTTGATGACTGTGCCTCTGACGTGTCGCGTATATTTGCTTACAGCCGTTTGGGTGACCCCTAGGAGATTCGCCACTTCCTTCTGTTTCAATCCGTAGGTTTTTGTCAGCTCTTTTGCTATGGCAGACCTCACCGATGGAACCAAGGATTTCACCGCAACCTCACATGGCAACAGCATGGCCGCATCACCAAGCCTAGCAATACTGCAGAAACGTATATAAGTATGACGTATGTCATCTTTATATGACGTACGTCATATGCC
Source organism: Candidatus Bathyarchaeota archaeon (assembly GCA_020344435.1). Taxonomy (GTDB): domain Archaea; phylum Thermoproteota; class Bathyarchaeia; order Bathyarchaeales; family Bathyarchaeaceae. The sequence continues at coordinate 931,226 of CP070826.1, read as the reverse complement.
TTGGCATCGTTTCATCACTAAAACTTGAAACGAGAGCTGTCAAGGCGCCATAAAACATGCGGCTTCAGGTGACTGAACAACGTTCCTCGAGATAATATCTCATCAATGGCTGTCAAAAGCAGCGGATGATAGCGAAGAATTAACCGAAATACTAAAACAAGTAGAAAGCATCTGCCAGAACTGTGAACCTAATTCACCCACGAACTGCGCTGAACGATGTGAAATATGGAGAACAAAGAACGAATTCTTGAGGATTAATGGAACAATATGTGAGGACGATTATCTACATAACCTCCTCAATGCTGTGAAGAATAATAGAAGACGGATCGTCATCAAAGCCCTTTCTGAACATCCCCAGAGCACAAAGGCATTGCAAGAATACTTGAAGCGCAACGGATACTATCACAGCCGTCGCACCATAGCAGGCACATATATTGAACCACTAGTTGATGTAGGCCTTATCAAGAAAGATAGCACCAAGTATGGATTAACACTGTACGGTCGAAAATTCTGGGAGTTATTAGGCAGATTCGATGGCCAATTTTCGCTACCATCCCATTCTAACTGTTACGAAGAAATCCTATTGAGAAAGTTGAAGAATGGGCCTAAAACTTATGCAGATCTTGGTGGATCCGTTCCCCCGAATAGCCTCTCAAGGACAATACAGAGACTTACGGAAGAAGGATTGATTATTAGGAGTGAATCTTCCAGCTACATATTCTATTTTCGAACCAAAAAGGTTCCGAAGGTGAAGTCTTCACCAACAGAGAAGAGAGTCTACGAAGCCATTCCAGAGACTGGCACGTCTGCTCGTGAACTTTCTGAAAAGGCGGGCATAAATCTTAGGAGAACCTACAAATATCTTCGCAGACTGCGGAAGAGGCGACTAGTTTTCACGCGAAAGAGATCTGGAACATATGAGCTGACCCCCTATGGAAAAGAAATCACCGATTTCCTGGAAGAAACGATGAGTCTTATCTTCGACGCTTCTAGGGCATCGACTCTTCTATTAGAAGCCCCCACAGAGAACGTGGATGAACCTAGTCTCCAGTGTTAGTTGTGAAGACGGGCGCAACACAGGATTCACGCGCTTCAAACATACATTTTTGATGTTTTCTGCGCCAATACAACCTGCTGGACAAACAGTTCTTCTGGAGCAGCACCCACAAACTCGAACTTCTCGTTGATGATCGTTTTCGGCACTCCCATGACACCATACTTCTGCCCCAAGTGCGGGAACTCATTGGCGTCAATCATGTCTGCTCTTATCAGATCGCTTTCAAATGCAAACTGATGAGCTAACGAGGTTACTAGCGGACAGTAAGGACATGTTAACGATACAAAAACTTGAATGTGCACGGGCTTCTTGATGGATGCAAGCTTCTTTCTGGTCTCCTCTGAGAGCGTTGTTGCTCCTTTGGAGACGTTGATTATTGCCTCGGTGAAAGGTTTAAACTCGTATCCGTAGGCTAGACCGTAGAACCTTATTCCATAATCCTTTCTTCCAAGAATTGCAATTGCTGGCACCTTGTCTATTCGGTATTCTTTGACCTCATCACTGTTCTTCACGAAGTCGTACACTTCCACCTTCACTTTGTTTGAGAGGGTGCCGACTTCTTGTGCAAGTTCTCTGGCCTGCTTGCACAGGGGACATTCAGTCTCTTGTGTAAACACAACTATCCTCACTTCATCTTCCAGTTTCTTCTCGAACTCTTCTCTCAGATGTTGCTTATGTTCATCTGGAATTAGTCCCATTTCCAAGCCTCAGATTTCTTGATGGTACTGTTCAACTTAAGTCTGTTGACAAATGATCAGCTCTCCCTTCTGTCTGCATGAAGTGGAGACGAAGGTTCTTCTTCGGATTCACTGGCTTGCAGTGCATTGCAGGCTGTCTTCTTCCTCACGAAGACTCCATGATTTTTCGGGTTTTCGTATCCCTGCGTAAGTGAAGCCGTGTTCCTCAACAATCGAGGGATCTGAGATGTTTGCGATATCGGCGAAGACGGCGGGCATATTGCATCTCTCCCTCAGAAGATCCAAATCTAAATTGCGGAATTCGTCGTGAGCAGTACCTATCAGGATGCAATCTGCATCTCTTACTGCTTCCTCCACCGACCTAGAGATCCTTTTGCCAAAGACTTCTTCGTCTCTGAACATTGGATCGTAAAGCTTTAGGGTAGCTCCTATTTCCTTCAGACTGATGAAGATCTTCTCAACAGGTGTATGTTGCAGGTCGCGGATGTTGGGCTTATATGTGACACCGAGAATTGCAATCTTTGAACTCTCTGCCTTCTTATTGATTCTTCTCAACGCCATGGTCGCCATTGCCACAGCGCGTTTTGGCGTGTCATCATTAATCTGTCTGGCCATCTGAACCATGCGAGGAATGTACCCGGCTTTCATTCCTTCATAGATGAGAAAGTAAGGGTTTTGAGGCAGACACGGGCCGCCCACGCCTGCGCTGGGATAATGTGGCATGAAGTTGTATTTAGTGGAACAGGCATCAATGACCTCGATTGCATCGATTCCTAACTTCTCATACAGAAGTGCGAATTCACTAACCAGAGCTATGTTAACGTCCCTGAACAAGTTTTCTGCTAGCTTCGCGGCATTAGCAGTTTTTGGGTCGCTCACAACCACGACCTCAACGCCAAAAATCTCTCTGTAGAGTGCTCTGGCAATCTCGGCGCTCTTGTCGTTGATTCCTCCAACGATTCTGGGGACGGTTGTCAAATCCCTGAGAAGCCCTCCAGGATCAGCTCTTTCTGGACAACTGGCCACGCCAAAATCAACACATACTTCCATTTTCGCCTCCTCTTCCAGAAGGGGAATGACAAAGTCTTCGACGGCTCCAGGTCCAACTGTGCTCTCGATGATAATCAAGCAATCTTTCGGGAGCGTCTTGGCGATGGCGTGACAGGCTTCCTCCATCTGCGAATAGTCGGGGATTCTCTTGGCACTTATGGGTGTTGGCACAGATACTATCACAAAGTCAGCAGCTTCAACTCCCAAAGAGGTATCCACTGTAGCCTTTAGTCTTCCACTATTCGTTGCGCTCATGACGAGTCTGTCGAGACCCGGTTCATCAAGCAGATGGCTTCGTCCTGAATTCACACATTCCACCACGGCAGGGTCTACATCAGCGCCAATCACGTGAGCCCCTCTATCGGCGAAAAGGGCTGCTTGCGGGAGCCCAATTCGCCCCAAACCCACAACACAGATTGTGACTTTGCCCTTTCTCAGGGCATTGATGACTTCTTTTTGAGAGAGGCTCATAATTCCCATTGTAGATGCAAATCCTCTATCTCGTACCCCAACCCGTCTTGTTAGTGGTGAACAGCGCAAAAAGACTGATCGGAAGAAGTAGGAAAGTATGCAGCCACGCGTAGATGGGAGCTATCAGGTAATCCTTCTTCCTCGTCAACCTGAAATATTCAAAATGCCGTATATAAGCCATCAAGGATGCAGTAGCAATATAGGGAACGAACAGAAATAGACCGAGCGAAAAATAATGATTCCACAAACTCCAGAATAGTGAACCTAGATACAGGAAAGGCATGATTGAGTCCATGATCGTTCCCATAGTTAGATATTTGGACCTTCTCCACATCCAATGGAGGCTGAACCAGTTTTCACGCCAGAAACTTCTATTCCACCTCAACTGCTGAGTCGCGAATTTCCCCAATCTGTTGGGGACAACCGTGTATGCCATGGCTGTTTTTTGAAAGAAGACGTTGAAACCACTCTTGAGAATCAAACCTGTCAGATGGCGGTCATCACCGAAAGTACATCGCTTCCCTCTGTGAACTTGACCGATATAGGCCTGCAAGTTGTTCAAGATCAAAGATCTTCTGTATGCAGAAAGAGGACCACTTGCACAATTTACAACTTGAAAATAGGAATAGGCTGCCCTTTCGAAGACACCTGCAATGATGTAACGCATGCTCAACACTTTGGTCAAAGCATTGTCGTCACTATTCTCAGCAGTCAATAATCCGGCAACCGCGCCTATACGCTTGTTTTGAAACGGCTTAGTCAATTCTGCAAGTGAACCATTCTGTAATTGCGTATCAGAATCCACTGTAACAATAATCTCCCCTTTCGCCTCCAGAAAAGCATATGCTTGGGCAAATCTTTTCCCTGCGTTCATCTCAAAGCGAACAACTTTCAGACTCGGATTAGTCTTCGAGTAAGCACTGGCGATTTCGTAACATTTGAGATCCTTGCTTCCATCATCTACCACAATAATCTCGTCTGGTTTTTCATCGATGCAACTTCTTAAACATCTTTCGAAATGTTCAGGGTTCTCTTGGTACACGGGGATAGCTAGAGTTGATGAGGTGTGATGGGGCTTCTTGTATGGCTTATTGAAGAAATGAAGGAGTAATCGAACTCCAAAATAAGTGCCCACTATCACAGTGTAGATACTCGCTACACTGAGGAAATCGTTGATCATTTCTTGTAGCCGATAGACTTTTGCGTTTTCTGTTTTGAAAAGGTTATGAACACCAAATCTGAATCCGAACGTGAAAGATTGGAATCAAATCTTTCCGATTCTTGAATGTTATCAGGTTAGAAACACGCTTGAAATACGTTGAAACCATTTATCAACAAGGATTATGTTTGAAGTTTCTAACAGAAAGGCCGCTACAGCCATTTCAACGATTTTCTTGCTTGCGGTAGCCATAGGGATCACCTTTCTCTTCTATTATTCTCCGCGTCTCTTCGTCACTGATTATTCTACTACATATGGAACATACACAATCTTTGTCAGAGACAAGACATACCATGCTCAGAGTAGACTCGCGGGGGAAATTGAATGCGCTGGAGCAGATGCCTCTGAAATCATCAATTACGCGCTTGGCGCTCTCGCCGACATAGGGGGTAAAGTCCTTCTCACAGCTGGGAATTACACAATAGAACGCAGTCTGATTGTCTACAGCAACACCATCCTCGAAGGGGAAGGTATGGATGATAAGAACAAACAAGGTCTTGGCACTCGACTTTCAGCCGCAAGGTCACTTAGAGAACCAGTTATAAGAAATCATGATCCTGCCAAAGGCGATTATAACATAATAATCAAAAACCTTGCTGTCGATGGTAACAGATCTAACAAGACCCGAGTGGCGGGGGCAACTGGAATAAACTTCACCAAGACAATCCGATGCCGGATTATTGATGTAGCAGTCTATAATTGCAGAGACACTGGAATCGTCCTCGACGGAAATCAGGGTACTGTGGAAGCGCAGTTGGATAGGGTTACGAGCAGAGGCAACAACTATCGAGGAATACACTTGAGAACACAATCAGACTTCCACATTCAAAACTGCGAAGTCGGATCAAATGAAGAAAATGGAATTGTCTTGGCCAGTTGCAGTGCGGGCTCGATAATTGGCTGTAACGTCTACCTCAACAGGCAATCAGGTATACAACTCTATAATAGTAAATACATGAGAATTATTGGAAACAGAGCCAATCACAACGGACGCTCAGGAATAGAAGTGGTTGCAAGCTCCTTCGGATGGGGAGACTGGAATACACTCATCGGAAATGAATGCTACGATAACGGACAACTGTTCGGCGACGAATCTGGAATCAGCATTAGACCAGACGGAGCATCAGTGAGCAACTGTGTTGTTGAAGGCAATACTTGCTTCGACGATCAGGACTCAAGGACACAAGACTACGGAATTCGAGAACATGAAGGCGGAGACTACAACGTTCTAACAAGCAACATCTGCAGAAACAACAATGAAGCAGACATCAAAGTCTCAGGGTTAAACACACAGGTTCACCTCTGCTTCAACGGAACCAGCTGGATAGGCTGAAAGCTAAGGACGCAGCATACAAATATACTGTCTTGCGAGAGTTCATCCAGATACTGTCAAATCTTCTGTGATCATACTGGAGATCTTACCTGAAGACATTATTCGGCTGTCTGAACCGACTTTCAGAACGCTTTTCAGCGAATGGAAGAAGTTACCTGCCACGGTAACAGGTTGTAGCGCATATCCTATTTCCCCGTTTTTGATGAGAAAGGCGTTTGGGGCGACAATGCTGAATTCTCCAGTGATACGGTTCGCATGACCTGCGCCCATTATCATAGTGGTTACGAGTATACCCGCATCAACTTCAGCAATCAATCCTTCCAGATCGTTTGTACCTGGGTGTGTCATAAGGTTCAATGTTGAGACGGTCGGGGTCGTGAGGAAGGGCTCTGGCCATCGTCGGTTTGCGTTTCCTGTGCTCTCCTTGTCTTCTTGAAGGGCCGCGTAGCTGTCATAAACATAGTTGCGCAGGGTACCCCTATCAATCAAAGTGGTCTTTTGACAGGGGATTCCTTCAGTATCTGTTTTGAATGTGAGTAATCCTTCTGGCAACTGACCGTCATCAAAGACCGTGACTTCGCCACTTGCGACCTTTTCGCCGATTTTTCCTTTGAAGTAGCTTCTTCCCTCTTGCACATTTGAAGCGCTCGAAGCTGAGCTCAACATAGCCCCTAGCATCCCACTTATTGCCATATTTTCCCAAATGATGGTCGTTTTGATTGACTTGCCCAATGGTTTTGCATCAAGCGCTTTTATAGCTCGATCTGCCGCCTTCGAACCGATATCACTGAAGTCTGGGAGTTGTCTAGAGTCTAGGGACTCGAGCCCTGTCTTCTGCTTCCCTTGATCAATCGCAATGCAGTAGATGCCTCCGCCGATTGATGCTCCCCTAGAACAGCCAAAAACATCTCTGGAGTTAGCAATAACAAAGACTCCTTTCTGCACGCCAACTCCCCCATACAGTGATTTTATGCGGCTGTCGAATTCGAAAGCAGTTCTTGATAGATTGCCAACCTCCTTAAGCGCATCAGTATCAGAAAATCCTAGGACTGCATCATCCATTATCCCATCTCTTGAGGCTTTTGAGATCGGATCGGCAAAATGTTTGAATTTCGGATCGATTGGGCGGATTCTTGCAACAGCCAAAGCCTCGTCTATCACACCTTCAATCTCTTCGATTCCGCTTTTGGCTGCAAATCCCACCTTTCCGTCGGCCACAACGCGCACTCCTACTCCAGGAGATGCGCCTTCTCTTGCCTCTACTATGCCCGTCTTTATGCTTACGTCCAGAGTGTTGATATGAGAGATGAATATTTCCGCTTCGTCGGCGCCTCTTCTCAGCGCCTTCTTCACACCATCCTCTGCTAATGAGGATATTTCATCAGCTAACGTTTCCATTTCAGGTGTCACTATTTTTCCCCTCCGAATCGAACTTCTCGAACAAGCAAGTGCGGCCCGCCCAAACCACAGGGCAAGGGATACTGCCCAGATTTTCCACATCCTCCGAAATAGCTGCTGAAGAGCGGGCGCTCCTTTGTGGCTCCTTCGATGTTATTGAGAAAGTCAAGTATTGAACCTGTCAGTGTGACTTCACGTAGTGGATACTTCTTCTCTCCGTTTTTGATGTAGTATCCTCGCCTTGCCTTGAACATGAATGTGCCGTCCATGTTTGCTTGTCCTCCGCGAGTGCGAATGGCGTATATGCCCGTGCCGAGTTGTTCCAGCGCTTCCTCTAGCGAGAGATCACCTGGAGAGAAGTAAGTGTTCTTCATTCTCACAATGGGTGGAAAAGTATAATTGACTGCTCTTGCGTTTCCAGTGAAGCCTGCCTTCATCGCCACGGCAGTGTCTCTCATATGTAGATAATTCAGAAGTTTGCCCCTGTCCATGACGATCGTTCTTGATGTCTTTGTTCCCTGATCATCAATAGGCAACCAGAAGCCGTGGTATTGATGCGTGTCAATTGCACCCTCATCGATTATTGTCGCGTGCTCAGACCCTAGCTGTTGACCGATTTTTCCAGCAAGTGGAGACATACCAGTAACCACGAAGTCGCTCTCCGTTAGATGACCGAAGCTCTCATGAGCCAGCACTCCTACAAGGCGATTCTCGCACAATGCGCGATGTTTTCCTGGTGGGGCTGGTTTAGCTTTCAGTTTCTCAGCTGCCCATTTTGCAGCATTCTCCCCCAATCTTTCTGGAGAGTACTGATCAGAATCGAAAAGTTCAAGTCCGAAGCTGCCTCCCATGCCATCACTTCCATCCACCAGCAGATCTCCCTGCTTTGAGACAACGGTGAGGCGGAGGTCCACGAGAAGAGGAGACCATGAGACTTCTGTACGCTCGCTATTCATGAATAGTTTCTTGCCAGATAATTCACCGTACAGTCCTACTATTGACGAGATATTCGTTCCATATTCCTTTGCGGCGCTCACTGCTCTAAGAACCATATCTTTCTTCAGGGACAACGAAACGGCTTTCGGATGCTTCTTGAGGTCTAGGCTCAAATCCTTCTGTTCATATGATGATGTTTCTCCAGGATCGACTTTGACTTCAGCTGCCTTGGAAGATGCCTTCGCTATCTTGAATGCCTTCTCCGCTGCTATTTCCACTGCATTCTTTGTTGGTTTCGTCTCGAAAGAATATCCGGTTGCTCCTTTATAGTAGACATTTACACCGATCCCAACTCGGCGAATACTCTTTACATCACGTACCTCTTCCATCTCGGTCCGTATTTCCCGAATATGGAAATCGTCTAATCTGGCTTCAGCAAGTCTAGCTCCCAGCTTCTCTCCAGTCGTAACGGCATGCTCCAAAAGGTCAAACAATCATCTCAACCCCAAACCAATGTAGTCCTCTGGATTATGACAAATCTGAGTTATAAAGCTCACTTCCTCAATTGAGGAGTATCAACACTGATGTCCCATGATGCAAGCATGCAGAGCACAACATACTTGCAGAGAATCAATCCAAAGACATAAAGGTGAAAAACACTAATCCGAATCACAACAACTGTATGAAAGAGGGAACAAGATGCCCATCTACAT
>CP070826.1:915582-922251 GCA_020344435.1 Candidatus Bathyarchaeota archaeon | reverse complement strand
TGGTTAGCGCCTGGATAGACGAACTCAGCCCCCGCAAGCTGTCGCAGCCGATGAAGCCTCTGAACCGGAAAAGAGTCGATGATTGCCTTTTCGATTTCGGTTATGTACACATATCCATGAACAGGATCCTTAATCTCACCCCAATATCTCGGCATCCCCAACCTCCCCATTCCAGTCTTGAATATTGTTATTAAAGTGATCGATTTACTACAAATGAGGCTGAATCAAAAGACGCGATGTGATGGAGGTCTGAGATAATCAACAAGAGAGGGCGTTTTTTCTGCATCGAGGGGCTAGACGCGAGCGGCAAGACCACACACGCTCGCCAACTCGTGAGGGACCTACGGAAGAAGGGGTTTGATGCAATATACACCACCGAACCAAGCCCAGACAAGATAGGTGAGTTCACAAGAGCCTACGTTCTTCAGAGGAAGAGGCGAGTGCCAATCGCGGTGGAAGCACTTCTCTTCGCGGCTGATCGGGTTAATCATGTGGAGACGTGGATCAAACCCGCATTGCAGAAGGGTAGAATCGTCATCTGTGACAGATACGTGTATTCTTCCTTAGCTTATCAAGGAGCGGCTGGACTCGATCTAGAATGGATTAAAGAAGTCAACAGGAACGCTATCACTCCAGATCTGGCAATTTATCTAGCCATTCCACCAGAGGCGGTTGTTGAGCGAATCACATGGAGGAAGTCGGTGATGGAGAAGCTACAGATTCAGCGAAGGGTTCAGGAGATATACAAGAGATTATTGGAGGATGGGTTGCTGGTACAGGTTGAAGGAGACAGACCTAAAGATGAGGTGTCAAAAGACATCTTAGCGGTCGCTCTTGATTCTTTGAAGAGCTAGAGTGCTTGTTTGCTCTTCAGCTCCAATGATTTCAACTGGCTTGAAGATTCTCATTGATGCATTTCGCCAAAAAGGTGATAAGATCTCCAACAGAAACGCGCCGGATTCCTCGTTGGTGGAACACCCGGAGTTCCAAGCCGTTTTCATTGCGGAAAGCGAAACGTAACATATAGTAGTCAAACCTTAACGGAACTCGCCTTCCGCCTTTGGACGTGTGATAACGAATTACGCAAAGGAAATCTAGAGCTGACGGTGCTCTTTCAACTATACTTCTCTTGAATCTCTGCAGCTCTTCTTCATCCAGTAAATGAAACTCGACGCCTTCGGCCATCCCGAACTCAAAACTCACCTCACATTCTAATGAAGAAAATGTTGTCATATCCTTCAACCCGAAGACACGTTCATTCAGTTTATGGAGAGTACACAGAATCTCCTGCTGTACTTCGACCTTTGGAAACTCACAATTGAGACGCCCAACGCCGTGAACAATCTCAGGGAAGTTCTTGTAGCAGCCAGACAATGAGGGTACGCCCACTGGAATTGGAGTCATCTTTTTCTGGTTCTTCTTACTTTCTCAAGGTTCTCAAGAAGCAGAGACAAGAGCGTTCCCAGTTCCTGCAGTCTTGCCAGTTCTTTTTCTTCGTCTATTTCGCCTTCGATTTCCTCTATCTTCTTGAGGAGTGTCGATTCAAGTTTTGTGAGAGATATGGCGCTTGTTGCCTCAACGGGTGGCGTTCCCTCCTTTACAACTATGACCTTTTTCTTACACTGGGCACACCAGAGCTCTCCATTATGCATCCCAAATAGGGGCGAGGAGCATGCTGGACAGGGAAGCTCCGTCAGGGTTGCGCCTTGTCTAAGTAGGTCGGCCATGTTCTTTATGTTCTCTGGTTCTCTGGACAATCTTAGTCCTCACAAAGGATTTTTATTGGTAGTATGTAATCTGAGTATCATTAACCCTCTAAAGAGGCTTTCTCCATGGTGAGAAAAAAGAAGTCTAAAGAGTATGAAGAAAGAATGAAGCAGGCAGCGGCTGTTCTCGGACAGGTTTCCGAGGACACCACGACCCCTCGGAACATAAGGAGGTCTGCGAGGCAATCAATCGACGCTCTCCAGCTTACGGAATTCAGTCATGCAGTGAGGGCATCAAACGCCATATCCATCTTGGACGAGATTCTGCAGGACCCAAATATGCCCCCCTATACACGGGTGCGGTTGTGGAACGTGATAAGCCTACTGGAAGCAATCAAGGATTGAGACTCGATAGAAACGCTCTTCCTCTCATGTCCTGAAGTCCCTCAGAGTTTTGTAGTGATCAGCCTCCAGATAAAACCGTGCTACCTGTCCTCCCCAGTTATGCGCTCTATCGATTCCCTATTAGCAAGTTATTAACTCAAGCTATTAATTCGGTCACCAATCATTCTCCAAAGCTATTACCTCCATCAACTCCTTATCCCCCCTCTAGGGTAGGTCCGATGGCTTCGGAGTACAATTTGCGAGGTCACTACTATCTCGAGTTATGTAGACATGCGAAATGGTGCTCAGTTTTCATGTGCGCGCTAGAAATATATGACACCTGTGACATCTAGTTTTTGGTCTCCAAGGGGGACGACTGTTGAAATCTGACGTGATAATCGTGGGAACTGGGCCAGCTGGAATATTCTCAGCCCTAGAGCTAACTGAAAAGATGCAGCTGAATGTCCTTATGCTGGATAAGGGACCTGATCTCGATAGGCGCAAATGCCCAGCAAGCAGAGGCTTGGGATGCATAAATTGCTGCCCATGCACACTATTATGTGGTTGGGGCGGCGCTGGTGCCTTCAGCGACGGAAAACTCACATTGTCGACTGAAGTAGGTGGTTGGCTGAATGAGTATCGCACCACTGAAGAACTTGCTGAACTTATCGACTATGTGGACAGCGTTTATCTGAGGTTCGGGGCTCCTAAGCACGTTTACGGAGTTGACTCTGACAAGATAGATGAGATCGGTCGGAGGGCATCACTTGCTGGTCTGAAACTTGTTCCTCAGAAACTACGTCACATGGGTACAGAGAGATGCGCCCAGACGCTTCGAGAAATGCGCAGGGCTCTAGGAGACAAGGTTGAGGTTCGAACAAAGACAGAGGTAAAGGGTCTCATGGTTAAGAACGGCAGGATAGATGGTGTTGAGACTACTAAGGGCGAAAAGATACCTGGGAAATATGTCATCGTAGCCCCTGGCAGGGGTGGAGCTGAATGGTTGAAATGTGAAGCGGAAGCGTTGGGGCTGAAGACGCTAAACAACCCTGTGGATGTTGGCATTAGGGTTGAGATTCATGCTCCTGTAATGGAGGTGCTTACAGAAGTCTTGTATGAACCCAAATTTGTCTACTATTCGAGTTCATTCGACGATAAGGTTAGAACTTTCTGTGTGGCGCCTAAGGGTGAGGTTATCACTGAATCATATGATGGCATCTTGACTGTGAATGGGCAGAGCTACGCTGAAAGGAAGACTGGAAACACAAACTTCGCGATTCTAGTTACCACTGCCTTCACGGAGCCCTTCAGAGAACCTATTGCCTATGGTAAATATCTCGCTAGACTCTCAAATCTTCTCAGTGGGGGTGTGATAATCCAGAGGCTCGGAGACCTCAAGGCTGGAAGGCGTTCAACCGAAGGAAGAATCTCCAGAAGCATAGTTGTTCCGACCTTGAAGAATGCTACGCCCGGAGATCTGAGCTTTGTGCTCCCCTATCGTTATCTTGCTGACATTCGTGAGATGCTTGAGGCGATGGACAAGATCGCCCCTGGAATAAACTCGAATCATACATTATTGTATGGTGTTGAGGTCAAGTTCTACTCTTCGAGGCTGGAGCTGAATGACTGCTTAGAGACCAAAATCGACAATTTGTTCACTATAGGCGACGGCGCAGGGGTTACCCGAGGACTCGTTCAAGCCTCGGCTTCTGGGATCATCGTTGCACGGGAAATCCTCAGAAGAGAGAAGACGGCAAATACTGCTGCTGATGAATTGATGACAGAGACGAGTAGACCTAGGTCAAGGGTCCCAGCCTGATTTGATACCTGAGTCTTTGTCAGCGAACGTATGAGCAATCTAATCTAAACATAACAGGGGCTTGCTCATCGCTAGCTAGAATCCATAGAGCCTTGAGTACTTCTCGTTTAGGTATTCGAGAAAGTGTCTAGCATTGATATGTTCGCCGGCAATTTTCTCGATGAGATCGGCGGGGTCATAGAGATTTGCATGACGATAAACATTCTTTGTCAGCCACTGTTTGATGTTGTGGAAGTTTCCCTTTGTGATCTGTTTCTTCCAGTTTGGTATGTCTTTTCGTATCTGGGCCAGAATCTGTCCACTGTAGATGTTGCCTAATGCGTAGGTCGGGAAATAGCCATAGTAGCCGCTGGCCCAGTGCGTGTCCTGCATAACACCCTCAGAGTCGTTCTGAATGTCCACGCCAAGGTAATCCTCGTATTTCTGGTTCCAGACCTCAGGAAGTTCTGCTATTTCGATCTTGTCAGCCATCAAGTCCCGCTCTATTTCAAACCGAATGATTACGTGGAGAGAATAGGTGACCTCATCTGCCTCGATGCGAATCTTTGAGGGTTTGACCTGATTGACGGCGAAGACAATCGTATCCACGTCAACATCCGAAAAGATGTTTCCAGTAAGCTCTTTTAGTTTTGGAAGGTAGTAGACCCAGAATTCTCGGGATCTTCCCACAATATTCTCCACGAACCTTGACTGAGACTCGTGGAATCCCAGAGAGCAGCTTTCTCCGACTGGTTGATAAATCCATTTTGGATTCAGAATCTGGTCGTAGATGGCGTGACCTCCTTCATGCAGCACAGAGAACAAGGAGGATGCGAATTTCTTTTCGTAGTAATGTGTAGTAATCCGTACATCGTCGTAGTAGCCAGTCGTGAAGGGGTGCTCGGTTTCGTCGATTCGACCTCCGGCTTTCTCTGACTCCACATCGTACTCGATGAACCTAGCCAGCGAATTCGAAATCCTGCGTTGTATGTTGATGGGGACATTGCGTTGGAGGATGGATGCGTCTGGTTGTTTCTTAGCTGCTTGGCATTTTTCTATCACAGAAACCAAGCCTTTTTTTAGCTCGTTGAAGATTCTTGTGATAGCTTCAGCTGTCATTTTGGGCTCGTAGATGTCGATGAGGGCATCGTAGAGTGTTGCAGTGTGTTTTACCTTCATCAGGATGTCAGCGGCTTTCTTTTTTAGATTGATGAGCTTTTCGAGTTCCGGTTTGAACATGGGGAAGTCTTTGGAGGCTTTCGCCTTCTTCCAAGTGTCGACGGTGATAGCTTGTTGTCTTGCAGTTTCTACCACGAGTTCTTCGGGTAGTTTAGTCTCTTCGTTATAGCGTTTTCTCATCAGATACAGGTTTCTCTTCTGAATCTGATCGAGAGTGTCATAATCTTTGTGGTTTTCTATTCTCTCTATGAGGGCTCCGATCTCTGAATCAGTGATGGTTTTATGCTCAATTCTGCTCAGCATTGCCAGCTGTTCGCTTCGAAGTTTTATTCCTTTTGGAGGCATCTTCGTTTCCATGTCCCAGTGGATGATCGATTCTGTCGACTCGAGTATCGGGATTGCCTTGGCTTTTTCCATCAGCTTGTTGTAGCTAAGAGCTAATTTTTCCATTGTTTCTACCACGCTGATCGTGGTAAACGTTCCATTCAAGAAATATATAATTTATGCGTGGGCTCTGCTAGGAGAACCTAATGTGGACCTACGAGAAAGCTGGGACAAACGTGAATGTTTGAGTGTTTGTCTTGTATTGTTCGACTGTTTCAAGCGCTGGTGCTCTCTAAGTCATGTCTTCAATCTTGGCTTTCGCAGCATTAGCCTTGACAGATTGGATTCCATTTTGACAACTTGCCTTTGACTCGTAGGCTTCACTTACTGCTATTATCTCGTTGTTTGCGGCTCTTAGTCTAAATCTGAATTTTCCTGCGGAGTCTTTGTAGACTTCAAATCGCCCTTCTGGGGGTAGTTTCGTGTAAGGCCATGATGACATCATCTCACCTTCCTTTGTGAGAACTGAAGACATAAGAAGAACTATAAAGGATTTTCGAATGGTATCCTCTCAGTTTCTGTGGTGCGCTGCACAAACTTCGACTCAGAAAGAACTGAGAAAACTGGACAGCTGGTTCAATTCTCGCTTGGTGGGGCTGCCCGGATTTGAACCGGGGTCCCGAGCGCCCGAGGCTCAGAGCCTAGACCATGCTAGCCGACAGCCCCCGTAGCATCTCATAATGTAAGCCTCACATAAGCATTATTCCACCAAAGCCTAACACAGAGAGCACACTTAAAACCTAATGATGTAGCCGTGTTGAAGATAATATTCTTCCAAGACTTGGCTCCCACGTGCCAATCTATCCGAAAGATTATTTAATTTTTTAGACTATCTACTGCCACCAGAGGAACCGTCATGCCCCGTCGCCGCAGACCAGGTCTAAGAGTGCTAAAAGCAACATCATCCCCCCTCAGGCTGAAAATCCTAGGTCTACTATTCGAGAGGGGGTCCTTATCCTACACAGAATTGATGAACGCCTTGCGCCTTAACCCAACAAGAGACGCAGGAAGATTCGCCTACCACCTAAAACTACTCTTGAAAGCAAATCTCATAGACCCAGAGGCCAAAACCAGAAAGTACGTCCTCACCGACTTGGGACGGACAATGGTTGACTTCACAGAAGACATCGAACAGCAATTCCTGAGAAGAAAAAAGATGGTCGTCCGAACCTCACGCCTCGCCATGGAAGACTTCGACAGAACCAAGATCGTTGACTC
>CP070826.1:892629-915482 GCA_020344435.1 Candidatus Bathyarchaeota archaeon | reverse complement strand
TGAAAATGCTTTATCAAAAAGCTGAACTTGTACATGCCGACCTGAGCGAATACAACATCATGATCTGGGACGGCGAGCCTGTGCTTTTTGATATCTCGCAGGCAGTTCCAGTCGAGCACCCGATGGCCAGCAAATTCTTAAGACGAGACCTAAAGAATCTACATCGATACTTCAAGAAACTCAACGTGGACGTGTTGTCCGTAGAGGAAACCTACAGGAGGGTTACACGTGGCAAACGTTAGCGCCTTTGTCAAGATTCCACGAGAACGTATCGGCGCGCTCATAGGTTCTGACGGTCGCGTGAAGGAAAAGATAGAGGATGAGTTCTCAGTAGATCTGAGTATTAGTAGCACGACAGGTGACGTGAGCATATTGTTGAGGCCAACAGCGCAGGACCCATCGGTTCTGTTCAGAGCTAAAGAAGTGATCATGGCCATCGGGAGGGGGTTTTCCCCAGACCATGCCTTTAGATTGTTGAATGAAGAAGATGCTGTTTTAGAAGTCATAGATCTAAGGGAGATTGTTGGAAAATCCCAGTCCGATCAGAAGCGGCTGAAGGGACGGGTGATTGGGAAGGAAGGCAAGACCAGAAGGATAATAGAAGAGTTGACTGAAGCCAATATATCCGTATATGGACACACAATCTCTATCATAGGAGACATGGACCAAGCAGTAGTGGCGAGAGACGCCATATGGAAGCTGATCAAAGGAGGTCAACACCGAACCGTCTACCGATTCCTTCATAAGAAGAGGAAGGAACTCAAGAGGAAGAAGATGCAACTATGGGAAACTCCTCCAGAACGGTTAAGGGTTGAATATGATAATAATAGGCAAGACGCGAATTCGAGGGCAGATTAGTGGTAGAAACTTTCGAGCAGATAAGCCCCGCAGACTTTTTCTACCGTAACAGGGACATAGCTGGCTTCACGAATCCGACGAGAGCGATTTTCTCTTCTGTGAGGGAGCTGGTGGAGAACGCGCTCGATGCCTCAGACCTCCACGGCGTGCCTCCTGAGGTCTATCTTCGTATATCTCAGACGGATAATGGGGGCGAAGAAGGCGAGGTTTATATGGTTAGGATTGAAGACAACGGCTCTGGCATTCCAGCTCGCCACATACCCTCAGCCTTTGGTCAAGTCTTGTTTGGGTCAAAATACAAACTCAGGCAGGCTCGAGGCACGTTTGGGCTCGGGGGGACCATGGCAATACTCTATGGACAAATAACGACGCACAAGCCTGTTTATGTTGCATCTAGCACTGGTACATCCAGGACCTATGAGTATAAGCTAATAATTGACATTCAGAGGAACCGCCCTATAATTCTGGATCGCAAGGCTCATGTAAATAAGACTCGCTGGCATGGAACCGTTGTTGAGTTCTCCTTAGAAGGAGACTATTTTCGGGCTATGCCCAAGATTCTTGAGTACCTGAAACAGACCGCAGTGGTAACCCCCTATGCTAACATCACATTTGTTGATCCAAAGGGGCGCCTCTACAGGTTTAGTCGCGTCACCACCGATATGCCACAACCTCCTGAAGAAACCTTTCCGCACCCGTACGGAGTTGACGTTGAGACGATTCAGCGGCTCACAAAAATCACAGACTGCAGAAATATGCTTGATTTCATGCAGAAGCACTTCCAGAGGGTTAGCGAGAGAATAGCTCATGAATTCTTGGAGAATGCTAGGATAAGCGAGAAGAAGAATCCTAGGAAGTTGAAGCCTCAAGAGGTCGTGAGGCTTGTTCGGAAGATGAAAGAGTTTAAAGATTTCTTGCCTCCAAGGGCACGATGTCTCTCCCCTTTAGGCAAGGACCTATTGAAAGCTGGGATTCTGAAGGAGCTTAAGCCAGATTTCATAGCCGTCTGCCGGCGTAAGCCATCCGCCTACTCTGGGCATCCCTTCATTGTGGAGACAGCGATAGCTTACGGTGGAGATATACCAAAAGTCGGCGACATCGTCGTCCATCGATTTGCAAATAGAATACCCCTGTTATATGACGAAGCCAGCGACGTCACAGTTAGGGTGATCAAATCGATCAATTGGCGAACATACAAAGTTTCACCTGATATGCCTATTGCTATCCTAGTTCATCTTTGCAGCACTAAGGTTCCCTACAAAACGGTGGGTAAGGAGTTTATTGCCGATAGACCTGAGGTAAGAAGGGAGATTTTGAATGGCATCCGTGAGGTGGCTCGCAGGCTAAGACGCTTTCTGACCAGGAAAGAACATGTCGAAAGAGAGAGGAGGAGACTATCCGTATTCTCGAAGTATCTACCCAAGATTGCAGAGTTTTCCACGGGATTGGCTAGAAAGGAGCAACCACCAGACATCGAGAAGTTGTTGAAGAGTGTGAGAAGATTTGAAGAAAAAACCTAAGAACTTGGCCGCAGAAAAGAGGAAAGATGTTCTAAAGAAACTGAAAAAACTGGGAGTGAGACTTTATGGACAGATGGAGAAGAGCACTTTCCCTTGGATTAAGATGCCGAGCCGATCGACACAGAACATCTTCTATAGCCCAGAAGTCCGACAGTATGTTCTTGGAGACAAGATGGTTCGTAGAAGCTCTCGAAATATCCGTCACATTCGACCTCTCACTCAACTGATCTGGGCGGCCTACTTCGCCCGTGATCTCGCAGAACAGCGGAAGACCTCAACCCTCCGAGACGTGTACTACTCGGCGCAGGCCTACGAAGTCCCTTTTAAAGACCAGCCCGAGTCCAACAGCATCATAACCGATCTCGAGACAGTGATGGGGTTTTCAAGGGAAGATTTCAAAGTGTTTCCAGAGGAACGTTCGGCCATTTTCGGCGATCTAACAATAGAATACACCGTTCCTGGGTACGAGGGCAAACGGCTCAATCTCATGTCTCATCCCGATGGTGTGATGATAGGACCCGCGCTAACCTCGGCTGAGTTTGTTAAAACCAGCGCAGACATGGTCATAGCCATCGAGAAGGGTGGCCTGTTCACACGATTCATCGAAGAGATGGTTCACAAGAAGTTCAATGCTCTTCTCGTGCTGACGGCTGGTCAAGCTCCCCGCGCAACAAGGCACTTCATTCACAGGCTCAACAAGGAACTAGACCTCCCTGTGCACATTTTCACCGATGGTGACCCATGGGGTATGCACATCGCAATGGTAATCATTTCTGGCTCGGCAAATGCCGCTCACCTCAGGGAGCTGACTACCCCAGACGCCACATGGAATGGCGTTTGGGCCACCGATATTGTCGATTATGATTTACCCAGTGATGCCCTGACCCAGGTGGACATTAAACGTCTTCACGATCTAAGGAGAGACCAACGCTATGAGGGAGACCTGTGGCGGAGAGAGATCAAGAAGTTTCTAGAGATCAAGAAAAAGGCCGAGCAAGAAGCCTTCAGCAGGTATGGATTGACCTACATAGTCGATGAGTATTTGCCCGCGAAACTTGAAATGGTTGAGTGACTCTTGGTCCATTAATAAACTTAAATACGCTTTAGACATGTAAAAGTAGGCTTGAAACAGGAGCATATGAGATGAGCGAGACGCCTGTGGGCCTGGGAATTGCAGAGAAGTTCTTCGGCTTAATAGCCATCATTATTGGTGCTTTGACGGTCTACTACACATATCTTAGTCCACCAGACCTCCCACTTGGAGTGCAGTCCGTTGGCTGGTTTATCAGCATCTTCATTACTGCCGGCTTCGTACTGATAGCCGTGGGCATTCTTCTGATGATTGCTAAGGCTGAGTAGGTCTTGGCGCCGCCGGACGGACTCGGACCGTCGACCAACTGGTTAACAGCTTCAACCTTGATAGGTTCACAATTCAAGTCAGTTGCTCTACCTAACTGAGCTACGGCGGCGTTCTTTAATCTCAGATTTCTCAGCCATATTTAAAGTTTGATTGATTTGATGCTGTTGGTTTATTGCATAGTGCTTCGAAGATACAATCGCAAGAACCCTGGCATGCACAACCAACCAGAATAGTCCACAAATCTTGACCTTTGAAGACTGGAGATTCCCGTGAGTTTGATCACATTCTCTCGTATCGCCTATACCTTGGTGGCTCAGGCTCGAAATAGAGGCAGCTTCTAACACCTTTTTCATGCTTCTTCAATCTGGTGCAGTATACAGTCACGAATTGGGAGATAGCGTGTCTACAGAGGCTGCATCGCACGGGAACTGTCAGGGGTATCCTTTGGCAGGTTTTCTGTTGTAGAGAAGTCACAAAGCACCACTACCATGTGTCTTACGTCGTAATATTTAATAAAAGTTCCTTTTAACACACAATACATTCAGAAAGATTCGGTATAATTTAATAAGCGAGGGTCTGAAAGTTAGACTCTAGGGCCCGTAGCTCAGCATGGTTAGAGCGCCAGGCTCATACCTCTCAAAAGGAGAGACCTGGTGGTCGCTGGTTCAAATCCGGCCGGGCCCATGAAACTTGTTGAGATTACTATGAATAAGTCAGAAACCCTATAGCATTATTCATGCATCGATTTAACTATCATTCTCCTTCTTTGGAACCACCGGGCGGCTGTGCATGTTATCAGTCCATTACCCGTACGCTTTGTCATTTTAGGCGCGCGCTATGGCCGTTCTTTCTACCATCCGAAGTACTCGAGATTCTTCCGATTTGGGCAGCCATGATACCAAGCATCAGGATCGGCAGCTTGATCGCGATTGCTGGGATAGGCTATAGCTTGCTCACCGTCCTAAGTAGACCAAACACGAGCGCGCGAATTGCACGGAATTACGGAAGACGAATGATCAATTCTAGATTTCCTGCTAGAACATTTAGAAACGCCTATGAGTGTGCCGCTGATTAGGATATTGAGTGATTATGATTTCGGAATAGGAGGGGACTAAGATCAATGCAGCTTTTCGGAATACGCACCAGCCTAATCAAGCCCAAAGACGACTTGGTTGGCATAATTCTGGATGTCACAAGTAGGCAAAAGTTGATAATTGATAATGGAGATCTACTAATGCTTGCTAGCAAGATTATTTCTACAGTCCAAGGGCGTCTTATGAAATTTGACACGATAATTCCCTCGGAGAAGGCCAAGAGACTAGGAGAGAAATATGAGCTAGCTCCTAGGTTCGTTGAGGTTGTTCTAATGGAGGCGGAGAGAGTGTATGGAGGCGTTTCTGGGGCTTTGCTCACTCTGAAAGATGGCGTTTTAATACCTAACGCAGGTGTGGATCAAAAGAACGTTCCGAAGGGATTTGTTGTTCTGTGGCCTGCCGCTCCCCATGAAGTTGCAGAGAATATCAGAAGTGAGATCATTAAGAGAATAGGCAAGAACATTGGGGTTTTGATTGTTGATAGTCACGTCTCTCCTCTCCGCATGGGAACAACGGGCTTAGCAATTGGAATAGCAGGATTCAATCCCGTTAGGGATTGTAGGGCTGAAAGGGATCTTTACGGCAGTGAGTTGTTACTTACAAGACACGATCTGGCTGATGATCTTGCGGGCGCAGCTCATCTCCTGATGGGAGAAACGAGCGGAAGTATGCCCGCAGTTCTTGCGAAAGGTGCTCCCATTTCTTTATCTGAAGAACTTAATCCTAGCTCAGTATTGATTGAAGAGAAGGGCTGCCTTTTTATGAATTGTTTCGTATAGATCTCAAAATTCCCTTTATGGGTTATTTCTGTTTCACGATTTTCGGCACATAAATCGTGGGGCTACCGCATGTTGGGCAATATCTTGGCTCTACCTCTCCCTCTTCAGCCCATTTTTTTCCACACTTCAGACACATCCACTCTGGCAATGTTTCTCACCTACGTTCTTTTTAAGCAATTTCTGCTATTATGTTTTGAAGCACTTAAACTTTCGCTATTGAAGGGTGAATCGATTACTGTATCATTGGGAGATGAAGGAAGCAATGCTTATTCGTTTTTGGTCTTCGGTTTTTCCACATATTTCACCATAGATCTGAGTTTTTCTTCAGCTTCGGTTTGGGTTTCCTGAAGTCTCCACATGTACCATGACCTTTGGGAAGCGTAGTGTATACTGAAGGCAATTCCAAAGATTAGGAGTATATATCCCAGAATCGTGAAAATGAGTCCTATAAGGCAGTAAGGATGAGATCTGAGTCTATAGGGAATGAACAGGAACCAGTCTGGATCAGGAACTGTAGAGACCGTAACGAGGGTTCCTCCAATCAGAAACATTACTCCTGCGATTGTCACTAAATGCCCAACTATCTCGTTATGTCTGGACTCCTCCGCTTTCTCATGCAGATACTCCATAAGCGCCAATTCATTCTATCTCCAAGTTTACGAAACTCAAGAAGACCTATGCCTGTAATATGATGTCTCAGCAAAATCTGTTTGCATAATCACTACATAAGCATTGTTTTGTCGGAATAAGGATTAGAGTTAAGTAGAACCATTTCGAAACGCTGCAACGAGAATGGGCAGAAAACAGTCGTTTGCATGTATGGTAGTCATTAAGCGATTTGACCCCCAGTGGTTTCCTCTTCTTTTCTCCTGTAGTCTCCGCGCCTTCCCAGAGAGTGAGGGCTAACATGAGGCTGCACGCGGTAGGTACTGCAAACACTCAAGATCTACTGTTTTTCATGATCCGAAAGCAGGATCCAACAAGCACAGATCGACAAATCCTGTTTGTACACGAGAGCAAAGAATAATGTCTCACATGAAGCGTTCAAGCTTTGTCAGTCCTATGATTTCGCTGAAGTTCAATCCCAATGCGTCTAGAACTTGGTCAAATGTTGACTGCAGGTAGGCCACATATTTCTCTACATCTATCTCGCTGTTAGAAGCCAGCTGAACAGGTTTTACATAAGGTTCCTTTTCGACTTTGACAAAGCTTATCAGGTCTCCCGCTTTGATTTCATAGCCTTCCTTCTGTAGGACAAGCGCTGCTTTCACGTGTTGTGGCGTGGTCTTCACATAATGACTTAGGGCCTTTCCCAGAACAACATGAAAAGCCAACTTATCAGGATGCTCTCCCCATTCACGTTGCTTCAATCTTAAGTATCGATCTCTGACGATTCCTCGAATCTCTCTTTTCGCCTCGTCAAAATCGGTTAGAGACTTCACCTCGCCTAATCGCTCTTCCATTTGGTCGAAAGCCCCTTTGATGAAGACAGGAATATGTCTCTTCTTTCCAGTCAGTCCCTTGACATCGATGTCTCCATCGGGCAACACTCCAAGATAGTTCTTTTTTCTAGAGCTAAAGATAGAATATCTATAAATCTTGTCTACTTCCAGTTCCATTTCCAGCTCCTTCTCTGACCATCCTGCCAAAGTTCTGATCTGATCTTCAGAAGGCGCTTTCAGGAAGATGCTGTCGGTATCTCCATAGAGAACCTCGATTCCCAATTCTCTAGTCTTGCTTATTGTTTGCGATATGACGTGTCTTCCAAGAGAGGCTGTCGCTTCAGCCACTGGTGGACAGTATAGGTCAAATGCTTCAGCACCAAACACCCCATAACTTGCGTTGAGTATGACCTTTAGTGCGCTCTGTATTACATTATACCAGCTTCGTAACTCGTTGGGCAGCGTTTCATCTTTCGATTTTGGCTTATACCATCTGACTCGGAGGTCCCTAAGGGCACCTATCAGTAAGCTTTCAAGTGCTCTCCGCTTCTTGCATATCCAATGGGGCGTATCAGGCACGTTATTATCTCTACATTCAGTGTGAGTGCAGCGGATGGATGGGTAACCTAGGTTGTGGACCTTGATTATCGAAGGATATAGGCTTGCGAAGTCCATGACTTTGACGTTGAAGTGGACTCCTGGCACGGGCTCAACCACAGTTGCTCCCTTGTATTTCTTGCCCTTTATAATGGCCTTTGTAGCGGTTGCGCCTTTGACAGCAAGGATGTCTTCTTTGTCAGGGATCAATGTGTTTCTTCTGCGATGTTCGTAGTAGAGAAAGTTTCGGATCCATCTTGAAACCCCCTGTCTGCTGACGTCTTCGATGGGCATACGGCTAATCCTTGTAAGCGCCAGAATCAGCTTCATGACCAAATCGTCGTCAAACATGGTTAGTTTAAGGGTTATCTCAGCGTCTTTAAAGCAGTATTCGGCGAGTTCCATGTAAGATAGCTCAGATATTGATTTCTCCAATTCGATCTTTTCTAGACCTAAGATCGCTCTTCCCACAGTATCCAGCGTCACATCCCGATACTTCTGATTGAACGCGTAGATTTGGATAGATCTGTTGTAGAAGAATTTGTAGAGGTCTATGTGGATGCTATTTTTCAATAGGCAGACTCTTCTTCTGACCTCTACGGGATTCTGCCGTATACCTAAGCCAAGTTTTCGTGCTCTGTGCCATAAATACTTGAGATCAAAGTCGTCTCCATTGAATGTTATCGTGAAGGGATAATCTTGGAGTGCCTTGAAGATTTCGAGGATGAGTTTCCCTTCCGAATCGTAATATTCAATGTTTGTTTCAGACGGGAGTTTTCCAATGCCCTCCTTCACACCCCTTCTTCTCAGAAGCAGCACCCGATTCTTTCCATCACTTCCCAGAAGGGATGCACAGATGACTGGGTGCGCCGCCTCCTGAGGATCAGGGACACGAGTCGGTATGGGTGAGAAGACCTCTATGTCGAGAGCGACCCGTCGGAACCTAGGAGCTGGATACTCCAGAAGCCTAGCCCACATCTCCACATTCTGCAGATACTCTTCAGGTTCTTCTTGAAATAGTCCACATATTTCGCGTACAACCCTCTCTGACGACTCGTGCTTGACCTCAATTAGTTTACCATCTTCGATCTTGTAGGTCATGCCTGGGTCCAGTTGCTCATCATAAATGTAGCATTGATAGTATTTAATGGCTGCTTCCCAGACCTTTACTTTCTTTTCTGTATGACCTATCTTAGGATACTCCTCTGGTATGATGTCTCTTATGCAGCCTCTTGCACGACCACCGATTGCCAATGGGTCTTTTCCCACAACCTTTGTTAAGGTGACTTGTCGATCTTGCAGCGGATTGTACTTCTGGATCGTCTCGAAATGGTCAAGTCTCGGGTGTGAGATAAGGCGATCTATCTTCTTCAGCTCACTGATTGGCAGATTTGTCAGGCAGTAGGGCATATGACCTGTTATGTCGTACCAAAGGAAGATTCTCTCAGACTTCGGCTCATACAATTTTATGCAAACAAGACCTTTATGGCCATCATAAGTGGCGGACACGAAATGTGAAGTTGGCAGATTCTTGGGTGCTAGAAGCTTAGGAAAACGGGGCTTGTTTTCTCCAGATGAGCTCTTCTGAAGTGGGGGCAGCTCCTCCCTCTTTTCTACAGTCTCTGGGGCAGGAAAAAACTCATCTAGTCGTCTCTTCATCGTTCCTCGTGTCCCGCTTAATATGCATTTAACACGCTAAAAAGCTATCCGATTGGAGAGACTTTGCAAGATTTTTGCAGATATCATGGAGATGAAAAAAGGCTGAAGCGAATTGTACGATATTTTCCTTCGTGACGTGACTATCAGATTGATGAAAAGGGCTTGGACGACTGCGATTGAAACACCGAGTCGGATGGAATTGGAGGGGCACACATATAGGTCTTCGTTAGAGAAACTAATTTATTGCCTAACATTATATAACCCTCCTAGGAAGGGTTGGAAGACGTCTCTGAAATCAAAGTTTCGTGTTGAGAGTCCAGCTGTTTTTGCGTTCTCGATTTTCTATATGATTGCAGGAGGAGTTATGCTTTCTCTACTGGTGGCATCAAGTTTCACAGCACCACCCCATATCGGAGTGTTGGCATTTCTAAGCCTTATCACGGCATATAGTTTGATACAGATGAAGAAGTGGGCGGTTCTGCTCACAACTATTCTTTTCTTTCTGGGGGCAGCCTTCAGCATACCCGTGCTCTTCGTGGAAATGAATCGCCAGACATTTTCTTCCAGCTTAGGAGCCCTACTATTCAACCTAGCATTAATCATCCACGTGATCATTTCGCTATTCGCATTTGTATACGTTGCAGCTAAGCGGGATCATTTCGAGTAAAGGAACTGGAGACTCCTATTTTTCTTCCTTCACGATTTATCTCTGGATTGAATAAGCACACGGAGGCTTCATCCCCCGCATCAATGAATTGTTGATCCTCGCTTATTTCTACAAATCCATCAGCCTTCGCCAAGGTAGTTATTGCACCCGATAATCCCAAAGCGGCTGGCGACGCAATCAACTGACCGTTTTTGTCACCAGTGAGTTTGACCATGACGAATGTACGTCGCCCCTTCTCTGCGAACATCCTCTTTTCAGCAACCGCTTTTACTATAGGAGGCGCCTTCTCATATGCCCCTGTCATACAGCGTATTTGAGGGCGTACGAGCTGATAGAACATTAAGAGGGCGGATGTAGGATTGCCTGGGAGAGAGAAGACAGGCTTTCCATCAATCACAGCTACAGTCGTTGGCTTCCCAGGCTTCACTGCAATCCCAGAGATGATTATTCCAGGCTTGCCTAATGTATTTAATACTTGAGGAATAAGATCTTTTGGTCCTACCGAAACTCCTCCCGAGGTAACGACCATATCCATCATGGTCAACGTCTTTTTGAGGGCCCTCTTGAGTTGACTCATCTCATCTGGTATTATTCCTACACTCGTAGGTTCTCCGCCGCATTCTCGAATTGCGGCACTTAGAGTGAATGTATTTATGTCATAGATCTTTCCTGGTAATAGCGGTTCTCCTAAATCTACGATTTCAGCGCCTGTGGAGATGACGGCAACTTTCGGTCGCTTGTACATAACAACTTCTGTTATGCCTAATGCAGCCAAGGTTCCTATTTCCCTAGAATGGCTTATCTGTCCTTTCTCCAGGATGGTTTCGCCCTTCTGAATGTCCGAACCTGCTGTCATCACTTTTTCTCCTGCGGAGACTGGTCGATGAATAAGAACCGTGTTGTCCTGTCGGACGGCATACTCTAACATTACGACAGCGTCGGCGCCCTTAGGTAGAGGAGCTCCAGTGACTATTTCGGCAGTCGTGTGATTTTTCACTGTGACCGTTGGGAGCTCGCCTATAGCGATATATCCACAGAACTCTAATGTAGCGGGTTCGTTCTCCTCCGCATGGAAGGTGTCAACTGCTCTCACAGCATAGCCATCAACCATTGACCTAGTGAAAGGTGGAATATCTAATGGGGCAACGATATCTTCCGCTAGGACACGATTACCCACCTCAGAAAGGGGGACTGACTCAACACCGACGGGTTTAGGCAGAAAGTTTCGTTTGAAAACCTCTTTGGCTTCGTCAAGAGAAAGCAGTTTTCTAAACATTTATCTACGCTCCTATCCTGTCGAAAAGATGAACGATTACGGATTCGCCTTTGTCTAGTCCTTCGCGGTCTTCAGGAATCACAACGTATCCGTTTGCCTCAGTCATTGTGGACAGAATACCCGCCCCCTTGATTCTGATGGGTTTAGCCAAGAACTCTCCGTCTTCTTCAGAAACTCTAACTCTCAGGAAGACTCGTCGCCCCAGTACCGAGGGAACCTTTCGGGTCAACCTCGCTCTGAGCATGGGTCTTGGTTCTCTTTTGATTCCCATTAGCTCTAGGATGAGCCTTCGAGCGAAGACCTCGAAGCCTATCATGGCAGCCACTGGGTTTCCAGATAACACGATGATGGGTTTGCCTTCAATGATTGCCAGTGCTGTTGGCATGGCTGGGCGCATGGCTATTCCTTGCACTACTATGCCTGGGGAGTCTAAATTGTCTATAGCTGCTGAGATGAGGTCGTGATGTCCAACGCTTGTCCCTCCAGTGGTGATGAGCATATCAGCTTTCTTTATTCCCTCTCGAATCTTTGCATCAATCTCTGAATGGTCGTCTTTTGTTATGCCTAAGTCTACGACGGTGGCGCCTAGTTGATGACACATGCCTGATAGGATCAGTCGGTTTGTGTCTATCACCTGATTCGCCTTGAGCTTATGGCCTAAGTCAACAAGTTCATCTCCCGTTGATAGGATCGCTACCTTAGGCTCTCTTGCGATTTCGATATTGGTTACTCCCAAGGCAGCCAGTAAGCCAATGTGGTGTGGTTTCAGTCTGGTTCCTGCTTTCACAGCAATCTGTCCTTTACGCACATCTTCTCCCTTTTTAGAGATGTTTTTGCCTGGGGTGACTGGGTTCCAAACTTCGATTCCATCATCTTTTCGTCTTGTATGCTCCAGCATAATCACGGCTTCAGCGCCGTGGGGAAGTGGATTGCCCGTCCAAATCTCCATCGTCTCGCCTTTGCCGACTCTCTCATCTATTATCAATCTGAGGGCTTTTGGATTGAGCTGCGATGCATTGAAGGTGTCTTGCGCTCTTACCGCATAGCCATCTACGGCAGAGCGGCTGAAGGCGGGCAGATCATGATCTGCTATAATATCCTCTGTTGTCACTCTGCCTAGAGCCATATCAATCTGTTTTTTTTCAGGTTTTCGTCTTTTCAGTTTGAGTTTCCCAAGGAAGATGGACAGGGCGTCGTCGATACTTGTCAGTTTCTGAAATCCTTTAAGTCGCACCAAGTTCTTTCCCTCCTACAGCAAGATAAGATACGAATATAAACATACATTTCGCTGGACCACATGCTTTTAAAGCGAAATCTTCGATAGCATAATGTTGCGGTAGAGGGATTAATGCAGCTAGATTCCTTAGAGAATGCAATGCTTTCAGCCATCAACCCAATACTGAAGGCGATCATAGAGAGGTTTGACGTTGACTGCAATCAAGATGGAGACCTACTTGTGAACTCCTTAAAACGTTTCCACGGTGAGGACATTCAACTCTGCAGAAACTGCAGAAATTTGAGTCGAAGGATCGCGGATCCGTTTTACGAGATCGGTAGCAGAATCTTGAGGATAGACAAAGACTTTATGAGAAGTATGTTTCTGGGGCAGAAGTATCGTGAGGCTTGGTTAAAAGGCTTCGCGCTAATGATGAAAGGAATAAGAAAGTATGGCATACACATTCCGTTCACGCCCGCAGGCCCCTTCCAGATTGTCTGGAACTTCACGTACCTCTGCAACCTCAAGTGCAAACACTGCTATGAGGATGCTGGAGTTCGCCAGTCTGAATTCACAACTGATCAGGCTTACGAAACCTTGGACGTCTTGTCAAGGATTGCTGGCGTCGGCCTACCTTCTTTATCCTTTTCTGGAGGAGAGCCTCTGCTCCGAAAGGATTTCTTTGAGGTAACCGCGTATGCAAAGAAGAGGATACCCTACATAAGCATAGCCACAAACGGAACCTTGCTCACAAGAGATAATGTGAAGCAGCTCAAAGACGTAGGCGTCGACTATGTTGAGATAAGCCTTGATGGAGCGAGCAAAGAGACCCATGAAGGCTTCAGGGGGGTTTCCGGCTGCTTCAAGAAGACAATGAAGGGAATAGAGAACTGTGTAGATGCTGGTCTCGACACCTGCATTGCCGCAGTGGCTCACAGAGAGAATCAAGGTGAGATACCCATAATAATGGAGCTGGCGGAGAAGTTGGGGATCCGATTCATAAACTTCAATTACATACCAACTGGAAGAGCAAAGGAGCACATGGAGCTCGACCTTGCCCCCGAAGAGAGGATGTCCATTCTCGAAATGATAGGGAGAAAGACCGTTAACCTTTACACGAGGGCAAAGCAAGAAGAAGTTGAGACCGGAAGAACAAATATCAGAACCGACCAGTTCTTGAGCACTTGCCCCCAATACGCGAGTGTCGTGAAGAACCTTTCGGAACAGATAGGAGAGGATTTCAAAGTCTCAGCTCACTACGGCGCAAAGAGAGGCGTTGAGAACATTGCGAGTTTCTTAGGGGGATGCGGAGCTGGAAGGCTTTACATTGCTCTTGAACCAAACGGAGACCTGAAACCATGCGTTTTCTTTCCAACGAATAGAGAAACCGTGCTTGGAAATATCTTGGAGGAAGGCTTTGACGAACTGTGGAGCAACACTAGAATGCTGCAGGAGTTGAGAAATAGAGAACACTTGGAGAGCTATAAGCTAGGTGGCAGAACGATTGGATGCGGAAACTGCAGGGACAAATACATATGTGGAGGCTGCAGAGCCAGATCATATGGGTACTTCGATGGAACACTGACATCAGCAGATATTGGATGCATCAAGAACGAAAAGTTATGGAAGAGAATGGCGAAGTCAGCTCAGTGAAATCCGGGCAGCTCCTATGTAGAGGGCGCAAGGTAAATGGCAGAGCAATGCTGTTGAGGTCGTATGAGGAACCAGAAATCCAAAGGTCGAAACATTCTTAAGTTATTCTGTAGTAAACTGTGCACTTAAAAGGGTGAGGCTCATGTCAAAACCATTCTACATAAAATTCGAAATCCCAAAAGAAGTGACAGATGCGGCCTATGAAGCCCTCCAGATAGCCTCTCAATCTGGACAGGTTCGTAGGGGGACAAACGAAACAACAAAGGCGGTTGAAAGAGCTCTGGCGAAGCTAGTTATTATAGCCGAAGATGTTGATCCGCCAGAGGTAGTAGCCCATCTTCCTCTACTCTGCGAAGAGAGAAAAATCCTCTACGTTTTTGTGCCAAGCAAAAATAGAATTGGAACATCTTCTGGAATAGATGTCCCAGCTGCTTCGGCCTGCATAACCGAGCTTGGTGATGCAGCGTCACTGGTGAAGGAAATCTCCATGCGTGTTGAGGGGTTGAAGAAGGGTAACAAATGAGCAGAGAGGAAGAGGAGTTAACCGCAGCACAGGTTATTCAAATCATTGGACGAACGGGAATCACAGGCGAGATAACACAGGTTCGGGTTAGGGTTCTCGAGGGGCGAGACAAGGGGCGCATAATAACAAGAAACGTGAAGGGCCCAGTACGGACAAACGATATCCTCATGCTTCGCGAGACGGAGAGAGAAGCTAAGAAGATCAGGTGATACCGGAGATTACACCAATGCCCAAAAGCCGAGAGTGCTCTTTCTGTGGGCATAACTTCCCATCAGGCACAGGTATAATGTACGTGAGAAATGACGGAACAACCCTCTGGTTTTGTACGAGAAAGTGCAGAAGAAGCTCCCTAGAGTTTAAGCGGGACTCAAGGAAGATTCGATGGACAAAATACTACGGAAAGGAAGAGAAGGGGAAAGGCTAATCGAGAGTCTCTCATTCTAGAAACCAAGGGTTGTAATAGAGACCTTGCAGAATGGAAAAATGAGTTTCGTCATTTTTGGTCCACCTGGGGCTGGCAAAGGCACTTACGCTTCAATATTAGCATCCAGGCTCCGAATAGCCAAAATATCAACTGGCGACATGATTCGAGAAGAAATAAAGCGAGATATGGACCTTGGAAAGAAGATTGTTGATTTTGTAAACAAGGGTAAGCTGGTTCCAGATGACATCGTAATCGAAATCGTGAAAGAAGCAATCAACAAGTCATCTCGCAAGAACGGTTTCATCTTAGACGGGTATCCTCGGACTATCGAACAGGCAAGAGCGTTGGATTCAATCGGAAAGATAGACGCTGTCATCCAATTGGGTGTTCCAGAGCAGGTCATAATAGCTCGACTATCGAGCAGACGGATATGCAAAAAATGTGGTGCTGTGTATAACCTAAGATTTTTGAAGCCGAAAAAGGAGGGTGCCTGTGATGCATGTGGTACAGACCTCTATCAACGTGAGGATGATAAGCCTGAAGTTATTAGAGCACGATTGAGGGTTTACGAGTCGCAGACTCGTCCCTTGATAGACTACTATAAGGATAAGGCAGAATTCATAAATATCGAATGTAACTCTGTGGATATTCCTCCAGAAACCATAGTCAGGAGAATACTCCGCGAACTGCAGGAAAAGAATCTGATAGGGTAGTCCGGTGCGCGCGTCATGTATGCCCGAGAATGGGACTATCGATGAGCGAAGTAGGCGGTTAGCTTCTCATCTACACGGTCTACTCTGACGAAGCCAAAGCGCTCGAGCTGAATGATTTCGCTAGGACGTAATTTCTTGCATGCATCCTCTGCGATACCTCTTGCCACAGAGGCATCAGGCATCACAACCTCACATGGAATGCCAGTATCTGAAGTAACCCAGTGAATGAGGGGAGCACTCAACTTCTTCGCCTCCTCGTAGGATTGGCTGTGGAAGACAGCATCTATTTTTCTCTCTCCAATCTTCTCAATTTCGAAGTTCAATAGCTCCATCAGGCGTATCTTCTTGCCCTTTTGAAAAAGCTTTTTGTCATCGTTTGAAATCAATAGAGAGGCTCTTCCCTTTTTTGATTCTATCTCCACATGGCGGAGGCCTCTCTGAGGCTGATCTGGATGCAAATGAATATGAGCCGAGATTCTGTGAGGAACATCCTTTATGTTCAGCCTTCTTGGATTGTGGACAAAAAAGTATCGGTTGGCCATTTGATCGATTATCTTGCGATTGTGGGCATAGAGGTTCTCCCAGCTCAGCACGACGTCAGCGGTCTTAGGACCAACATCAACCATTAAACGCCTTATCGCGTCGGGGCTTATTCCTCTCCTTCTCAAAGCTGCGAAAGTGGCAAGCCTTGGGTCATCCCAATCCTTGAAAGCGCCTTTCTTGACTCCTTCCACAATGACTGATTTGCTGAGAGAAGCACCCTCTATTTTGAGTCTTCCATAATGGATTGCCTCTGGATATCTCCATCCAAAATGCTTGTACATGTACTCTTGCCTCCTCTGGTTTGTTAGGTGCTCCTTTCCTCGGATTATATGGCTTATTGCCATAAGATGGTCATCAATGCCGCAGGCAAAATTATAGAGGGGCCAGACTCTATACTTGCTGCCGACCCTTGGGTGTGGATGGCGCTTTGCGTCAATGATCCTCAGTGCTGGCCAGTCTCTCACAGCAGGATTTGGATGATTAAGATTTGTTTTGATCCTTACGATGGCTTCTCTCTCCTTGTATGTCCCGTCGAGCATGCGTCTCCAGCGGAGAAGGTTTTCGTCTGGTGTCAGGTCTCGACAGGGACATTGGTGGCTAGCTAATGCCCTTTCCCGAAAGTCTCCAGGTTTGCATGTACAGACGTAGGCGTTTCCATCCACCAGAATCATCTCTGCGTGTTCATAGTAGATGGGAAGTCTGTCGCTTTGGATGAAATCGCTGTCCCATCCGCAACCAAGCCACCTTAGATCTTCTTGTATGAGGTCGTAGAACTGCAAAGCTGATCTCTTAAGTCTTGGATCGGTATCTTCAAAGCGTAGATAGAACAGCCCGTCATACATCTTTGCGTATCCATAGCAGAGAACTATGGCTCTGGCTGAACCCAGATGCAAGACACAGTCTGGATTGGGAGCAAAACGAGTCACGATTTGCTCATATCTATCTACATTTGGCAAAGGTGGAAGCGCCTTTTCTTCCTCGATCTTCTCCTCAGCCGGAGGCTCCGACCATCTTCTCTTAACAATTATCCTTTGTTGTGCCAGAGGAATCTCATTGATCTCTCCAACAATCTCAGCGACAACTGTGGCCATTTGCTTCACCTTCTCTCTCAAATGCGGACGTTCCGCGAGAGCTTTGCCAAGCACTGACTGCACCTTGGCTTTTCCATCATAGCGAATCGCATTTCTAAATGCGATTCTCCGAATAAGCTCTCTTGCCTCAGCATCTTCATCCGGGGTCAAGGTTTGCCACTTAACCTTCTCAGCTGATTAGATTCTTCTTTTGATCATGTAGTCAGCAAAAGCCTTCAGCTTTTCTTTTCCCTCTGATGGCGGCAAGATAGCATCAACATCTCTCCAACTATCTCGCACCATGTTTCGCGCGAGATTCTCCGCATACTCGATTGAGCCATGTTTCCCTATTATGCCGATTGCCTCATCTCGGATTTTCTGGTCGGTTGTATGCATGTTTAGAATTTCTATCAGTCTTCTTCTATTTCTGGGCTCTGCTTTTCCCAGCGTATGGATAACTACCAAGCTTCTCTTTCCTTCGGTTATGTCTCGGCCGATCCCCCCCTTCATTTCGGCAAATTCTTCACTCACCAAATCAAGAACATCATCTTGGATCTGAAAAGCTACACCGATCGACTCCGCAAACCTACCAAACTTCTCAACAACCTCATCACTGACATCGGCTAGAACAGCGGCCATTTTTGCCGCCATCCTTGCAATTGCCCCGGTCTTGTATGCACACATCTGCAGGTACTGTTTCTCGGTGATTCCATCAGCGTTTGCCAGTCCTCTGTGCCATGCAATATCCATGGCTTGTCCAAAGCCTACGTTGATCATCTCCTGTACGTAGAGATCATAGATTTTGTTCACTTTGTCTTGTGGAAGTCGCTCTTTGCTTTTCATCAATGCTAACAATGGTAGATAGAACATCTCGTTTCCAGCATTGGTCGCGATGTCGAGACCATACAATTTGCAGGTGCAACGCTTTCCTCTTCGGGATTCTGACTCATCCTCGATGTCGTCGATTATGATAAGCCCGTTGTGAATGACCTCTGGTATTATGGCAAAATCTAGGAATTCTTCGGGATCTTTGCCAAGGGCTTCGAAGATAAGGATAAATAGAGTTGGTCTCCATCTCTTGCCGCCTCTGTCCAAGAGTTCCCAAATGGGTTCGACTATGGCTTTGTTTATTGCTTCTAGGTGGTATTCATATCTTGGTGAGCCAAGCGTAAAAACAAGAGAATCCGTATCGTATTTTCTTGGGATATACTTCTCTATTGCCTCGTCGATGATAGGCGCCTTCTCTTCAAGAATCTTCTCTATGGTTATGTTCTTCATAGAATCACCTTTCTGCATAGATTTCAGGATGAAAGCCTCTCGTTCGCAGCCATTCAGCAGTTCTTCCCGTTATCACGGCTGGAACCCCCTCTAGCTCTCCAACAGATGCCGCTCCAACAAGAAACATGGTGTTCCTCAACTCTTCGAGGATGAGTTGAAGCCCTTTCTTGACTTTCTCTTTGCCCTCTGAAGCGAGAGGCAAGATCGGCAAAGCCATGCTGGCCAAACTTGCACCAAGTGATAGAGCCTTAGCCACATCGATTCCTGAGCGCACACCGCCCGAGGCTATAACAGGTATATCAACAGATTGGGCTGTTTCTATAAGGCTTGTCACGGTCGGTATGCCCCAGTCCCAAAACGCTTTGCCCAGCCTTTGCCCAAGTTCATTTTGATCTCTCTCTGCTCGATAGTATTCTACTGCCGCCCAGCTCGTTCCGCCGACACCAGCCACATCTATACCTGCTATGCGAGCAGCCTCAAGCATTTCTGCTTCTTCTGCCGATATCCCTGCTCCTGTCTCCTTGACGATAACTGGGACATCGATTGCTTTGGCGATTTCGCCTATCTTTCTGAGGATGCCCATGTAGTTTGTTTCCCCTTCAAGTTGAATTGTCTCTTGCAGCGGGTTCAGATGTATGGCTAGAACGTCGGCATCTATCATATCAACCGCTTTTTTCGCTTCTTCGATGCCGTAGCCTCTAACTAGCTGTGGACCTCCGATGTTTGCCATTAGAAAAGCTGTGGGCGCTTTTTCTCTTACAACTGCAAATGTTTTCTCCCGACTGGGGTCTTCGATAGCTGCTCTTTGGCTTCCCAGACCCATTCCGAGTCCTGTTTCTTCAACTGCTTCAGCTATGGCTCTGTTGATCTTCATCGCTTCTCGAACACCACCAGTCATCGCTCCAACGATAAGCGGCGCTGAGAATTTGTGATCAAAGACGATAGTTGAGAGGTTGATCATTTCTCGTTCGATTTCTGGGAGCGCCTTGTGTACTAGATGTATGTCCTCGAATCCGGGACTTGTATGCTTGGCTTTGACGTTCTTTCCTAGACTAATCTTCAAATGGTCTGTTTTTCTCTCTTCAGTTGGGCTGGACAGGATTTTCACGCTCTCTCTATTAGGGTTCCGACAACCTCTTCTCCCTTAAGGGCTCTGCAAATGTTGTTTGGTTTTGCGGCGTTAACAATAATTACTGGAATTCCTCGCTCGACCGCTGGTATCAGTTCTTCCATCTTTCCCAGCATGCCTCCAGTAACATCCATGACCGTCGACTTTCTGACTCTCCGTCGCAGTATCTTCAATTTTGTCGGCGTCAGGTAAGGAACGCGCCTTGCTGAGAGATCTATCTTGGGGTCTGCTGTGTAAAGACCGTCCACATCTGCGCCCATTATGATTCGTTCTGCATTGAGTTTCATTGCGAGAGATGAAACGAGCTGATCGCCTGATAAGATAGCAAAGCCAACATCCCAGTCAAAGACTGTGTCTCCATGAAGAACTGGCATAAATCCTAATTCTAACATTCGAATCAATGGGTTCTTCTCGAAGCTCTCTATTCGACCAGACTTTGTGATTATACAGGAAGATGGTGGCACGACTATGGCTGGAATTTTGTTGTCAATCAGCGAATCCACAACCAGCCTGCTTAGTATGGTCATCGCTTGGTGAGTCCTTGAGACGCCCATTATCTGTGAAGAATCTTTGTAGCCTTCATTCAACCTGTATTGTTTAGCAAGGGGATGCCCGAACGAGCCCCCTCCATGAACTAGGATAAGGGAGCTGATGTCTGATTCCTTAATCTCCTTCGCTAGTCTTGTGATTGCGTCCTTATCTGGCGTGAGTGGTCTCTGTTTGATTGTGATGGCAGATCCCCCTAGTTTTAGCAGCGTAGGTTTCAGGAGTTGGGTTATTGCGGCTTCCCCTATTCCCAATTTGGGGAATCTCTAAATAAATCTACTCACAGTTTCGTTGGTCTTCCAGAGGCGCTCCCTTCTTGTCTTGAACTGATACAATGTCGCATTGTTTCTGCTTAAACTAGAGAAGCAGTGGCAATGATTGTACATCAGCAAGAGTATCTCAATCCTAGTTGGGCAGATTTTGTGTATTTTGAAATATATGTAGATGTTAACAAAATCCATATAGTCTCAGATGGTTCTCAGTATAGAAACTGAAATACAGTCGAATGACCTATTGAATATGCTCGACAGGAAATATGATGTGGCAGAATATTTCAGAAAGAAACTGTTTCCCGAGCAGAAAGAGTTCAAAGGTAAATGTGTAGATTGTCATGGCTCCCTGGAATTATATGAGATAGACTTCAAGAATAAATCGAAGGTTCTTTTGTGCAAACGGTGTGGTCTCCTACATCTCTATGCGAAATCCTTCCTTGGCGGGTGGAAACTCGTAAAAGCAAGAAAGATGTCAGAATTCTAGAGATTCTGATAAAGACAATTCACAGCCAAGCCCAAAGTATGCATGCTTGAGACATCCTTCACTTCTCTATTCTGACAATGTCATTCTCTAGTCGAACAATATCTCCTGTTTCTATTTTTTGGATATCAACTTTATCAACACACGGTATTTCCGAGATTATTGTGCCCACAGCCACTACGGTTTCACATTCTTGGTTTACAATCCCAGCAGGAGCTATATCATTCTTCCTCATCCTGTAAAGCGTGTAAGACCCGACGGTTGACCCCTTACCGTTGGGGAAAACTAGTATTTTGCCCTTCATCTTCTTTCCCTCAAGTTCGTGTCCCTTTTCTATTATCGCGCTGGTATGTGGGTCCACCCCACCGTAGAACGAGATTGGTTGCGAGGTGGTCAAGGCTTCTCCTTGTGCAGCTCCCTTTGAGATGATTCTTCCTTTCAGCTCCATTTTCCTCTCACCGCGGCCTCTACACACTCTTCTAGGCTTCCCAGTTTTGTCTTCATGTTGTTATGTCGCGAGTAGTAGCATCCTTTTGCTGAGGTTGTTGCAACAGATCTAAATCTTCCTTTAAGCGGAGCTACTGCCATGCAAGTATCGCAAGCGAATTTTCCCCCTGCTTTCTCGATTGTTTCTGTGTAGCTTCTTTTGTCAGCGAGCTGCTTCATTGTTCTTGAAGTTGCAACCCAGAACTCGGTGGTTGGAGATATTGTGCGATTTTTCAGCAATTCCGCTATTTCAGATATTTCTTCAATTGAAGAGTGGGGGCATCCTATGCAGACGAAATCGATGACTTCAACATCATCGTTGATGTTTTCGTATGCTTCCTTGATGTCCTTGTCATGGATGGTGATCTTCTCTCGTGGAGGTCGATGTTTTTCGGATCCAGGGGTTA
Source organism: Candidatus Bathyarchaeota archaeon (assembly GCA_020344435.1). Taxonomy (GTDB): domain Archaea; phylum Thermoproteota; class Bathyarchaeia; order Bathyarchaeales; family Bathyarchaeaceae. Next base: position 893,489 of record CP070826.1, on the reverse strand, counting down.
TTCCTTTAATATAGAATAGTGGTTTTGAACCGTAGGTTGCCAGTGATGCACAGAAGGTTTTCAGCTCGCCCAAATTCGCGTCTCTTATGCCGGTTATATATGGGATCTTGTTCTCCACTTTTTTTCCGATGGAATAACCGAGAGCCCCCCAGTCTGAGAGTTTTTTGAGTTTAGTCTTCACGTTTACCTGAGTGTCTGGGACACGGTTCTCTTCCAGATGAAGCCCATAGAATGGTGTTTTGCCTACGAAAGCTGCTGCAAGAGCTGATGGACCTCCTTCTCTGTTTGTCATTGCTCCGATAACTGAGTTTGCGAAAGTGACTGCAGAGGATTCGGACCAAGCGATATGTTCTCCGTATCTTGGCAGGTTGCCTATCAAGTAGGGCGTACACGTGCAAGAGATTATTATGCCCATTTTTTTGAAAGAATCTATGACCAGGTTCTGTTTCTTTGCGAACTCCTCGTCTATCCCGAGTTTTCTCCAATCTTCTAGATCCATTCCCGCGGGGTTCAAAGTTGTGAGCACTCTGACTTTTCCATCTCTTGCTAGTTCATTGAGGAATTCTAAGCCAGCATCTCCGAGATTATGATATGATACGCCTGCCACCTGGACAGACCCTACTCTTATGAGTTTTTTGGCGCCGAAGATGTTGCCTAGGGCAACGAGGATCTCCATCGATTTTCTTACTGCGTAGCCCTCTTTTCCATTAAGCATTCTTTCTTCTTTCTGTGTGAGGTACATGAAATCACAGGAATCTGCTTAAATCCACTTTTTGGTATTCTTCTTTCTTGAATCCTTTACCTGTTTCTTTGAATGGGATCGTTGCGTCTAGCCCCATCTTACATGTTGTCGCTTTTTT
>CP070826.1:885150-892529 GCA_020344435.1 Candidatus Bathyarchaeota archaeon | reverse complement strand
AACAATGGAGACGTAGCTGTATGTTGTGTTGAACATGTAATAAGTGGCATTATCATTGAAGCCTGTTCTTCTTGTCAGGTAGAAGGGATACCACCTCCATCCCGGTGGAATCCTCAGATGATCCGGAACATAGAATGTTCTCTCAACAGAGACTAGGCCACTGTGTCGAATAATCCATGATGAATTTATGTAGATGATGTTTCCATGGGCGTCCTTGGCGATTTCGCCCGAGCGATCCATAATCCTTGAAGAGGACTGTAGAATTGCGTATTCGCTGTTGTTGCCAACTAGCCACAGCTCAGCCTCATCATCTCCTCCGGTAGAAAATACCAAATCGGGATTTGGGGGTTTGTAGAATATGGAGGAAAATAGGGGGAGAAGGTTGGCGTAGGGCTCCCACTCGAGGCTCACAAGATTTCTTGAGCGAGTGGGATCTGTCACCAAATCAAAGTATTCTGTGATTTCACCGCCGTTGGATCTGTTGAAATATAGCTCGAAATCGCCCTCAGCAACAACCCTGATTCCACCCAGTTCTGGAATTACTTGGATTGCACCCTTCGCTTTCGTAGTTGCCCCAGTCAAGGGGCTGGGAAAAGCAGCATGGCATGAGATTACCATCAGCAGTACAAGAGCGACTCTGAAAGTCTTCAGTGGTCTTCACCTGCAAGGCTAAGCGTTGTTAAGCGGCTATAAGCGTATGAGAAACTGCTTTGTCATCTCTCTTTTAGAATGTTCTCTCGATTATGAAGTCCGCTAGGCTGAGTAATATGTGCTTCGCTTCAGAAGGCGGGAGCGCATTCAGGCTCATCTGTGCTCTTTGTGCTAAGAACTTCGTTTTTTCATAAGCTCTTTCAACAGCTTTTGTTGACGAGATTAATTCCATTATGTTACTCATCGCTGAGTCGCTTATCTTCTGAGATCTTAGCGTCTGTAGCACTTCGTCCCTCTCAGGCTTTGAGAGCTCTTCCAGGCTGTTCAGGACCACTATATTTCCAAGTTTATGTTCTTCTATGTCCTTACCCGCTGGCTTTCCCAGCCTCTCAGTCTCTCCGACGATGTCCAATATGTCGTCTTTCATCTGGAAGGCAACACCACAATTCCAGCCATACCTTGAAAGGCCGTATATCTCCGGGGCCCTTCCGCCGCCTGCAACACCTCCTGCTTTGCACGCTGCTTCGAAGAGCACAGCTGTCTTCGCCTCGATCATTCTTCGATAATCATCTTCAGAAACGTGCTTGAATCTCATTTTGCTGATGTACTCTGAGCCCCGTCCTCCTTGCTCATACAAAACATCCAGCCTTTCTCCCTCGATGATCTTCCTGATCGTCAAGCTGAACAGCTTCTCTATGCGCTCTGCCTTGGCAGAGCGTCTGGCTGCTTCAAAAATGGCCTCTCTATAGTGCATCCCTGCCAAGAAGGCCATCACGTCACCATATACTGCTCTCAACGTTGGAAGTCCCCTCCTGAGATCTGATCGATCGATGATGTCGTCGAATATCAACGTGTAATTGTGAATCAATTCAATGCCTGCCGCAGCCGGTATCGCGGCCTCATCGCTTCCACCAACGGCTTCGCAACATAGGACCGTCATCGCGGGTCTAACCCGTTTCCCCCCTGCAGCAATCTGATGCTTAGCCATCTCATACAATTCGGATGACGCCCCTAACTTCAGCATCTTCAGCAAGAAATCATCTATTAGCTTTCCACGCTTCGTCAACAATTCGATTACAGACATCGCCGTTTCCTTGTCTATCTGCTTAACGCGCATATGCAACATGTGCTTGGTCTGAATTAACGTTTCGCGCCGCAACGCATCATCAGAGAAAGTCACAGCCTTCGTGACGGCAGTACTTCAGACAATCCTTTGGGTTCATCTTGGGGACTCCACGAAGCAGCTTCCCCCTTACCTCCCTGAAACCTTCCCAGCACACTTCCCTTTCCTTCACCTTCACCTTCTTGATTCTCTCCCCTTCTTCGATTTCCAAAACAAGTATTCTCCTTTCTGACGGCGGTCGCAGCCTGTCTTCTTCACTTTCAGTCTCCAATTATCTTCCCCCTAGCTTGTTAAGAACTCAGTCGCACGCTCGCCGAAATGCAACTCGCTCACATGAGATAGTCTACACGACCACAATGATTCTCTGAGGAATACCCTAATGTGGAGTGATCATATTCAACAGGATTCCGACAAAGCGATTATTGTAATGAAAACTCTGTGCAGTTCCATCATAGAGCCAGAGCTCAAGGAACAGCTGATAGAAGAAGCCCCCATAGTCGGAATTCCAAGTTGAAATGTTGTCAACAGAGAAATCTACACCATTGATCAGAATGTTGCCTACGACAAGCACGCCGTTCTGAAGGGACATATTCAAAACCTCAAAGGTTATGGGCGCTTCCCACACTGCCCCATCCTCTAGGAAGAAGCGAAACTCAAAGAGTGGCGGCATCGGACTTGGTCTGGAGAGTGTGCTATTTGGAAGAGGTTGAGTCATGTTACGAAACTTCGCATAAACCAGATAGTGCTGCGAGCAACCCATATGATTACGAACACCAACATAAACTGGACCTTGCAGCTCTCCCTCAGTAGTGTTGAATGGATACCCCTCAGCCCTGAGCTCAGGGTCTAAGAGCCAGAGCTCAGAAAACCTCTCCCCACCCATGGGGAAAGAGACAAAAACGCTTAATCCGGGAAAGGCAGCTGCCAGAATCAGCACCAAATTCCCGACCACAAAGAATGTGCGATACTTGTCAAGATTCACTTTCAGCCACCTCTGGCCTCATCTTCAGAACTTGTCTGTAGTAGCGTCTTTTAAGCAATCTCCAACCGAAACAACTAGCGAAGCCAACCACAACGACGCCCACGACAGACACGCCAATAGCCATCCACGAACGCTGCGAAGAATCGTTGAGAGCTTCATCCCCCAGAACCTCGGCATCCTCTACCAGGCCATCCAAAGCTTCAACACAAAGGCTGGCTCTTTCGACTGCACCGTCGAAATCCTCCGTCCTCAAACACATTCTTGCCAAGGCCAGATACTCTGCAGCCACACTCATTCGTTTCAACAAATCCGAAACATTGGCTCCGGCGCCTTCAGCATCCAAGACCGCCTCTAAGGCTTGGACCACGGCCTCTTCAGCCCCCTGAACGGCCGAGACAGCAGCATCCTCAGCATCTAAAGCTTCAACGCCTAACCAGGGAACGGATGAAGCAAGAAGGAAAACGAGAAGCGAAGCAGCACCAATCCCCATACGATACATTCCGTCCACTCACGCTAGTCTTCTTTCCTCTTCTTTGCTGCTGGTACGGTTCTTTGAATCATCATTCCTTTTCCTCGAGTTGAGAAACCTATTCTCTAACATCAGCTCCTCATCTTTAACATTATTCAGCTGATCTTCAGCATCTGCACGGCGTTCATTATATCCCTTGAACTCTTGAAGGAAACCGATTCCCTTCTCCGTAAGCTCATAGATCCCCTCATCCTCCGCCTTCACCAAACCCATATCCATAACATCATCCAGATAACGCGTCAAGAGCCTGTAGCTCAGATTAGCCTGATACATAATCCGAGTCTTCCTAGCGCCACCTTTAACCACGCCAAGAACATCTGCAATAATCTCAAGTCTGCTCCTATATCTGCCCATTCTCAGCCACCCCAAACTAAACTAAGCGCAGAAGACACCAAAGGCTTACTAGAGGTCACTAATTCGAATCAAACAAGATCAGCTAAGAATCGAATGAGCTCATTTCATTCTATAGTGAAGCCAGCCCTTCCCATTCTTCTTCAACTGCTGCCTCTTCTTCCTAGGCTGAGAAGGAACAGGCCTACCATGCCTCGTGAACCTCTTCTGCCCGTTAATAACATCTCGAGCAAACTTCCCCCAGCCGCCCCGCATAGGATCTGGGACCACCACCCAACCCGGCTGCTTCTCCTCTGCATGCCGCTCCAGAATTACCTTGAAGCTAGGCGGAGCATAATTCCTTGTAGCCACAATAACCGTCCCTTGATCCACAAACAATAAATCATAATTCTTGTTGGCGATACCCTCAGCTTTCAGCTTATCATCTATCCTGTCCCACCATAGCAACCTCCAGCTTTCCCTCAGCCCATCAACGAAATCTCTCCATTCCCTACCATCCATTATCAAATCCCTCCCTGACAGGAGCGGACGGAATCATCTATGCTATTTGTAGCTATTTACTTAGCACATAAATAGAACAATACCCGAATATTTAAGAAATGAGGAATCATATTCTAGGTAGAAATTCTATGCCTTTCTTCTATAACTAAGTTCGAATATTCTATGATATCATCGTGCTTTTTCTAGAAAAGAGCCCACCTTCTTATATAAGGAGATTTCACAAACCCTTTATTTTCACAGCAGAAAAGGAGAGTCCACGAGGTAGAGACAGCTGCAAGAAATCGATGAAGTCTTGAGCCTATTCGAAGACGGCCAATGGCATGCCTTAGAAGAGATCATCAGCAGAACCGCAATTTCAGAACTGAAGATCAACGAGATTCTCCTATTCCTAGCAGACCACAACTTCATCCATTTCAACAACGAATACAAAGAACTGAAGATCACATCGTCACTACGAAAGTTCCTGGAAGAGAATCAGACTATCTGAAGCGCCTTCTCCCCTCGAACAATCTCCATCAACGCCCTGTACGCCTTCAGAAAGGAGAGACCTTTATTAGTCGCCACGAAGAGCTCGGTTGATCTACCATGATCCTCCGCCGCCGACACCTTCAGAAGATCCCTGTCAAGGAGAAGCCCTAGATACCTCTCAAGCTGTCTGTAACTGAGATTAGCCTTATACATGATATGGGTTTTGGAATCAGCACTCTCCGCAACATGTAGAATACTGGCCATAATATCCCATTGACTTCTTTGCAAGGCTCACTCCCTGGAGAGCAACTCCCCGACGCATGAGTGTCTTATCAATCTGATATATCTGACTATATTAGCATTGTTGTTAATGTTAAAAGATGCATACGTATTCTCGGCTTCAAGTACTGGACACTGAACGGCGCGTGCAGCCAGACTAAATACGCCCATATATACCCATTTTTCGAAAGAGATAATATCTCTCTAACGTTGACTTACTATAGGAAGCCCTACTTATGCCCGCGAATCTTCCAGCAGAGGCCAAACACAAATGGAGAGAAGCCTCCCTCGCAAGGAGACCCGAAGAGAAGATCATAAAACTACAAGAATTCCTGAGTCTTATCCCCAAACACAAGGGCACGGAAAACCTGAGAGCACAAGTCAAGAGAAAGATCGCCACACTCCGAAGGGAGATTGCCGAGAAGAAACGCAAGAAAGCAGGGGGCGGCGGACCAAGCTTCTTCATTGAGAAAGAGGGAGACGCCCAAATCGTGATTCTGGGATCAACAAACGTAGGACGCAGCAGCCTTCTCTCTCTCTTAACCAACGCCAAAGTCGAAGTGTCCAACTATCTATACACCACAAAGGAGCCAACGCCTGGCATGTTCCAACACCAAGACCTACAGTTTCAGCTGGTTGAGGCGCCGGCTCTAATGGAGGACACTGCAGATGGAGGGGCTTGGAGTCCCCAAACCTTGACAGTGGCAAGAAATGCAGATGGTCTTCTTCTTATGATTGACTTGTCAAAAGACCCCACTGAGCAGCTCCATCTAATCTCGCAAGAACTGGATAAAGCTAGGATTCTCATACGAAAGCCCACAGCTAGGGTTGAGATCGAAAGAAGATACATGGGCGCTGGATTCAAGCTGATAGTATTGGGGCGCCTTGTCGACTGCACGTCAAGAAATGTAGAGCAACTTCTCAAAAGCTATGGAATGCATGATGCTACGGTCAAGATTCAGGGCGAAGCCACATTAGACGATGTTGAGGACTCCATTTTCGAGGGAACAGTATATAGACCAGCCATAATCATAGCCAATAAAGCAGATTTTCCAGGCGCTGAGAAAAGAATCGAGCAACTGAAACCACTTGCTGGAGAAGGAATGGGTATCCTCCCAATATCTTGCAGAGACAAATCTGGATTGGAAAGACTTGGCACCAAGATATTCAAGATGCTCAATATAATCCGAGTCTATACGAAAGAACCCAACAAGAGAGCTCCATCCAAGAAACCCTTCACCATTAGGAAAGACTCCACTATTCTTGATCTGGCAAAACGAATCCACAGCGACTTCTACAAGCAGTTTTCCTATGCAAAAGTGTGGGCGAAGCGGTTACGCTTCAGCCCACAACGAGTTGGAGGCGGCTTCGCCCTTGAAGATGGCGACACCGTTGAAATTCACATGAAATAAAAACGTCCACACCCTTATTCGGGGTTATAAGAGGAGATGGCACAAGACTGGAGATTCCTCTCGAAAGCAGACCCCCTGGACTGGCTGCTGAACAATGAAGAATCCATTTGACCGCTAGTTCACCCTCCGCGATTTTCTAGACTATTCGAAAGCGCGCGACGGATGCAGACAAACTTGGAATAAGAGGGAAAACCCAGCGAATGGATTGCGCTGAACGTTCTTGGAGTTGTGAAAAGAATACATCAGAACTGGAGTCAGTACAGCATTAACGTATTGTAATTGGCATGGGCCTCTCTCCTAATGACTGATGTTTTTAAGGGACAATTTCCCGATTTGCTGGAGTACGTACTCACGAATTTCTTTTGGCTTCAGAAGCTCTGCGACTATTTCTCCATCTTTCACTAGAGGCTTTAGCATCGGTTCGGTTTTGTTCCCGCATATTGGACATTTCTGCGAGGACGCTTTGAAGGGCAAGACGGTGTCTGCGAGACATTCTGGGCATCTCCAAACCTGCTTCTTGCCGCCGAGTTTGCCTCTCTTGGCCGTCAGTCTTCCCTCTAGCTCCACAATATCCATAGCGAAATTGAGCGTAGGCGCATCACTAACAGCCGTTCCTACACCAAATGCATCCACCCCAGCTTCGCTTAGAATTCTCACCCTTCCCTCGTTGAGTCCTCCTGAGACAAGAATCTTGACATCCTGATAACCTCTAATGTCAAGTTCCCATCGAACCTCTCGAATTATCTCTGCAAAGTCTCCCTTTCTGGATCTGGGTGTATCAAGTCTCACACCGTCTAAGCGGTCTTTCAAAGCTTCAGCAGCCATTATCGCTTCCATCTTCTCATCAGAATAGGTATCCACCAAGGCTATTCTAGGAACCTCTGGCGCCATAACCTCATCGAATGCCTCCCAAGCCTTCACTTGGTCCTCGAAAGCTATGATGAGCGCGTGAGGCATAGTCCCCTTAGGTTCGACTCCCACCGCCTCGGCTCCCTTCAGGCTTGAGACGCCGTCCAAACCGCCAATATACGCCGCTCGATCCAGCATCGGACACAGCGCAGGGTGCATGCGGCGTATCCCGAA
>CP070826.1:874423-885050 GCA_020344435.1 Candidatus Bathyarchaeota archaeon | reverse complement strand
TAACACCGTTCATTTCATCCCAACCTTGCATGCAGGTTAGGCGAGGAGATATATACATTCTTGCTCGGCTCTCAAAGCGAGTCAGCTATGATTTCATCGAGGTTAGGCGAAGGCAAGGCAAGCGTGAACGAGGCGAGGTATTGTGGCTTAAATCTTCAATTTGAGTTATGAAAATGTTTTGAGTAAAAGAGAAAAGCAGAAATTCTTAAATGTTTAAGATATATTGTGTAGAGTTAGGAAGGGAGGGTCTTCCACATTTTCTGGAGAGTCCTGGAGCGCGGTTTGGTGGCGCTGGCTTGTCTGATGCTGGCCACTGCGTCTGCTGGGGGTGAAGTGGCAAGCGCACAGGCGGAATCATACCACTTCACTCTGTACGTAGTGACTCCCCAGGGGGTAATGTGGCAATACTTGCAGCATGATATTTGGATGTTCATCGCGAATGAGCTATCGAAGATAGGTGTCAACCTTGAACTTCGCACTCATGATGAGTTTATCTGGTGGGAGATTGTCTGGGGGAGCGGATGGAACGTGTCAGGTGATGAATTTCTTCCGCCGCCCCTTAACGGTGTTCAAGGGTGGGACCTCACCCTTATTGAATGGTGGATGATGCCCACTGGATTGTCCCAGATGGAGCCCTTGATGTATAGCTGGTTGACGCCTCCTGAAGGCTGCAACATCTTCCCGTGGCTGGATGAGATAGCTGATGAACTCCTGTGGGAGGGAATGCATACCCTCAACGCAGATCAGCGGAGGATGTACCTGTGGTTCTGGCAGGGGCAATTCATGCACAACCCCCCCATGGCTAATCTTCACTATCCCAGAATGTATGAAATGATTGCCAAGTGGGTTGAGGGCTGGGATGCGGTTGTGCGGTTCCGCGATATCTCGCATTTGACCCTCAACAATACGATGCTTACGGAAGTTCGCCCCGACCGCGACCCGAACACGCTCATATACGCCGTCACAGAGTCATTGTGGGGAATGAATCCCCTGTTCGTGGAGACCCTCACTGAGGAGTGGATGTGCGCTCTCTGGTTTGACACATTATACGACCTATCCATTGAGCCATGGCCACCAACGGGACAGGAACCTGCACCGTGGAACTTCTATTCGAAGCCTGCTTTGGCTGCTGCCCCACCCTTCTTCATGGACGGCTCCAATGGACCCAACACCAGAGCGAGGGTTCTTCTTAAGGACAACATTCACTGGAGCGACGGCGTATTGCTCAACGCAACAGATGTGAAGTTCACCCTTGACCTCATCTTGAACCCCGCTGCCAAGGCTGTTGCATACGGCAAGCTCTCGCATGTTGTGGAATCTGCGGAAATCGTTAATGAGACATGTGTCGATCTAATTCTTCATGCACCATATGCTGATCTCATGACTCTGCTTTCAGACAACCAGGGACTTGCCATCCTGCCTTATCACTTTCTCAAGGACATTCCCGCAGGTGGCCTGAGATCCCACCCATCTAATACTGCCTTTGGCGATCCAACTGCGTGGATGCCCACCAGCGGCCCCTACAAGCCAGATGAGATCGTTATTGACGATCATATTATACTCGAGAAGAACAATGATTACTACGGTTATGGCTTGGGCTGGGGACCATACAACACTAGCACGTTCATATTGCAGTGGATACCGGACCCAGCTGAGAGACGTTTTGCCATAATTTGTCATGACGTTGATTTCGGTGAGTACGCGCCTGGTCCAATATGGTCAATAGCAGGCGAGAGTCTGTATGGCACGGAGCCTTACCCATACCTGAGGATATGGCAATACGACAGCCCTGCAAGCCATCCCGTGCTGTTCAACCTAGACAATCCATACCTCAGCAACCGCTACATAAGGCAGGCCATCGCACATGCAATCCCATACCAACAGATAATCGACGTTATCCTGCCAGGCTGGGGCATCGATATTGCATATCGAGGTAAGGCGCTGATAACGCCTCTCCATTATTATACTGATGCATCCAACGTGACGGTGCACCTCTTCAACGAGAACCTTCAGCCATACGAGTACAATATCACGAAGGCGCCGAGGTACATGGACATGTGGTATTATTCTCAAGAAGGCACTGACTATACGCTGGGTCCGGTCGGCGACGCCGACTTCAACGGAATAGTTGATCTAGATGACTTTTACATTTGGAGAGGCTGGCTTGGAACATATCCAGGCGATTGGACATATCTTCCGGGTCAGGATGTAGATCCAGACTTCGACAACAACGGCTACGTTGAGCTGGCTGACTTCTACAGGTGGGTAGAGGCATGGGGAGAGGAGTATCCCGCCTAGGAGCTGATAGCTCTACTGATGCATTCAGGCTGGCTCATTGTTCCCGTAGTATTGATGCAGAACCTTCATTGCTTGAAACCTAAATCTTTAGTAGAAGTTGTATGTATGAGATATAGACAGTAAAATCTGATGTCTGCCAAGACGAGGCCCATGTGTGGGGATTGTGAATGGGCATGTTCCAAATGGATGATATCTACAAATGGCTGGTTAGAATGTACGCTTACGAGTATCCTGATAATCCTTTGAATCAGCTGAACATCAACATTGCCAAGATTCGGAAGGGAGGAAAGTCGCTGGAGAGGGCAGTTCTGGAATTGGCTTTGCAGTCAGGTCTGAAGCTGTCAGAGCTGGAGCACCTTGAGGAGAAAGGAAAGACGCGAGGGAAAGCGATCTCAGCGTTTCTCAGGGGCAAGAAGCTTCTGCTGAAAGAAGATGATCGAGAGATACGGGAGATAGTGGAAAGAGTTGGCAGAGACAAGAGGCTCAGACCATCCACAAGGAAAGCGACGAGAGAGAAAGCAGCCACGCAACAATGGAACTGGATGTTTCTGGGAAGAATCTTCTTGCATGGACTCTCATTTTCGGTAGTAATGAGTGGTTTGGTGTTCTTGTGGGCCTTCCTCCTTGTACTATTAGTCGCTGTAGGATCGTTCATTGGGCTCCTAATAGGGTTCGTAATACTTCTCTTCATCCTAGGCGGCCTCAACAGTTTTCTACTTGATAGAATATGGTCTATTTCCACCGAGACAGGGTGGAAGAACCTTCTGGGCCACGGATTCGTGCTTTCCATTGCACTGATTGCGGCGCATATCCCGGGCATATTTGTCAGCTTGATTGCACCAGGCTTAGCCACCATGGTAGTGTTGTTTATTATCAATGCTTTCATCGACGGTCTCATAGCAAAGAATGTGGTTCGCCTTTTCGAGCACCGGTACAAATTTACTGATTCAGTCTAGACTCCTATGCATACTTGCAAGATAGAAGAGGGGAGATTGTTGTATGCTAGTTCTCGATGACTAGCATTCTTCTCGGCGCCACTTCCATATGTACCAGACAAGTGGACGGAGCATGTGTGGGCGCGAGAATTAACAATCGTTTGGGTCTTACTTACGTGTTTTCTGGAGATCTTCGAGTTGTTGCCTAACCACTTTCATGCCATCTTCAATGGATGTTAGCCCATGGACTTCGTAACGGATCATTCCAGCATTCGGAGCTCCACTGAGCATTGCGTTGAGTTCTTTGAGTGATTCAACCTCAACAATGCCTCCGCCACCTTGTCCTTCTGCAAAGTTTCCGCCGACGGCCTTCCCGCTCTTGATGATTCTGTCCCAGTAGTCCAGGCTCGCCAGCAGCAGTTGAAGGCTTTCTTTGGGATTGGCCGGGATGGCATTTAATGGTTCGATCTTCACTAGGAATTTCAATTTTTCACCTCCTTCATCTTTGCTCTTCTTGACCCATCAAATCTGGTTGGTTTCAGGTTGGAATTGGGATGACTGCCCATTCTTCGCCGTTCAGTTGCATTATCAGAAGATACAGGGTTTCGTCAAGGATTACGAATTGGCTGTCACCGATTGTGATGATCTCTCCGCCGTATACGCGTCCTTCGCTCGTCGGATGGAGTCCTGCTTGACATAGGCATGGGTTTCCGTTTCCGTCGCCAAGGTAGTTCAGGGGGAAGGTTGAGAAGTCAGGTGATTTGCAGCACCCGTTCGGGAAGCCGTTGTTTCTGGCATCAACATAGGTTTTTGGTCCTCCTTTGAAGCAGCATGGACCGAAATATCCAGCTACAGTTCCATCAGCGAGGATCAGAGGCACAAAAGCTTCGATGGCATCTTCGTTCATACCCATAGCTTCGACGAAATCCAGGAGTTCTTCGTGAGTTAGTTCATAGATCTCAGGGCCAAACTCCTTCCATATTACGTCAACCAAGTAGTCAGCAGCTTCGGTTTGGCAGCCCTGCTTTGTTTGAATTGGAGTTGCGTATATTGGTATAGCCAGAGCAAATGATGCGATTAGAGCGATCATTGCTAGGCACGACGTCAGCTTTCTCATTCTAAATTCTTTACCTCCTTTTTGCATAGATGTAGGACTGGTGCTTGGCTCCTTTTATAGACATAAGATTTTTCTACTATAGTACCGCATTGCATATAGCAGGGGCTAGCTGGTATGAGGACAGAGGATCTCAAGAAGACTGTCCTGAAGATGTTTGGAGGAAGAGAATTCTACGGCTATGAGGTGCACAAGATTCTTCTCTCCCGTGATGTTGATATCGAAATCAGCCGTCTCTATCGGGTTCTCACTGAAATGATGCGGGAAGGATTGCTTGAAGGAAGATGGGAGAAGAGTCGCAAGGGACCTAAGAGACGGATATACAAGATTGGTGAGAAGGGAAGGGATGAACTGGACAAGATGTTTCTGGAGGCGATTCAGATCGTCCACATGTTCTATGGCAAATACTTGATGGGCCTTGTTCCCAAAGTCAACGTGCTTGATATCATCTATTCTCCGCTCACGGAAGGACTTGAGGCGCGGAGTAACGTAGCTTGTGTCACTCCACAATACACGCCAATGCATGGATGGTTTGTGCAGACTGCCCACGGAATCTCACCTCAAGGACAGATCTACCTGATCAAGCCGAAACTGGTGGAGATTGACTTGAACCTAGAGAATCTGACAGTCATGAATGGCAGCTACTCTGATATTTCATTGAGGGAGGGTCTTCTTGATCTGCTGGTCATCGTGGACCTCCCGCGGAAGAACTCTCTGGAAGCGGCGCTGAAGGAGTGGCATAGAGTTCTTAAGCCAGACGGGAAGCTTGGAATAGTGACACCTTCAATCCTCCTACAGGAACATGAGGATCCGTTGACGATCGGCGATTTCGTGGAGAAATATGAACATGAGACCATAGAAAGGGGTGAGAAGATAGACAGAAGATTTCTTCAGACACAATTGAAGAGTTTCTTTACCAGAGTTAAAGAAAGACAGATTGTTCATATGGCCGTTATCCAAGCAAGCCCACGAAAGCATGCAAGCACCAATTCTGGCTCTGCAACTATGAAATCCGCATATTCATGAATCAGGGGAAATGCTAATATTCCCACGGCTTGAGTAAATTGTGAGGTGACCAGTTTGTTTTTCATTGTTCTAGTCAAATGGAAGCAAGCGCCTAAGAAGGAGATTATTGACAAGGCCACCAAAATGCTTGAAGAGCTGGCGAAGCAGGGCATCAAGATGCGCGTCTACTGGACCATGGGGCGCTACGACGCGGTCACATTTATAGAAGCCCCAAACGAGAAGGTAGCCACGAAAACGATCCTCCGTTTCCAAGGCATAGTTGATACTGAGACGATGGTGGCTATTCCGCGGGAAGAAGCGATAAAACTCCTCTAAAGCGGGACCAGTCAATCTCCCCCTCTTTTTCTGGGGGATACCAGCAGATGCATGCACACCAGTTTTCGAGCCGGTACAATTGGAATAGAACTTATTTTCACAAGTCTTATACGCCGATTGACCGCAAATGTGTATTTCAAAGAAGAAGGGAGGTGAAATGTAATGAGGAAAATTTTGATTTTCGCATTATGTCTAATTGGTGTTGCATTAATACTCGCACCTTCAGTGGCTGCTGGAAGTCAATTCTCAATGACAGTCCAACTTACGGACGACTTCGGATATCTTTGGACTTTGACCGTGAAGAAACACGCCATTGTGTGGTATTTATATGGAACAGTCTTCACTGATGTCGGAACATTTCTGGCCCGTGGTTTCGCACAATCACCCGAAATGGTCTTATGGTGCAACGGTCCAGGCGATCCATCTGCAGACAGCTTTGCATACATTGGCAGGTGGGACGTTAAGGCGAAGACCTTCGATGGCGTATTCATCTCGTACATGGATGGTACTTCCTGGTATGGAAACGTATCAATGGGGATAGCCGTCTCTGAAATAGAATCCGAGATGAGCCCTCTCACCCCACTCGCGACCTATGCAAGAGGTGGCGGAATGACCCCAGGCGGCTTAGACTTTGACATACAAAGCAACCTACAGCTAACGGGAACCACCATATTTGAAGACTCGTGGGCTTACATTTGGGACCTAAACGAGGTCATGTACCAAGGACATGTGTACTATGGCCGCACAAGCGCCATGGATGGTTCTCCTGCTTTCGGGTTCCGAGATCGAAGTGAAATGTTCCTCTGGGCCAACGGACCGGGGGGAGACACAGGTTACGTAGACAGTTTCGTGTACATTGGCAAATGGATCGAAGTGAATCTCTTCGATGGAGCATGGATCAACTATTATAACGGCGATATGGTTGCTACTGGAATGGTTACATTGTGGGAAATCTAGGTGCAAACACATCACGCGCTATAGGGAAGAAACACAATAACCCGCCCTCTCTTTTTGTTTTGCCTCAATAAGTACTTCTCCGCATGTATGCGATTCGTTCGCGCGGCCGCCTGACTCCAGTGCCTGCGCTGGCGCAGGACTCAGCGGTCCATATCTATGTAGAGAATTCTTCTAGAACATGTCTGAAAGAGATACCGTAAAGCTGAAAACGCATATATGTCATATAGTTAGCTGCAGCTTTTTCGAGAAGAACGGATGAAGGAGGTGAAAGCAATTATGAGAAAGTCAACGACCGCATCGTGTCTGTGCCTATTTCTCCTGCTCTTGGCGACCGGGTTGCGCTCAAGTGTTGGAGCTTCAGGGCCTGAGCCACTTGAGTTTGTTCCCGGTGAGGTGATAGTGGCTTTTGAAGAGGCCACTGGCGAGTCTTTCGAGGCTCTGGAGGCGAAAGGCGGCACTGTAATCAAGGAGATTTCAGTCTTGAACGCACTTGTTGTGGAAGTGACCGTTGGAATGGAGGATGAGTACATCCAGAGGGTGAGCAGCATTGTTGGGGTCAGATATGCTGAGCGGAACGGGATATATCAGGCGTCATACACGCCTAATGACGCCTATTGGATCCAGCTGTGGAACATGCGTATTATTGAAGCGGATGATGCTTGGGATGTTGAGAAGGGATCTGCTGCAGTTGTGATCGCCATAGTGGATAGCGGTGTTGATTATTTGCATCCGGATTTAGCAGCAAATTACGTGGTGGGAGGCTATGATTGGGTCAACGACGATAATGATCCGATGGATGACCACTCTCACGGGACACACTGTGCGGGCATAGCGGCTGCGGTGATGGATAATAAGATTGGTGTAGCTGGCGTTGCCCAATGTAGCATCTGGTCTGAGAAAGTTCTGAACGAGTTCAATCGTGGATCTTGGGATGACCTTGCCAGCGCAGTAACACACGCCACCGATAACGGCGTAGAAATAATAAGCATGAGTCTTGGAGGCTACGGTTACTCAAGCCTTGTGGATGAAGCTTGTTCATACGCGTGGAGCAATGATGTCTTGCTTGTGGCAGCGGCTGGAAACGACAACATGAACATCGACATAAACTCCTACTATCCAGCATGTCTTGAGACGGTCATAGCTGTCTCCGCCACTGACGACAGTGATGCTAGATGGGCTGGCAGCAACTACGGCAGTGCTGTAGAATTTGCAGCACCTGGAGTTGATGTCTTCTCAACGAAGCCACCTTTCGGTGGAGATCTCTACTACACCTACAAGACCGGCACATCCATGGCGTGCCCTCACGTGTCCGGCGTGGCGGCCCTGCTTCTAAGCCAAAATCCATCATTGACAAATGCAGAGCTGAGAGAACGCCTTCATACAGCAGTCGATGACCTAGGTACGCCAGGCAAGGACATTTACTACGGATATGGCAGAATCAACGCCTACAAAGCCCTGACTGTGTTCCAGTACCACTTCCAACTCGCCCCATACATAAATGTGGTTCATTTGAACGTCAACCCCGGCGGATGGCTCAACGGCTACATGACAGGTATTCCCATGGATTGGAATCCTGTCCTCGGAAAATATGAGGCGGGCAGATTCTACCTTGCAATAGATGTCTATCCAGATGAGACTCCAGGATATTATGAGATGCTGTTCCTTGTCGGAACCGTCGCTACCAGAACAGGCCAGCTAATACAGACCATCGACGGAATGAGCTATGACGGCCCATTGAATGTCAACCTTGTACCAGTAGCTGCGCAGTCAGAAGAGCTTGAAGGACCAGACGCAACACAAGCCTCAGATGCAGAAGTAACCCCTGCAGCATGGTACGCTTTTCAAATGAACCCCTCCATAGACATCGTTCATCTGAACACCAATCCGGGAGGATGGCTCAACGGATACGACGAGACTCCAGAACCTGACGCACCTGTTCTGGGCTTCTATGAAGACGACAGATTCTATTTCGGCGTAGACGGCATCCATGGTGCACCTATCACGTTGCTTTTCATCGCGGGAGAAGTACCAACAAGAGACGGCGACTTGATTAAGACAGAAGACGGCACAAGCTACGAAGGTCCAGAGTACATATGGCTTACACCTACCTAGACGGAGGTCGTAAGACATGGATCAAACCCTCTTCTTTTTTTGTAATAACTCTACTGTATGAAATTGGGTTCAATCAACGCGCACGTGGCGTTATGAATCAGTGAAAACCCACGGCGCAACGCTTTCATCTAATACATATTCTGTTGAGGGGTCTACTACAACAGCGTGCCAGCAATAATCCCCGGGTGCTAGGGGAGGAAGCGTGTATGACTTCCATTCTGGGTTGCTGTAGTTGAAAGCCGTATGCAAAGTGACCGTTGACGATCGTACAACCCAGTGCTTGTCTCCACCAGGTAAGTCTGTCCAGATGTAGACGCCAACGTCGGTCTCGTCGTGAGGATTCGTAAGGTCCAGACCCACTTCCATGGTGTCTCCTTCTGAATAGTCAGTCTTGTCAGTGTATATGTTTATAGAGGGATAGATTTGGCGGGGATCGTCTGCTATTTGTAGCAGATATAGGGAAGCGGCTCTGTTTCTCAGCCATATCGCATCAATCTGATCCTCGGGCGGAATAAACATTGTTCCAAGCTCGAAAGTGTATGCTAGTGTACCGCTTTCTCCGTAGAGCCAGTCGATAGCGCCACCGTTCGTGTTGTATATTATTCCGTCTTTGGCGTTCCCATAGAGATACTGGTTGAGCCCAGCCATTTCCGCAGCTATGTCTGTGTATAGCTTATGATCCGGTGTATCCCCGTCTACATATCCCCATGGAATGAGCATCAGCTGCCCGAAACTGTGGTAGGAAATGGCGAAGACGAACTCGTTGTGGAGCGCCAAGTCTCTAATAGCTTGGTTCTCAGGCTCAGAAAACGCGTGTCCGCCTCTGTATGTCTCGGCTCCGGGATTTGGGCTTGAGCCAACATCGTCGTATCCCCACATATATCCATAGTTTCTGTTGTTGTCGACTCCATCATAATAGCGTTCGAATATTCCGTTGTTATTGTTGTCTCTCTTATTCTTCCTCCACATCTGATACTCTCTCTGGGAGTATTCTACTCCATCAGGATTAACCATTGGCACAATCCAGGTCTCCCTCTCATCTACTAACCGTTTGATTCTAGGGTCATTGTCATAGTTGTCCACTAAGAAGTTTACCAAGTACATTGGAATCTCGACGGATATCCATTCTCTTGCGTGATGTGCCCCCATGTACAGAACATCTGGTTCACCAGCTTCTTCTTGGGTTGGATTGTCCGAGATTTTGATCGCCCAGATCTCTCTGCCCTCGATGCTGTCTCCAATGTCATAGACCTTTGCGATATCATTGTGATTCGATTCAACTTGATGCAACTCCAACTCCACTTCTTCATAGGTGTGATACAGCCCCGCGCCAGCCAATCCGAAGACGGAGGGGTCTATCACTTCAGACAGATCCGTTCTTTCAATCCGAAATCCTATACTATTCAACCAGAAAATCTCTTCTGTTGAAGCGAATACTTTCAGATTGGCTGGGTTGAATTCGATTATGTCAATGCCCGCGCGTAGTATCTCTCGATAAGACGCGGCTCCTTCCAAATGGACCTTGAAGAGCGCATAATCGTCATCTGAAGCCAACGACGGTGTATATCCAAAAGAGGATGGAGTAATGCTTGTCAGACAGACTAAACATGTGATAGCAAGCGTTCTCAATAATCGGACTGTGACACTCACTGGATTTCATCCATATAGAAGATAATTCTCCACATGCATTTTAGCTTATCTAAACTATCAGCTTCAGCATTCTAGAAAATCGACTAGGATTTTCCATATGATTTTATTAGCCTGTTGAATCCATAACGAGGATGTTTAGAAGAGCAAGAGAGGAGGTGATATGACTATGAGAAAGTTAGCATTGTTAAGCTTAAGTGTTGCACTGGTATTCACGCTTTCT
>CP070826.1:849868-874323 GCA_020344435.1 Candidatus Bathyarchaeota archaeon | reverse complement strand
TCTGAGAATCTTGGAGGCGGGGGAGGTCCTCATTTCTTAGGGTCCCTCATTCTCAAGTTAGTGTGAAGTCTATTAATAAATAGCCTTCTGTGTGCGTCGATTTCCAATAATCACTGCTCCCGTGATAGTAGGAAATTATTCGGGCTTTTCTCTTTGTATTTTCTTGTGATGATTGATGTTCGGATTCTTAATACGCCGGGAAGGGGTGCAATTGATTGTGCGATGAGTGAATGAAGGCTCTCTTGATCTCTGGCAATCACCTTGGCTATTATCAATAGTTCCTCTGAGAGGGATGTTGAGACCTCCAAAACTTCTTCCAGCTCTGATAGTCTTTCTGCAACGTTTTCGCTTTCTTTCGGATCTGTGAATATCGTCATGATTGCCGTGACATGTCTCACTCCAGCCTTCTCGAGGTCTAAGATTGTGGTGTAGTTTCTGATAATGTTACTCTTCTCCATCTTTCTGATGCGATCGTAAACGGTGGAATGTGCCACGCTCAAGATGTGACCAATCTCTGTGTAAGTCTGCTTCGAATCTTCCTGCAAGGCTTGGAGAATCTTCAGGTCTAACTCGTCGAGAACCACCACTCCTCCTCTCGTCTTCACGATCTCGACCTCAACGTGATCAATATATGAACCTCCTACAATTATATTCCTTGTTGTCTGAAAAGTGAATAAATTCTTGTAGGTTTTTAAAGAAATAATCCGGAAAATTGTGGCAAAAATATATTCATTTCCGAGTTTTTCTCAGGAAACCCCAATCTTTCCGACATTCCTTTGGCAATCTCCTTGTAGATTAACCTTAAATCAATCCACGTAGAAGATACTTCTATAGAATTGGTTGATTGGTGCATTTTATGAGTAGTGTTTTGTCTATTCCAAAGATATGGGATCTTCTCAAGAGTTTTAAGGAATTGTGTCAATCGCGGGGTTGGAAGATCTCTGAACATGAAGATTGGATAAGGACTAATGATGACTACCACAACTTCCTCTGGATTCAAACGATTCACCCATCAACATTCGAAAAAGTCGCCATTAACCAGAAATGCGCTATTCAACATGGCGTTTCTTACCGGGTTGTAGATGTATCGTACACGGCTTGGCTATTTCCTCGAGCGCCACCAGAAGGACTGATAGATTGGATCGCAAATAGTCCTGAACTGTCTAAGAAAACCGCCATATACGACTTGAGTTGGGCTTATGAGGGTAAACCTGTATGTGTGAAGTTGAACATGACAGCGAGCCCTGTCTTCCAAGAGTTCGAGAACTTCTTAGAGGATAGATGCGGAGTCAAGCTAAAACCGTTGCACCAAGTGCGTGGTGGATGATTCAGGTCTTCACTAGAAGGCGGCGCCGAAGTGCTCTCTTATATTCCCGAGTGAAATCAACTATCAATGATGGTTAACGTGAAAGTCATCGTACTGGCAGGTGGTTATGGAACAAGACTGCAACCTCTTACCTACACCAAGCCTAAACCCATGCTTCCATTGGTCGGCAAGCCCATTCTCCAATTTATCATAGAATCTATAGCCGGCGAGGAATCTGCTGACATACTGATTACCACGAATTATTGTCGAGAGCAAATCATAGACTACTTCGGTGACGGCTCAGACTTTGGAGTCAGACTAGTCTATCCTGAAGAAAAGAAACCCTTAGGAACTGCTGGCTCAGTGAAGAACAGCGAGAAATACCTGAACGAGACTTTTGCTGTTATCCAAGGGGACAACATTACAGAAATAAAACTCAAACATATACTAAGCTTCCACAGAGAGATGGGTGGAATCGCCACTATAGCTCTCCTCCCGGTTGAGCGGCCTCATCAATTTGGAATCGCCCAGTTAGACGTAGACAACAAAGTCCTGAGATTCAAAGAGAAGCCTCAGCAAGACGAGTTCTTCAGTGATCTTGCCAATATTGGTCTATACATTCTTGAGCCAGAGGTGCTAGATTACATACCCTTTGGAGTTGAATACGATTTCGCCAAAGATGTCTTCCCGAAGCTCTTGAGTTCTGGCGAGAAAATCTATGGATTTTCCGCCCGTGGATTCTGGACCGACGTCGGTATTCCCGAAAACTACTTGAAAGCTGCCCGCTGGATTCTCAGCAAGCTGAAGGGCAAGAAACTGGCAGAGAATGCAAAGATCGAGATGGCTTCACTTTCGGGATCAGTCGAGATCGGAGAAGGAACTAGGATAGAGAATGGGGCGGAGATAATGGGGCCAGTGGTGATCGGGGACGGTTGTGTCATAAGCCGCAACTCAAGGATTGCCGCAGGCTCCGTAGTAGGATCAAATGTGAAAATCGGGAGGAGGGCAAGAGTGGTTGGATCCTTGGTTTATGAAGAGACTCAGATAGGCACGGAATCATATCTGAACAATTGCATTATTGCCGAGAAATGCAGATTGGGTTCAAATGTCGAGATCGACGATATGTCAATTCTTGGTGCCAGCTGCGAAATAGGCGACTATGCGAGGCTTCATGAAGGCTCAAAGGTCTGGCCCAGAATCAGAATAGCCAAGAATTCGGTTGTTCACGGCTTCATAAAGAATCAACCCTGAGATTTACCCGAAACCAGAAGGTTGAAGTCCTACATCTTAGCTGATATAGCGGGGTCTATCACCAGATTAGCTTGCAGAAAGATTTGATAAGCACGTGAAATCATCAGTATCAAAGAGGGGTTTTGGAAAGGGATGGCTGGAGAAGAGGAAAGTGAAAAGGTAAGGCGACTCGCCGAGCTCAAAGCTTTGCTGGAAAAGCGCGTGAAAGAGGCGGAGACCGAGTTGGAAGGACTGCAGGTTCTACTGGAGTATGTCGACAAATCTCTGCTGGAGAAGGGTTTCAGGAAGGCGAAGATGTTGAAGCCTCCCCCAACCACCATGGAGAAGCCTCCGATACGCGCTGGGGATTCGAGGGTTGTCCCGTTGAAAACTGTGGGCGGCGATCTCCTCGCCAATTTATTCATTGCAGAGAATATGCTGCGGGTCGTACTCTCTGATGATAAGAGCCTTGACATCAACACCCCCCCCTTCATGTCCTTCTTGGTAGAGAGAGTTCTGACGAAGATGCAGGAGAAGGATCGAGAAGCTGTTGAAAGAGGCGAGATTACTCCTGACAAGATACTCTCCTACGACATCGCCCGTGATGGAGATGAGATTCAAGAGATCACCATAAAAAATGTGGTGCCAGAGAGGTCTAGGGAGCTCAAATCAACCATCAGGTGGACGTTGGAGAAGATGCATGAGAAGGCACAGGCTGACTAACTCTGCGTACGACAAGCAAGAACATAGGGCCAAGATAGTGTAAAGGTCACGTAGAAGTTGTCGCGCGCCAAGGATTTAATAATGACAGGTACTTGAGAATTGCAGGATTGAGGATACCGCGATGTCTGGGATTCTCTTAGTGAGAGATGTCATGTCCGCAAATGTGAAGACGGTTAGACCGTTTTCTACTGTTAGGGACGTGGTTGAGAAGATGAACAAGTTCGGAATAGGTTCCATAATGGTTGTTGAGGAGGATAGACCTGTCGGAATCATAACTGAGCGAGATATCATGCGAGAATTGGTGGACCCATTCTTTGACTTGGATGTGGCTAAGGCCAAGGAAATAATGTCTACTCAGCTGGTTACCGTCAGCGGGAATGCGGACGTTGAGAGGGCTGCCAGGCTGATGGCGGGGAGAAAGATCAAGAAACTCCCAGTTGTAGAGAATGAACGGCTTGTCGGAATCGTTACATCCATGGATATTGTGAGGGCTAATCCAAAGATAATCGGTCTGCTTGAGGAACTCCTGAAAACCAAGCGCACACAATAGAGAACCATCTACTCTACAGTGAGAGAACAGCTTGAACTGGAACAGACATCTTATACGCGCGCATGAAGCGGCTGTCTTCCCCCATTTCAGGACATGTATGCAGTCAGAAAGGCTCATATGACTCTGGTTCAGACAGCCCCAGCAACGGCTGTCTCGAATATTTCCTTCATTATGTCCATTATGAAATTCAGTTGACCCGTATGCAAGCCCGCGACGAGGAAGGTTATTCCTGACAAGAACATGAGAGAACCGATAACTCTCTTCTCTGATGGTTCCATGGATCTGTATCTCCCTTAGATCAGCAATCCTTACACACTGGAATTATTTAAGAACCACTATTGATCCAAGCCTTTGAGAAGTTCTTCTCCCAGCTCATGGATGGTCGCTAGACTTTTTGAATCAGAGTACTTGAGGGGTGTCTCACCGGACATATCTGCTTTCAGCAATACATTGTCGTAGGGTATTAACGCAAACAGGGGAATTCCATTACGAGCCGCAAACTCCCTTATTGCCTGCTCTCCTCTTGTGTTCGCGACTTTGTTTCCGACCAAGAAGGTCTTCCTTATACCTGCCTCCTCCGCTAATCCACATATCCTTCTGGCCGTTTCCAAAGATTTCACTCCTGGATTAGCCACTATCAGCATCGTGTCAACATGTCTTGCTGTTCCTCTGCCCATGTGCTCTACTCCCGCCTCTGTGTCCATAACAACAGCTTCATCTCGCGCAACCATGAGGTGCCGAAGAAGTGCTCTGATCACAGCGTTTGCAGGGCATGTACATCCTTGATCGACCGACTTGACAGTGCCCATGACAAGCAGGTTCACGCCATAAGGCGACTTCACACTGAATTTTTCGATGACGTCATCGACGGAGAAGGAGAGACGATAGACCCCTGCGAAACCAGTCTCGGTCTTTGATTGTATCAGCTCCTTCTCTTCTGATATAGGAACAATTCTGTCTGCCTCATCGAGTTTAATGCCTAATGTTAAGGCTAGGTTTGGAGCTGGGTCGGCGTCGATGGCTAGAACCTTGAATCCCTTTCTAACTAGGAACTCAGCCAGGACACCAGCCACTAAAGTTTTGCCGACTCCACCCTTGCCTGCAACTGCTACCTTCACTCGATTCTCACCGTTTTGGTTAAGTCTCTTAGGGACTATTTACGTTTTCGCGCGCGTGTGCGAGCCCAAGACCCTCTAAGAAGCTATGAATCCTAAGTCCTTCTGAACTGAGGGATACTCTCTTCTACCATGATTCACTTCTATCAAGCTTCGAATCCTGGTATCTTGACCCTTTCATACACCATCTCGAGCACTTTTACAGAGAAGAAGATCCAGATGAAATAGAGCAAGGCTGTAAACGTGTATGTTTCGAAGGATCTGAATGTCCATGATGCCACAGACATGGAAATGTTAGCGAGTTCTGGGATTCCGATAGCGAGTGCAGCCGATGTACTCTTGGACATAGATGCATACTCGTTAGTCCAGCCTGGTATCACTATTCTCAGCGCTTGAGGCAGTACCACATGCCTGATGGCTTTTAGCTTGGACATTCCCAGAGCCCTAGCGGCCGTCATCTGGTCTTCATGGACTGCCTCTATCGCCCCTTTTATGTAGCCCTTTTGGTACGCCCCACTGTTTAGTGTGAAAACCAGCAATGCTGCCATAAGTCGGTCTATCCGCATACCGAGAAGATCTTGAGGTATGAACCAGTAGAATAGAATGGCCTGTACTATGAGTGGGCTTCCTCGGAAGAATTCGACGTATATACTGATTAATGTTGAGGCGGTTCTTCCTCTATATACATCTGCTAATGCGGCGAGAAGCCCTACTAGAAAACCCAGGGCCAATGGCACGAGAGCTAGTATGAATGAGTGTTGCAGACCCTTGAGGAAGAAAGGCAGGTATTTCGGTATGAATTCATACATTCGATTGGCCTTCTCTTACGAGTCTGGCTAGGAATCTTCTTGCTCTGTCGGTTGAAGGATTTGTGAAAAAATGCTTGGGAGTACCTCGCTCGATTATTCTTCCCTCATCTTGGAATATCATTTCGTCAGCTGCTTCACGGGCGAAGTGCATCTCGTGAGTAGCTATCAGCATGGTCCTTCCCTTTTTTGCTAGGTCTTTCATTGCATCCAGGACTTCTCCCTTCAACTCCGGATCAAGGGATGACGTCGGTTCATCAAACAATATAATCTCAGGTTCCATAGCAAGGGCTCTAGCTATCCCAACTCTCTGCTGCTGCCCTCCAGATAGTTCAGCTGGATAGTGGTCAACCCATCTCTCCATCCTTACTTCTCTCAAGGCTTTCATAGCCTTCTCCCTAGCTTCCTGCTTGGGCAGACCTAAAACTCTTCTGAGTCCAAGAGTCACGTTTCCCAAGGCACGTAAATGGTGGAACAACAAGATATTCTGAAACACAAACCCTATTTTCGCCCTTGCTTTGTCGATGTCTGCTTCAGGACTGGTCAGTTCCTCCCCCCTCAGAAAGACCTTTCCTCTAGTTGGTTTGGTCAACATGGCCAGACATCTGAGGAGAGTACTCTTTCCGGAGCCGCTAGGACCGAACAAGACCTTTATTTTTCCCTCTCCCACTTGAAGGGAAACATCTCTCAACGCTATAATATCCTTGTACTCCATCCATACATTCTCAGCCTCAGCCACAACATCGGGCATTTCCTTCACCTATATACCCAGCTTCTTCTTCCTTCTGCTTCCCCACCGATCAAGGTATGTTGCCAAAGGGAAGGTAAGCGCGATGTAAATGAGGGCTGTGGGAATGTAAGCGAAGTAGGGGTATTCCCAATGCTCGGTCAGGGCATAGGCTCTTAGTATGTCCGCACGCGTTATTACATCTAGTAATCCGCCGCCGAGAAAAAACGCATATGCCGAGTCCTTCACTATAAGTGCATACTCGCTACCTAACCCTGCCGAGGCTATGATGAACATTTGAGGCAACACCACATGTCGGAAGGCTTTGAGCTTTGACATCCCTAGGGCTCTAGCAGCTGTCATCTGATCCTCCCCCACTCCCCTCATCGCTCCCTTGAATATCTGAGATTGATAGGCACCACTCCTTATCCCCAAGGCTAGAGCTGCTGAAACGAATGGGTCTCTGAGAAAGGGGACACGGACTCCTATCCCGAAATAGAAGAGGAGCATTAAGATTACAATTGGCACTCCTCTAAGTACCTTTTCATATCCCTCAACTATCAACTCCCAAAGCTTTCCTCCAAAGGCCCGAAGCAACATCATTGGGATACCTGTTGCAATTCCCAAGAGGAACGCGAAAACTGAGACTGAAAGCGTTATCTGTACTCCCTCTAATAGGAAGATTAGCTGCTCAAGAGCATTCAAGTCTATTCACGCGTTATGTAATTCTACCTTGTGACGACGAACTCTGCCCTACCTGAAACCCTCAAATCGCACAAAAAGGGGGAGGTTGTACTGTTTGTATCTTTTCCTTGCTTGAGGGGTGTCTACTAGTATCTCATTCCGTATTCTGTTACTTTTTCGTCTATCCAGCCTTCGGAATGGAGTTCTGCGATCACACCACTTATTTTCTCGACAAGTTCATCAGAACCCTTGTGAGCCATGAATCCTACTGGCCAATATGGTCTTGAGAAGATTATCTGCATTCCGATGGGGGGGTCTTGCGCACCATAATCTTCTATCCAGAAATATGATACAGGTGTCTCAGCGTAGACGGTGTCCACTCCTCCTGCCACCATATCATCCATCGCTGCCCAATAATCCACAAAAGGTATTGTATCCACTCCCGCTGCAATCAGTTCTTCTTCTTGTGTTGTCCCTCCCTCTACTCCACAGCTTAAGCCATAATCCGTCAGCTCTGCAACGCTCTCCAATCCTTCAGCTGGAATTCCTGTGGCTGTGACTGTTGTATTCAACGTCAATATCTGAGCATCTGTGATAGAGTGTGGACAAGTGAACTGTACTTCCATCAATCTATCCGGAGTGATGCTGAACCCGCTTACTCCCAAATCTGCTGTCTTAGCCACAATGGCTTCTTTGATGGCTCCAAAAGGGGTTGACACCCACTCCACAGCTATGGTCACACCTTCTTCCTGACTCAGGCGGCTCATGGCTTCCTCCATTATGTCAACCTCAAAACCCACGAACTCCTCTGTCACTGGGTCCAAATATTCGAAGGGAGGCCAGTCAGGAGAGCTTGCAACCGTAATCGTTCCCCTCTCTACAATGTTATTCCAAGTGACGCCAATCTCTCTTCCTCTCTCGTATCCAAGATAATCCCCAACGAAGTATCCAGCAACGACGCCAACGACCAGAGCAACAAGAACTCCACCAACAACAGTAGCTTTTTCCACCAATCCGATTCACCAGCGGTCTTCTATGTTCATATAGTCAATATAACTTTTGTTGAAGTATGAGATCGGCAAGATCCCACATCTGCAATGCTCAACCCCGCACATGGCAGCAAGACTAGGCACTCTAGACCAACTTTTGCCTCTGATCCGGCACTCTCTTAGAATCTTTGAGGCTCCAAATATGCATATATGTTAGGTTGTTGCTGCACGTCTTTCTGAAGACTGTGAGTGAGCTTCATACTGTCCCACTTCAAAAAAAGCTTTATGACAACATAACAAACAACCTAAACGGGAGAAAACATGAGCAAAATCATCCGTGTCGGCGTCACTTTTCCTCCTGATCTACTGAAAGAACTCGATAAGCTACTCCAAGATATGGGTTATGAGAGCAGGTCGAAGGCAATTCAGGACTCGGTCAGGGTCCTTGTGAATGAATATAGGTGGATTCAGGAACAGAAGGGAACAAGAGTCGGTGTCCTTGTGATGCTCTATGACCATGAGGCAAAGGGTTTGGATGCGTCTCTAATAGATGCTCAACATGAACATTCCAACGTGATTTACTCATCAATGCACATCCATTTGAGCGAGCGAAACTGCCTTGAAACTATAGCGGTGAAGGGCAAGGCTGAAGAGATTATAGATCTCGTCAGAAGGCTAAAAACGAAGAGAGGTGTCAAGTCGGTCAAACTGTCCATAGTTTCTTGAATCATCCAGCTTGACATTTCGAATGTCTCAATATTTCGCGCGCGCGGGCGTTATATCTACTTGTCTATTCGAGATACCTTGCCATTTTCTCCTCCAACACAGGGCGAGGCATTGCACCGACGATTCTATCAACAAGTTTCTCATTCTTGAAAATGAGGAGTGTTGGGATGCCCATTATTTGATATCGCGTGGCGACTCCCTGATTCTCATCCACGTTCAGTTTCCCAAACAAGATTTTACCCGCATAATCACGCGCAAGCTCCTCTATTACTGGTGCAACTATTTGGCATGGGCCACACCAGGGCGCCCAGCAGTCAATTACCACTAGGGGATTATCCTGAATTGTTTCTTCAAGAGTTGCATCATTCACCTCAACAGGTTTGTCCGAAGTCTTCGCGGCTCTTTCAATCATTTGCCTTAGCTTCTTCTGTCTAATTCTCTCAAGTTCGTCTTCTGTTTCCATAAGTTCACTCAACCGTCACCTGTTTCAGTGGAATAGACACATTTAAGAAACGCTATACATTAACTTTCGCCTATCTCATGAAGGTAGAGATATTTGAAGCTGATCTACGTGGTTATTGATGGCATGGGTGGCCTTCCCATCGAAGAGTTCGAAAACAAGACTCCTCTTGAAGCTGCAGAAACGCCATATATGGACTCCTTGGCTGAAAGGGGGAAGACTGGCCTGATGTATCCAGTTAGGAAGGGAATAGCCCCGGAAAGTGATGTGGCGGTCCTCTCGATACTAGGGTACGATCCCTTCAAATCCAAGGCTCACCGAGGACCTCTGGAAGCTCACGGCGCAGATTTGAAAATTGCAGATGGCGATCTCGCCTTGAGATGCAACTTTGCAACGCTAGGGAAAGAAAAAAGGATAGTCGATAGAAGAGTTGGGAGAGACATAACAACCAGAGAGGCTGCAAAACTTTCAGAAGCCATAAACGAAAGAGTGAAACTGAAGTCCAACCTTGCAGAACTTGAATTCAAGAATACAACAGGACACAGGGCAGTCCTTGTCATACGAAGCAGACGGATGTTTCTCTCGGGACAGATCACGAACACCGATCCAGCATACTCCAGAGTCGAAGGTCTTGGAGTGGCGAAGACCAAGGTGGAAATGATCCTCAAAGAATGTAGGCCGCTAAATGAAACCGAGGAAGCAAAGGCATCAGCCAGACTCGTGAATGAATTCGTAGAGAAGAGTCACACTATCCTTGCGGATCACGAAATCAACAAGTTGAGAGCCAAAGAAGGGAGACTCCCCGCAAATCTGATACTCACTAGAGACGCGGGCAGCAGCCTGCCAAGATTGGTCAAGGCCAACGAAAGATATGGTGTCAGTTTTGCTTGTCTAGCCGATATGCCGATTGAGAAGGGAATAGCAAAAGCGGCAAATCTGGAACTGATAGACGTACCTCTTCCGACCAGTAGCGTGAGAAAAGACTCCATAACAAGAGTGAAGAAGCTTCTTCACCACTTGCCTTCTTTCGACTGTTTCTACATGCACATCAAAGGCCCAGACGAGCCAGGACATGATGGAAAGCCGCATCTTAAAAAGCAGATTATCGCCGGAGTTGACAGATTCTTCTTCGGGAATCTCTTGCCCAAAATAAACATGGCGAGCTGCATTCTCTGCGTAACAGCAGATCACTCGACACCCTGTAAACTCAAAGCTCACAGCGATGACCCTGTTCCAATACTAGTCGCAGGCAACAGAATCAGAGGGGACCATGTTAAGAAATTTTCGGAGAGAGATTGCAGGAAGGGAGACCTGGGCATCTTGACGCGTGGTACAGAGCTGATGCCAAGACTGATAAGCCTCTTCAAAAGCGGAGAATCATAAACTTGCGGGCTTACTCTTGTAAATCTAAGACTTGTAAGTAGTGGTCTGTGAGCGCGATGGCTCTAGTTCCCAGGCAGCGACGTTCGTTGACCCCGAGGAAGCGATTTCGCCCTCGAAACAGTGTATACATTGCATACAACATCGGTACAAGAGAAACATCAACTGTGACATAAGCAGAGCTGGAAACGTTTAATAAACACGGAAAACCTGAATTGACAAAGAGGAAAGAAATGCCTAGGAAGTTCACCTATCGAGGCCATACATTTGAAGAGATTCAAGCTATGTCGATGGACGATTTTATCCACTTGCTTCCATCAAGACAGCGTCGAAGCCTGAGACGTGGGCTCACAAGAGACCAGAGAATCCTGCTTGAAAGCATCCGTAGGGTGAAGGAAACTCAGAAGGAAGGAGAGAAGGCAGTTGTCAAAACACACGCTCGAGATATGATAATCCTTCCGGAGATGATTGATGTCACTGTCCTAGTCCACAACGGGAAGGAGTTCAGCACATTAGAGATCACACCCGAAATGATTGGTCACTACCTGGGCGAGTTTGCTATCACCAACAAGTTCGTCAAGCACGGATCACCAGGAATCGGTGCATCAAGATCTTCAATGTATGTCCCCCTGAAGTAGCAGATAATAAGATTCTGGAGTTTGAGACAGAGGTGAAAGTAATCATTATGACGAGCTTAGGCTTGGTTAGAGGGTTCTGGAATTTTCCTTTTCTGGACCGACGGGATTTTCTGCAGGGGAATAGGTGGGGGGGATCCTGAGAGTTCTGGATATAATCACGAATTCCAGGAATGCGACATTGGAGATAGATTGCGCAACGATGGGAGGTGGCGGCTTCTTCTCCTCATATGCACCGCGGATTCTCTTGGAATCATCCTTGGCGCCTGTGGTATGAGCTTTACCCTTGACGCTGATTTGAACCGCCGCTGGCATTTGATTGATTTTTTATACAAAAGGAATCTCCAATTTGCCTTTCGGCTTCTTGCTTATCGCGACGACGTTGAGATTTGTAGAGACCCTAACCGGCGGAATGGGTTTCTCGACATCCCAGAGACGCTCTGCGGAGATGTCGTAAATAAAGACGTTTACTTGAACCAACTACGCGCCTCGAGAACATGTAAGGACTTCGTGGACTAGAAATGTATCACTGGTCGGCTTCCGTTCTCTTGTAACGAGTAAAGCCGCAGTGTCCGCAGGTGTAGCGGTCGCTATGATCCGCCATAAAATATCCCGGTCCACATCTTTCACAGAATGGAAGAAGTCTCTCAAGTTTTTCGCCTTCAATCCTATAGTGGGAGAAGACGCTTTTCCTCTCTTTTTCCTTCTCTGTCCCTTCCTCTTCAGGCTTTTCAGCCACTTGTTTCCTCTCCTTCTGACTTCCCTTCTTCCTTTTCCTTCTTCTCCTCTTCTTTCTCTACCTTTCTCTCTTCCTTCTCTTCTTCAGCTTTCTTCTGAGGTGTATTTCTGACAACAATATGTTTGGGCTCCAAGAGTCTTGCTTGTTCAACTGAATCGTAGGCGGTTGCCTCACCAATAGTAATCATTGTTCCAGTTTGCGTCTCGATTCTTCTAACATAAACTAGTTCAATATCCGTTTTCAGCTTTGATGCAAGCTTCTTCCTCATTTCTATACGTGGAGGCGTTCCTTCAGTTTCCTTATGTTCAATCCGAAAAGCCAGCTCTCTCCTTTTCAGTAGTGGGTTCTGATTCTGCGATGTGATTTCGATCTTCATGAAGCATTCTTCCTGTTATGTCGGTGACTTTGATGCGGTGCTTTACTTTAAGCTTTCGCAGACTTCCATCGCATCTACTATTTGGCGTACCTGTTCTCTCTTTTGCTCTGTGACTCTCACAGCGACGATTCCCTTCTGCGGCTGTCCATAAATCACCATTGAGTTTTCTGGCGCGCAGAGCACCGCTATGAGAGTTAGGAGGTCTTCTTCTCCGTTGACTAGCACCCTCGTATGTGTCTTCTCCTCGAGCGCCTTCTGCATAATGGTCCAAGCCTCTTCAGTTAATGTCCCCGCCGGGTTTCTTAGCTGTAAGGTTTGGCTCACACTCACTTGGATCGGCTCTATTTTTCTCCTCATAATCTTGTTATCTACAATCGATATTTCGGGCTGGATGTTGTGTCTTATCATGTTGTCGGAAACAACATCGCCAACCGAAATGAGAATCGAAGGGTTTTCTCTATCGATGAGTTCTCTCAACCTTTCCATCGTTTCGTTGAATGAGCCCTTGATCAACAGTCCAAGTGGAGACTTCAGTTTCCTGCGTAGCGTGGGCGTTAGAATGCGTATTCCAAATCACCTTACGCGCAGGGCATATCTGCCCTTCTTCTCCACTTTCATTGCATGAGCTATGGCTGAGTCTTTCGGGTCAAGAATTATGACCACGCCGCTGAAATCGTCGCTGAGACTGGTGTTTTTGCAGTCTGGACAAGTGGAACCTTGAGATATCAAGTGGCATTGGCGACAGGCTTTCTCTGTCATGTTTCAGGCTTCTCCATTTTCGCTTTAGCACTCTTCATTTTTTCTAGATCCCTTCTAATCCATTCAATCTTTCCAAGAAAGGGCTGCCTTGCAGTTACTCCGATCTTTCCAGATCCCCCTCCGCGCCCAAGTGAGATGGCGGTTACGCGAACCCGCACGTGATCTCCCGTGACTAGTTTTCTCTTTGTCTCTTTGCCCATGAGTACCCCTTGTTTCTCGTCGTAGGAGATATAGTCGTCTAGCAGTTGGGATACGTGAAGCAGGGCATCTATGGGTCCAACGCGGACGAAGGCTCCGAAATCGGCGATCTCAACAACCTCTCCTTCGATCACCTCTTGGATTTTTGGATGGAATGTGAGGAGAGAGAATTCGGTCTTGTGATAGGTGGCTCCGTCACCTGGCATGATCTTGCCTTTTGGTTTGACGTCAATATCCGTTACGGCTACTATGTAACCCAGTTCCACATCGATCATTCCCTCATACTTCATCCGCAATTGTTCATGGCCTACCTTCTCGATGGGTTCACCAAATTTCTCTGGTGGAATGCGAATCGTGTCTTCCACTGTAACGAGCTTGAACATGACTATTCTCCACATGATTTGTTGATTGATAAACTTATCTCAGTATGTTTCTTAATACAGGCTGCCCTCCATCTCTAAATGGGACTTCTGCCTCAGATAGATTACGGGCAAATTTATATTCCTTAGCCTTTTTCTGAGTGGGCCATCATTTGTGGCAACTGGGCAATGCCATTCCTCTGCAACTCGAACAATCACGTCATCACAGGTCTCCTCATCACTTCTCCCAACTTGGACTAAGCGGCACTTTTTGGCAAGCTTGAGCGTCAAAGATGCCTGTTGTCTCTTCTTCGGAGAGTTACTCTCCGCCAGTTTCTGAATCTCCTGATAGATTGGTGAGAGAAGAACTGGGTCAACGCACCGTGCTAGAAGCCCTTCTATTTCTTCAAATATATCTATGCCGAATTGTGAGGGGATGAAGAGGAAATTCGAGTCAATAATCACTTCTACAGTCAAGTTTCTCCCCGCAATGCTCCGAATTTCGGTTCCAATCTTTCCCTTGTTGCGCGCGTATTCGCGTTAGCCCACTATTTCTCCGTAGCCTATAAGTCGCCATCTTCCAGTGATCTTTCTGCTGATGGCGGCTCTAAACCCCTTTTCAGCACATATGGGTCGCGCGAGTTGGAGAGTAACAGAGTTATTCTTTGCTGAGGTGACTTTTCCTAAGGTTATGGCTGTTCCTACGTCAAGAAGAAGCTGTTCGTTCATGCGTACTTTGTCAACCTCCGCCAATTCCTTCGTTCCTACGGCGCGTTCAAAGAGATGCATATCCAGCGATAACTCCGATAAGGCAGGTGGAAGCGTCTGAGGTTTTCCCACTAGATTTCCGATCAAGCCGTCAGCCTTGGTTAGTGATGGATCCAGAAGGGTTCCTACGCCTACCAAGCCGCCGGATTTAGCCTCTTTTACTGTCCTTCCCCCTGCGTGAAGGCTAACTATCTTTGTGAAGAGAGGCTGATGACTCGTCTTTCCGTGTTCTTCAACTCTGATTCCTGGGCGGATTTCTATCTCCTCTTCTAGCTTGAATTTCCCCTGAAAGATTGTGCCTCCAAGTACTCCTCCTGACAGTTTCTCTGCAGTAGCTCCAGGTTTATTTATGTCGAAGGAGCGTACAACGTTCATTCTTGGGGGCTTTGCGGGATCGCGTTGAGGTGTCGGAATGTATTCCTCTAACGCTTGGATCACGGCGTCAATGTTTAGGGCGTGCTGAGCGGAGATAGGGATTATGGGTGCATCTTGAGCCGGGGTGCCCTTGACAAAATCGATTATTTCGTTGTGGTTCTGGAGCACCTGTTTCTCTTCAACTATGTCGATCTTGTTCTGGGCTATAATAAGATTCTTGACTCCAGCGACTCTTATCGCAGCTAGGTGCTCACGAGTCTGTGGCTGCGGACAAGGTTCATCGGCCGCTATGACTAGTATGGCTCCGTCCATAACTGCTGCGCCGGAGAGCATCGTTGCCATAAGCGCTTCGTGACCTGGCGCGTCTACAAAGCTGACTGCTCGGATGAACTCGGCTGGACCGCCGCAATGGGGGCAGGTTGGTTTTGCTGAATATGATTCTGGTGGCTTACATTCCGGACATTTGTAGATGGGGGCGTCGGCGTAGCCTAACTTGATCGTGATTCCTCTTCTTAATTCCTCGCTGTGTCTGGCTGCCCAGACGCCTGTTATAGCCTGTACAAGCGTAGTCTTTCCGTGGTCGACATGACCTATCGTACCGATATTACATTCTGGTTGCTGAGGTAGAGTAACGCTTTTTGCTGGGTCTTGCGCAGACATTTCAGAATTAGGTAGCGTTATGAATTAAAATACCTTTCTAAATGTATAGAGACATGCAGAATCCGATAGAGTCCCGATTCTGCAGATACTACCAATCGAATCCCCGGGCTACTCCTGATCAACCTTAAATCATAGATCACAACACAATCTAACTTGATGAAGAAAGTTAAAGATTTTGAGATAAGAGACTCGGCGGATTCCTGGGAAATTCTGCAGCAGATGGAAGAACTTGGTGGCTTTCAAGGAAACAAAGTAGCCGAAGCGACGGGGATTCTAGAGCGGATGATCAAAGATGAGAAATCACTGAATTTTCTGTCTTTCCCTGCTTGCCTCGTGGCAACAGGTATGAGGGGTATCTTTAGAGAGATGGTGAAGCGAAGGTGGTTCGATCTTGTAATCACGACCTGTGGCACTCTAGATCACGATCTGGCGAGGTGTTGGGGGGATTACTATCAAGGATCCTTTGAACTTAATGACAAAGAGGTGAAAGAGAAGGGTTACAGCCGATTGGGTAATGTTCTTGTTCCACACGAGGTTTATGCCGAAAGAGTAGAAGCAAAGGTCCAGGAGTTTCTGAGCGGAATTTACATGGAGAAGAGAGAATTGGCGACCTACGAGTTGATCTGGGAATTCGGGGAAAGATTGGAGGACAAAAACTCGATAATCTATTGGGCAACACGAAACAAGATCCCAATCATAGTTCCAGGGATCACTGATGGGATGATCGGATATCAGTTATGGATGTTCTCTCAGAACAGAGATTTCAGAATCAACGTGCTCAGAGATGAGCAGTTGCTGAACGATCGGATTTGGGAAGCAGGAAGAAGCGGAGCCCTAATAATCGGGGGAGGGATTAGCAAACATCACACTATCTGGTGGAACCAGTTTAGAGGAGGCTTGGACTACGCTGTATATTTGACAAGTGCTATTGAATTGGATGGTTCTTTGTCTGGAGCGACGCCAAGAGAGGCGGTGTCGTGGGGCAAGGTCAAGGAAGAAGCGGAGAAAGTTTTCGTCTGGGGCGAAGCGACATCTATACTGCCCCTAATGGTTTCCGCATTAGTGAGGAGAATATGATAGCGTAACTCGCAAGTTCTCTAAGCCTATTGCACATAGTCAATCACGCAACATAGAAAAGCCGGCAGTTTCCATTAGATGCACAGGCTCACGGGAGACCATTTGGGGATGGAGATCAAGGGATTTGTTGATCTCAGTCTTGTAGATTGGGACGGAAAACTCACCTCAGTCATCTTCCTCCCCAGATGCAACTTTCGATGTCCCTACTGCCACAATTATACTCTCGTTCTTTGCCCTGGAAAGGAGAAAACTATCCCCTTCGAGCGTGTGGAGAGCTACCTGACGAGCAAGAGAGATTGGCTGGACGGTGTGTGTATCACTGGTGGAGAACCCACGCTTCACAGCGACCTTCCAGAATTATGTTCCAGAATAAAGAATATTGGTTTGCCAGTGAAGCTAGACACTAATGGAACCAATCCACAGATGGTTGAAGGCCTGATCGAAGAGCGAATTGTCGACTACATTGCTGCTGACATTAAAGCCCCGCTCACAGCGCATAAGTATTCAAGAGCAATTGGTGTTGACTCAGAGAATGCTCTGAGGGAAGTGAAGGAAACAATTGGAGTATTATTAGCTTCCAGAGTTGATTACGAGTTCCGAACCACAGTTGTTCCAACTCTTCACGGCGAAGAAGACATAGAGGAGATAAGCCGCGACATAAAAGGCTGCAAGAAATATGTTCTACAGAGGTTTGACGTGAGTGTAGGAAAGAAGACACTAGACCCCGCCTTCAGTGAATTGAAGCCTTTCGCTGATGATGAGATTGTCTCCTTTCTCGAAGCGGCTCGAAAATACGTTCCAACCACAAGGATAAGATGAGCGCGCAGAAGAACTCCCCTCGCAATGCTCAAAACCATAAGAGATTAAAGAGAGAACCTTCACTAGAGTCTTCGGTGTTAAACTTGAGGGATCGTTTCCTCTCCGAAAATTAGCAAGGCTTTTAATCCTCAAGGCAACACAAGGGCTTTCATGGAGATTTTGAGGCAGATCGAAGAGAAGTGGCGAGAAGCGTGGGAACGGGAGAAGATATTCGCGGCTGATCCGGATTCCAATCGAGAGAAGCGTTTCATAACTTTCCCCTACTCATACGTCAACGGTCCATTTCATGTGGGCCACGCTTTTACAGCCACGCGAGTTGACGCCTATGCACGATTCAAGCGAATGCAAGGTTACAACGTCTTGTTTCCTTGGGCTTGGCATTGGACTGGACAGACGATAGCGGGGGCGAGCGAGCGGGTCAAGCTTGGAGACGAAGAGTTCATCCGCCCGCTGAGAGAAATTGATGGCGTCTCAGAAGATGACCTGAAGAGATTCATTGATCCAGCATACATGGCTTCATACTACACGAACGAGAACAGAGAGACCGTGAGACGAGCAGGCTTCTCAATAGATTGGAGGAGAGAGTTCCGTACCGCAAGCCCAACATTCAACAAGTTCATTGAGTGGCAGTATCAGAGATTGAGAGAGAAGGGATACGTCGCCAAGGGAACACATCCTGTGGTCTGGTGTCCACACTGTGAAAGCCCCACCGGGGATCATGATAGACAGGAAGGCGTAGGGGTATCCCCCGAAGAATACACGCTCATCAAATTCAGAATAGACGATGCATATCTGCCTGCAGCAACCTTCAGACCCGAAACAATCTATGGCGTAACAAACATGTGGATACACCCAGACGCAACCTACGTCAAGGCTGATGTTGACGGTGAACAATGGATAGTAAGCGAGAAGGCCGCTGGCAAACTGAAAGAACAGAATCGAAAAGTCGAGATAACCAGTCGATTCAAAGGCAGAGAAATCATTGGAAAGCGTTTCATCAACCCGATCAACGACAATGAACTGCCCATATTACCCGGCTGGTTCGTAAGCCCCGATCACGCCACCGGAGTCGTATACAGCGTCCCCGCACATGCACCATACGATTGGGTAGCCTTGAGAGACCTGCAAGAGAAACCCGAGTCGCTGAAAGAATTCAATGTCGATACCGATGAGGTTAGGAGCATCCGGCCGATCTCCATGATTGAAGTAGAGGGCTTTGGTGATTTTCCTGCTGTAGAGATAGTGGAACAATTGAGAGTAAAGGACCAGAGTGATCCAAAGGCTGAGGAGGCAACGAAACTGCTGTATAAGAAGGAATTTCACGGTGGCATCTTGAAGGAAATCTGCGGTAAATACGCTGGGAGTAGGGTCTACGAAGTGAAGGACCGTTTGATAGAAGACTTCAAGAAGAAGAGTATTGCAGATTCAATGTATGACTTGCCACAGCCAGTCACCTGCCGATGTTTGACGCCGTGCATCGTAAAGATACTTGAGGGTCAATGGTTTCTAAGATACTCGGATGAGGTTTGGAAGGAGAAGACGAGAACTGCACTGCGAAAGGCTTTGGTCTATCCTGAATCAGCAATGCAATGGTTTTTGAACATTATCGACTGGCTGAGAGATTGGGCTTGTGCCAGAAAGACCGGGCTAGGCACACCGCTTCCGTGGAGCCCCGACTGGATGGTGGAAACCCTAAGTGACTCAACAGTATACATGGCCTTTTACACAATAAACAAGCACATCAAAGAACACAACATAAAGCCAGAACAGCTGACCCCCCTAGTTTTCGATCACATATTCTATGGTAAAGGCAATCTTGAGGGAGTAGCTGAAGAATCGGGTATTAGCAGCCAAGAGTTGAAGGATATGCGAAGGGAGTTCCTATACTGGTATCCAGTAGACCTGAGAAACTCAGCTAAGGAGCTTGTTCCAAACCACCTGACATTCTTCCTCTTCCACCACACTGCATTGTTTCCTGAACACCTACCGAGAGCAATAGGAGTAAACGGGTGGCTGATGCTCGAGGGCGAGAAGATGTCGAAATCGAAGGGGAACTTCGCAACGTTGAGAGGCGCCCTCGGCGAGTACGGCGCTGACGCCACACGCTGTGCGCTGCTCCTATGTGCCGAAGGCATGGATGATCCGGATTGGAGAAGAGAAAACGTTCGTGATGTTGGAAATAAGCTTGAATCATTCTACAACCTGGCAAAAAGCACCTTCGAATCAGAAGGCGCTACTGAAAGAGACCATTTGGAAGAATGGCTAATCAGCACACTGCAACACCGAATAAGGAAGGTCACAGAAAGCATGGAGACACTGAAGACAAGAACAGCGATAGAAAACGCCTTTTACGAGATCTGGAACGACATCAGATGGTACAGACGCAGAAAGGAGAAGATCAATACAGAAACCCAAAAGCAAATCTTAGAAGTATGGACCCGCCTATTCGCCCCATTTGCCCCACACATCTGCGAGGAAATCTGGAGCAAGATGGGCAAAGAAGGCTTCATATCACTAGCCGAATGGCCGGAACATGACGAAGACAAGGTCAACATCAGGGCAGAAGAGACTGAAGAGCTAGTCAAAAACGTGTTAGAGGACACATCCAATATTCTACGGGCAACCAAGATGGTTCCAAAGAGAATCTACTATTACTCAGCCTCACCTTGGAAATGGAAGGCTTATCTGAAGGCTTTAGAGCAATCGTTATCCAAGAAGATAGACTTGAGCAGTTTAATGAAAGATCTGATGAAAGACCCAGAGCTGAAGAAAGCCGCAAGAGAAGTTGCGAAATTCGCACGTCAGATTGTGGATGAAGCAAACAGGATGCCTGATGACAAAAGACGCCGAGAGCTACAAGTCGGGGCAATGAACGAAACTCAAGCGCTGAAGCAAGCTCAACACTTCTTTGAACGTGAATTCGACGCTGAAATCTACGCTCATAGTGAAGATGACAGGCAGCATGAAGATCACAAGAAAAGAGCGGAATCAGCAAGACCATATCGCCCCGCGATCTACATCGAGTAACTTCAGAGCCATCAAGATGTTCTTCTCTCTGAAACGAGTAGATGAAAAGATTATATTCGTTGATCTCCAGAATCTGAGATCGACGGAAGGGCTCGTGGCCTAGTCTGGATAAGGCGCCGGCCTTCTACCGCGGATGGAGGAGAGCCGGAGATCCGGGGTTCAATTCCCCGCGGGCCCGCCACATTTTGAATCAGGGTTTTAATACATCACAGAAATAGACGGACTGAAGCTGTTCAGGAAGAGAAAGTGGCCTAACGTCACCAGACCAGACGGAAAATGTAAATATTGAACGGAATACATATATTGCCTTGAGTTAAAAATAGACCGCACTAAGCTTATCATTTGACTTGTTGGTGCATATTAGATGAAGAGATCGAGTACACACGCGGAGGAGCTGAAGCTTCGATTGATGACAATAGAGCTGCTTCAAGCCGCGAAGAACCATTACACATACCGCGAGTTATCAAGCAAGACGGGTCTTCCTGTTACAGTTCTGAGCAGATATGCTAAGGGGCATGTTTTGCCGAACACAGAGCGAGCAAGAGATCTCTGGAAAATCCTAAAGAAACTTGTTGGATTGGACGCCGAACTTGGCAGGAAGATAAGGTTCAACAAGGACGGATATTTCGATAACACATGGATCGTTGGTGACTTCAATATACTCAGGCAAGCGGCAAGCCACGCCCTCACAACCTTCGCCGGAAGAAGGGTGACTATGATCTTGACCGCAGCGGTGGACGGCATACCGCTAGCGACTATGGTTGCGGACTCTCTGGGCGTGAATCTTGTGATTGCGAAGAGAAACAAGGAGGTTGGCGTTCCCGCCTTTCTAGAGGAGACGTATGTGCTTAGCAACTCCGGTGTTACTATGACTCTTTATGTGCCGAAGAATGCGCTGAAGCGGAGGGACAGTGTACTCATAGTCGATGATATGATAAAGTCTGGAGAGACCCAGGCTGCCCTCATTAACCTGGTTCAGAGGGCGAGGGCCGAAGTCGCTGGGGTATTCTCTCTCATTGCCATCGGAGATGATTGGCGGAAGAGGATAAACCTGCGTAAGGGCTGCCCAATTGAGGTTGTAACGAAGGTTAGGCCGAAGTAAGCGACTACACAGCAGCCCCGAACACATTCTCACTTCTTCTCTTTCTCCAGAAGCATTCAGTCATGATCCCGAATCAGAGAACGAAACTGAGAACACTATTGCATATTCTATCTGTGCGCCTCTCCAGGTAGAATAATAAACAGCGAATGAGAAACAGACGCTCTGAAGGTGAGTGACCTGAGAACAATATGGTGGAAAGACGGCGTCGCCGTTACCTTTGACCAGACAAAACTGCCCAGCGACAAAGTCTTCTTAGAGATGAAAGAATGCAGTGATGCGGCTTCTGCGATTAGAGAGATGCGAGTGCGAGGCGCCCCCCTCATCGGCGTCACAGCAGCTTATGGCTTGGCTCTTGCGGCCTATCATTCAAAAGCAGAGAAGAGAGATGAGATGATGAAGGAGATCAATGAATCAGCCGAGGTTCTAAGGAGATCCAGACCAACGGCTGTTAACCTATTCTGGGCCATTGATCGAGTTCTCAAAAGAGCAAGGACCGTCTCTGGGAATACGGAAACACTCGCCAAAGCCGTGTTAGACGAGGCTCAAAAGATGGCTGATGAAGATGTGGAGGCCAACCGTAGGATGGGTGAATACGGAGCTAAGCTGATCAGAGAGGAAGAGGTTGTACTGACACATTGTAACGCTGGAAGTCTGGCCACTGTGGATTATGGAACAGCTCTCGGAGTGATACGCGCTGCGTGGAATCAAGGCAAAAAGATAAGCGTAATCGCAACGGAGACCCGGCCTAAACTACAGGGCGCAAGGCTCACAACCTACGAGTTGAAGCGCGACGGCATCCCCGTCACGCTGATCACAGACAGCATGGTCGGCTACGTCATGTCCAAGCGGCTAGTAGACAAAGTCATCGTGGGGGCAGATAGGATAGTCCAAGACGCCGTGATCAACAAAATCGGCACATACACAATCGCAGTGCTGGCGCAAGAACACAAAGTGCCATTCTACGTAGCCGCCCCGAGATCAACATTCAACCTGAAACAGACATCAGAAGATGTGACAATCGAAGAGAGAAGCTCTGAGGAAGTCACTCATTTCCGCTCTCAAAGAATCGCTCCAAGCGGGATAAAGGCGCTGAACCCAGCCTTCGACATCACCCCCCTCAAATACGTAGAGGCAGTGATCTGTGAAAGCGGCGTCCTATCCACAAGCGAACTTGAACGGCTCACCGCGGATTATGGCACACGTGCTTAAGTGGCTAGGCAGCACCGGCTCTTCAAGAATTTTCTTCTTCTCGACAACAGGACGGCAACCAGTGTACCCGCAATCAGCAATGGCAGTACTAGAGTCGATGGGAATTCAGGTATTATGCCGATGATGTTCATGCTCATGTCAATCGATGTTCGGTTACCCATCATCTCCATCATCATAAACATGCGTATCTCAGCTGGAAAACCGGAATCTCGAAACCAATAGATATCAAATACTATGGACGAGTTCAAGAACGGATTCGGTGGGGCAGTCACATTCGAGTTCCAGCGGTTCACTTCAAAAGTGCTTCCCAAGTACGACCGCGTTAGGGTTTCGTTAATCGTGAATTCGCCAAACATCGTCTCATTATTTGTGTAGATGCGGTCGCCTTCAACCAGATTCCCTGCTATCAGAGGAAAAGTGGCTTCCCCGCCGCCGTCTCCAGTCTCAATATCTACCCACCCAGGATGAACGCTGTCAGACCCATTCGCGAAG
Source organism: Candidatus Bathyarchaeota archaeon (assembly GCA_020344435.1). GTDB lineage: Archaea > Thermoproteota > Bathyarchaeia > Bathyarchaeales > Bathyarchaeaceae. The sequence continues at coordinate 851,032 of CP070826.1, read as the reverse complement.
TATATGTGCGCCTCCTGAGTAACGTTGGTCTCAGCAATATCAACTACAGCTATTCGAATACCTGTTATAGTCTCGAATTCAAAAGGATCCTCAAGATCGGTGAAGTTCCCCTCAGAGGTGAAGGCTATTGTGTATTCAGCCCAGTCACCCACTTGAACGCCAACGGTTCTCTGCGCATAGACAAGACTTGACGTTGGAATAAGAACGACAAGAATCCCCAACAGAATTATGCAACAGAAGTTGTGACATTTCAATTGCTTCATCCTCTGGGCTAGACTACTTGGATGCCTTCTTAAGATTTTCGCAAGCGCGGCACATGTACGCTCCAGCCTATCTGCCGAAACAAGGCGAATCCAATCAGAGGATGCACCTTTATGCGGCTATGGCCTACGCCACCGCCCTAGCTCATCAGGAACAATGCAAAACAGACTAGAAATCTTGGCAGTGAATTTCGCAGGTCACTACACATATATTGACGGTGCTGATTACCAACTATCGACTATTGAATTCGCCTATTGAATTGTTCGAAGGGTCCACCATGAGGAAACAAGCAGCGGCAGAAGTCGACGAGGCGCCCAGCGAGGAGCTGGTAATAGAAGCGTTGCTTGCGGAGGAGGGCGTGAGGGTTTCCTCGGCTGAGGAGATTGAAGGTCTTTCCTCGCGTGGTTATGGAGTCTCCGAAGATGGGGAATTAACACTCACGCTCTACGAGGCATTATATCTAATCGGCAGAGAGATCATTGAGGTCAAAGATGAGAAGACCGGAGAGAAACGAGGCTTTCAAGAGGTTCTCAAGCATTTCCAATCATCTGATGAGAATGCTTGGGTCAAGTATCTAATCTATCGAGACCTAAGAAGCCGGGGATACGTGGTAAGAGAAGGCTTCGGCTTGGGAATAGACTTTCGCGTGTACAAGCGGGGGGAATACGGGGAAGAACCCGCCAAATACATGATATTCGGGATACAAGAAGGGCAGCCAGTGACCCTGACAACGTTAGCGCGGGCCCAGATGTATGTTCAAAGTTTGAAGAAGAAGCTTGTTCTCGCGGTTGTCAACAGGAGAGGAGAGGTCGTTTACTATTCACTCTCACAACTAACCTTGAAATGATACTTTGGAGGGTTGAGATGCCTGAGTTCAGAACAGTCCGGGGAATGAGAGTGAAT
>CP070826.1:841380-849768 GCA_020344435.1 Candidatus Bathyarchaeota archaeon | reverse complement strand
TGAAGATTGATCTCCATGTCCACACTTGCTACTCCTCCGATAGCGTGACTACCCTGAGAGAGGTAGTTGCCTACGCCGAGAGGCGAGGTTTGAACGGTGTGGCCATCACAGACCATGACACAGTTGAAGGCGCACTGAAACTCCGAGTGAAGAAGGGTCTAATCCTTCTGCCGGGAATAGAGGTAACCGCCTTGGAGGGCCACGTCCTCGCTCTTAATGTAACGAAGCCCATCCCTTCAGGCTTAACGCTGTCTAGGACCATTCGGAAGATCAATGAGGCCAACGGGGTAGCTGTGATGGCTCATCCTTTTGCTCTTCTCAAAACCATAAGATCAGCCGGTGTGCACCCAGATTTCGACGCTATCGAAGTCATCAACGCATCAACCTTTCCTTTCTCCGTTTCAACCCATCTCAGCCGAAAACTCGCTATTCGTCTGAATCTTCCACAGATCGCTGGAAGTGACGCTCACTATGGCCCTGAAATAGGCTCTGCATACACTCTCATCGACGCAGATCCAGAGGCTGACGAAGTTGCGCATGCAATCAAGAAGGGGGCAGCTACCCCTTTCGGGAAAGCAATACCATGGGAGCTGAGGCTCAAAAGAGTGATGTTAAACTTGAAGAAGAGGTTCAAATGACCCTTCTTAGCCTGCCCGCGACTCACACCTAACTATATCTAACCAGCATGAAATTCTGATAACCTTCAACAATCCGATAGGCCGTAATCCAGAAAAGCTTATATCTCAATGTCTTTTTCTAGTGTTTCGCAAAATAAGGAGGATAATTTGACATTGTCAACAGAACTAGCTGGAACACCTGTCCTAATATTGAGAGAAGGCGCATCCCGATCAAGGGGAAGGGACGCTCAGCACGCCAACATAATGGCCGCTAAGATAGTGGCGGAGGCCGTGAAGAGCGCTCTTGGACCAAAGGGAATGGACAAGATGCTCGTAGACAGCTTCGGAGACGTCACGATTACCAGCGACGGACGCACCGTACTGGACGAAATGGACATCCAACACCCAGCCGCTAAGATGATGGTCGAGGTCGCCAAGACCCAAGACGACGAGGTGGGCGACGGAACCACAACCGCGGTGATCATCTCTGGCGAACTATTGGGCAAGGCTGAAGACCTGATCAACAAGAACGTTCATCCAACAGTCATAATCGACGGCTATCGAAAAGCAGCAGACAAGGCGCTTAAGGCACTGGAGAAGTTGGCCATTCCAGTGAAACCGAAGGATAAGAAGTTTCTGAAGAAAATTGCCATGACATCCATGGCTAGCAAGCTTGTGGCTGAGAACAGAGAATACTTGGCGGAAATCGCAGCTGACGCCGTGCTCCAAGTCGCCGAAAAGACCACTGACGGATATAAGGTCGACATCGACGACATCAAGGTTGAGAAGAAAGCGGGCGAAGCACTGACAGACACCAAGCTCATCAACGGCATCGTCCTGGACAAAGAGGTAGTCCACCCAGGCATGCCGAAACGGGTAGAAGAAGCAAAGATCGTATTATTGAACACCGCGCTCGAAATTGAGAAGACAGAGTTCGACGCGAAGATAAACATCGAAAGCCCAGAACAGATGGATGCCTTCCTGAAGCAGGAAGAGAGCATGCTAAAAGAGATGGTCGAGAAACTAATCAAGAAGAAGGCTAATGTCATCATCTGCCAGAAGGGCATAGACGACCTGGCCCAGCACTTCCTAGCGAGAAAGAACATCCTCGTTGTGCGCAGGGCCAAGAAATCCGACATGGAGAAACTGGCTAAGGCCACCGGAGGAAAAGTAGTCACAAACCTAGACGATCTAGCGAAAGGTGACCTAGGCTACGCCAAGCTGGTAGAAGAGAGAAAGATAGCCGATGACAAGATGACCTTCATCGAAGGCTGCAAAGACGCGCTTTCAGTCACGATTCTCATACGTGGCGGAACCGAAAGGATAGTTGACGAGGCTGAACGCTCAATCCACGACGCCCTGTGCGTTGTGAAGGACGTGGTTGAGGAACCAAAAATAATGGCTGGTGGCGGCGCGCCAGAGCTGGAGATTGCAAAGATATTGAGAGAGTACGGAGAAACCCTTCCAGGAAGGGAGGCACTCGCTGTTGCTCAGTTCTCGGAAGCACTGGAGTCCGTGCCAATCACACTTGCTGAGAACGCTGGACTCGACCCAATCGACATCATATCCGAACTCCGATCCCGACACGATAAAGGAGAAGTATGGGCTGGCGTTGAAGTGCACGATGGTAAGGTTCGAAATATGAAAGAGATGGGGGTCTTCGAGCCACTCGCAGTCAAGAAGCAGATAATGAAGTCAGCCACCGAGGCAGCTTCGATGATTCTGAAAATCGACGACATCATCGCCTCTGGAAAGATGAAGACTCCGCCAGGGCCGCCAGGAGGACCAGGGATGCCAGGTGGGGCTCCCGGAATGGGCCCCTATGGGTAGCATGGAGTTCTAGCGAAACGTCAACCGAAGAGAAGGAGGTCAGGGTAGGGCCTCCTAAGCTCACCCGTTTTGAGAGAGCTCGGATAGTCGGGGCTAGGGCTCTCCAGATCGCTATGGGTGCGCCCACACTTATGGAGCCCTCAGAGACCGTTTCGAATCCGATTGATATTGCCATTCGAGAGCTTGAGGCCGGGATCTTGCCCATCACGATTCGTAGGACACTGCCTGATGGAACTTTTCAAGACATCCCGCTCGCATGGCTTCTTCAAAACTGATTCCCAGCATTTTCCTTAGAGAGTCTGAGGGGCCTCGCAAGGCTTCAGACTCTACACTGAGCTTTTTTTCAGGAAGCGCTTTTTCCCCCCCTCCCCCCCCAAAAAAAAAGCATATCATCGAATAGTACGGTGGTAGCGGGGGGTTGATTTGAACAACCGATCTCTGGGTCTCTCAGCCTTAAGCGTATGAGCCCAGCGGGTTCACCTGGCTACCCCACCCCTGTAGGAGCTTTCTCTCGCTACGGTGTTTCCCCGCCACCTCCAATTCTGTGCTGAGAGTTGCTTAAATCTTTTTGGAGTACGCGCCTTGCAGGGCAGAGAATATCAGGTCTGAATGGAAAGAGCATGCGAAAACTCTATAGAGCCCCAAGATTATCTAAGGCTGGAAATATAATGGATAAACCTTACTTCCGGCACTTGTATAATCCAGAGCTAGAGAATCCAGTCTTTGTGGAGGGGCTCCCAGGGTTCGGGAACGTAGGCAAGATTGCAGCGCGTCTATTGATTGAATTTACACAGGCCAAGCTATTCGCAGAATTGTATTCGCCCTCCTTTCCAGATTATGTGGCGGTGGATAAGGAGGGGCTCTGCCGCCCGCCACGCTACGAGTTTCATGCCGCGTCAACCGAGAAGAACCACTTCATAATATTGACGGGAGACACTCAGCCATCCCTGGATGATCTGGTCGCGCACTATGAGGTATGTGGTGAAATCTTAGACTTCATTGAAAGATTCGGATGCAGACTCGTTGTGACAGTAGGAGGGGTTCCAACGCCAGAACCGAAGGGCGAGGTGTATGTTGCAGCGACCTCCCCAGCACTCGTGGCGAAAATCACGGAGAAGGGCGCGTCGATCTATAGCCAAGGAAGAATCATCGGGGCCACAGGTCTCCTGCTCGGACTCACCAAAATCCGCAAACTCAAAGGAATATGCTTACTCGGTGCAACCACAGGCCTCACCGCGGACAAGGAAGCGGGATTCTCTGTCTTCAAATTCTTGACGAAAATTCTGAAACAGACATAAGACAGAGAAAAACGTTATGAGTAAGCACTCAACCTACTAATCTCGCTGACGTGGTTGAACATGAAGAAGATAGGGAGAAGAGTCAAGATTCCTCAAAGAGTTGTCACAGCATTCTTAACCTTCTTGGCCGCGCTACTCACTTTTGGAGGCCCCACATACATAATGTATACTCTCGAGAGCCTGGGCGTTCCCTATCTCCTCTATCTTCTCCTCGGCCTAGCCTTCTTCGCGGCGGGCGTGATCCTTTTCATGTACCTATTCAAAGAGAAGACCGGGTCAAAGAAATCTTCCTGAGAAGCGAAGGCGCCGCCAACCAGCATATTCTATATGCTCAGAAACATATTAATACCACAACGACTATAATCTGTAAGCAGTGGAGACTAGAGCCAATGCATACGTTAGAGGAACAACCAGTCAAGAGGACAACAATAATTCTAGATGTGGAAGAGCGCAGATACATCGACAAACTAATCGAGGAAGGAAGGGAACCCGGGATAAAGCCCCTCATATCAAAGATGCTTGACGTCTACCGTAGCATGGGCATCTACGATTGGAAGTATCCCGGCGAATACTACTCTGGCGTCAGCCGCGTCGCGTTCATAAACGTCGAATTCATCAACATACTCCTCCAATTCATCCCAGAGGAGAAGTGGCAAGAGACAGGACAGAAGATCGGTGAAGCCGCTAGAATCTCCTTGGAAGCAAGCTTAGACCTCCAAGCCACAAACCGTGAGGAATGGCAGGAAGTCTTCAAGAGGCTTCGCGTTCAGGGATTCGGCGACTTCTATGTACGGGCTAAATACGTAGTCATCAAAACCCCGTTCATCAGCAATCACAAGTTCCTAGAAGGTTTCTTGGAGGGACTGTTGGGCGTTCAATTGGAGGAAAAGACCTTAACTCCACCATTAATCTACGAGATTGCCAATTCAAGCGAGCACCAGCCGAAGTAGAATATAGCCAATCATATGTCTATGTTTCAGAGCCTTTTTGAGTTCTGAACATCATACGCGAATGAACAAGCAGCGAAGATTTTGCTGATCTCAGATAATGATTACCAATTCTCAAAGCATAAATCCACAGGAAAAACAGGTTTCTAAGAGGATTCTTATGGCGGTCAAAGTCGGCATTTTAGTGCCACTAAGAGTGGAAGACGTGATGGTGCATGATGTAATCACCATTGCAGCAGGGGCAAAGGCGGCTCAGGCGGTAGAGCTGATGACCAAACACGAGATAGGATGTTTAATCGTCGTAGATGAAGGGCAACCAGTCGGAATCGTCACTGAAAGAGATATGTTGAATAGGGTCCTGCGAGCACGCGCACACCCCGTCGACCTGGATGTTGGAGAAATAATGTCGTCGCCCCTTGTTGTCGGAAGGCCGAAGATGGGTATTGAGGAAGCCGTTGAACTCATGTTCAAACACAAAATCAAGAAGCTGCCCGTTGTTGATTCTGGACGTCTTCGCGGATTGGTGACGATGACAGACCTAGCGTGCTCCCTAAACACCATCAAGATGATGAATAAACTTGCTGGTAGAAAAACGCCGAAGCGAATGTTGAAAGTGATTGACTACTACAATCGCATCCTCGGATATGAATAATGCACGTTGAGGGGCGTCGCCTGTTCTCTAGAGCACAATTATGAATGAAGCTCCTCTGCCCATGCTCCTGAAAGACCAGGCAGAATCAGCCGAGGATCTGGTTCTAGAACGACACTATACTCCAGCTGCTTTCTTCAGCGCGATTACGCCGGGCAGTTGCTTTCCCATCAGGAACTCTATGAGTGCTCCTCCAGCCGTGCTGACATATGATATGGCCTTTGCCACTCCTAGCTCTTCCACAGCCGCTACTGTGTGTCCTCCACCAACCAGTGAAAAGGCTTTAGAAGCGGCTGCAGCGTTGAAGACCTCCTTCGTTCCCTTCACGAATTCTCCCTTTTCGAAGACTCCCATGGGACCACTTAGAACTATGGATTTGGCTTGTCCTATGATTTCAGCATATTTCTTGATTGTTTCCGTTCCGATGTCGTAGATAGGGTGTTCTGTTGGAAACTCACCGGCGGCTACTTCCTTCCGCCTACCATCAATCTCAACAGCTACGTCCGCTGGAACCTCTATCTCTCCGGGATAACGCTTCATAAGCTCCTCAATTCCAGGCACAAGACCCATCTGTCCCTTCTTCTCCAGATACTCCATGTTCGGCTTGCCGAGGCTGAAACCTCTGGCTACGAGAAAGACGTGGCCTATCACACCGCCGGTCAAGACGTGATCGGCGATGTTATTCATCAGAACATAACGTGATATATCCAAGGAATCGTCGGCTTTCGCGCCGCCTAGAATGAAGACGCATGGCTTCTCGGGCATTTCCAGAACCTTCGTCAGAGCCTTGAGTTCTCTCTCCATCACTCGTCCTGCGATGCTGGGAAACACGGCGGTGAAACCTATAACGGAGACATGAGCTCTATGAGCTGCGGCGAAAGCATCATTGACGAACACGTCAGCCAGCGGGGCGAGTTTCTGGACAAGATCCTGTTTTGAGTGTTCTTGGGGTGTTCCCTTCTTTCTCTCATTTACAAAGCCCCTGACGTTGTCAAGCACCAGGATCTCTCCCGACTCTAGCTTCTTGATGGCTCTTTGCGCTGTTTCTCCGAAGATGTCGTTCACGTACTTCACTGGCTTGCTGAGCACTCTGCCGAGGAGTTCCGCATGCTGTTTGAGGGGGATGAAGTCCGGTTCGCCTGGTCTGCCTTGATGTGCTAGAATAACTACTTTTGCGCCCTTTTCAGCGAGCTCTCGAATGGTTTCCCCGTGAACTCTTATCCGTGTGTCGTCAAGAATCCTGTTGGTTTCTGGATCGATTGGTGAGTTGAAGTCTACCCTGATGAGAGTTGTCTTGTCTTTGAAGTTGAAGTCGTCTATGGTTAGGAAATCGGGCATTCTCTCACCTACTTCTGAAAGTGGAAAGGTTGAGGAGGTTGTGGGTGCTTGTTTGGTTAGGAGGATTCTATCTTGCAGATCTTCTCTATCATCCGCGCCATCTTCACAGAGTAGCCCCACTCGTTGTCGTACCATGCCAGTACCTTGACTAGGTCTCCAATAACCATCGTTAAGGGTCCATCTACGATGGCGGAGTACGGGTTGTGTACGAGGTCTGATGAGACGAGTGGCTCTTCACTGTAGTCCAGTATTCCCTTCAATTCTTTCTTTGCTGCTTCCTTGAATGCTGCGTTGACATCTTCTTTTGTGGCTTTCTTCTTCAGGGTGGCTACGAAATCCACTATGGAGACGTCTGGTATTGGTACTCGCAAGGCCATTCCGTTCATCCTTCCTTCAAGCTCAGGAAGCGTCAGGGTCGCGGCTACAGCTGCGCCTGTGGTTGTCGGGATCATGTTGTAGGCTGCTGATCTGGCTCTTCTCATGTCTTTGTGCTGCATATCGAGGAGTCTCTGGTCGTTGGTGACAGCGTGGACTGTCGTCATGAGGCCGGCTTTGAGGCCGAATCTGTCGTTCAGCACCTTTGCAACGGGTGCCACGCAGTTTGTTGTGCATGATGCCAGAGAGATTATTTTGTGGTTTTCGTGGTCATATTGGCTGTCGTTTACTCCCATGACCAAGGTGAGGTCAGCGCTTGTGGCTGGGCTCATCGGCGCGGAGACTAAAACCTTCTTGGCTCCTGCGGCCAGATGTTTTGCAGCGTTTTCTCTGGATCTGAATCTTCCGGTTGATTCAACGGCTAGGTACACGCCCATCTCTTTCCAAGGTAGTTTCGCCGGGTCTGGTTCCGCTAGGACTTTGAGTTTCTTTCCGTCGACGATGAGGGCGTTCTCTTTAGCAGTCACGTTGAATGGTGTCTTGCCATGTACTGTATCGTTTCTTAGGAGATGCGCCAGGGTCTTGGCGTCTGTGAGATCGTTCACTGCCACGAAATCTACGTCGGCCTTGGTTTCCAAAGCTGCTCTGTATAGGAGTCTTCCTATCCTTCCGAACCCATTTATGGCTACTTTCGGATTCATTCTATATCGCCTTAATGGTTTGTGAGGTCTTTAATCTGGAGTTTTTCCTAATAAGATTTCCCTATGTTGATTCGTTCGCTCAGGACAGCAATTCGACGGAGGAAAATGTCTGCTATCGTATGCGTGAGGGGGTCGGAGCGCGCGATCCCATCACTGAACAGGCTTTGAGGTATAGGAGTGTATTTGCCTACTTCTGCCTGACCAGTGCTTTCTTCAGCTTGTGGACGAAGGCTTCCTCGTCCTCTGCGAGTCTTTTCTTCACCTCTCTCCAAGCAGCTGGGCAATCTTTGTATTCCACACCCACAATGCCGTGAAAAATCCTGTCAATCTCTCTCTTATTATCGCCTGTAATCTCCAACTCGGCTTTCTTGAATATATGTTGAAGATGCCTGAAGTAGCAAGTCATGAAATACCTCCTTTGCTCTATAATTCTACCAGTGATTTCTCATAGTTGGCAACAACGTGTTTCTTGCCCTTTGGAACAATTACGTGTCCTTCCTTCTCTAAGAGTCTCTTTTGGGCTTTGACTCCGCCAGGATACTTCGGGTTTATCACTCCGCCAGTCTTCAGAGTGCGCCAGTAGGGAGTGATGTCCTTCTCACCCTGTTGTCTCTGTTCTTCAGCGGCGTTTGC
>CP070826.1:827970-841280 GCA_020344435.1 Candidatus Bathyarchaeota archaeon | reverse complement strand
CGTAGGCTCTGGCGGTGTCGAAGTAGTTGATGCCTTGTTCATACGCATATCTAACCACCTTCTCCGCTTCCTCTCTGGAGAGGGCTATTATTGGAATGCCTCCGAAGCCTGCAACTGAAACGTGTAAATCCGTCCTTCCGAGTCTTCTTTTCTGCATAATCATCAAGCGCCTTTACTCATGATGAGACGGAAATCCTATAAAACCCCGCACTCACGCATCAATGCAGAATCCATTATTCCCTAAGCCGCAGGTTTATCCTTACTACTCTTGAGCAGAAGCTTGACTTTGCTGACGCAATCCAACGCATCTTTTGCATAGGCGTCAACCCCATATGTTTCGCGGGTTCTTTCAGAGACGGCTGGGCCTCCGATCACGATCTTCACCTTATCCGCTAGATTCTCTTGTCTCAGGCGATCGACTATCACTTTCAACTGGGGTACAGTCTCATCTACAGAGATCGAGACGCCGATTATCTGTGCTTCTTCTCTGATGACCGCGTCCACAAACACGTCTGCAGGAACATCAACGCCCAAGTCAACGATTTCAAAGCCCGCTGCACGAAGCGTTGCTTTTACTGTGTCCTTTCCTATACTCTGAAGGTTTCCCTTCAGCGAGCCAATCACGATCTTTCCAGCGATACCAGCGGATTTCGCTTCCAGTTGTGGATTGAAGACTTTGAGTGCCTCCCGCATTGCGGAGGCAGATCGCGTTACGTCAGCGACGAAGTATTCCTTTCTCTCATACTTCCTATCTGCTGCCTCCATGGCATCCGTCATCTTCTCTAGTGCTGCTTCGGCGGATAACCCTTGATGGATGGCCTTTTCAGCGATTCTGCGAGCCTTTCGAATGTTACCGGCTACCACGGCCTCAAATAGTGCCTCTAGGAGTTTCTCGGCTTCTTTCAAATTCTTGTCTCCGCTAGATCCCTATTGATCTCTTGAAGATTTGTAGGTTGATTTCGCCGCCTTTGAATGTGCTGCCGGTTTCGGCGTTGCTGACTATCAGGACTGCTGGCGCGAATAGGTTGGAGTCGATCTGGTAGAAGTCGTAGTTTGCTTTCTTGAAGATCTCGATGAAGGGCTGTCCGTGGCTCTCGGATGCGGAGGATGGCGCCTTTTCAGCCAACATTCTTAATGTCTCGTCGCTTGTGTGGTTCACGATGCAGTGTACGACGCCTGTGTAGAGGATGGCGTCGTTCGTTCTTCCCATGGCCTCGGCAAACCTTGGGTGCACTGGGGCGATGGGTGCGTATCCACAGGCGTGTGTCACCCACTTCGGGTCTAGACCGAGTTTCTCCAACTTGTGTATTCCGGTCTCCACTACCCTTCCCGAGATCTGCGTGGATCCTGCTATTGTCGTGGTTGGGACCAGAATTAAGAAGAGCTTCTCTGGCTGGATGCTGCACTCGTCAGAGATGTAGGTTATTACTTCATTTGGGGGGTACTTATCTGTTTCAAGCACGAGCACAGCCGAATTAGCCTTATCTTTGTATCCGATTTTCTCGTAGAGCTCCTTGGGTTTCTGGGCTAGTGCGCGGGCGGGACCTGAACCCATCGCGAAGTATTTTCCCACTTTGATCCGCCAACCAGCGAATTGGGATCCTAAGGTCGCTATTGCCGGATGGTCCGTGTGTACTAGTATGGAAGGTAGTTCTAACCCGTTGTATCGCTTGTAGAAGATGTCTGCTCGACCGTATCCTCCGAGGCAGATCTCTGTAATCATCCTACCTGCAAGAAAGCCTCCTTTCGCTTCGACTCCCGCGTCGATTAATGTTGTGCCCAATTCGTTTTCTTTGATGGCAACTCCGTATTCTTCCGTGGCTTCACATAATCTCTTTACGAGTTGCCGTGAGGTTTGGTTCACACTCAACGAGGGTGGGGACATTGCTTCTTCGCCACTAGAGGAATCTTTCGTAGGGTTTTAGATGTGTGTTTTGTCTCTGGGAGATGAAGAGTCTTCCGTTGCCGTTTTCAGCTAGGTCTCCGAGGAACCTATAGAAGGGCCCTTCAACTTTCTCTCCGTCCATTTTGACGCGGGGTCTGATGTCGTCGATGGTGAAGGTTGGAGGGATTGAAGGGATGTGGCCGAGTACAATGATTTTTCCTCCAAGCATCTGGGCGCCAGCGCGTACTTCTGAGTCTCCTTGAATGAAGATAGTTCCGTCTTTCATGTGTATCCCAGTGAACTGTCCAGCATCTCCGTGGATTTTGATCAGTCCCTTTCTCATGAAGCATCCAACTTCGTTCCCGGCGTTGCCGTGAATTATGATTGTGCCCCCGTTCATTCCCATGGTGCTTCCCCTGTAGGCTGCTCCGATGTAGTGTCCAGCGTCTCCTTTGATCTCGATTGTTCCTTTCTTCATCCGAGACCCCGCCCATGATCCTGCGTTTCCAGTCACTGTGATTATGCCGCCGTTCATCTCTTCACCCAGGTGCATGCCCGCGTTCCCATCGATGACTATTCTGCCAGACGACATTTTGGTACCGATTCGTCTAATCTTTCCAGCATCTCCACGAATCTTTATGGTTAGGTTCTCTGATGGGGCTGTTTTGTGTTCTATTTTAAAGAGTTGACCGAGAACTCTCTTTTTGTTTCCTTCCCAGACTGGTAGGCGGGTTATTTGGCTCGCTGACTTCGCAGCAAAAGTGTCTGGACTGATGCATTCTGCTTCAACAGGGGTTGTGAAGGATTGTTTCGGGGTTAGGGTGATCATGATGCTTCTAAATCCTCGCTTCAACTCTGATGGGAAGTGAAGACTTCAGGTAATCTTCTGGGATCGGATAGTTCTCGTACTCCACCGTCCAATATTCTCTGAACTTCAGTTTCAAATCCTCTGAGGGCTCCCACGGTGATTGGAGTTTGATGTCAACCCAGAAGGTTCTTCCTTGGATTGGCTTCACTATCTCACCTTCTCTTGCAGCGATCTCTCCGCCCTTGAGGGTGTAGGCTGGTTTGCTGAAAGCCTTTGTAACTGTCTTGTAGTCCTTGGCAGCATCAACCGTCGTCGGGTTGATGTTGTATATCGCAACGTCCGCGTCCGCTCCCACCCCAAGATGGCCTTTCCGTCTTAGGCCTAGCGCCTTGGCCTGACCGGCACGTGTGATGGTGGCTATCTCGAGGAAGCTATATTCTCGGTCGATGCTGGGAAGTAGGCTTTTTCGTCTAGCACGTCTGCTTATCCTCTTCAGCGTCTTCTTCCTTGCCGCTGTGCTCATTAGCCATGAGATGACCGTTGGGTAGGTGGTGAAGGGCGCGCCATTTGGGTGGTCTGTTGTCAGATAGATTCTCCAGGGGTCTTCGATTAATAGGGCTAGTTCAAGCCCGATTGACCATTGAGTAGCGTTCACGTGACTCTTGCGTCTGTATTTGAACGGTACGATTCCACCGCTGGTTTCGGTCTCAACGTCATGATTGACCCATTTGTTGCCGGTGAGGCCGTAGAGGCCGTACTGGAATGGGCCATCTGCAGTCATGGTTGTCGTGTCCGTGAAGACCACCTGTCCGATATCTAGAGTCACGTGATTGTGCTGGTTGACGTACTTTGCTATCTCCTCGGCTCCAGACTGCATTGTTTGCCAGTCTGAACCCTTGAAGGCGCAGAATTGGCAGTGGGTGATATGTATAACTGGGTTATCTTCCTCGGCCAGGTCCTCCACGCACTTCATCGTTTCTACGGCCGTGGCGTAGTTTCCGGGTCTCCCGAGGTTGTTTGTGTGAACGTGGATCGTGTGAGGGAGGTTCAGGAGCTTGTTCACTTTGCATAGGCCTCGAATGATGTCTCGCGGAGTGATGTTGAAGTGTGGTACAGAATCGTCGATGCCCGCGACATTTCTTCCGAATCCCCAGGCCTCCAAACCGCCCGGATTGACGATCTTTATGGCGTAGCCCTTCGTGGCTCTCATTATCCAAGCCACGTGAGCTGCGCATTCTTTTATACGGTCGTCTTGCAGATATTCGAGGACGAACCACCAGTCTCCTATGAGGGGGAAGGCCGCCTTGTCGATCATTGGCGTGTCGTTGAGTTCTTCATGTGTGTGTCGAGCCTCGAGGGGGGGCATCGACGGGTTCATGACGGTGGTGTATCCCATTCTTGAGTAGCGGTAGCCCGTTGTGAATGTTGAGGGAACAGAGTAGCCGACGCCGCTTCGGGTTACAGCCGTTTTGGCTTCCACATCCTTGATGTGATCTTCCGGTCTTAGGAGGCGCCCCGCGTTCACTTCGGCTCCTGCGATGTGGCTGTGAATGTCGACGCCACCGGGCATCACCATCAATCCAGAGGCTTCGATGACCTTCGCCTTTCTCTCATCAACCTTTTCAACAACCTTTCCATCGCAGATGTGAATGTCGATTCTTTCCCCATTTATGGCGTTGAGAGGGTCGTATACATAGCCATTCTTGATCAGTAGTTCGGTCAGTTCCCTTTCCTCCGTATTCTCCGGACTTCGGTCAGGATTCGGTGCAGTATCTCTTTGTCAGTGAGGCACGTCTCAGGAGGTTCCACGACTTTTTTGAGTGGAAGGGGAACATGGTCCATGCGGTAGGCGGTTCCCTCAGCCTCGATTCCCACGTAGGCAGGTGGAATCACAACGTCCGCTAATAGTGACGTGGGAGTCAGCTCTGGATCGATTACGATGAGGGGATTCTTGATGAGGTTTTGAGCCGCTTTCTTTGGGAAGTGTGCTAGGGGATCAGACCCGATTACGAGTGCAGCGTCAGATTCTCTTCTGCAGAGTATGTCAATTGTGGAGGTTTCGCCAGGGTTGTATCTTGGGAAGCCTTGAGTGAGATCGACGGCGAAGGGATAGCCTGTCTGCCACGTGAAGACGACGTTCGCTCCAGTCACGTTGAAGTGTCCTCGCATTGGCATGATCAGGAATTTCGTGTATTGATTCAGATCACGGACTAGGGAGAGTGCAGCGTCGATGTTTCGATGTCTTCCTTCACTCATAGTCAGCCCAAGCCCGAAGAAGAAGACCCCCATCTCACATCCTATCATGATGTCTGCAACCTCTTCCAGCAGTTCTACGGGGACGCCTGCAACCTCTTCTACATCGAGCTCCTCATCTCTTATGAGCATCCGAAAGGCTTGCAAGAGCTCGTAGTCCCTGTTTGGTTCCACTTGGAGAAAGTAGTCTGCTGCTTCAGTGGTGCGCGTTCTGCGAACGTCCGCCACCACCATCTTCCTCTTCTTCTGAAACATGGTGTAGGGCAGGCCTTGATCCGCCTCAATTGGAGTGGTAAGATGACGATCAAGAAGGAGGTTAGCCGTTCTCTGCAGTCGCTTCTCCGTAACAGCGCCTCCAAGGCGGGATACGTACTTCCGCCATGTGCTTCTCCGGAATCTCCCGTCCGTAAACATAGTGTACCGCTCTATATGGCGTGGGTGGGCATCCCATGGGTTGCTTCCCCAGTAGAAGATGAGGTCTGCTCGGTGCCGTAATTGCCCTAGAGTACAGGATGATATGCCGATGTCTTGGACGCTCAGAATTGAGGGGCCATGACATATCGTTGACGTGTTGTCGATGACACCTCCAACCTCTTCTGCAAGCTCCAGCCCGACGCGAGTCGCCTCACAGCTTGTGGAGCTCCAGCCAAAGAGCAACGGATACGAGGCGTCTACGAGAATTTTGGCGCTCTTTCTGATGGCCTCATCCAGTGAAGCCTCAACTAATTCGCCGTCCTTTCTTATGAGCGGCTTTGATGGTCGATGGCTTGCGTAATTCAGGAATCTGGCTGCACCGACGGCGCATGCATATTTCACATCTGTGATGACATTATTCTCCACGGTCACCTCGATATCATCACAGAAGTCGCCGCATACGGGGCATGTGATGTGAGAGATGACAGTCATCCTACTTCCTCTTGTAGTATTTCTCAAGTAGCTCTCGTAAGCTCAGAACATTCTCCTCAGGCGCCTGCTCGACTTCTGCAGGTAATCCTTTCAGCAGGGGCATTCCGGTTCCATGGGTTTCGGGGTTCATTATTAGACTCGCCCATGGGCCATAGGGAATGAAGATCACGGCGGGATGGGGCCCCCTTGCTGATTTCACAGCTCGCATAATTACCGCGCCTGAATCTGTTGACACCCTAACATTGTCATTCTCTGTTACTCCGAGACGCTTCATGTCGTGGGGGTCTATCTCGCAGATTGTGACGCTCCTCTGGTATTCTTCTGAGAACTTGCCTCTTTCCCTCTCTGTGCCTTGATCGATAGTTCGTCCGGTCAACAAGGTAACTTTCAGCTTGGGCATCGATTCACCAGGCTTTAATGAACTTGTCTAGGTTGATGTATGATACCTAACAGTTGAGAGAGTGCTTACTGAACATATCCTGCCTATTAATGTTGTCTTTCAGGTCTTCTTCTGAATCTGTTGCTTCCCCAGCAGTCTTCTAGCCTCGGCCTTCCATCTCGTCAAAGCCTTCTCTGTGAAGCTGGTCTCTTCAGCTATTGTGTTAATGTCCACGTAGGCTAGATCGTGAGCATCCAGAATGCCTGCCTTCTTCAGTTTTGCCTCCGTCGTCTTTCCAATGCCACTAATCTCAGAAAGGGGCATCGGTTTTCCGAAGCTTTCTTTCAGGGTCTGAATGTTCTGGGGGTGTGTTGTACTTCTGCGTCCATCTATTGGTATCTCCAGCCTCTTCGCTTCTTGAAGGGTTAGACCTGCTCGCTTGATCTCTTCTTGGCTGAAGCCTCGACCATCTCTGATTCGGAGTTTGCGAGTTGGAACGTACACATCAGGCTTCATCTTGTCTTTCATCATCTAATCTCCTAAGAGATGTTCAATTTTGCGTATTAGTGTTGCGGATGATTTCTGACTAACACAAAAGAAGCGGGGATCAATCAAGAATCTGTCTTGCGCACAACCTTCGGTTCTTCTTCTCCAGATTTGGAAAAGCAAATGCTTAATAGCCAAGAATCGACAGATTTCATACAGGGTTTACAAACGTAAAGGTGTGAACCTTGGAAGAAGCGCCTCCAGAACACAGCGAAGTCGACAGGGTTATTGAGAGTCATTCTTGCGAAAAATCAGCGCTAATCGCTATATTGCAGGAGATCGAGAACTCGTATGGTTATCTTCCGGCTTGGGCATTAAGGCAAGTGTCTGAGAAGCTTGAAGTCCCCCTAATTCAGGTCTATGGCGTAGCTTCATTCTACGACGCCTTTCACCTGACACCACAAGGGAAGCAGCTCATCCGTGTCTGCCTTGGCACTGCCTGCTACTTGAGAGGCTCAGCTCGGGTTCTTGAGGCTCTGGAAAGCGAACTGGGAATAAAAGATGGAGAGACGACGCCTGATTTGGAATTCAGTCTTCAATCGGTTCGTTGTCTTGGTGCATGCGCGTTAGCGCCAGTTATGATCATCGGAGAACGCTACTTTGACAAGATGACACCAACGAAAGTTCACAGTGTGTTGAAGCGGGTGCAGAGTAAGAATTGAGAAAGATTAAAACCCTCCAAGATTTGGGAGATCTCAGAAGCTCGTTGCTGCAAGAGAGGAACCCCAATCAACCACATGTAAGAGTGTGTCTGGGAACTGGTTGCCGAGCACGTGGGAGTTTAGACGTAGCCAAGGCTTTCACAGACGAAATCAGAAAGCAAGGTCTTGAAATCCAGTTAGAGTGCAAGCAAACTGGATGTCACGGATTCTGTGAAAGAGGCCCCGTCGTGGTAATAGGACCAAAAGAAATCTTTTACCAGCGAGTGAAGTCGCGCGACGTTCGTGAAATCGTTTCTAAAACCTTGCTCAATTGGGAGGTCGTTGACCGTCTTCTATACGTAGATTCAGCAACCGGTCAGAAGATCCTCTATGAATATGATGTGCCCTTTTACAAAAGGCAATCAAGAAGAATTCTTGCAAACAATGGACGAATCGATCCCACCAGCATACTTGATTACATTGCAGTCGGTGGTTATCAAGCTCTCGCCAAGGCTATCACAGACATGTCTCGTGAGGAAATAATCAGTACTGTTGAAAGATCTGGGTTACGTGGCTTGGGCGGAGGTGGCTTCCCCACTGGAAGGAAGTGGAGATTATGCCGCGAAGCCACAGGAGACGTCAAGTTTGTAATCGGAAATGGTGACGAGGGTGATCCTGGGGCCTTCAGCGATAGAAGCCTTATGGAAGGAAATCCTCATAGCATTCTAGAAGGGATGATTATAGGAGCCTACGCCATAGGAGCGCATCAAGGCTATCTTTATGTTCGCGCCGAGTATCCTCTAGCATTGAAACACCTCCAGATAGCAATAGACCAATCCAGAGAACACGGGCTCTTAGGGAAGAATATATTCGATTCGGAATTCGATTTCAACATCAGAATAAATCGAGGCGGAGGCGCTTTTGTATGCGGCGAATCCTCAGCCCTAGTAGCCTCGATTGAAGGAAAAATGGGCGAACCCGGAGCAAAATACGTCCATACTGTCGAGCGCGGGTTATGGAATAAACCAACCAACCTAAACAATGTCAAGACTTGGGCTAGCATACCCGTAATTATCAACAAAAGTGCAGATTGGTATGCAAAAATCGGGACCGAGAAGAGCAAGGGCACCGGAATCTTCTCTCTGGTTGGAAAGGTCAACAACACAGGACTCGTCGAAATTCCAATGGGAACCCCACTCAAGCATATTATCTACGACATAGGCGGAGGAATACTTGAAGGCAAAAGGTTCAAAGCGGTTCAAACAGGTGGCCCATCAGGCGGCTGCATACCTGAAAGACTGCTTGATTTGCCAGTGGATTTTGACAAGTTGACCGAAGCCGGGTCAATGATGGGTTCCGGCGGTATGATAGTAATGGACAAAAATACTTGTATGGTCGATTTGGCCCGCTACTTCCTCGATTTCCTGCAGAGTGAATCCTGTGGCAAGTGTGTTCCCTGCCGTGAAGGAATTAAGAGAATGCTCGAAATCATAACTGATATAACTGTGGGGCGAGGGAAAGAAGAAGACTTGGAGCTTCTACAAGAGCTTGCGGAGACTGTTAAGGATTTTTCTCTCTGCGGTCTAGGCAAGACTGCGCCAAACACCGTCTTGTCAACATTAAGGTATTTTGGCGATGAATATTACGCTCATGTAAGAGATAGAAAGTGTCCCGCTGGCATCTGCAAAGATCTGATCGAATATATCATTCTTGAAGAAAGATGCACAGGATGTGGCGCTTGTTTGAGACTCTGCCCCCAACAAGCAATCGACGCATATGGTCTGACCCACACGATCGACTCCTCCAAATGCATCAGATGTGGTATATGTCGAGATGCCTGCTCATTTGAAGCAATCACAGTCAAATAAGAGGTGATCAAATGGTGACCTTCAATATTGATGGGACGGAAGTCCAAGCGGAAAAGGGCTCTACTATACTTGAGGTTGCCAGATTCTATGGGATTAATATCCCAACTCTGTGTCATCACGACGAGTTAACTCCCTATGGCACTTGCCGTCTATGTATGGTTGAGGTTGATGACGGAAGAAGGACAAAACTAGCGACTTCCTGCCTCTACCCCGTTAGGGAGGGGATAACGGTGAGGACAAATACGGCGAGAGTGATGAGAGGGCGAAAGATTATCCTCGAATTATTGCTTGCTAGATGTCCTAGCTCGAAAACCCTGCAAGACTTAGCCTCCAAGATGGGAGTGGAGAAAGTTAGATTTAAGATGGAAGACAAAGACTGTATCTTGTGTGGGTTGTGTGTAAGGATGTGTGCTGAACAAATGAGCGGGGGGGCTATAGGATTTGTCGGAAGAGGCCAGAATAGAGAGATCGTCACTCCCTTCCGTACGGCTAGTGAAACCTGTCGTAACTGCGGAGCATGTATGTACATCTGTCCAGTAGTAGACCTTCAGTGCCGCGGTGTCAAATCTTCAGGAGAGCTATGCAACTCTTGCCTTGTCACAACCCCTCAATGCTTAGAAAAGTACGAGCAAGTCATGTGTACTCTAAATTCATGTGGAGCATGTGTACAAGAGGAGAAAAAATAGTATGAGTCTTTCAAAACCGAATGCAAGCCCAGCAACCCTGACCAAGAACAGAACAGAACCGTGTCCAATCAGCGGAATCTGTGTCACCTGCATAGACGGATGCCCAGGTCCATGCGAAGTTGCGAAATCTGCCATAAGAGGTAGCGAAATCATATATCCCGCACCCTTCGGAGTGATAACCGTTGGTTCTCAAAAGACATATCCTGTAGACCTTTCCCATTTTAACATCATGGGAACAACTGTGGGAGCTGTCGGAATTGAAACCGACAGCGACAAAGCCATATTCCCTAATGTTAACCTGGAAACCAGAATCGGAAAAGGCAAAGGCCTACGACTGAAAGTTCCATGGTTCACCTGCGCACTTGGCTCGACAAGAATCGCCAAGGACAACTGGAAAGAATTGGCCATCGGCGCGGCGATATCAGGAACAATGCAGGTGATAGGTGAAAACGTCTGCGGTATGGATGTCAATTCAGAAATCAATAATGGGAAAGTCGCCCATTCTCCGGAACTGGAGTGGAGAGTGAAGACATTTAATGAGTGGAGAGAGGAGGGCTATGGTGGCATTGCTGTTCAATCCAACATAGAAGATACAAGGCTTGGAGTTCTTGAATATGCCATCTCAGATTTGGAAGTAGACGCAGTCGAGCTGAAATGGGGTCAAGGCGCCAAGGACATCGGTGGCGAAGTCAAAATCAAAGACCTAGCCAAAGCGCAGCTTCTGAAGAGAAGAGGATACATAGTTCTTCCAGATCCAGAAGACCCAGATATTATTGAAGCATTCAAGAAAAGGCATTTCGGAGAATTCGAAAGACACTCCCGAGTCGGGATGGTTACAAGAGAGGATTTTGTCAACAGGGTGAAAGAACTGAGAAGTCTAGGTGCCAAGTACGTTTTTCTAAAGACGGGAGCTTACAGACCCGCAGACGTGGCAAGAGCTGTGAAATTCTCATCGGTGGCGGGAATCGACCTGCTCACTATTGATGGTGCAGGCGGCGGAACAGGGATGAGCCCTTGGCGTATGATGAATGAGTGGGGGGTACCAAGCGTAGAGATATGGTCGCTCACATATCAATACACGGATAGATTAGCGAAGAAGGGAGAACACGTGCCCAGCTTAGCCTTCGCCGGAGGCATTACAATGGAAGACCACATATTCAAAGCACTGGCTCTAGGCGCCCCATACGTCAAGGCTGTTGGTATGGCAAGATCTCCGCTCACTGCAGCTATGGTCAGCAAAAACGTAGGTCAGAGGATTGTGGAACAGAAACTTCCAGTATATTATGCAAGGTATGGAAACACTTTTGAGGCAATCTTTGTCGAAGCAGGCAGATTGAGAAGCAGATTCAAAGAGAAATCTGAAGATTTACCGGCTGGAGCAATGGGCCTCTATACTTATAATCAAAGGTTGACTCAAGGATTGAAGCAACTAATGTGCGGAGCAAGAAAATTCGCTATTCAGCACATCACCAGAGACGACATTGCTGCTCTAACTCCCGAAGCCGAACGTATATCCGGGATCAAGTATATCATGGACTCCGACAAAGAGGAAGTAGAAAAAATCCTCAGCTGAGCCAAAGAAGACGTTGATAATCGCGAGCCATGCGAGTTATGTCTAATGGATCATTATGCCGATTGAGTCAATCTTGTTTTCCAGATTAGTGGACGACGCCTTCTAAAACTGAAATCACCATGGAGAAGTGGGTTATGGCTTGACACTGCAAGCTTTATGTTGGATATAAAGTCTCTAATTGCAATTTGGGTGTCGAAGATGAAGCTGAGTAATTCAGAGGATCGAAAGATGTTAGGAAGACTATCGAAAGAGAGATTACTAGAACTATTCTTCCTCCAAATACGGAATCTCTGGAGGGTTGACGGTCTCTACTTTTTGGGAATCGAAGAGAGATTTGGTGCAGAAGCGGCCACAGAGATAGATGCCAGATGCTGGGAAATCATGGGAAAGACAGAAGCAAGACATCTGAGAACCATCCTAGAAATAGGAGAGATTGACCCAGAATCCCTAATTCATATCCTTAGAAACACAAGTTGGGCGTTGGACGTCTTGGAGAAGGAAATTGAGATTACCGAGCGAAAGGCAGTTTTCAGAGTGACAAAATGCGGAACCCAGCTGACAAGAAGAAGAAAGGGATTAGAAGTGTTCCCCTGCAAAAAGGTACGACTTGGATACATGAGAAGCTTCGCGCAAGAGCTGAATCCAAAAATAGAGACCAGATGCAAAGTCTGCCCACCAGACGAAAGACCACCAGACCTCTGGTGCGAATGGGAATTCATGTTTCCGGAGAGATGAAAATTCCCTATTCCTTTGATTCTTGACGCCCTCAAAGCTTTTTAATCCTCACCTAGAATCTATCCGTCAAGTCGGTCGACGAAATGAACCCTTTGCTCTGGATAATCGGAAGCACGCTCTTTATCAGCCTGCTAGCTTGGGTCGGAGCTTTGGCATTATTTCTGAAGGAAGAGATGATGAATAAAGTCCTGCTAGTCCTTGTGGCTTTATCCGCGGGAGGACTGATAGGTGGAGCGTTCCTCCACCTGCTACCTGAAGCAGTCTCAGAAATAGGAGCTTCTTCATCTGCTACCTTCAATCTGTTTTCGTCTGTCCTCATTGGCTTCTGCCTCTTCTTTGTTCTGGAGCAATTCATCAGATGGTGCCATGAGCATTACAATATCCACGAGAAGAAACCGGTCTCCTACCTGGTCTTGATCTCTGATCTGATACACAATTTCATTGATGGATTGGTTGTGGCAGGCTCCTTCATGGTTGGTTTCCCTTTGGGGGTCGTTACCACTTTCGTTATAGCACTACATGAAATACCTCAAGAGATTGGAGATTTCGGGGTTATGGTTTATGGCGGCTTCAGAAAGGAGAGAGCCTTGATCTGGAATTACATGTCAGCCATTACAATAGTCTTTGGTGGGATTGCGGGTTACTATCTCTCTGCCATAGTCGAGGGCGCTGCTGTGTTTCTGCTGCCTTTCGCAGCGGGGAATTTCATTTATATTGCTGCCTCTGATCTGATTCCTGAGATAAAACATGTTGAGGATATCAAGAGGAATCTGGTACACTTCGCCACATTCATGATAGGGATCCTCATCATGCTAGCAACGAAATTCGTGACAGAATAACATGTAGCTATTCCTTTTTCATCTTCCCGAAACAAATATGTTTTCAAGTATGCAGCATGTGGTCAAGCAGTAGTTTCAATTCACCTGCAGTAATGGAAAGACCAATAGCACGCTAGATGTCATATGCCCTCAAGCAGGCTACGAAATGTCCTGGCTTCATCTCAACAGGTTCTGGTTCTACTTCGCTGCAG
>CP070826.1:819272-827870 GCA_020344435.1 Candidatus Bathyarchaeota archaeon | reverse complement strand
GAGCCTCTCTGAAAGTTTCATAGCTGTCATCGACTGCTTGTGTGTCTGCGTAGTTTCCGCCAATGTGGCTGCCTGCGCTTATGATATATTCATTTAGGGCTGTGAACCAGGATGAATAGGTTACACGTTCGACATCGGTGATTTCCATATTCTCCTGCATCTTCTCCCAGTCAAGTTGGTTCATTTCGTAGTTCCATAGGAAGACATTTGAGACTATGACTACTATTATGACGAGGCCTAGGATGAAGACTACCACGTTGCTTAATCCGCGTTGATCTTGCTTGAGGCGCAACTATCTACCCGCTCTACATTGTCAACTGATGCTTGGTAGAACATGAGAATGTGGGTGCAAAAACCGTTATGAAGCGAAGGTAAGTATCCAGAATCAACTCAGGCACTTGTTCTGTTCGGAGGATACTTAAGACTGGTCTGGATATATTTCTCTGGAGCTTTATGTTGGAGGTTTGATGATTGAGTGCGGTTGAGTCTATTCCTGAAAAGGTAGTTGAGAGGAAGACGATTGTTTACAAGACTCTCGTTGACCCTACGGTGGCGAAGATCACGGGGGAGAAGATGAAGGACAAATTGTTTGTCCGGCTGGGCTTTTTGAAGCCTAGACCAGAGGAGGTTAAATGCGTTTCTGTCAGCAAATCTTATGAGCCGTACCTTGTTGTGCGGGGGAAGTACAGTATTGACTATTATCGGAAGAGGGTCTATACGGTTGATGTTGATGAAGATGTACAGGAGGTCATCCTTTTGAAGCAGAGCTTCAAAACACTTTCTCCGGAAAAGCCCGCGAAGAAGGGTCTCAGGGTGATTCGGCTTGTGGGAATGGAGCGCTTGTTCTATGAGGATGCGGCTTACCTCATTCTTGATAAGATGGGACATGAGGTTGCGCCGGATCAGGTGCCCGAGGCGCCCTCTGAGGAAGAGCCCGAGAAGACCTTGACTGAGTTTAGTGAGAAGATAGGGAAGCCTGAGATTCCGGCGGATATGGAGGTTGGTGTTATCCGATCAAAGATTGTGAGGAGACCTCAAGAGATAGAGCGTGTTGTCAAAGAGATTTTTGAGATTTCCGAGAGGGCAATAATTTACGCTCCTGTCTATGAGGTCGGGTTTCAGAACACAAAGACTGGTGGAGTAAGGGCAGTGAGAGTCGATGGAATAACTGCTAAAGTAATCCAATGAGGGATTAGGACAGCCCATCGCATACAATGGTTTAAGTCATGAAGAACGCGACGAATGGCACGTTCTGCGCGAAGGAGTCTTCCTCAAAGAATTCGTAGATCCGGAGATAGGTGCTCTGAACTGTGTCGTCTGGAAAATGAGAGCCGGGAAGGTTCTGTTTCCGGAAGACATCTCGCTCATCTGAGGCGAGGACCAACAGCCTTTCTTCTTCATATGGAATTGTCAGGCTTGTATATTCAGATTGAGTTCCGTCTGGGGCAACGTCGATGATGTAGAACCTTCTCCATTGGTTCATCGATGCACTATCCAAGGTGACCCAGAGATGGATGTAGGATGTTAACGTCATATCTCTCTCGCGCGCGCGAGGAGAGCAGTCATGACGATGGCTCCTTCAGGAGTGTCTCCCTTCCATATTCCGATGGGAAGGCCGCCTCTTCCACAGGGCCAGTACGAGTTGCTTCATTCCCATCCTGTTTCGCTTGGAGCCTTCGTAGCAGATGACAATCTCACCGACTCGTCAGGGGCAACTATGATCGGATAGTCATCGCGCGCGCATTAAAGATAAAAGAAGGAAAGTTCGTTTGGGTCATTGTTACGGTTGGATGTACAGTGAGACAAAAGGTATATTCTGTCCGTAAGGCTCTCCTCCGATCGTTCCATGGAAGAGCAAGAAGACAGACACAGACACACCCCCTTTCGGTGTATCCTGCCTTCCAAAGCCCGAAACGTTGACAGCATCATCCGATGCGAAGACGATTAGCTTTGTCTCCCCATGTTCAAGAACTATATCAGAATAGGTTGAAGATATTGTTCCATCATCTGCAACATTCACAATGTACCACCACTTATTGTGGGGCACATCTGATACGGGGATAGTGAACCACATCAGTGAATGCTGATCAAGCACTATTGTTCGATTCGCAGGGTCTACATTTGTCAGGAAGCATCCAAATGCCAAGTCCGTTGTAGCTGGAACATTAAAACCACGAATGCCCTCTGGATAGTTGCTCAATCGATTGAAGGTGTGCGTGAAGGAGAAATAACGGACGTGCTCAAGATCCAACATCAGTGCGCCAATTATTATCGTTGGATAGTCTCCTGGTTGCGGGGGCAACACAGACTCTGAGTATGAGTATGTGCCCACGGCGATATTCCCTCTCTCTGTGACGATTTTTACGTCGTAGGTGAGACGTGGATCAAGCTCAGGTATGTCTATGTCTGCCCCAATGACACTAATAGTGTCTCCTGAGTTGACATGGTAGTCTATGAGAAAGAGCTTATGCCAATTTACAGTTGTGTTGAATTCTGTGATCCACAGATCTACCAGATGAGCTGTAACAGCGCCCTTATTTGTGATCGAAATATTGAGTGAATCAACCACAGACATGTCCACGATTTCGATTATTTCATTTTGTCTTTCCCATTCAAATCGGTTTCTCTCGTTAACGGTCCCTATGTACTCGTCATATCGCATTATCTCCCATGAGATCAAGCTGAAGCCCCCGATGAAGACCAAGACGAAGAAGACGACACCTATGATTGTGCTCACGCCTCTTTTGTGTTTCAAAAAGCGGTTAAACATCCTCTGGTCTCCTCATAACGTTAAACGTCGTACCACTCATGGGCGTGATTCCCCCTGGTCGTCACTACTACGATGTAGTGTTCTCCTGCTTCCCAAGATAAGGCGGCTTTGATTGTGACCGCCTCGCCCATCATTATCAATTGGCCATCATCCCAGACCCGCTCACTGTTCACATATATATGTGCGACTTCCAGGTCCACCTTGCCCACGTTCCTCACCGTAATATTGACGTACTTGCCGCTGTCTTCATAGAACCAAATGTCCTCTATGACAAGGCTCTCCTTCATAGCTTCGGTGCTCGTTGAGAAGAAGGTGCTTGCTTGACGCTTGTGAGAGTTGAAATTTCCATTGGACCAGTACAGCACCGATATGCCGACGGAGACTATGGTTGCTGCCATAATAACATGTGCGATGGCAGGGCTTGCGGCCTTGGTGCCTCGCCCCTTCTTGGGTTTGGAGGAACTGTTCATGAGTTGAACCCGTATACATAATATAGAGTGGTCCTCTATATTAAGTCTTCTATCTCAAGATATACTAATAAACCGCGCGCATGTGCATTACCATGACGACGAAGCTTGTTGAGACTGTGAAGATTGTCAGTATGAGGAAGACTGCTCCAATGACCGTGGACATACCCTTTGAACTGCCACTCCAGAGCTCCCTAAGCCTAGTGTGCTTGCGTGTGCAGATATGCAACATTTTCACATGCTCATGCGCGCGCGTTTTGTTTCGGATGGGTATGATATAACTCCTGTATGAGTTCGTCTCAATATAGGTCTGGAACCAAAAGTGAAAGCGGTTGAATGAGGCTAGAGTGGATCCGAGGAGGAGCATTCTAGCTTGGGTATTAGACTATATGACAAGTACTGAATCTGCTGAGATCCTGAACTTCTGTAACGCAGCTTTCAAGGGATAGATTGAGAAAGAAGTGGGAGAGGAACTAGCTGCGTCAGCTAGCGCGCGTGTGCATAGCCAGTTTCTTGCGCGCTTGCGCTGTTGTCTCCTCTTCGCGCTTTTGTCTTCATCATTGGCACTATCTGATATACACTGAGACGAACGGTATGTTCTGTCCCCAAGGCTCGCCTCCGATGGTACCATGGAAGAGCAGAAAGACAGACACCGACACACCTCCCTTCGGCGTGTTCTGTCTTGAAAAGCTCGAGCTGCCAGTATCATCAGCCGATGCGAAGACGATGAGCCTTGTCTCTCCGTGTGTAAGCACCACATCGGAATAGCTTGTAGATATGGTTCCATCATCAGCAACGTCTACAGTGTACCACCACCTGTTATGTGGCACATCTGATACGGGTAGCGTGAACCACAACAGTGAATGTGAATCAAGCACTATTGATCGGTTCGCTGGGTCCACGTTTGTTACCATGCATCCAAACGCCATGTCTGTTGAGGCCGGAACATTATAGCCACGAATACCGCCTGGGTAGTCGCTCAAATGATTGAACGATGTGTAGGTGAAGTAGCGGAATGTTTCGAGATCCAGCATCAAAGAACCGATTATCACCTTTGGATTGCCCCCTGATGGCTCTGTTATGTTGATTGTGGTGTAGTTGTATTGTATCCATTCACGTTCTTCTTCAAGTGGTATGAGGTTTCCTCGGGCAGTCACGAACCAGGAGGCAAACGCGTTGGAAGAATTGTCAGCTTCTAACCCTTCTACAGCAACTGTCAAAGCCTCCGACCCCGTGAAATTGAGCGAGTCTCCAGCCTTCAAGTTGATGTCAACCATATCATTGAATCCATGTTTCTCAGTAACCTTGTGTAAGACCCAAAGAGTGGTTATCTGAACTGGAACCGGGCTTTCATTTGTAACGATTCCCTCAAGATGAACCAGACCCTCTTCAACATCATAGCTTAGGTCTGAGACGAGAATCTTCTCTGAACTGCGGTTGGCCTCCTCCTCACTTCTCTCCATCAATGCCTGGTTGTATTGAGCTGTCTTCGAGAATGACCAGAGAAGAACATTTGTTGTGATCATGAAGATTACGAGTATCAGGAATACGGCGCCGATAACGGAAGATACGCCTTTTGAACTTCCACTCCAAATTTTCTTAAACCACGAGTTTTGCGTCAAATGTAGCACCTCTTGCAGTTACAACCCTAATGTTGTAGTAGCCGCTTGATAGACTCGTTGAAGGTGATAGAATGAAGTAGCACTCCTCGTTGACATCTAGATCTTGATCTGGAACTTCAGTGCTGTCTAAGGAATACAGAATCGGAGCTGAATAAGTCTGGAGCCAAGTATCATTGGCGACGAAAACACTCTTTACCTCCACGTTGTCAATGCTCCCACAGTTGAAAAGATAAACCATGATGCTATGCGAGGGATTGTCGCAGGACACATACTCAAAGACCAGCTTTTCCTTCAACTTGGCCGTCTCAGCATCGACTGTCTGACTGAACTCTTCATTGTAGTCTGCAGACCGGCTCTCTGACCATGCAAGCACTGCTAGGCTTAAGGCGATGACTGCGCCAGTTAATATTGTGGCGGATACAGCGTTGCTCACTGCTCTTCTGTTGAAGAACATGCGGGAGATTCTTCTCAGCGCATCCACGTTCGATTTAGCTTCCAAGTTTTCATCCCCATCCATTAGTAGCGGCTATATACACAGTATTCAGTCTTAAGATACACTAATAGTGTATAAAACCATTGAGCCAAATCATATAACGTATCAGAATCAGCCATATACAGAACACTGACACAAGAAGCATCCCAGAAAAGATGCAGCATCGGCTAGTATGCACTGGGGCTATCATTCAGGATGGAGATATCTAGAGGATTTCCTTGCTCCATATTGAGCAGACCATATAGCCTACTCCTTGTATCGCAATAGAAAAGGAGATTTTTGGGCTGATACCTTCTGCTGCTCATCCGCTTAGATAGAGCGAAATGAATGGTATGTTTTGTCCGTAGTCCTCGTCCCCGATGGTTCCATATAGCAGAATGTTGGCAGCGGCTTGACTGCCTGCGATCTGCTGAGCCATTGTCGGGCCGAAGTAGACCAAAGTTGGTGTGCCGTATTCCAGTATCTGGAACTCAAAGGGCAAGACTGTTTCGCCCTCTACCTTCACAATGTCCCAGTAGGCCATCGCGTTTTTTGGAGGAACGGATAGCCAGAAACAAGAATACCTACTGATATTGATGTTTTGCCGGCGGGGGTCGAGATTCGTCAAGTACACGCCGAAGATCGTGTACTCCTTCGCTGGAATATTGAAACTGTATTGTGCCGGTCCCAAAGTACCGCCAGTCACTACATAGTATCTGAATGTGGGGAAGTCCATGCTTATGGAACCGATTCCTTGGGCTATCTCCGCTAGCAGCACAGTGGCGTCTTCAACTGATATGGTGTTCCCTCTTGCTGTCACAAACCACGAAACGAACAGGTGGCTCGCATTTACCTCAGGTATTGTAACTGCCAGTGATTCCTCGCCTCTAAGATATCGGATCTGTCCTGGGCTTAGACTGATATCACACGACTTGTTTGCATATCTCTGATTTGAAGTGTCGGTGTCGAAGATCCAGAGGTTTATTATATGAACTGCCACTGAGCCGGTGTTCCTAACTGTGACTTTCAATGTGACCTCGTCTCCTGACACGGTGTAGTTTGCATTGTAGGCAATGACGCTTTCGCTCTGACGATCTGCGTAGTTCTGGTTCTCTTCCTTCACGGCTTGTGTGTAGTCTGCATTTCGTGAGAGGGTCCATATGAAGACGTTGGTGGATATGGCAAAGATTACGAGTGTCAGAAATACTGTTCCGAGGACTGTAGATATGCCTCGTGAGCGGCCACGCCAAATCTTCCTAAACCACAAATCCCGAGTCAAATGTCGCTCCCCTCTCAGTCACAACTTTGATGCTGTAGAAGCCGTCTTCCATCTCCATACGCAAGACGAGGCGCCCCTCATCCCCCATGTCCAAGACTTGATCCGGAATCTCATCCCAGCCTTGAAATGAATACAAAGTTGGTTCCGAAAAGACCTTAATGAGGTCATTATCGCCGTCGTTGATATAGACCGTCTTGATCTCGATGCCGTCTATGGTGCCGCAATTCAACAGGAATACCGTCAGATTGCAGGAGTAATCGTCATAGAAGATATACTCGAAGGCCAGCTTCTCCTTCAACCTTGCCATCTCTGAATCCACAGTCTCGCCGTACTCGCTATTGTAATCTGAGGACCTAGCCTGCGCCCAGCCAAATACTGCTAAGCTTAAGGCGATTACCACACCAGTTAATATGGTGGCGGACACAGCGTTGTTCACGGCTCTTTTATTGAGGAGGATTCTTGGGAGCCTTTTCATCAACGCCTGCAAACTCTTCATCATGGCTTCTTCCTTGCTGGAACTTGTTTCTTCGTTCTTCCAGTATACATAATATGTAGCGAACCGATATATTAAGTATTCTGTCTCAAGATACATTATAATGTTGCCGAATTGGCTTTTATAACATCTGGATTCAGTGAAGACAGAAAGAGGGGTGGCTAGCGCCGCGCGGGCTAGCCTTTCATATCATATCGCCTAGAAATATGGGAGCGAGTTTTGAGGCGACAAGGGCGATTATTACCAGGATTGAGGAGTGCTTGAAGCCCGCAGCCAAGCTCTCCTCACTGATCTTACCCGCCACCAGCCCTATCAGGAAACAGTGGATGATTCCAGAGGTTGTGAAGATCATCGTGAGAAAATCCAAGTCAAATGATATGACGCCACCCACCTCCAGTGTCTTTGCAGTGAATGTGAGAGTCATGACAGTGGTGGCCACAAGCATGACCGCGGCGAAGTAAGGTATCATTATGTATGGTCTGACCGCCATCTTCTTCTCCCTCTCAATCTCCTGTGTCATAGAGTTGAACCTTGCGAGAGACTCTATCATCGCTATGGTACCGCCGCCCACATCTATCGTCTCCACCAAGAGGAACATCACGATTTGAGACAGCCAGCTTCTGGTCCGCGTGACGAAGTCCATAAAGACCCTTCTCACCGGAATCCCCCAAGAGATTTGAGAGCTTATGCTCTTCAACTCTCTTGTGAAGGAGCCATAATCACGCCTGGAAAGGCTCTCAATACACTTTTCAGGGGATAGACCTGTCTTTCTCGTCTCTGTGAGATCGCGAAGAAAAGATGCTATTCCCTTTTCAGTGCTCAGCTTCTTCCTCTGATTCCTTTCGTGTACCAAGGCCGCTGGGGCAACGCAGATGAACAACGATATTGTGGATGCTGTTGGAGTATCTACGATCCCATTTAGCGGTAACTGGATCATTCCGAAGAATCCAGTGAGCATGAGGAAGGTTAGAATGCCGGCTAAGGATGAGAGTCCAAACACCTTGTAGGGTCTCCAATCGGTGACAGGGGTTTTGGGTTGCATGTTGTGGGCGAGATAGATGAAGACCACTGAGAGCATTGGAGTGAAGACGTAAGTATACATCAGCATGGTAGTGAAGCTTGAGCCTCCAGTGCTATAGATTGACTCAACGCTGAAGAGGATATAGAAGCAGAGGGACATAAGAACCATTACAATTATGAACGTCTCAAGGAGCATTCCTAGGCGTTCAGCGGCGGCTTTCACCCTAGCCGATCTTGTCTTGAAGATCTCTTGCGATTTTGTCTCCAGAAAGTGTGTGACATCACCACCGATGATTACGGTTGAAGCATATCCTGCAACGAAATCTCTGAAGATGTCGAGGGGATTCTTCTTGGCAGCGCTCTCCAATGCTGAAAGCGGGTCTACTCCAAGTATCTCTACATCCTTGATTATCTCCCTCGCTTCCTTACGCATCGAAGGCATCAATTCAACCACTGATAGCCTTTTGAAACTCAG
>CP070826.1:797029-819172 GCA_020344435.1 Candidatus Bathyarchaeota archaeon | reverse complement strand
TGAAGAGATGGGTATAGAAGGATGGTGGATGATATGTCTCAAGAGAAGAAACTTCTTGCAGCCCTTTCAAATGCCTTTGGCCCACCTGGATACGAAGATGAGATCCGCGAAATACTCAAGAGAGAGCTGGAGGAACATGCAGATGAAGTGAAGATAGATAAGCTTGGAAACATCCTATTCCACCATCATGGAAGAGAGAACTACCCCAACGTAATGCTTGCAGCACACATGGATGAAGTTGCCTTTATGGCTACCTTCATCGAAGAAACCGGCTTCCTCCGATTCCAAACGCTAGGAGGCATAACAAGCAATATTATGCTCGGACAAGCAATACTTCTCCGCGGAGAGAAGGGCTACCTCAAGGGAATTATCGGAACCAAGCCCCCTCACATAATGACAGAGGAGGAGAAGAAGAATATTGTACCTGTTGAGAACCTCTTCATTGATATCGGGGCTGAAAGCCTCAAAGAAGTTGAAGACAAAGGGATCGGAATTGGCGCATTAGGTGTCTTTGACATCAAATTCGCGGAGCTAGGAGGAGGATACCTCAGAGGCAAAGCCTTCGATGATAGGGCGGGTTGTGTAGTTCTTGTGGAGACTTTCAAATCTCTGAAGGATTCGCCATATAACATCATAGCTGCTGGAACCGTCCAAGAAGAGGTGGGACTAAGAGGGGCACGCACTGCAGCGTGGCAGATAAATCCAGACTACGGCCTTGCCCTAGAAGGAACTTTTGCAGCGGATGTTCCTGGTTCAAGAGAAGATCGAATGTCAGCTAAACTAAGGGGTGGACCCGTCCTAACCATAGCAGATCGGACAACAATCACTCATCCAACAATTCTGAAAACCCTAACCAAACTAGCGAAAAAGAGAGCGATACCATTTCAATTCAAAAAGGTGCCAACCGGAGGAACTGATGCCGGTGCCATCCACCTCACAAGAGCAGGGGTACCAAGCGGAACCATAGCTGTGCCCTGCAGGTATATCCATGGACCCGCCTCAATCACGCACATCGATGACTTGAAGAACACAATCGCCATAGCAACGGGATTTGTGAAAGCTATCTCCGAACTATAGAAATAGCAAACTGCAGACATATATCTGCATACATGAGATGCAGCTAATATTGCGAAATCTGAAATAACACTTTTTGAGGGTTCAGCGTTATTTCCTGTTGGATATCTTGCGAAGCACCGAACACATAGAAGAAGAGAGGGTAAGACCCTCTCTTTCTCCTTTCTTTCGCACTTGCATGCAGGATTGTCTACAAGCCGTGTATCGGAAACACGGTGTTCTTCACATCCTTGATGATCTTCCGAACCCTTCTTGAGATCTCTGGATTCTGATACTTCATCTCTCTATCGAAGAGTTCTCTGTAAACATCCTCATTCTTCGCCCTGACTCCCGCCACTGTAATAAACATCGCCGCCCAGCATCTTGAGACATTGCTGGGTTCATAACCTCCACCGCCGAATATTAGATATCTGCCGCTTGAGAATTCATGAGCTAAATGATGGAGAACGGAGCTGACTTCTACGTAGGATTTGGTTGTCAAGGCTAACCCCACTAGAGGATCCTGATAGTGGGTGTCCACACCGAATTGGTTTAGAAGAATCTCCGGTTCATATTCTTCAAGGAGAGGTGGCACTATCTCGTTGAAGGCTTCAAGGTAAGCTTCGTTGAAAGTTCCTACTGGCAACGGCACGTTTACAGAGTAGCCTTTTCCTGCGCCTTCGCCTATCTCGTCCACTGTCCCAGTTCCCGGATAGAACCTACCTAAAAAACCGCCGCCATATCTATGGAGCGAGATAGTGAGGATGGGTTCCTTGTAGAATATCCGCTGGGTCCCATCGCCATGGTGCCCATCCACATCAACAATCGCAATCCTCTCTAGATCATGTCTTTGCTGGAGGTGTCGGGCCGCGATAGCAACATCGTTGAACACGCAGAATCCTGCAGCGCTATCTCTTGTTGCATGGTGCAATCCGCCCCCCACGTTGAATGCGTGATTGACATCACCACGCATTATGAGGTCAGCTCCAAGAATCGATCCCCCGACCTTCGCGCATGACGCCTCGTAGATCCCTCTTCTAGCAGGCGTATCGCCGTAATCAAGGTAGCCTGCTCCCTTCTCACACTGCCTCTTGACGCGCTGGATGTACTCTTGTGAGTGAACTAGCATGAGATCCTCTTCGCTGGCGCGGGGTGGCTGATAGTGTTTCACCATATCATCGAAGATTCCCAAATTCTGGAGTAGCTCAAGCGTGTCCTCATACCTTTTCGGTTTGAGCGGATGGCTGGGTCCAAAATTGTATCCTAGATAATCATCATGATACAGAAAGGCTGTCCTACCCGCCATATCACCACCCATTTATTCTTGTTGAAAGCCCTTATACTTAAAACTGATTTTTGTGCACACAAAATCTTATGAACACTTTGAGTTTCTGGCGAGATTACATCAGACGAGAAGAGGTTAGTAAAAGTTATAAGCAAATATCCCATTGAAATTGAAACCCGAACCAATTCGACAGAGAAATGGGAGTCTCCAGATCCGTTAACAAATATGAATAGTTGACCATAGAAAGTGAAATAACCATGGGAAAGATTTTGATATCCTACAGAATTCTTCCAACCGAGGTCACGATCGACCTGGAAGAACTGAAGCAGAAAATAGGGAAGAAACTACCGGAGTACTCGACAGTTCACGGATTCGTCGAGGAGCCAATAGCCTATGGACTGACCGCGCTGATTGCACATATAGCCATCCCAGAAGATGAGTCAGGCGGGTTGGATGCGCTGGAAAAGGCTCTCCAGAAAATCAGCGAGATAAGTCAAATCGAAACCCTAACAATCCACAGATTCAGCTGAAATTCTCCGAGTGCCGCTGCATTCAGCATACCCCTTTCACCAAGCGGGGCAGATATGCCGACCGCGCGCGTCTGAATTGGTGGGCCGGGAGAGATTTGAACTCTCGACCTTTCGGTTATCAGCCGAACGCTCTAACCATGCTGAGCTACCGGCCCGCACAAAACGTACATAAGCGCGTATTTATTAAGAGTTTTCTGGAACCGCTATCTCTTGCTTGTCAGAAACACCGCCCTTGGGCTATCTTTCTGAGGCTCAGATTTGTCGAAATCTCCGTAGACGGCTTCCACCTTGAAGCCTGATTGTTCCAGTAAGTCTTCAACCTCGTCTTTGAACAGTATCGCAACCTCACCATATTCATGGTACCTTTCTACAAGCTTTCCGCTATAGTAGCTGTCGAAGAAGAGGTCTAGGCTGCAGATGCGTTTGTCAAAGTCTCTTCTCATGAAGATAGTTCTAACAACCATCATGTCCTCCTTGATTTCCTTTCTATCGACCCACCAAGAAGCCTTAGGTCTTTCGAGAGTCGCCTGCTCAATGTCGAAGGCAAGACTTCCGCCGCCCTTCAAGTGCTTGTGAATGCAGCCTAGACACTGCTTTCGATCCAGATCTGTAACGCAGTGGTCAAAGGTGGACGCAGGGATATAGATAAGGTCGAAAGTCTGCCCCAGCTCGAACTTCTTCATATCACCTCTCTCCAGATTTACCAAGTCTCTAACAGATTCTGATTCTTTTACCAGTTTTTCCCTCGCTACTTTGAGCATATATTCTGAGTTGTCGATGCCAACGACCCTTACGCCTTCTCTAGCGAGAGGAATCGCTACTCTGGCAGTTCCAACACCAAGTTCTAGGGCGTTATCGCCGCTCTGGAGAGCGAGCTCCTTATAGAATTCTAAATCGTCCTTTGATCCGAACAGATCGTAGAATCTGGCTGAGAATCTATAAGTCAAGTCATCACCAACAGATTGTTTGCATACACTCGAGTCTAAATACTTTGCACCATCAGTTGGCGGTCTACTTGATGCATGCGTGAGTGGGAGCTTGTGTTTACCTGAGTTCAAGTCAGAATAACCTTGGGAAGAAGATAAGTCCCTTTCGAAAATTCTTATATTGTGCTTTCCGCTTTCATGAGTTAAAAAATTCGTCATCGAGTAGGGTGTTGCTATGACTGCGATTAGGGAAGTTCCGAGTAAGGTTCGACGTTTTGAGAGAATAGGAGCCCACACCCACGTAAAGGGGCTGGGCCTAGACAAAAATCTGAATGCAGTCAAGGTGAAAGATGGAATGGTAGGCCAAGAGAAAGCTAGGGAGGCGGCTGGCCTAATTGTTCAAATGATCAAAGAAGGAAAACTCAGTGGCAAGACTATCATCCTAGCCGGACCTCCAGGAACTGGCAAGACCGCAATAGCTGTTGCGGTTTCGCGTGAACTTGGCGCAAATGTGCCTTTTATTCAGATGAGTGGCAGCGAAGTCTATAGTAGTGAAAGGAAGAAAACAGAAGTCCTCCTAGAAGCCATAAGAAAGTGTATCGGGGTGGAGATTCATGAAATGCGAAAAGTCTACGAAGGCGAACTCACAACTATCGATATAAAGACTGCTCCTCATCCCTACAATCCGTACCAGAAAGTTCCTGAGAGCATACGCCTAACACTGAAGACTGAAAAGGAGGAAAAGACCATAGAGGCCGGAGCCAGCATCGCCCAACAGATCATGCAGGAAAACATCTCCGAGGGAAGCGTGATCCAAATCGACGCTGAATCAGGGAGAGTAGCGAATCTAGGATTAAGCCTAGAAAGTGCCAAAGGCAAGACATATGATGTGGATACTCGCAGGAAAATCCCTAGGCCCCCAGGTGAAGTGATGAAAGAGAAGGAATTCGTGTACACTCTGACTCTGGCAGATATGGATGGAATCAATGCCCGTAGAAGATTTGGAGGCGGGATCTTTTCCATGTTTATGGGCGGCTCAGAAGCCAAGGAGATAGACATGGAGGTTCGCACGGCAGTGGATGAATCCGTTAAGAAACTCGTAGATGAAGGCAAGGCCTTCATTCACCCCGGCGTCTTATTCATCGATGACTCTCATCTCTTAGATCTGGAAGCTTTCAGTTTCTTGGGCAGAGCAATAGAGAGTGAATTGGTTCCCATAATTATTCTCGCCACCAATCGAGGCGTCACCACCATCCGAGGTACTGACGTGAAGAGTCCCATGGGGTTCCCTCTGGACTTGATTGATCGTTCGGTAATTATAGCAACTCACCAGTACGATCCGGAGAGTATAGGAGAGATACTTCGCATAAGGTCTGAGGAAGAAAATGTCAAACTGGAGAAGAAGGCTCTGGAAAAACTGACCGAGGTTGGAGCCAAGAGCTCACTAAGATACTCAGTTCAGATACTCAGTCTCGCTGCACAAAACTCTCGGACTATGAAGCGTAAGAAAGTGTCTGCCAAAGATGTAGAGAAGGTTGACAGACTCTTTATGGACATAGGAGAAGCCGCTGAACACCTAAGAAAATACGAAGAAAAAATGATGATCCACTAGTGTGCCCGCGCAACTGGAGATACACCTAAAGTGGACATGCTACGCAGCATAAATCTGCTTGCATGCAGGATCCATTTGGGTCTCCTGATTCTAAACCTAATAGGAGTTTTCTTCACTGCAAGGGACACTCATCAGAAGCATAGTGATAGAATTGCTCACACAACGATTGTCTAATGCAGCTCACATCCCTAACCGCTTGCTTCCTCCCTTTTGCCCCTCACCTAACTGAATCTGCCCACACGCCCTTGGAAGCAAAATCTGAAATAGCCAACGATACTGAACAGTGTCACTGATGATATCTTAGGATGAGATAAATGCAAAAACTCAGCGGATTCATCTGTTTAATCAGGCCAATAAACTGTGTAATGATGGGTTTCGCAGTGATTGTAGGAGCTTCTTTGGTTTCTTTCGTTGGCTTCTCAATCAATCTCCTTTTGGGGTTTGTAACATCTTTCACGTTGACAGGTGCCTCTATGGCGATAAATGACTATTACGATAGGGATATTGATGCAATAAATGAGCCGGACCGCCCAATTCCCAGCGGCGCTGTAAGTCCAAGAGGAGCGTTGCTCCTCGCTCTTGTCTTGACAATAACCGGTTTTACTGCAGCTATAGGAACCAATTTTCCAAGCGTCTCATGCTCTGTAATCGCAGCAATCGCATGGATAATATCGGTGACTTACGTTACCAAAGGAAAACGAACTGGTCTTGTCGGAAATCTTTTGGTTAGCACATGTGTTGTGGTTCCCTTCGTTTACGGCAGTTTTGTGGTACAGGAACCTCGGTTGTCTATTGTAATATTCACGGCGATTGCTTTTTTCTCAAATACAGGCAGGGAAATCGTGAAGGGAATAGTTGATATTGAGGGAGATCGGTCTCAAGACGTCGATACGATTGCTGTCGCTTACGGGGAAAGAGGGGCGGCTATTGTGTCCACTGTTTTCCTTGTTTTCGCAATGGTTTTAACTCCTGTTCCATGGGCTTTGGGGCTTGTTTCCCCTTGGTACCTCCCCTTTATCATAATAACAAATGCTGGACTGGTCTGGTCGTGTGTTTTGCTTCTCCGAGACTATTCGAAAAGAAACGCAAGAAGAGTCAAGAATCAGATTTTGCTGTGGTTTGTCATTGGCCTCTTGGCTTTCATCTCAGGGATCCTTTAGTTCACCTGATTCTGCTTCCCACTTTGACGTCGCTCTCTGGCTTCATCAAAATAACGTTGCCTTCATCGTCTTCGGCGGCGAGTATCATGCACTGGGATTCGACACCCATGAGCTTTTTCCTCTCCAAGTTCAGGAGGAAAGCAAATTTCTTGCCCACCAGCTCTTCAGGCATGTAGTACTGCAAGAGTCCTGCCACGGATTGCTTCTTCTCATCGCCAAAATCAACTATCATCCTTATGAGATTCTTTGAACCAACTATCTGTTTTGCTTCAGCAACCTTGCCAACTCGCATATCAAGCCTTTGAAACTCCTTAAACGATATCTCCATCTCAACACCCTCGAAGAGATACTTTTCTAGTATCCTGCAAACTGTTAAGTTTTTCTAGCTACAGTGAAGATTCACTTTTATGAGTGCTTGGGTGAGATGGAAATGACAGGAATTCGAGAACTGACGATAAGCGACTACGATGATATGGTTAGGCTCTGGGAGCAAACCTCTATGCCTTTTAAGCCAAAAGGTCGGGACAGCAGACAAGAAATAGACCACCAGATGAGGGAGAATGCTGAGTTGTTCTTGGGAGTTTTTGACAAGAGAATGTTAGTGGGGGTTGTGGTCGGCAGTCATGATGGTAGGAAGGGGTGGATCAACCGTTTGGCCGTAAGTCCAGAGTGTAGAAGGAGAGGCATCGCACAGCTCTTGTTGGCTCGCGTTGAGAAGGCTCTCAGGAAAAAGGGGGCCAGAATATTCTGTGCTTTGGTCGAGGAGTCGAATCTAGAATCAGTCAGCTTGTTCAGAAAGCGAGGATATCTAGTTCATAAGGATATTCTTTATCTAAGCAGGCGCGAAGGCGAAGATGTTTAATAAGAATTTACTCCCTTTCGAAGTACTCTCTAACTTTGATAAGGTCCTTCATGGTGTTAATGGTGAGCCACAGACCATTATATTTGTATCCCCTCAGCTTGCCTAGGTCAGCCAGTCGCTGGAATGTCTGAAGTTCCATGTCCCCCCTCTCTGGAAAATGTTCTCTCACAACATCAGTCTTCAAAACATAATGTCCAGCGTTCACATAGAATTCTAAAGGAGGCTTCTGTTCAAATCTCAGAACCTGAGAGCCCTTTGTGAAGATCTTCCCAAAAGGCAGCACAGGCTTAGCCATCAAGATCGCTCCACCCTTATCTGCATATTCAAAAAGCTCCGTGGGATCACAGAAAACGATGTCGTCAACATTCATCACATAGACCTTTCTACTCCCACAAAGCTTCACAGCCTTCTTGGTCGCCCCACCTGTTCCAAGCTTCTCTTCTTCAGCGGATAACTTGACAACGCCTTCTAAGACGTGAGGACGCAACTCTTCAGCTATTTCCTTGGATGCAGCTAAGATTACCGAATCAAACCCGTGGTTAACCAGCCAATTAATCTGTCTGTCCAGCAGAGTTTTGTCGTCGATTCTCAAGAGGGGCTTGGGAACCCAAGTTTCTGGCTTGAGCCTCCACCCTTCCCCTCCGCAGAGAATTATGGCCTCGTACAATTTCAATCCCTCGAATCGTCTTTTGAGATTGCTGATCATGACTCCTTATGAAGTTCAGAGAATCACATCCTCCCTAGTTATTTATTAAAGTTATTATTCTTTCTGAAGGGAGCTGACTGAATGAGAGGGAACCTCAAAGCGATTCTAGCAGATAGGCTGAGCCTTGAGGAACGTGAGCTTCTATATAGATCCTACGATGTGATCGGTGACACAGCAATCATCCGAATTCCAGATGCCCTCAAGCACAGAAGCAAGGTTATCGCAGAAGCCATAATGCAGACTCAGAGGCATGTGAAAACCGTACTGCGCCAGGTCACCCCAGTTTCAGGAGACCTTCGACTGCGGAAAGTCGAATGGATTGTCGGGGACAAAAAGGCTGAAGCTCTTCATAAGGAAAACGGCTGCCTTTTCAAGATTGCCCTTGAAAGATGCTACTTCTCGCCAAGACTCTCCCATGAGAGGATGCGAATCAGTGAACAAGTAAAATTGGGTGAAGTGATTGTCAATATGTTTTCGGGAGTGGGGTGCTATTCTATAGTAATCGCGAAACACTCAACTGTTGAGAAAGTCTATTCTATTGACATCAATCCAGCTGCTGTTAGATACATGCAAGAAAATGTCAAACTCAATAAGGTTGAGGGAAGAGTTATCCCGATTGAGGGAGAT
Organism: Candidatus Bathyarchaeota archaeon; assembly: GCA_020344435.1. GTDB lineage: Archaea > Thermoproteota > Bathyarchaeia > Bathyarchaeales > Bathyarchaeaceae. Next base: position 810,411 of record CP070826.1, on the reverse strand, counting down.
GCAAAGAACATAATCCAGGAGAGTCTACTGAATGTTGCAGACCGGATTCTTATGCCTCTACCAGAAAGGGCTTATGAGTATCTTGGCTTCGCAGCACAAGCACTAAAGCAGACGGGAGGATGGATTCACTACTACGATTTTGAATACGCTAGAAAGGACGAATCTCCTGTTGAGAAGGTCAGGGCTAAAGTGGGTGAAAGACTACAGAATCTTGGCGTGTATTCTGAAATACCGTTTGGGCGGATTGTGAGGACCACAGGACCCAACTGGTACCAAGTAGCCGTAGACATTCAATTGACGAATCTTTTATAACTTCTGATCTAACACTAGGGGTTACTTGGAGGGACAAGTCATCAAGAGGAAACTGATGGATATCCTAGCTTGCCCAATCGACAAGTACTATCCTCTTGAGCTGCATATCTTTGAGGAGAAAGATGAGATCGTGGAGGGCATGATCTTCTGTCCGAAGTGTCTGCGTTGGTACCCCATCCGCGACGAAATCCCAGAGATGCTACCGGACGGACTGCGAGAAGAGAAGGAGGAACTACCCTTTTTGCGAAAGTGGAAGAACAAGATTCCCAAGATGATACTCTCGGAGGGAAAGCCCTTCAACCTTAGAGGAGAAGAACGCTAGCTCAAAGAACTGCCAGCTAAGATGCCTCTTCCAACGCCGCGATAGACAAAGCCTTCCCTTTCTGCCTTATCAGGGTCGATGACCCGCCCCATATCAACTATCGCAGCTGACTTTTTCATCAAGAACTTGATCTTCCTGAAATTCAGCCTACTGAACCGGTCATGTCCTACAGCGATGACTAGACAATCTGCTTTTTCAACGGCCTTTGTTAAGGTCATTTCAGTTTGATATCCCATTTCTACTAGTTCTTTGTGAGAAAACAGAGAGTCGTATACCCACACATGTCCACCCTTTCGCTTCAGAGCATCCACAAGTTTCTTCACCAAAGAACCTTCGGTCTCCCTCGAGTTTGGGTGAGAAGAAATGCCGAAGACGAGTATCTTGGATCGTCTCAGGTTTTTTCCACTAGCCCTCAACGCATCATTTACGAGATGCACAGTGTGACCCACCATACCGTCGTTTATTCTTCTGGCGAGTGTCAACATGCGAAGCTTTGTGTTGAGTGCCTCTGCTTCATCATTGAGAAGATGCAGTCCTGTCATTGTGTAGTCTCCAACGAGTTGAGGTGGTGAGAGATGGGAGTGAGGATTCGCGCTCGCCGCGTTTTGGGCTTCGATGAAGTCTATTCCGGCTTCCTCACAGAAACTTGCTAGCTCGTTTGCCAAAGCAATGTTAACAGAACCATATATCATTTCCAAGAGCCCAGCGGTTTCTGCTGTCTTCATATCACTCACCTCGACTATCTTTCCCTTCGTCACCGCTTCCAAGACGACGCGGGCGCACATCAGGCTTCGTCCGTTGATAGCGCCAATCCATCTTCTGTGTTCATATGCGTCTTTTGGAGCTCGGGCCGATGTGGCGGATGTTGCGCTGTGAGCGAGACCGAAGTCCTTTCCAGCCTTGAGACCGGACGATTTCTCAAGAGTCTCTTTCACGAGACTTTCAGTCACACCCGGACGGGTTGCACTTGCGCAGATTACTATACATCCAGGGTGTATGGCGAGACCAGCTTCCCTGCAGACCTTCGTCATATATGAATAGTCCGGCTTTCCTTTTTCATCGACAATTGCTGGAATGCAGAAAAGCAATATCTGGCTTGATGAAGCGGCTTTCCGGATGTCGCATTCCAGAGTGAGGCGGTCATTCTTCATATGCTTGCCCAGAAGTGTGCTGAGTTTTGGCTCAGCGAAGACCGTTTTGACCTTTTCTATTTGGTTGACAAGGTTATGATCAATATCGACATATATTACTCTGAATCCTGCTTCAGCAAAAAGGCAGGCGTGTGCCAAGCCTGTTCGTCCGCATCCCAAGACGCAAGCAGTGTATCTTCCACGTTTGTAAGGAGTATCGATGTCCCTTCTTTCGAGCATCGTCGCCTTTGGCATTCTTGCCAACCGTCCTCTCTTCGTGTTTTGTACCATGTACTTTGGGGTCTCTATAATAATCTGAGTAATAGTTCTCAAACATGGAAAGAGTGATTCAAATAAGTATGTCTCACTGTAACTGAATATTCTCTTGCCAGCTTGTATTCAATCGTCTCTAAGTTCATCAACTAGCCGGTGCAATTTTGCTTTGTACTCGGTCAAAAGGTGAGTTGCTCTCCTTCGAGTCTTTCCTTCTGCATAAAAGCGGTAGATGGGTTCGGTTCCGCTGGGTCTTATGAGAATGGAGCTTTTATCTGGAAAGCTTATTTTTACACCATCGGTTGTGTCTACAATCATGCCCTCAATCTGTTGGTTCAGTTCCTCCATTATGGGTTCTTTGAGTTCATTTGGGCAATTGAATTTGTCCTTTTCTAGGTAGTAACTAGGGAGTTCTGACAGCAGCTCTGAAAGTTTCCTTTCCGTTTCTGCAATGATATCAAGAATCAGCGCTGTTGTCATCGCTCCATCTCGTACTGGTTGATGAGGCGCGTAGAAGACACCCCCGTTCTCTTCGCCTCCGAGTTTGGCTTTTACTTTCTTCATCGTGTGAGCGACGATGATGCTGCCGACCTTAGTCCAAACAACCTCGCCACCATACTCTTCTGCTATATCTTTTATGAGATACGAGGAACTTACAGGGGTAACTATCTTCTCTCCAGGGTTGTTCTGTAGGAAACTTCTTTCGATGAGCCCAAAGGTTCGATCTCCCCAATGAACCTCTCCACTCTCGTCGACGAAGATCGACCGATCTGCATCTCCATCATATGCCACACCCAAGTCTGCACCCACAACACTCATTATTGATGAAAGCTCACCAAGGTTCTCCGGTCTGGGCTCTGGTGTTCGACTCGGGAAAGCCCCGTCAATGTTCGTGTTAATCGTCGTAACCTTGCACCCTATTTCGCGGAGCAGATACGGTGCAACCAAGCCACCGACAGCATTTCCGCTGTCAACAATAACATGAAGACGCCTTTTCTGAATAGCCTTTACATCGATATGTTTCTTTATTCCTTCTCTATAAACATCAAAGATCCCAGGCAATTGGCGTGCTTCTCCGATCGCGTTCCAGTCTGCCTTCCGAATCCTGTCATCAGAAAAGATGTCCTCGATTTCAATCTCATGCTGTCGGGATAACTCAATACCATTCTCTGCGATGACTTTGATTCCGTTGTATTTCGGTGGATTGTGAGAGGCGGTAACCATTACCGCCCCGTCCATCTTGTGATGCCTAACAGCATATTGAATCGCTGGCGTTGGAGTCATTCCCACGTTGTATACCGTGCATCCGGTTGATGTTAATCCTGCAATGACCGCTTGGGCAAGCATGGGGCTGCTAGTTCTGCCATCATATCCGACCAGCAATCTGCCTTCTCGAAAGAATGTGCCGACAGCACCACCGATTCTCATTACAAATTCTGTGGTCAGTTCAACATTTGCCAAACCGCGGATTCCGTTTGTTCCGAAGAGTCTTCGCCCGTTTCGAGTATCTCTGCCGTCTCTGCTACTGGCGATTTTCGCCCCCGCGCCTTTCTGTGACATCTTCAAAGCCTGATGCAATCAGTCCTTCGTCCTACTTTAAAATTCCTAGCTACTGTTCATAGGTGTCTTCCAGATTCTGATTGGCAACAGAGATTACATTGTGAATTGACGTTTTGGACCTTGAAGGTTTCCAGACTATACCAACCTATAAATTTCCAGATAGGCAAATAGGAAGACGGATGGAACGCCAAAAGGTGGGAAGTTGTTCCTGACGTTGCTAGTCGATTACGCCCCATACATCTTAGTCCTAGGTGGCATATCAGCAGCCTCATGGTTGATCAAAGACAAAGAGAAGACCATGTCATACCTAGGCTTCTTTGTCGGTATCTTTCTCCTCACAACCGCTGCGGTTGTTTGGTCAGAGCACGCCTTGGACACAGGCACTGTGTACCTACTGATCGCAACGGGGTTAGCGCTCTTCTTGAAGCCAATCAGACACTTTCCTTGGGCGGCATTATTTGGACTGACGGCGGGGTGCGCGTGTGCAGCCTACATCATCTGGTTTGCCTCCATACCTGAGACAGTCTTTGGCATTCCGGTAAAATGGATATATGTCGCAGCCTTCTTGATCCCCGCTTTGATAGTCTACATAATATTCAAGTTTGTAGAAGATTTGCTCAGATTGATTGGAATTATTCTTGCGTTTAAACCAGTCACGCTTATCCTCGCCGCGCTATGCCTTACCCAAGGGGTTCTGCTACTTCTAAACACAAGCCTCTTCACATTACTAGCCTAATACCCTATGCTGCACGCATGCTCTGTTCTGGAAACTGGACTTATAAGTCTCACATTCAAAAAGCCTAATACAGAAGTGTATTCTCCGATGAGCGAAGAATATGAAGCTGGTCTTGAATATGCGCTCCGCGGGAAAGCTTGGAAAGTCTACTGGCTTCTCTTGAAGAGAAATTCTCCTATGAGTGTTCGCGAGGTTCAGAGGGCCCTACACTTCAGTAGCCCCAGTGTGGCACATCATCATCTTGAACAGTTGCTTGAACTGGGCTTAGTGCATAAGGAAGATGTGGGGGGGCACTATCGTCTGATGGGAGAGGTCAAAATCGGTGTTCTCAGACATTTTGTTAAGTTGGGAAGACTGTTGTTTCCGAGATACTTCTTCTATGCTGTGTTCTCTACAACCTTTTACGTAGCCTATCTTCTAGTGCTCATGCAAGGCTTCACAAGAGAAAACTTGTTCATTCTCGCATTTGGGGCTATAGTCTCAGCCCTGTTCTGGTATGAAGCCTTCCGCTTTTGGCGTCTAAGACCTATCTAGGATTCCGTTCTAATTTCTGGACAAAGTGTACTAGAAACTAGGATAAAATATGACTCGTTCACTTTGTTATGATTGGTGTTATCCTTTGCAGAGAGAGATCAAGCGGAAGACGGTTTCGTATGGAATTGCTGCAGTAGTCTTGGCTGTTCTCTTGACAACTGTCATTTTCGAGTTCGGGATTCAGCCATATTTTCTCGCGGGCCCTCTAAGGCTAGAGACTTTTTCAAGCCATGACGAACTCGAGAGCTTCCTGAGAACGAACATGGAACAAGCGGCGAACCTTGGGATCCAATATGATTCTTTCTTACGGTGGGGTGGTGAGGTGGCAATGCTAGACGCTGAGACCGCGCCGGCGCATTCAACTACTAATATTCAAGTTGCAGGGGTAGATGAAGCCGACATAGTGAAAGCATATGGAGAATACCTTTATGTGGTTTCAGGCAACGATGTCCATATATTGAGGGGCTACCCGCCTCAAGAAGCCGAAGAGCTCTCGAAGATCACTCTAGACGAAACGTACAACATACAAATCTACGTGAACGGAGATAGACTGGCCATTCTTGGAGGGCATTTCGCTCCCATACGCAACGCCTACATGTATACCGGAGAGGCATTTCTTAGAATCTATGACATCTCGGACAGAACAAGTCCCCTTTTGGCAAGAAGCATAAGCTTGAATGGTACTCTTTCAGGGTCAAGAAAGATTGGAGACTACATTTACGCGGTGGTAAATCAACTGGCAATGAAGCCGGACTACAACAAGACCATCTTTGAGGTTGCCCTGCCCACAATCTACTCAGATGATGCTACCAGAGAGATTCAAGCGACTGAAATAAAATATGTCAACATTACAGATACCCTCTACTACTTCACTACGGTCGTCGCCACCAATATAATAGACGATGTCCAAGAGCCAACTTGTGAAACGATTTTGACCGGCTCAACTGCATGTATATACGTTTCGCAGAGTAATATCTACTTGACCGTTCCAAACACAAATGCGTGGATTCTGTTTGCGGAAGTACGGGGAAGACATGACGAAACACTGATTTACCGCATAAGACTGGACGAGGATGACGTGATTTGTGAGGCCGAAGGTGCAGTTTCTGGCTACGTGTTGAACCAGTTCAGCATGGACGAGTACAATGATTTCTTCAGAATAGCAACAACAGAATGGACCCATGATGGCTCCAGAAACAACTTGTATGTATTGAACATGAGCCTGAGCATTGTTGGAGAACTCCCAGGTCTAGCTCCCGACGAACGTATATATTCAGCGAGGTTCATGGGCGACAGATGCTATCTAGTAACATTCAGGCAGGTAGATCCATTCTTTGTGATAGACCTTGCCGAGCCAACCGAACCTGAAGTCTTGGGAGACTTGAAAATTCCTGGGTTCTCGGGTTATCTTCATCCTTATGATGAAGACCACATAATAGGGGTAGGCAAACAAGACAACAACCTAAAACTCTCACTTTTCGACGTGACAAATGTATCCAAACCAACAGAAGCGGTTCCCCCATTCATCGCATCAGGGTGGTGGTCAGACTCTACAGTTCTAACGGATCATAAAGCGTTTCTATTCGCAAGATCAAAGCAGCTACTCGCCCTCCCAGTCTCAATAAACCATGTTGAAATAAAGGACGGTGAGACTCACACCAATCGTTACTGGCAGGGAGCGTATGTTTTCAACATATCTCTAGAGGAAGGCTTCGTGCTGAGAGGCAACATAACTCACCATGATAACGACATGAGTTATTTTGAATATGGCTACCAAGTGCAAAGAATACTCTACATAGAAGATGTCTTATTCACTATATCAGAGGCAAAAGTGAAGATGAACGACATGGAAACATTGCAGCTCTTGAACGAAGTTGAATTCTAGCACATACAAGCATAGCTTACATAGAAATACCAAGAAAGTGTTTGGCCAATGAGCCTCCCTTTCCTTCCAGTGATGAGAAGCTCGCCAGAAACCCATCCTTCTTCTTGCATTTCAAGCAGCGAAGAGCGTCCAAGTCCTCGAATTTTCACTCATACACTGATCTTGGATATCGATTTCGTCTTCACAACCTATATTCGCCAGTATAGCGTAGTCACGAAATGAGTGACGCGGTGTATCCTGTGCGCCCTAAGAAATCTGAGCCTATTGCGCCCTTCCACTTCTGCCTCGATATTGGCGATTACACAGGCGTGAGCGCTGCTTCTTTTGAAGATTTCGTGATGAGCATCAAACAGGTGAAGGTGAGATCGTTGAGTTTTCATATTCAGCGGGGAGACTTCCAGAAATGGGTCTTAGATATTTTCAACGATGAGAAATTAGCGAAAAAACTAGAGAATGTGAAAGATCAGAAACTCCGTGGACAAGCCCTGCGGAATCGCCTGTACCGAATAGTATCTGAACGACTCAAGGAATCTACTAAGTAACACTCACTGGATGAAGCGCTTTCCAATGTGACATGCGCGTGTGCACATTGGGTCGTGTACACACCCACTACACACCCTTGATCTTACGTACAACCCGTACACCCTCGATTCTCGTCAGGGGATACTGCCCTCCCTCATCCTTCTCATATCGCTTTACCATATCCCAGACTGTCAACAAAGCTGCACAAACCCCAACCAAAGCCTCCATCTCAACACCTGTCTTCTCAACAGCACTCACAGTGACCTCAGCCCTCACCCTCAGCTCATCAACAAGCTCTAGCCTCACATCGACACTCGCCAATCTCAATGGATGACACAACGGGACAACTTCACTAGTTCTCTTGGCAGCTAACACCCCACCCACGCGCGCAACACCAAAAACATCTCCCTTCTCAACTCCATCTTCCTTAATGCGCTTTACGCTCTCAGCTCTCAACCTAATGAAGCCCTCAGCCACAGCCTCCCTGAATATACTAGGCTTTCCCCCAACATCAACCATGGACACCCAAACCACCAAGCCCAACTACCTGCAAATCAAAACTTATCCTTTTCCTCCCAAACCTCAACAAGCCGTCTAACTAATGCTGTTCTCACATCCCCCTCATTAAATCTAAAGATGCGAATTCTGCCAAAGCTTTTGTGCTTGACCAGACCCGCCTCCTCCAAAACCCGCAGATGCTCATTCGCGGTGCCATAGTTCAGCCCAGCCCGTCTGGCCAAGGCTGATATGTTAAGCTCACCAATCTCCGCCAAAATCCGCAGGATTCTCACTCGTCCTCTCGAAGAGAAGACATCCTCAATCTTCACGCAGACTCGCCTCCAACACTTCTCCCAGGTCAGAAGACGGAATTCTCGGCAACCCAATCAACGTCGTCTTTCCCCGCCTTCCAGCGTCCGAGAGTCGCGTCTCGATTATGCCCAAAGCTGAAAGATCCTTCACATATTTCCAAAGTTGGGTGTGTCCACGCGGGTCTTCCCCATACTCTTCACACACAACAGCATACGCGTCCACAGCCTCTCCCATAGATGCGTAAGTAGATGTCGTCCGCTGAAAATGTCTCGCAACACCCAGAAGAAACAACTTTTGGTGAGACCCAAAGGAACGTATGATATCCTTTCGTATTGTAGGATAAACGCTTACGGCTGCCTTTCTAATGCATTCCGATGTAACCTGCTTCAAGCCTGTTGAGTCTGCATATTTCCCTGCCCTCCACAGCAGTTCAATCGCGTAGCGGGCATCCCCTCCTCTGGCCGCCAGCCGTGATATGTGATCCAAGCTCTGTTCCGGGACGGCTCCTTCCATAAAGGCGAGAGACACTCGATCTCTTAGAATGTCTCTGAGTTGGGGTTCTGTGTATTCCGCTAGGTGTATTATGTTCCGTTGGAGAGTGCTCCTCGTGCTTGGATCTAACCCTTCAAGTTGTTCTGGTTGACGGAGGACACAGATGAGTGTAAGTCTTTTAGGGGCTCTTGGGCGATCCTCTTGAATGCGGGTCAGGTTATATAATGGGTCTGATCCCTCCTTGCGGATTAGCGCTTCTAATTCGTCCAGTGTTAGAATTAGATATGCGTCTCTTTCATCCAAGATTTGCATAAGTGTCTGAAGCAGTTCTTCCGCCGAGTATCCGCGCTTTGGGAACGTTGGAATAAATCTTTGGATGGCCTGCTGGAGGATCAAGAAGAGAGATCCCCTGCATTGGCGGCAATTTACATGGACGTATTCCAAGTTTATATTTCTGTCCTGGGCTTTTCGGGTTATCGTCTTTCCGAAGTGTTGGGTTAAGGCTGTCTTTCCTGTTCCTATGTTTCCTGTGATGAGTATGCGTTGGGTCATCCTTCCCGGCGCTGTTGTCGTGTAGCGTAGATACTGGTCTAAGAGGTTTATTTGCTCTTGTCTATGGAGTAGTTTCGGCGGCGTGTAGTTTATGTCCAACTTTGTCTCGTCTCTGAACACGCTGTAGCAATGCATGGTTATTGGGTGTTTAGCAGTAGATTTATGGTTTTTGTCTGTTTAAGGGGAGCGTACGATACTAGATGGTTGGAAGTGTTGCGCGACTCCGACCAGCACCAACCTATTTATCCTCAAGGCGAAGTTACTCTGAATATGTGAAAATGAACGCCCCGTCTTCAAGGTTTTAGCTACTCTCATCTAACTAGAGCTTTTATATCCACAGCTCCTACCTATGAAATGATTCTTAGAAGGGAGATCAAATGATGCCGGAGCCTTCAACATCAATTGAAGACGCAGAATCTGAGTTTGAAAACACACCTGTCAAGACCACTGCACGCAGAGACTGCCCAGAGATCAAGCTTGCGGGCTTGAAAGTGGGCCCTCTTGAGGAGGGGGGGGAATATGAACTCATGTACTGGATAGCACGTGAACTTGAAAAGGCAGGAATAGTCCATCTTCACGAGGAAGAAGCCTTGGATGCGGTGAAGCTGTACAAAATCCACTGGAAAGAGCGCGTCCAATCAGCTAAACAGATAATCTCCCTGTCCAAAAACTTCTATCCAAGGCTACGCCGCTACCTGGCAAGCCAAAGAAAGGAAGCTGTAAGAAAGCCTGAGAAGATGAAGGATTATGATAAAGCTGTCAGGCTTTCCAAAGATATAATCAACTGCAGATTGAAGAAGATAATTTCCCTAGCCTCAGCACCAAAACAAACCCACCAAACTCTCAACAACCTCACAAGAGAGGAATATGCTCTACATGAACAACTGAACACGACAATCAGCAGTTGGAGAGGCAGAATACTTGAAGGAGAGGGCGTATCCTGACAGAAGAAATCTTGATGGGGGATCCACAGGAGCGATTTCTAGACGTCCTGAAGATTGAGAAGTATCGCCAGAAACTGTCTCAAATGGCGATTGCCGGCGCCACATCCTTGATCGTAGATTTCGAAGATGTGCTCACAACGGACTCGGAGCTGGCAGAGAATATAATAGAAGAACCAGATGAATATCTCGAACACACAGATCGAGCGGCTCTTGCGCAGCTGCGCATAGAAGAGCCAGAATACGCTGAGAGAATCGAAGAAGTTGACGTACGATTCAAAGGCTTGCCTATAACAACATCGCTACGGGCTCTGGGTTCTATCCACATAGGGAGACTCGTTATGGTGGAAGGAATAATCATCCGCGCCACGCCTACAAGACCCATGGTAACCCGGGCAGCCTTTAGATGCAGAAGATGTGGAACTGTAACCTACATCGACCAGTCGATTCCCTTCTTGAGAACCCCAGTTCAATGCAACGATCCGGCATGCAGAAGGAAAGGTCCCTTCGAATTCCTTCAGAAAGAGTCCAATTTCATCGACTCCCAACAGATTCGAATTCAAGAGAGACCTGAAGATCTCCCTCCAGGACAGCTCCCACGCTGGCTGAACATAAAGCTTGAAGGGCGGGCGCTTGTTGATTTGGCTAGACCTGGTGACATCATATCGATAGTAGGTGTTGTGAGAGCTGTGGCACCCACATTCCAACGGGCGGGAAAACTACGCGTGTTCAGGATGCATCTCGACGCGAATCATATCGACGTAGTCAGCAAAGAACCTGAAACGGTAATCATATCACCTGAGGAAGAGGAGAAGATACTCGAACTCACAAAAGACCCTTGGGTTCATCGCAAAGTCATCCAATCAATTGCACCCTCTATCTACGGCTACGAACACATCAAGGAATCGATTATGTACCTCCTCTTCGGAGGCGTCCCCAAACAGCTCCCCGACATAACAATACGAGGAGACATGAACCTCCTACTAATAGGAGACCCTGGGACTGCCAAATCCCAGCTTCTGCAATATGTATCAAGGATCGCTCCACGAGGACTGTACACTTCTGGTCGCGGCTCTACGGCTGCAGGCTTGACTGCGGCAGTGCTCCGCGAGCGGGGCGGCGGAATGACCCTTGAGGCAGGAGCTCTCGTTCTCGCGGATAAGGGTGTGGCTTGTATAGACGAGATTGATAAGATGCGACAAGAAGACAGAGTAGCCATACACGAGGCCATGGAGCAACACACGGTTTCCGTCGCAAAAGGAGGCATCGTGGCAACACTCAACGCCCGAACAGCAATCCTAGCTGCCGCTAACCCCGCACTCGGAAGATACGAGCCATACAGAACAGTCGCAGAGAACATATCGCTCCCAATCACTATTCTATCAAGGTTCGACCTAATCTTCGTGCTGAGAGACATACCAGAAAAAGAGATAGACGCAAAAATGACCGAACACATACTTGATCTGCACAGAACAGGAATCGCCCCAATTAAGCCCCCAATAGCACCAGACCTCCTAAGAAAATACATAAGCTACACAAAAAACCTGAAACCCACGCTGACTGATGAGGCCATGAACCGCCTGAAAGACTTCTACTTGGTCATGCGTTCGGCGAGCGAAACTGAGGGAACGCCTATAGCCATAACTGCACGACAGCTTGAATCTCTCGTCAGGGTTGCAGAAGCCAGGGCCAGAGTCGCCCATCGACAAGAGATATTGGCCGAAGACGCTGAGGCGTCAATCAACATAATGAAGAGATCGCTTGGCGAGGTTGGAATCGACACGTCCTCCAAGAAGATAGATATCGATATAATTATGACAGGGAAGCCCAAGAGCCTCCGCGACAAGTTGCAGACGGTCTTAGGCGCAATAATTGAGATGGAAAGGGAAACAGGAATGGTGCAGAGGTCCGCTCTGCTAGAGACCCTTGAGAGCGAATATGAGATTGTGGGTTCTGAGGCGGAAAGGTTCATAGGGCAGTTGCTGAAGGAAGGGACCATATACTCGCCGAAGGAAGGATATCTCAAGAAGACATAGCCAAAGGGCATAGATGTTGAAAGTCGCAGAGCTGCCGATACCAGAATCTGCAAAGCAGGTAATAGCCAAGTCCGGAATCTCTCAGCTGTACCCGCCACAGGAGGAAGCCATAGAAGCCGGAGCCCTAGACGGGAGGAACCTCGTCTTGGCCAGCCCAACAGCCTCAGGAAAGACTCTGGTTGCCGAATTATGCGCGCTAAAACATATAATCGAAAATGATGGTAAAATTCTATACCTGACCCCGCTACGAGCGCTTGCCAGCGAGAAGTATCAGGAGTTCAAGAAATACAGCAAGATTAAGAAATCAACCGGAAGACGGATCAGCGTGAGCATAAGCACGGGAGACTACGACAGCTCTGACCCCTGGCTGAGAAAGTCTGACATCATAATCACCACAAACGAAAAGGGAGACTCGTTGCTAAGGCATAGGGCACCTTGGGTGGATGATCTTTCCCTGATAATTGCCGACGAGGTGCACTTGCTTAATGATGCGGAGCGTGGCCCAACACTGGAGGTGGTGCTTGCCCGTCTCATGCAGATGAACCCAAGCGCCCAGTTATTGGCCCTCAGCGCTACAGTGAAGAACGCTGAAGAGGCTGCTGAATGGTTGAACGCTAAGTCTATAGAAACCGAGTGGCGACCGATCACGCTCAAAGAAGGCGTGCTACTTCATGACCAAGCCCACTTCAAAGATGGGACCGCCCTCAAGATAGAGGCGAAGACTGGCAATGCATCTACGAACTTGGCAATGCATATCGTAAGAGCTGGCGGTCAAGCGTTGGTTTTTGCTTCCACGAGGAGACAGTCAGTAGGTCTGGCTAAGAAAGCCGCATCAAGCCTCAAAGACTTCCTGTCCAAGCCTCTGAAACGTTCTCTGAAGCAAATCGCCGATAATATCCTCACAACGGGTGAAAGAACTCGGATAAGCGAGACGCTGGCGAATCTTGTCCATCGTGGAGCAGCCTTTCATCACGCGGGGCTTGGCGGCAGCCACAGAGGAATAATCGAGGATGCCTTCAGAGCTGGAAAACTCAAGATACTCACAGCGACACCAACCCTCGCCTTTGGCGTGAACCTGCCGGCGAGGATGGTTGTCATCGACAGCTACAGACGATACGAACCAGGATATGGCTACTACCCTATAAGAGTGTTAGAGTACAAACAGATGGCTGGAAGAGCTGGAAGACCCCGCTACGACAGAATTGGAGAAGCTCTACTCATCGCCAAAACCGAAGACGAACGTGACTATCTAATGGAGAGCTACATCCTCGCTGAAC
>CP070826.1:785441-796929 GCA_020344435.1 Candidatus Bathyarchaeota archaeon | reverse complement strand
AAACATGTTGAAGATGTCAAGAGAAATCTGGTGCACTTCTTCACATTTATGATCGGCATTCTTCTAATGTTTGCAATAAGGCTGCTGGCAGAATAGCTTACAGTTTCGGCGTCTTTTCAAATCGAACAAACCACGTTTACCAACAAGAGCTTTTTTATAGTTTCTAGCCAACACTGATAGCTCAAATGCCGGGGTGACTGAGAGGTTAGGTGGTCGGCTGCAGCTGGTCTGCTGAGTTAATGATGACAGAAGAGACCGGCTTGACTTGGGTTCGAATCCCAACCCCGGCATCCAAATCTAGCCAGCAATCCCGTGAGAATATGACGCTGAAAATATACGATACTCTGACAAGACGTAAGGAAGCCTTCAAACCTATCCATGGAAACAGGGTTTACATGTTTGTGTGCGGTCCCACGCTCTACGACTACTCTCACCTAGGACACGCAAGGACATACGTCGCCTTTGATGTCATAGCGAGGTACCTCAGATACAAGGGTTACACCCTATTCTACCTGATGAACATAACCGACGTGGAAGACAGAATAATACAACGGGCCGAGATTTCAGACAGAGACCCAGTTGAACTGGTGAAGACTCTCGAAACAACCTTCCACCGGGACATGGAGGCCCTGCGAATAAGCAGTGTGAACCTGTACGCGCGAGCCTCAGAACATATGCCCGAGATCCTGGATCAGATTAAAAGACTCATCAAGAAGGGGTACGCTTACGAGACGGCGACTGGAATATACTATAATCTCACCAAATTCGAAGATTTCGGAGAGCTGTCACATCAGAAACTGGACGAAGTGAAGAAACACCGAATAGACCCAGACCCCACGAAGAAGAACCCTCAAGATTTCACACTGTGGAAAAAGAAGAAGACCGGACCTTTATGGGACTCTCCATGGGGAAAAGGAAGACCGGGGTGGCATATCGAGGACACCGCGATTTCAGAACTGTATTTGGGTGAACAATACGATATTCACGGTGCGGGAATAGACCTGATCTTCCCACATCACGAAAGCGAGATAGTTCAGATGGAGTCCCTCTCCGGAAAGAAGCCGATGGTGAGGAATTGGCTACATACAGGACTCCTGATGATTTCTGGGGAAAGGATGGGCAAATCGATGGGAAACTCAGTGACAATAGCGGATGCAATAGAGGACTACGACGCTGAAGTGCTCAGATTCTTCTTCGCATCAACGCACTACCGAAGCCCAATAGACTACACCAAGGACAAACTTGAACAGGCCAAGAACAGCCTCGAAACACTCTACACCGCCTTATATAACATAGAAGGGCTCCAGATGAGAGAAGAGAAGAAGCTAACAGAAGAAGAAAAGAATCTGAGGAAGGAGCTGCGAGAGTCAAAAAAGAAATTCCTCAAGGCAATGGACGACGACTTCAACACGCCTATAGCAATCTCTCACCTCTTCGAGATGTCGAAGAGGATCAACATATTCGCATCCGAAAAAAGCATGGTGGATGGAAACTTGCTGGGAGAGATCGTTGACGCATTCAAGGAACTAGGAGGAATTCTCGGGGTACTCCAGAGAGAGAAAGAGTCAGTTGAGGAGGAACTAGTCGAGAAACTGATTGATTTGGTAATCGAGCTTAGAAGAGAGTTCAGAAACCGGGAGGATTTCGCGTTCTCGGACAGGATAAGAGCGGAGTTGGGAAGATTGGGCATAACGCTTGAGGATACACAAGACGGCATGAAGTGGAGAAAACATTGACACTCATCCTCTCACAAGTATCTCCATGCAGAATCTCTTCAACCACTCTTCCATCTCTTGTGATGACGCGCGCAGACATCATGCTTTGAACCATTTGAAGATCAAGTATTGGATTTTTGCTGCTTCAAGATCTGGTATGGCTATAATGAATCTCTTTCTTACAGTCGTAGCCAAACGTCCAGCCTTCACTACGTCAGTGGCCGTAACTTCATCTTCGGCTTTTCTCACAGAAACCATATAGGGCGCATGTTCAACGCCGGGTCCGTGCTTGTAGACGGCGAAGTCACACCCGTACTTCATGCCTGGCGTGACCACTAGGTCTTTATCTCGTAGATCTCGATAAACCGCGTACTTCAGGTCAAACTCGTCATAAAGCTTCCTAGCCCTTGCTTGCAGCTTCTTAAAGCTGACTCTGGACCTCTCTGCACCTTCAGACACGGCGATAACTCTCTTTTCCATCAGGTATAGGCCTTCCATTATGTCAAGGATGAGTGGGACGTTGAAATCCATGATTTTAGGCTTAGGGATGCCCACAGGTTTTCCAAAATAGCCACGTCTGTAGACCTCTGATCCCTTCTGTGGATTCCACACGACAAGAAAGTTTTCAATGAATTCAGCTTCTACTTTCTTAGACATGACTGTCCCAATCACAGAGTGAAGGCTAATATACGTGCCGCATCTGAGGCGTCCTCGGCCTTATCTGCAATGTCCTCAAGAAGCTGAATTACATCCCTCAACAAAAGCATAGTTGGGACCTCCAGCTTGCTACTGAGAATCCTTAGCTCAAGTTCTCGATATAGATCATCGACAGTTCGTTCTGCAACCTCAACTTCCCTAGCCTTTCCCTGAGCTTTCTCTGAGCCATAGGTCAACGCCAAGACCATCTCTCTAAGCTTCGATACGGCCTCAAAGACTGCGTTAGAAAGATCACTGATTCCTTTCTTTACATCGGGTGATACATTCCAGCCTCTCTCCATAATCTCTAGCAGTCTGAATCCTATGCCTTTGCAGAAATCCGCGATTTCACCTGTTAGGTTAGTGAAACGAAGGAAGTCTTCTCGGCTCATCAGGATTGCTCCTATCTCGACGAGTTCCCTTGAAACGAGGTGTCTTGCTCCGTCTACCTCCTCTTCCGACTTCCTAATTTCATCAAAGAGCTTTTTAGCCGACTTCCTATCATCATTCACAAAACAGTCGATTAGTTGCGAAGCGGCACGGGTAGTGACCATCACTTTTCTCAGATGGTCTTGACAGACGCTGAGGGCTCTCCGCTTTACCCGTTCCTCAGTTTCTACAGGAAAGACCACGCCTTCTGCTCCTCATTTTTTCATTGTTGCGCTACAGTACAATAGAGCAGAACCTTAAAAAAGGTAACGAATGGTATCGTGGCTAGCCTTTGCGTTGTATGCGTAGATAAGCTCAAGTGCGCGTCATAATCCGTAACCATCAATCTGATAGTGGTAGCCAAATCCAGAAGCAGATACACGTGAATTCCGATTGGGTCATATGGCTCCCAATACCAGTGCGATGGCAACGGTTATTATGCCAGCAGCTAGTGTCTGCACTCCGTATATTAACACGTTTTCTTTGGCTATTCTGCCCAGATACATCCCTAGCGTGAACAGAGTGATTAGTGTTAAGATGAAGGAGAGTATGTAGGCATCCCAAATCGCTATGAACCTTCCTAAGGCAAGTGCGAACGGCACAAGAGAGATGACTGCGGTCAATATAGGTGAGCCACCATCCACAACAGCAGCATAAAAGGACACAAAAGAGGAAGCATCAGTCAGCACCGTATCTTCGAGATTTGTTATCATTGCGTCTTCGAGATCTTTAAGATCCCTCTTCCTTTCAGCCCTTTCAGTCATATACGCGCCAAATAAGCCGGATATCCCCATTGCCAAACATGCGCCCAAACCCGCAGTCACGATTATCTCTGGGCGATCAACACTTATAACCCAAGAGCCCACGATGATTCCCAGCATCGTCATGGATCCATCAAAACCGTTCTTCACAAAGTATCTTCTTGCTATTGGACCCATGTGAGTAATCCTGAGATACATTCGGATACGCTCGAATAAGCCCCTTAAACGGCTAATCACTATTTTATCCAACTGAGAAATCGGTGTTTGAGGTTCTAACACAGCAAGATTGTTTGGAACCAAATATAAGTATTCTGCAGGTTGTATCTGTGAGAAAAGCCAAAAGATGAATTCGCGCGCTTCTTACAGAACATGCTAGAATCGACATCATCAACATACGCTCACGCGAGTGGATACTTCCATTCTTTCGGGACTGAACGTTAAATTTGTTTGATGTTCAAATTCAACACGAATCCTTACAGAGGAACAAGGTTAAGTCCCTCTACGAGGTAAAGGGACCTCTCCGTGTTTTCACCATTATTCCCTAGTGGTAGCTACATGGCCGTTGAAGTTTCTCCTATATCCCGCCCTGTTCGATTTTCTACATCGAACGTTCAATTCACCATAGAACATTCAACAGCGAACATAGAACAATTTGAATTGCCCATCGAACACCCGCTGCACATGTCCGATTCCGTGTCAGACTGTTCGAAATGTCCATTGAACACATCGGATATGTGTCCAAAACACACGTGCGCCCATGTTCTGACGACATGCCCACAAATCCAATTTGAGTCTGCTATGTGTGAAGATATAAATCCCAGAATAACAATTCCAAGTCAACATGGACCTGCTAACTACAATCATTGTCTTATTCGGGGGACTGCTAGCTGGTATTCTGAACACTGTGATGGGCGGAGGCTCATTGATCTCAGTTCCGCTGCTCATCACTACAGGATTACCCGCTCATCTGGCCATAGGAACAAATAGACTTGCAATGATCTTCAACACCGGAGTAGGGGCGATAGAATATCACAAGAAAGTCAAGTATAGAATCGAATTGGCTCTCTTCCTCGCTGCATTCACGTCAGTAGGTTCATTACTTGGAGCCAGTATTGCTCTTCAGATTAACGAAGAGATTATGAGATATGTTATAGCAGTTTTGATGCTGATTATGGGTGGAGTAGTATTCTATAAGAAGAAGCTTGGGCTGGAACAAAGAGAAGTGAAACAAACCAGAAGAACCTATGTACTCATTTCCTTACTCAGTCTTCTACTTGGGGTTTATGGGGGGTTCTTTGGTGCTGGAGTTTCCACAATGTTCACCTTCCTCTTCGTCTCGTTTCTTGGAATGAGCTTCATCGGAAGTGCAGGAATAACCCGATTCATAGTAAGCATAATGTCCATGGTAGCGGTCTCGATATTTCTGATCAACGACAAAATCGATTTCTTCTATGGTGTGCTTCTGGCAGCAAGCTTCGTCGTCGGGGCTAAGATCGGTGTCAAGCTGGCTTTGAAAGCAGGCAACATCTGGATCAGAAGAGTGTTCCTCCTCTTTGTGGTCATTTCATCACTAAGACTCCTGTTCCTATGACCGACGAAACCCAGGCATTATCTGCTTTTCATGCCGCTTCACATGAAACCTCGGTCTGGTAGATTCCATAAGACCTGATCAATCGACAAATGTATGTAGGAGAGCAGACGCAAATAGAACAATCAGCAACTACTCTGGAAGGATGATTAGGTATGTCTGGAATGGAAACTCTGGCGCCATACATGAACAAGCCGACCAAGGCAGAGCAGCCTACAATCTACATCGACAGCCGAGAAGCGACCACTGCTCCAAAAATAGTCAAAGGTCTCAAAGAGCAAGGAGCAAGAATCCAAATAAAAACCCTCCAGAAAGGTGACTACATAATCTCAGACCAGTGCGCCTTCGAACGCAAAACCGTCCAAGACCTTGCTTCTACTCTCACTCACCGTCACCTGTTCGATCAACTCTTTGCTTTGAAGGAAGCATACGAGCGGCCTTTCATCCTAATCGAGGGACATCTGCCGGAGGTCTTCAAGTTTAGAAGAATCAAACCCGCCTCAATCTGGGGTGCCCTTTTTGCTCTAGCGAAGCAACAGATACTCCTTATCCACACTACGAACCACGAAGAGACCACAGCCTTCCTGTACACGGCAGCTAAACAGGAACAGCTGATTGAACGTAGGAAGCCGGCGATTCATCCGGTGAAAAGACATAAAACACTATCAGATGCCCAAATCTTCTTCATGGCAAGCCTGCCAAATCTGGGCAGAGAACGAGCCACAAACCTCCTCCAAACTTATCAGAACCCCCTAGACGCACTGCAGAACGTGGAGAACTGGGCCAAGGTCGTCAACGGATTGGGTCCAAAGACAGCCACAAAGGTGAAATCGATTCTGCACAAACCCTACAAGAAGCCAGAGTGATACGAAATGCGCAAACTAACACGCGCATACAAGCAAGGGAGAATCCTGCTTTCCGGATATGCAAAAGGCTTTAAAGCCTAAATCACAAGACGCCTGTGAGCGTGCTGTCTCTTGAACGAGAAAGAGGAAATCATCGAGAAACTGCGTAGCGGAGTTGTCAACTGCAACGAAGAAGGGGTAATGGAAGCAGTTCATGAGGTCATCAAAAAGGGTTTCGACCCCAACGAGGCAATTGAAAGGGGAATATCCGAGGGCATGAGAGTGATGGGCAACAGATTCGACAAAATGGAGATCTTCTTGCCAGAACTGATGATAGCAGCAGATATCGTGAAAGCGGGACTAAACATACTACTGCCAGAAATACAGAAAGAAAAACGCCCAATGAAAGGAAGAGTCGTCATAGGCACCATCAAAGGCGACATACACAGCATAGGAAAAGACATAGTGGCAGCAATGCTGCAAGCCTACGGTTTTGAAGTATACGACCTAGGCTTGGACGTTCAGGTGTCAAAATTCTACGAACAAGCGAGGAAAGTTGAAGCCGACATCATCGCGATTTCAGCGCTCATGTCCTCAACCATAGGAGGTCAGAAAGACGCCATAGATTTCCTGGAGGCAATGGGAGCGAGAGCAAGGTTCATTGTCATGGTAGGCGGCGGAGCAGCATCCCCAGAATGGGCCGAAAGAATAGGTGCTGACGGCTATGCCAAAACAGCCGCAGAAGCCTCAAAGCATGCTCTGGAACTACTTGAAGGAAGAAGAGGCGGATAACAAAATGGTCTCCTTCTCAGAGATTATGAAAAGAGCAGTCACAGGGAAGCCTTGTCTAGCCCGAGACTATGAACTCAAGGTATTCGTACCCAAATTGAGAGAAATAGTGAAGAATTACGACATTGAATACGACCCAGCAACCATTATCCCCTCTGACAACAGCCTAGCAGATGACGTCTTCAAAGCAGCCTTCGACTTTTTCCTCGAAACCGGCGCCTACTGCATGGATACAGAGCGAATAATCAAATTTGACGAAGATGAGATTAGGGAGGGATTGAAGAATGCGCCCTCCAAAGCCCTATTGGGCGAAGGAAAGGACGCCAGAACGTTGACTCCGAGAAAGCCAGAAGACAAGAAATCTCCTTGGTGTTTTCTTGGGGCAGGCGGAGTTCCTGTGTCCTCTGAAGAGATATTCTCAAGCCTAGTGAAGGGCTACGCGTCGATTCCCGAAGCTAACTCGATAACTACACCCGCTTTAACCTCAGCAGGCGGATTGAGAATAAGACCTAGGTCACCCATCGAAATGATGGGAGCGATAAGAAACGCTGTTCTGGCAAGAGAAGCCATGAGACAAGTGGGAAGACCCGGTCTGCCGATTATGAACACACTTGCAACTGCGGAATCGGCAGTTGCGTTGACTATGGCGCTTCAGCCAAAGTATGGGCTTAGGGCGACTGATGGGTACTTAGTGGCTGTAATGGATCCGTTCAAAGTGGATTTTGATCGCCTCAACAAGGCCTACGCAGTGCTTTCTCTCGGTGCTCCATTAGGAATAGCTATAAGCCCGTTGCTAGGCGGGTATTCTGGAGGGCCTGAAGGCACCGCAGTGGCAAACGCAGCATACCATCTTCTGGCGACAATTGCCTCAAAGGCGACTTGGCATCTCCCTTTTCCTTTACACATCAAGTATGTGTGCAATACCACACCTGAACTCTTGTGGCTAATCAGCGTCAGCGGTCAAGCAATCAGTAGAAACACGCATCTGCTATCTCTGAACCTGAACTATACCGCTGCTGGACCTTGCACAGAAATGTGCCTGTACGAGATAGCAGCATCTGTCATGACATCCGTTGTGTCGGGCTTATCCATAGAAGCCTTGGGCGTAAGTGGGGGCAGGTACGAGGACAATATGACGCCCATGGAACCGAGATTTTCTGCTCAAATGGCTCACGCTGCTGTTGGAGTCAAAAGAGAGGATGCCGACTCCCTTGTGAAGAAACTTGCGAAGAGATACGTAGATAGGATGGCGAATCCTCCGAAGGGAAAGAAGTATCAAGAATGTTACGATATTAACAAAATCGAGCCATCGCGCGAGTATGTTGGGATCTACAACGCAGTCAAGAAGGAATTGGAGGACTTGGGCATCGAGTTCAAGCCTGAGTCAATATAGAACTTCGCCACGGGCCAATGACTTGCCCTCTAGGAGTGCGCGCTTGGAATAGCTGGTGCTGCGCTATGGGTTTCGACTGCGCACCTAGGCTGATTGCATTATTGAGGAAAAGATGAAATGATGATTTCTCCACATATCTCATTCTCATTGCAAAGTTTTGTGAGTCCCTTGTCGAAGCTTGAATGTTTGCTGAGCACCCCTCTGGCAACAAGGTCAATTATAAGATGCCTTTCAACTCCATCTTCTCTACTCCTCAAAGTGGCCACCAGAGTTGGGTAGAAGAAAACACTGCTGCTCGTGGCCATGGCTGAGCTTATGTCCTTATCCACATTGAAACACATTCGTATGACATTTTTCATGGCACTAAGCTTTGCAGTTTCTTCAGCGAGTTTCTTCTCTTTCTTGAGTTCACCCCTCATCGGAATTATCACTGAATATCTCCTGATGCGTACGCGACTCTTACTCAACTTCGACCTGAGCTCGTTGAGTTCATCTCTAACTCTGTTGAGATGCTCAAGGAGCCTCTTGAAGAGACTGTCAAAATCGGTGAACGCTATGGGACCGACGAGTTCTTCAGATCGTGGGGAGTAGCTTACGGTCTTATACTTCAAATAGTTCGGCCTGAACAACATAAGAAATTCCTTGTTAGTTCTGACAGCTCCACAGAACATGGCGTTTAACGCTGTTTCGCCCTGTTTGATCTCATTACGTTTCCCAGAGTAGTTGAATTGTATTCTATGGTATGGCATCCAGATTATGCCTTTGCGTGTGATATCCTCTAGGACCTTTCCTCTGATGCGGCCCCTCTTCTTCATCTTTTTCTGTATGAGTTTTTTGATGTGTTCTGCCTCAAACTTGGAGGGGGGAATAGCGGTTAGGGGCTCCATCAGCGCTCACCCTTTCTTCTAGTCTAGATCGTCTTAAGAGCTTTCTCAGCATCCATGCATTCTAGGGGCTAGGCTTCTCACAAAACAGATAAGAGTAAAGAGGATTGTTTGATGTTTATTGGTGTGTGAAAGAAGAGAATGGTCTCAGAGGATGTTCAGAAGATTCTTGCCCTCATCATCGTTACGCTTTCCTTTCTTTCCCTCCCTGTTCTATTGTTCTTCTTTGCGCTGGCGTTGTACGTTAATGCAACTTATGTGATTCAGTTTTATCATACAGGAGACTTCGCTGATGCGCTGATTGCTGTCCTATTAGCTATCGTTAACGCTGGGTTGTTGTGGGCTCTTCGAGCTCTGATAAAATGGATAAGAAAGAGATGAGATGCGCGCATCGCACATCTGAGAGAAGAAGGATTCTCTGAACAGTCTTTGCTGCAGTACGATTGTTTCTATGGCGGACTCGTTTGATTCAGAGGTTCTGGTCCTTGCCTAATCTTGTAGCGCACGCATCACTTCGACTTGTCAAGTATTGTTTTC
Organism: Candidatus Bathyarchaeota archaeon; assembly: GCA_020344435.1. Classification (GTDB taxonomy): domain Archaea; phylum Thermoproteota; class Bathyarchaeia; order Bathyarchaeales; family Bathyarchaeaceae. The sequence continues at coordinate 787,292 of CP070826.1, read as the reverse complement.
AGTCTTGCCCTTCGGCCATTTCTTCTTTCAGCCGCTCTTTTGAAGGCTCTTGGTATCGTAGCAAGTAGGGATTTCGACTGTTCTGCTGCGTCTGAGTAGAATCTTCCAGCGTTCTCTTCGAGTTTAATAGCTGCCTCCAAAGCTACCTGATAGCTCTGACCTTCATTCAACGCTATCTCAGAGGGGTAGTTGCTCAGATCCATTTGGATGAAGCATGCTTCGAGAGCGTCCGAAATAGTCTCCTGATAAGTCCTTGTCACCAGCACCTTATTCTTTATGCATTCTCTGGCAAAAACCAAGAATGTTTCTCTTCCCTCCGCGTATTTCCCAGCTAGCTCCTCGTAGAATTTAGACGAAGCCTCCTCGAGTCTTTGGGCGAAGCTGACGATGGCCGAGCATGTAACCTGGTCACTCACGCTAGAACCACCGTTGAATAACAACCTTGCTTTCGGTGAAGAAGCGGACGGCCTCCTGCCCTTGTCCGTGTAATGTTCCAAAGAAGGAGTCCTTCATTCCGCTGAAGGGGAAGAACGCCATCGGAGCGGCTATTCCAATGTTGATGCCTATGTTGCCACATTGGGTTCTGTACTGGAACTCTCGGGCCCATTTTCCGTTTGAAGTGAAGATAGACGCCGCATTGCCATAGGGATTACTGTGGATCATCTGTATCGCTTCATCGAGGCTTCCGGCCCTCATAATGCTCGCCACAGGGCCGAAGATCTCTTCTTTGCCAATAGTCATGTCGGGTGTGACATCTTCAAAGGCTGATGGGTTGAGGAAGCATTTGTGAGGCCAATCCCCAACGAGCTTCACGTCTCTGCCATCAAGCTTCAGCGTCGCGCCTTCCTCTATACCCTTCTCTATGAAGCCTATAACGCTCTTCTTCTTGCTCTCATCGCGCAGGGGACCCATCTGAATGGATTCATCAAGTCCATAGCCAACCCTTATCTTGGAGGCTGCGGCGACAAATCCATCTGCAACTTTCCTGTAGAATGCGTTGCTTTCATGCTCTTTGAGGCCTTCGCCGACAATGATGAGGTTGGCGCCTGATAGACAGCGTTGGCCTGTGTTGCCATAGAAGGAGGTCATGCAAGCTGCTATGGTGCGCTCGAATTTGGCGTCTGGCATCACCAGCAGGAAGTTCTTTGCACCTGTCTGGGATATGACGCTCTTACCCGTTTCGCCGCATCTTTTGTAAACGACGTCTCTCCCCACGGCTGTGGATCCGACAAAGCATACTCCCTTGATGCCGGGATGATCCAGCATGCCTGAGACAACAGTTCTTCCGCCATTGACTAGATTCCATACGCCCGGTGGAATACCGGCTTCTTCTGCCAACTCTACTATTTTCACTTGGCTGATGGGATCCTCACTTGAAGGTTTCAATACGATGCAGTTGCCCGTGGCGACAGCATATGGTGCGAACCAGAGTGGAACCATGAATGGGAAGTTGTAGGGGCCTATTATCCCAAAGACTCCTAGCGGCTGTCTTATCAGGTATTCGTCTATGCCTGCTGCTATGTCTTCTAGATTGTAGCCCATCATCAATGATGGGATTCCAGCTGCGACCTCGACGTTTTCTATTCCACGCCTTGTCTCTCCTCTGGACTCATCAATGGTCTTTCCATGTTCCATGGTTTGGATCCTGCTCAGCTCCTCGAAGCGTTCCTCCATTAGCTCTCTCAGCCTTAGGAGACATCTTGCCCTGGCGAGCGGGGGAGTTCTCCTCCAGCCGGGGAAGGCCTCCTTAGCGGCTTCCACAGCAGCATTTATCTCGTCTCTCGTCGAGATGGGAACCTTCGCTATGGCTTTGCAATTGGCTGGATTGACGACATCCACAAGCTCTCCTTC
>CP070826.1:777834-785341 GCA_020344435.1 Candidatus Bathyarchaeota archaeon | reverse complement strand
AAACATTAATAGAATCAGGGTTTGAATACGTGACAGACATGCAATTTGGCGAAACGACATACAAACTGTGCAGGAATAGAAAACCATGGCAACCAAATTGAAAGTGAAAAAGAAGACAGCCGCGGGATACATTCTAGAGAACGGATGTTTAATAGAGGATACGTTCGCCGAAATGTTTTCCATGTGGGCTGGAAGAATCCTGATAACTGCCGAGAATGAAAAGTGGGCAATGACAGCAGCGAGAAACGCAACAGGATTCGCCGCCTCTATAATCGCATCCCCCGCAGAAGCAGGGATAGAAGGCATACTTCCAGCCAACAAGACTCCAGATGGACGAATCGGCGTGCGCATTCAGATGTACCATCGGACTCGGAGAGAATTGAGGAATCAGATGATCTCCAGAATCGGTCAATGCGTAATGACATGCCCCACCACTGCCGCCTTCGATGCTTTGCCAAAAGCCAAAAGAAGACTGAAAGTGGGACGCAGCCTACGACTGTTCGGCGACGGATTCCAAAAGAAAGACACGATAGCAGAGCGAACGGTCTGGCGCATACCAGTGATGGAAGGAGAATTTGTGGTGGAGAGCCGCTTTGGCGCCTGGAAGGCAGTTGCGGGCGGATTATTCATAATCATGGCTGAAAACCGCAAGCAGGGCCTTCATGCTGCGGAGCAGAGCGTAGCCGCCATCGAAGAAAAAGCTAAAGGAGTCGTTCTCCCATTTCCCGGAGGCATATGCAGATCAGGATCCAAAGTCGGCTCACAGAAGTACAAGCTCCCCGCCTCAACAAACCACCCCTTCTGCCCAAAACTGAAGAAGCTAGTGCCTGACACTCAAGTCCCAGACAATGCAGACAACGTCTACGAAATAGTCATAAACGGCCTCAACCTGGACCTAGTGAAGAGAGCAATGGCTGAAGGGATAAAGGCAGCAGTGAAGGTTCCAGGCGTTATCAAGATTTCAGCCGACAACTTCGGCGGCAAGCTAGGCCCCTTCAAAGCTCACTTGAAAGAGGTTCTAGAATTAGGCCAACATTCATAATATACGTGTGGCTTGAGCAAAAGACCCGAGAGAAATCAGCCGCATTTGCCCTAGAATGCGTTCTTCTATATCCTGAAGCCTGATGCTCTGACTCCTCTGATTATCGCAACGCCTACTATTGTTGCAGCAATCGTAGCGAGCAATCTCTCAACTGGGTAGATGAAGGCAAGTGTTTCCAACATGGCTTGGGGCAAGGGAGTTAAAAGTTGGAAGATAAAACTGCCGACGGCATGCTGAATCAAAACCCCCACGAAAGCTAGTATGCCCGTGCCCAACACTGACTTTTTTTGATCAGCTTCCTTAACGTACTTGACAGCCAACATTGAAGCTGGAGACAACAATACTGCCAAAGCAATGAAGTGGAGCCAGACATAGTACCTAACAGCGCTGAGAGAGGGCAACAAGGCTAGAGCTGTTGTGAAGGCTGCGAATATGGCGGCGGAGATGTACCGCTTTCTTCTAAGAATCAGACCAACACAGAGTGCATTGAACATTCCAGGTAGGAAACTGAAGACGCCTAGGGGCATGTTCCCAGTTATTATCATGCTGGCTATTCCGCCGATTGCAGTTGCGGTGGCACCCAGGATCGGCCCTAACACTAGGCCAATCGCTGGCGTTACGATAAGAGATGCAGGCATGAATTGTCCGTAAGCCCCAAATATGTAGAAGAGGGGAATCTGGCTCAAGATGACATGTAACGCTGCAAAGACTGACGTGAACATCACGTGTTGAGTGGTCAAGTGAGCCGCCAACAGAGCCTTTCGCGTCATTCTTGTCCCCCACTTTGTGCACAAGATACCTTATTGAAGAGTCTTCAAGCTACATGATTCCAATAGACTGCCTTAAGAATTTAGGCGCTACGCCATATACGAGTCGACAGCGGCACCAACTGTTGGAGACCCTTACTCTTCTTCTAGCATTCGCGGTAGTAACTTGCCTGCTTTCAGCACGGGTATCAACGCTAATGATATCAAAGCAGCAACAATTGTAAGAGTTAGTCGTTCAAGCAACACAGGTGGAATAGAGACTATGAAGATCTTGGGAAGATCAGGCATTATGCTGGGAAGTGTCACGGGCCATCTGAATGCAACGTAGATGAGGTTCCCCAGCATGTGATTAGACAACATGGCAGACCAGCAAATCAGAGCCACTGGAATCGAAAACCATCCCTTCCTAATGACCAGAAAGAACTCCCTAAGCCGGTCTCTGAAGATCAAAGGAATCATGAGTCCAGTAACGTGTAAGATGGGATACGCAACAATATACGCTAGTTTTGTATCCGTGATTGGCCCGTAACCAAAGTTCCATACGCCAAAGAAGTATAGGAACCAGCATACGATCAAGATCAGCATAGTTAGAGCCCCAATCATCCACCCCTTAATCTTCTTTGAAGCCAGAAATCTGCTGGTGAGACAACCAGCCACGAAAGCGGATATCGCTGGAGTGAAAGGCATCAACAAACCGCCCATATCACCAGTGAAACCAGGCGGTAAGACCAACGCAATCAATGCGCCCAGAAAAGCTGCAATAAAACCCAGATATGGCCCAAGAACAAAACCAAACACGGGGCCTAGCACAGAGCTTGGCTCAAGGCTTCCCTTTCCCCCGATAACCGGAATCTTCCAGGGTGGCGTGGCCACAGCTATGTAAAGAGCCGCAAAAACAGCGGTTAACGCCAGTTCTTTGCTGCTTATCCTGAATCTCATGGTGTTCATCCATTTACGCAAGAATCGACTTTTAAACGTTATGTGTACGCGGAAACGAAATGGGCTTCGCTGCGCACAGGGGTTTTTTGGGGCTTAGAGAGGTTCGCTGAAAGAGAAAGGAGAGTTTTCTGATTCTACGTACGAGAACTAGTCTCTCTAAACCTATCCAAATCCCACCTAAGACTATAGAGCCTTGAACGCGTCGAACCAACGATTGTATGAGGCTACCATGTCGAGTGAAACGCTGGGCTTCCGCTCCTCAAATATGCCTCTGAAATCTTTCATGGATATTGCTCTGGGCTGAGCTCTTTTGTCGTTTGCCAAGCCAGACTCGAAGAGTTCTCCGATGACTCTCAGATGCGCTGATTGGCAGACGTCGCGTATGTCACTCCCAGAAAAACCCTCAGATAGCCTGGCTAACTCATGGAGATCCACATCCGAAGCCAGGTTCAGATGTGTTGTGTATAGTTTGAGCATTCCAAAGCGAGCTTTGTGATCTGGCAGGGGAACTAGGATCCGCTTCTGAAATCTCCTGATGAACGGCCAGTCAAGATCCCAAGGCTTGTTTGTGGCTCCGATCACGTAGGCATGGAGATTCTTACCCTTATCTATCACACCATCCATCTCTTTCAGGAATTGATTTCGCACTCGGGCTTCACCTCCAACCTCACTTGAGTGCATCCCAATCAGTGAATCCAGTTCATCGATGAACACTATGGCGGGACACCCATTGTTGGCCGATTTTCTAGCCGAAACAAACAGCCTAGCAACATTCCGCTCACCCTCTCCGAGCCACTTAGACATAACTGATGCAGCGTCAACCGACATGAAGGATGCTTCAATCTCCGTGGCAACTGCTGCTGCGAGCAGAGTCTTTCCACAGCCAGGCGGTCCGAATAGGAGAATTCCTCTAGGCCATCCCAAAGGAAATAGGTCGGGCCGCTGAACTGGATAAACGATGGCTTCCTTAACGGCTTTCTTTGCCGGTTCCAGACCTACAACCTGGAGCCATTTCACGTCAGGTTTCTCTTTAAGTACGAGCTCGTCATAACTTGCCTTCTCCTTTCCTGAAGACGTTGAGGTTTCGTTTGGTCTCTCTTCAGGCTGTACTTGGTAGGGACCTGCGCCTTGCAACACTTTTATCCTCTCTTGGTATGCTGTTGCTCGCTGGATGTAGACCGAGTTCAATCTATAATTAGGATATAATCGAACCAGCTTGAGTAAGGTCTCGATAGCCTTCTGATACATTGTTATGGCCATTCCTCTGGAGCCTTGCTTGTCCAGCCGAATGGCCTCGATAGCGTGGTTTGTTGCAGCTTTCTCAAGCTCTTGGGACGCGTTCATGATTGATCACCAACCTCTAATTTCATCTTTATCTTCCCCTCTGCTCCTAGGCTTTCAAGGGCCTCTTCAACATCTCGGGATGAAGCGTTCAACTCAACAGCACATTGGGCAACATCAAACTTGCCTTGGCAGCGTTTTGCATACTCTAGGACTCGATCCTCAATCGAGACAGGGCGTTCAATTCTGAAGGATAAGCGTTGCAGCTCCATGTCTTTGCAGACGTAGTCCTGTGAATCTCTTTGTTCATAGGCTTCCGAGCAGCTGGCGGCCAGAGCAACAGCTTGTCTCACCTCTTCCACCTGCTTGGGCCCCTCTGCTACAATGACGGATACAGGTGGTGCGGGGAGCCTTGTTGCCAATTCCTCCCCCAACAGCGATGATACTTCTGCTAGTATTTCTTCACTTTCAGGGGTCTTCTGGAGAGGGATTACTGCCGGAGGAGAGCTGATTTGAGTCGTGGCTAGTGTTTCATTGATTGCTTCGCCGACTTGGTCTAGCTCAGAAGCGACCTCGGGCATGGCAGTGTCGAGGCCTCTTGTTACGCTCCGAAGTACGCCTACGACGGGCTTCAGATCTATGACTATGGTGTTTAATTCCTTGACTGTTTCGAGCCTTAAGATGACGCATTCTATTACGATCTGGGTTCTCGTGATCATGCCCATTAATCTTCTGATCTCGGCCAGCTCATTGGCGAAGATTATCGCTCTTTCTCTGTTTTCGTTCTCAACTGCTATCGTGCATCTCTTGAAGAGAACATGATCTCGTTGACGCAGTCTGACTATAACCCGTTCCAGCTTTACATGCTGGATCTTGAGCTTCCTTATTGCCTTCGGAATCATCTCTTCGAGCGGTGGAGGTGACTGAAAGAATCTGTCGAGCACGATCCACCACCCGGAGTCGATTTTTAGGAAGCGGGCTTCACGTCAACTACAACTGGTGGCTCGGGAAGCTGTGAATCCGGAGGAGCTTCTTCTTCCTTCTCCTCTTCTTGTGCTGTGGTTGCTGGCGTCTCCTCAGAGCTCTCGCCAAGGATTAGGTTAGATAGCTCCTTCCTCATGGATTCAAGATCGGTCTTTTCTTCGTTGGCTTGTTTCAGAGCCTGCTGTATAATGCCCATTGCTGTTTGGTATGCCGTGTCGTTTAGTCTTCCTATTACGCGTGCGATTTCTAGATTTATTAGAGCGGCGTGGAGGTCCTTGATCTGCTGGTCGCATTTCTCGGTCTTTTGGTCTATGAGGTCGAGGGTGTCCTGAGCGTCCTTCTTCAGTTGATTCAAGGCACCGTCAAAGTTTTCGTGTAGCACGTTGAAGAGGTCTGATGGAAATCCCTTCTTTTTTGAAAGTGTGCTCAGTGCTTGATCCTTTCTCCATATCAGGGGTATCTCGTTGCAGAGGGACTTCACCTTCAGTTTTATTGAAGGTAAGATCACGATGCTATCGCCGTTTATTCTGAACTGGTCGTTGGGGTAACGAATGAATTCTCCGTCACCGTGCTCGATGAAGACTCCGTCGATTCTTCCGTTTGGTTTGACCATGAAGGATGCGATTCTTCCTATCTGGCGTCCGTATTCGTCTCTGACTGGCTTGCCTATAAAAAGAAAGGGTTTGGGAGATAGCTGACTCATGGCTTTCTCATTCCTTCGGTATTATGGTAGTTTTTCCTTGGGTTTCCGTCTACGTTGAAGCCCCCTCACCGAATGTTTGACTGGAAGCTTCCTCCTTCACACTTATCGATGGTATGCCTGCTGGTAGCTCCGGGAATTTATCCTTCATCTTCTGCTCTGCGACCGTTGCTGCTTCTTGCAGGACCATTTGAGCTTCATCACTTGCAGTGTCGAAGTTTAGGCCAATCCCTGATGTTTGGCCAGCGTCCATGACTATTCCGCTGAGTAGGTCTCCGATGTGGCCGAGCTCTCTTTCTGCTTCTGGAAAGACTGCGGACATTCCGTTTTTCACGCTTCGTAGCACTCCGATTGCTGGAGCCAAGTTTGTGACGACGTCACCGAGTTCTGAGACCGTTCTCAATCTGAGCACAATCTGTTCAAGTGCGAGTCTTGCGTGCATTATCATCTTTTCCATCTTTCGTATCTCTGCGAGTTCATTGGCGAAGACGTTGGCTCGTGGCATGTCATGCTTTTGGTAAGCGTTGACTATTCGCGCGAAGATTGATTTGTCGCGATCACTGAAGCGGTCTGTTGCTTTGTCCAACTTTTGTGTCTGGAGCTCGATGCGTCTGATTGCGAGGTCGAGGCGTGGCTTGAGTGGCCCTGGAGGCCGGACAGCTTCCTTGATTTTGTTGGTGAGAGGTGTCTTATCGTAGGGTTCTCCCCACTTCTTAGCGAATTTCTCAGACAAATTAGATTCCTCTAGAATGAGGGCTTCTTTAAGCATATTATTACATTATTAATACGTAGAGAATACTAGCGCATAGATACAGAGGTATATCGTCCTTTTCTTTTGGTTTTGGGCTTTAAATTCAACACGCAAATAGGAGATAGGCGTATTTGCTCAAATAGACATAACTGTGTAAGTTAACCTAAAAAGGGCGGCGTTTACACTATTAAAACAATGGTGAATGCAATGGGTGAAAGAATAAAAATACTGTTGTCGTTTTCGCTGCTAGGCTTCTTCGCTGGAATCTTCGCAAAGCTCACCTACGAATATGCAGTGCCGTGGCTCATCAGTCACTTCCCAATGATAAGTTGGGACTGGATGCTGTCAGGGCTTGCTGGCGCCCTGCTGACAATGTTTCTGGTAACGATCTGGGCCTACACAAGCGAAACTGTTGCAAGATAGATCAAAAATCTACCGATTTCAGGTTTCAACGCTGTTTCAGTAGTCCAATTAATTGATACACTGGACGCTCAATTGGAGGACTAAATTTCTCGCTGAATCTTGGCGAAGAAATCGGTCAAGTCAATGTTTCCTCCACTGAGTATTACCCCCACTTTCTGAGACTGCAAATCTATCTGCTTTGAAAGCACTCCTGCTAATGAAACCGCTCCTGAAGGTTCAACCAGCAGTTTCATCCTTTCCCAGATGAACTGCATCGCGTCAGCAATCTCTCTTTCGGAGACAGTTATTATCTGATCCACTTTCTCTTCTATTACTCGGAAGGTGTTAGTCCCCAGAGACGTTCTCAATCCATCAGCTATCGTATTTGGGGCGTCAGCAGGGATGATCTTTCCTGCCTTCAGTGATTGATAGGCGTCATCTGCATTTTTTGGTTCGACACCAATGACTTTGGATGATGGGGCCAAGCCTTTCGTTGCGATCGCTGTTCCGCTCAGCAGCCCACCGCCCCCCACTGGGCTGAAAACGTAGTCGAGTTCGCCCGTTTCCTTGATTAGTTCGTAGGCTGCGGTTCCGGCACCAGCAATGATCTTAAGGTCATTGTAGGGATGTATGAGAGTGTA
>CP070826.1:758876-777734 GCA_020344435.1 Candidatus Bathyarchaeota archaeon | reverse complement strand
TAGGACTCTAAGAAGGATACATACATAGCGGGAGGATGTGGCAATCATCAAATATGTGAAAAACGCCTATGACTACATTGCGCCCTATCAAAAAACGCTCTGTTTTCGGGGCTAAGCATCCAATGCAGCTACGCATGCGTTGTCCACCATCACGTCGCCGAATTGGTTGATCTCCCTCCTTTTGGAAGGATAATACTTGAGTTTTGATTACATCGGTTTGATGGATACGAAGGGTGTACGTCGTTTATTTCATCGTGCCTTTTGCCAGTGGCACCATCCCCTTCCGACCGGGCATCTAAAATAATGGGCGTGGTGATATTTGTCGCTTTTGTTGATATAGCAACGAAGACTAAACTGATGGCTAAGGGAGCTAACTGCATTTGTTTTGCGGTGACTGAGCCAAGCATATTTGCATTTTCAAGTCTATTGGCTAATGTGTCAAATATCTACAGAGAGCGACGTAGGGATGAAAACCGTTTTATGTTCTTAAAAGAAGATACAATGTTTAATCCTCAAATGTATGTTTATGTCTAAACTCTGTATAGCTAGTCGGTTCATATGTTTAGAACATTACAAAGGAAAAACTGAAGAATCGCAGTTTTTGCTGTTAGCGGTATACCTGCATGTTAACAAGAGTTATTTCTCTCGTTAAGGCAAGCATTCAGCACGGTGTGTAAATTTGATCTCGTGGAAATATTCTTTCCAAGAAATAGGCAAGGATTTGGAACTAACGAAGAAAAAGAAGCAGGCCCTTGACGATCTCTTCCAAGAAGGCAAGATTTCGCAGTCTACCTATGAGGCTCTGAACATTGAACTTACTGGTGCTATCATAGAGGTTGAGGCTCGTCGGAAAGCCATAACCGAGAAGATCACTTCCAAGATCAGTGAGCTCGAGCAACAGATTACAGTGCTAGAGATGTTTCTTGCAAACTCTGAGATAGAATATGTTGCTGGGGAAATCGATGAAGAATTGCATCAACGGGAAACTAGTGCTTTCGCTTTGGGGCTTGAGGCAACGAAGCAGGAGCTAGACTCGATCAAAGAGAGCTTGAGTACCCTTGTACCTGAGGAACCCCTGACTACGCCAACTTCGCCAAGCGAGGCAACAGAAGAAGTAGAGAAAGAGGAGCTTGTAGAAACGCAGCCGGAGATAGCTGCAGAGGCCCTGCCGGAACTTGAGACAGTCTCTGAAGAACCCCTGACAGAGGAACTGACAGAAGCGCCAACTGAAGAAGCTTTCGTGGAAGAAGTAACTGAGATATCTGAAGAAGTACCGTCTGACGTGACCCCTGAAGAACCACCTGAAGAAGCTTCAGTAGAGGAGCAGTTCCAACCATCCGAGGAGACGGCTGAGCAGACTATTGAAGAGATAACGGACCCATCTGAGATTGCAGACGGAGCATCTGTGGAAGAGGCTCCTACCGAGGAAGAGGCTGCAGCAGAAGAGGGAGAATACTGGGAATAGGGCCCAGATTCTTCCAGTCTCCCTTTTTCTATATGTTGAGTGGCTTGATCTTCATTATCGAGTAGCATTCTTCTATGTTCGAATTGAGACAGACCTCTTATGCGGGTGTGATCTCAGATTTTTCTCCTGGCATGTCTGATCTTCCCACCTTTTTTCTGGATTCTCTCTGAAAGCTGACGGAGAGCCCTGCTTACTCGTTCTTTTGCAATCTTGGGATCTTCGGCTGTTGTGGATAGGTGTAGTTCTATCTTGGGAATTCTTTCAGCTCCTTTTGGGTGTGATTTTATATATACGCGTGGGTAGTTGTGCATAACCTCATCAATGATTGGAGCCATTTCAGACTCGACGACGCCTGTCATAACGATGCTTTTCTCAGAAAATGCCAAGCCGCCAGTAATCTTCTTGAGAATGGGCAGGACAGTTGTCTCAGATATCGCTTTCATCTCAGAGGGCACGCCTGGGAGTGATATTACAGTCTTTCCATCACAATTTGTGAGTACTGCAGGCGCCGTTCCAACTGGATTGGGCAAGGGTTCAGCCGCTTCAGGGAGCCTGGCCATCTTTACCCTAGGTTGAGTCAGCTCAAACGTCTTCATCTGTCCCTCTTTCATGTAGCTGCGATATCGCTTCTTTATCATCTTCAGAGCCTCATCATTAATCTCTAGCTTGAGATTCAGTGCTTTTGCAATGCCCTCGAGGGTTTTGTCATCGAAGGTCGGTCCGAGTCCGCCCAAGGTGATTATGAAATCATTATTTCTCTGCATCGCATTCTTCATGACGGATGATATTTCGCCAACGTCATCTCCAATGACTGTGATTCTTTCAACTTTCGCTCCTAGATTGGTTATTCGCTTTGCCAACCAGTTAGCATTGGTATTCAAGGTCTTGCCGATGAGAAGTTCTGTCCCCACACAAATAATCTCTATCGAGAGATGCACTCTGTTCCCTCATTAGATTCAGAAATCAAAACGTGTTTATTCAAGATTGTGGCAGTGACGCCGCTTCAACATGGAATGACGCCGCAGTTGAGAATTCGGTAGCCTAATGGGGGCGTTAAAACGCCACGCGCCTCTCTCTATTTCTTCTTGCCGAGCCACCACTTGAGATACTCTTTCCGTTCCCTTCGGTGCTGCTCTTCCTCAGACTCGAACGTTGGCCTCAGCTGTCTACGCGCCTCGATGAGTTCCTGAGGTGTTAGAGAGAGCCCACAGCTCTTGCATACATAACGCTTCGTGGCCGAGATGTACTTCAGTTCTCCGCCGCACTCTGGACAGTAGCGCATGGTTGACTCGCCTTTATATGACGAGTAGAGTGTGGAAAGCGTGAAAAATACCTTTTGGTTCAATTTAGGTAATGAAGTTTGTCAGTCCTGCTTCCTTGGCTAATCCGATGGCGTCTTCTCTCTCTTGCTTCGTGAGTCGTCTCATTAGTTCTGGGATCTCCTTGGCCCGCCATTCTGGACGGTACTGGAACATCACGTTCACCCTGGCTTCCTTCCCGAGGTTTATCGCGATCCAATCTAGGATAGGTTTCGTGCAGCAATCTAGGTGCCCAGGCAGGACCAAGACGCGGATTATAAGTTCACCATATTTCTTGGCGTGTAAGTGGTTTCTGGTGGAAACCGCCCAATATTCATGTGCGCCCGAGATCCTTTCTGCGCATTGGTCGTTTCCATATTTGAAGTCGAGGAGGTAGAGGTCTACGAAGTCTGCGAGGAGTCTGGCCGTCTGGTTGCTGTAGTAGGAGTTGGAGTTCCAGACGACGGGGATATTTATGTCTATATGTTTGAAAGTTTCTAGCCATTGTTGGAGCCAAGGTGTTGGTTCTCCCCCAACCAAGTTCGCGTTTCTGCTGCCTCTTCTGCGAAGATGTTCGACTGCTTTTGCCAGTCTTGTCGGTGTATAGATTTCTCCGTTTTCGTACCATTGAGAAATAGTCCAGTTCTGACAATGGATGCATCGGAGTGTGCAGCCGAGGGTGAAGATTGTTCCTGAGGGGATAAGTTCTGGTTCTTCTCCCATGTGTTGGAAGATTGTTGAGACGGTGATCTGGGTCCCGCATCTGCAGTATCCCAGTTTGTTGCGGTGGCGGTCTACGTGACATTGACGTGTGCAGAGATGGCAATCTTCTAGCATCCGGTCTACGATTGTGCTCTTGAGGTCGAGGTAGGATTGTTCCGGTGTAGGTAGGTCTTGTAAGGCTTTTTGGTGAGTGTCAATCTCCTTTTCAAGGACGCAGAATTCCTGCGTGAGCTGGTCGTGGAGTTGCCAGAGCTTTGGAGGTGAGTCTTGTGAGTTGTAGTCGGCTGGGAGTCTTTTTGCAATGGCAAATTTGGCGGGCTTGTCATCTTGCATCACGTTGAAGTATCTGCTCAGGCTTGTTCGAACTTTTTTGTCTCGCAAGACTGCAGTTGCGTCTGGTCGTAGAAATGTCCACATCTTCTCGAGATAGTCTAGTGAGAGGGTGTGTATAAAGTGTAATGCATGTATGATTCCAAGAGACCGTTTCTGTTCTGCGAGTTTTGTCAGCGCGCGCGTCGTAGCCTTCTAATCTTGTGGGTGTTTCGTTTTGTCGTTTGAAAGTGGGCGCTGGATACATGGAGGAATGATGCCGACCAGAGTTTTCTATCCTTCCTGTTGCTCCTCGACCTCTTTGAGGGGGTGAGTGACCGGGGGGTACGCGCTTTCGTCGGCGGCTGGAAGACGAACTTGAATTCCTGTTCGTGATCCCACGTGTAGCTCGAGTTTTCCGTCTAATCCCGTTCGTGTGTATCCGTGTGACAACTTGACTATCCTTCCCTGCTTGATCTCTTCGTTCTCCACGCTGATGACCTTCTCGTCCCATAGAACAACTTTTAGAGTTCCGCTTCTGTCCGCCATGAGAAGGCGGGCGATTCTTCCTTCGGTCAGATCTTGGCGGGTGAAGGTTCGAGTGGGATAGACGGCGATGACGCGTCCAATGATTGTGACATCATTCAACCCAGAGATTAAGTTCTTGATCTCGAGTGTGGGTTGGAGGGGTTCTGTTGGGATTTCTACTTTTAAGTCTGAAGCGACCATTCGAGCGGCGGCTTCGTCTGTGAAGAATCCTTGAACAGGGGTCTTCTTCTCTTCGATCATCCTCCGAACTTTGTCTCGCGTCAGATCTCGCCTAGACAAGAGAATTCGCTCTATTATGTCCTTGAGAGTCATAACCTATCTCCGCGGTTCTCAGAATGGGGCAAGAACATATCGTTGCGAAAACTTATTTGAATCTAACCCTTGTGTGGTGATAAGAGAGTCGGATTTGCCTTTGTCTACACTACTCGATCCTATCGAGATTGGTCTATTACGCCTGAAGAACCGAATAGTTTTGCCGCCCATGGCGACGGGTCTGGCCACTGCCGGAGGAGAGGTTACAGATGAGCTGATAAAGCATTATGTGTGTCGTGCCAAAGCACTGGGGCTTTTGATCATTGAGCATTCCTATGTGGAAAGAAGAGGAAAGTTGTCATCACAGCAATTGGGGATTTTCCATGATGCTCTGATTCCTGGTTTGATTCAGCTGACAGAGGGGGTTCACGCGGTTGGTACTCCAATAGCCATACAGATTAATCATGCGGGAAGGGTGGCAACTTCCGAGATTAGCGGAGCACAACCTGTGGCCCCTTCACCTATTTCTCACTCTAGAGAACATGAGATTCCCAGAGCCCTGTCTAAGAAAGAGATCGAAGGCTTGGTTGAAGCGTTTGGCCGTACGGCTAGACGTGCCGTTGAATCTGGATTTGACGCAGTTGAAATCCATGGTGCCCACGGTTTTCTTCTCAACCAGTTTCTCTCCCCGTTGAGTAACAAGAGGGGCGACGAGTACGGAGGGAGACTGGAGGATCGGATGAGGTTTCCTCTGCAGGTTGTTAACCGTGTCAAAAGGGAAGTCGGCAACTTGTCCTTGCTGTATAGGTTGGGCGCAGATGATATGAAGCCAGGTGGGGTCTCTCTGGATGAAAGCAAGTTTGTCGCTCAGAGGTTGGTGGAGAAAGGAGTTGACGCCATCGATGTCTCTGGAGGGATGATAGGATCCAGGCCGGAGATGTTGCAGGGAACTCAGGGTTATTTTGTTCCGCTTGCTGAGGAGATAAAGAGTGTTGTTGACGTTCCTGTGATCGGAGTTGGTGGAATTAGGACTGCAGAGTTTGCTAATGATGTAATAGTAAGGGGGCGTGCCGATTTGGTGGCGGTTGGAAGAGCCTTTCTGGCTGATGCCGAGTGGGCTTCAAAGGCAGTGAGAGATGTAGAAGGGTCTATAGAATAGATGCTTCAATGGTTGATGAATAATCCAGTCGTGCCTAGCTTGCACGTGTGCATGATTTTCCTAGTCTCTTTTTCGGAAACAAGTGCGAAAAGCCTGAAGCGATGTTTCGAGACCATTCACTGAATTATCTAGGTTCCTCTTCTCTGCCGTAGATCATGTACAGGAAGACCAAGGCTAATGTGATGAATGAGACTGCGCTTAGAATGGTTAGGATCATGGCGAAGAAAGCTTCAAGCTCCATGGGGTTCCCTCTTTCCTCTTTATCTAAATGAATGGACTATTTAAGGTGTGACCTCCTTCCACTCTCTCATCAGCGAGTCGAAGAGGCTATCCTCTTCCTCAAAGAGGTCATACCATCCTAGGGCTTCAGCCATCTTCTGAGCTATTAGGTGATAGCAGAGGTGCACTTGTCCGTCCATGACTCGGAAATAGAAGTCTTCGCAGGAGCAAAATTCAGCGGTGGGCATGACTATGTACTCTCGCTTTCTGCCGACAACTATCCACACAACCCTTTTGCTCGGCTTGAAGATGTATTTCTTTATTCTCCTCTCCTTGAGCGCGTCCCAAGCTCTTGTGAACCTTGGTCCGAAGACTGCGGAGAGTTTTGTTAGATGGGCTCCTGTGACTTTGCCCTTGGTTTTGGCTTTGTTGCAGGTGTCTTTGAGGATATTAGCTTCGGATATCTTCTTCATGAGTTTTCTCTCGAGGGTTTCTGGTATGAATGGTCGCATGGGTGGATAAAGGCTGTTATGCACAGAGGGGATTGGGCTTTCGGTAGTTATTTCGAATCTTGAATGTTTGAATGCTGTTTTGGGTGTTGTTGGCTTCTTTTGATGCCGTGAATCAGACTTGTTCGACTTCTATTGGTTGGTCTTTTAGCTTTCTTATTTCTTCTATCTTGACGCGCGCGTGGAAGTAGACAAGATAAGAGATGGTGGAAACTCTTATCTTGAAAACCCAGTTATATAGGGTTCTTTACATGCTGGTGAGAACTTGGAAAAGACGAAAATCCCGCTCTCAATAGAGGAGATGCCAACCAAATGGTACAACATCATAGCAGACCTACCCGAGCCTCTTCCAACACCAAAAGAGCCTGGCACAGGACCTTCTCGACTTGAGTTTCTATCCAAAGTTATGATCAAAAAATGTCTGGAACAAGAGAGTTCAGACCAACGATGGGTGACTATACCCGAAGAATTGAGGGAGTTATATATACAGGCTGGAAGACCGAGACCGCTTAGGCGAGCGAGAAGACTTGAGAAGTTCCTGAAGACACCGGCACATCTCTATTGGAAGAGAGAGGACTTGTCCCCAACTGGAAGCCACAAGGTCAATACAGCATTAGCTCAGTTATTCTATGCATCTAAAGAAGGGAAAGAAGGCGTTTGCACAGAAACTGGTGCCGGGCAATGGGGCACTGCGTTATCGTATGCTTCCTGCTTGATGGAGCTGAAATGCGTTGTTTTCTGGGTTCGCAACGTGCATGATTGGAAGGAAGACCGAAGAACTCTCATGAAAATGTATGGTGGTGAGGTTCACGCCTCACCCAGTGATCTGACTGAAGTTGGCAAAAAGATCCTCAAAGAAAACCCTACTCACCCGGGCTCGCTAGGTATAGCGATATCTGAGGGATTGGAGTACGCGGAGAAACATGAAGGCGTTGTATACTGTCTGGGAAGCGTCCTGAATCATGTGCTGATGCATCAGACAGTCATCGGCCTTGAGACAATCAAACAGTTCAACATTTCAGGAGAGCAGCCTGATCTGATGATAGGTTGTTTCGGAGGAGGGTCCAACTTCGGTGGGTTCACACTTCCCTTCATCGGCGAAGTGCTGAAAGGTAGGCGGAAATGTGAATTTCTTGCAGCTCAATCTTTGTCGGCTCCTAACATAAGCCGAGGTAAATATCGCTATGACTTTGCGGATCATGCAGGTAAGACACCTCTTCTCAAAATGTACACTTTGGGTCACAAAGTGGAAATGCCGCCAATCTTCGGAGACGGTCTCCGATATGCAGGGGCAGCACCGGTTCTGAGTCTCTTGAGAAACTTGGGGTACGTCAGAACAAAGGCTTATCCTATCAACGAGAGAGTGGTTTTTGAGGCTGCACAAATATTCCTCCAAACAGAAGGCTTCTTGCCTGCTCCTGAATCATCCTATGCTGTTAGAGCCATGATAGATGAAGCGCTGAAGTGTAAGGAAGCAGGAGAGGAGAAAGTGTTAGCCTGCAACGTCTCGGGGCACGGGTTTCTCGACATATTCGGATATAAGAAAGTACTGAATCTCTAACAAGACTGATCTACAGAAGGGCCCTTGATGTTATTTCTCCAAAACTTGCCAACAACTACGCTCCAAGGCGGACAGAAGTTCCCAGTTTGAAGCTGCTATTGTTTCTCAACTTCCTTAACAACATCCGTTATAATCTCTAGTCCTGCGTCAACAAGCTCTCTTGTTATGGTTAGTGGCGGGACTATTCTCACTGCAGATGCCCCGCAAGTTATGACGGCTATCCCCCTTCTCCAGCACCTCATCATAATCTCCTTTGACTTTTCCGGAGCTACCTTTCTGGTCTCCTTGTCTTCCACGATTTCCATCCCTATCATAAGTCCTTTCCCTCGAATGTCTCCAACAATATCACATTCTTCCTTCAGGTTTTCAAGATATTTCAGAATGTAGTTACCTTGCTCAGCTGCGTTTTCGAGAAGCTTTTCCTCCTTAATCGCGTCTATGACTGCTAGCGAAGCAGCACAGGCCAAGGGGTTCCCACCGAAGGTGCTTGCGTGAGAGCCACCCACCCAATCCATGATGCTGGCTCGAGCGACGGTAGCGCCAAGTGGTAGCCCCGATGCGATAGCTTTGGCTATGCAGACAATGTCAGGTTCGACCCCCCAATGCTCAATAGCAAACCAGCGTCCCGTGCGACCCATTCCACTCTGAACCTCATCGTCAATCAAGAGCAAACCATACCTATCAGCCAATTTTTTCAGGCGCTGAAAATATCCCTGCGGTGGAGCCACATATCCACCTTCGCCCTGAATGGGTTCAAAAATGATGGCTGCAACCTCCTCTGCCGGAACATATTTCTGTAGGATCAGCTCGTCGATGAAGTCTACGCACCAATAGTTGCAGTCTGGATACGACATCTTGAAGGGACAACGGTAGCAGTAGGGATAGGGCACATGGGTAACTCCAGATAGCAACGGAAAGAAGTGTCTTCTCTGAACAGGCTTGCTAGCGGTAAAGGATAATGCCCCCAAGGTTCGACCATGAAAGGCACCAGTGAACGCGATGAATCTATGTTTACGCGTATGCCATTTCGAAACTTTTACCGCAGCCTCTATGGCCTCTGCCCCACTGTTTCCGAAGTACACCTTCTTCTCAAACGCTCCAGGCGTTATCCTAGAAAGGCTTCCTGCCAAGTCCACAACTTCCCTGTAATAGAAGTCTGTGTTGGAGTAGTGCAGAAACCTCTCGCATTGCTTCTTTATCGCCCCAACAACCTTGGGATGGAGATGCCCCACGTTCAGGCAGACCAGTCCGGAGTTAAAGTCAATGTACTCGTTCCCGTCTACATCCTTTAGTATACAGCCCTTCGCGGATTCAACAACTAAAGGGTAGAACCGACCATAGGAGGGAGAAATCAATGTTTCATCATTTTTGACAAGCTCTCTTGCCCTTGGACCGGGAGGACCGACAACAATCTTGGGGTAGTTAACCATACTCCTCACCAGAGAACTATCCAGTTAGAATAACGATGTTTTATAGTTTATCCCGTCAAGCAAGACTACGTGGCATATCATATCAGAATGATTATTGGAAGCCTAAGAGTCCGTTTGAACAGCAAGAAACGCTAGGTTTTGGCTAGCTTGATTTCCATCGTTGACACATTTGGCTCTTGACCCTCGGCTCCAGTCACCTGCTCGGTGCCGATATCTATGCTTTTGATATCCACATTCTTCACAAAAGAACGGCGAAACGATTCAAGTCAACATGTTTCGCTAGGTTTCTAAGCCTTCTCCCAATTTGCTCTATTATGTTCTCTGAATAGCCATCCTTCTTCATCTGCCACAAAAATTGGAAAATGCACAGTGCGTAGAGTTCATCTAGAGTGCGGGGGGTGGGATTCGAACCCACGAACCCCTACGGGACAGCCGCCTCAGGGCTGCGCCTCTAGTCTATCGTTTGACCTGGCTTGGCAACCCCCGCTTTTGAGCCAAGCTATCTAGCTGATGCCTTCAATTAAATCTTATCTTCATTAAGCGCCTGGACAAACTCCTCATTGAACAAGCATCTCTTTCCACAAAGTTCCAACAACTCAGACCGCTGGAAGAGCAAGTACGCCCGAGAAATGACACCCATACGCCCTAACATGCCATAGAAGTAAGGGTTTACATGTATACATAATCTAGTGGATTTTTCGTCCGCTGTCTTGACGTAATACTTTCCAAAAGCGTTTATCAATTCGTACAAACATGAGAGGCCCCTTACACTTAGCGAGCTCCCGAGCCCTCTTAAACAGATTGTTGACAACACCCATTAGATCATCCCTACGAATTTTCTTCTGGGCGGATTGTTTAAATTCAGATTTTAACAGGCTCTCTGCGAGGGCCACTGACCCACATATTTCTCCATTTCTTATCAACGCCTCTATAGCCATCTCCTCAGCTTCGCACCAGCCTTTCAGATGCCGCCACCTAAACCTACTCTCACTTGAAAAGTCACGAATATTCTTCAGGTTCCGATGTTTCTCATCACCAATGACTAGTTTGACTCGCTCATTCCATTTCCTCAACCACATGCCAGTCCAGAAGTCTACCATCTCCTCCAGCTCCTCTATTCTCTCACGGAAATGGCGATGCACTCTCTCTCTTAGCTTGGATTCGGAATTCTCCACTCCTATGAGGCTCCAGTGAACCTTCAGATAATTCCTCAAATCTTCGATGGCTATGGATAAAATCTTCCTATCCGTGCCAACCAGATCAAGCTGAGGCGCTCTCTTCCTTAAACTTTCTGTCAACAGTAAAAGAAGAAAATTCATCTCTCCCTTCTCCTGCCTCTCAGAAAAAAGTGGACCTCAAACGATATTATCAGTTATTTCGTTTTCTACCATATTTCAAGTCGAAATCTATGGGTACTCTAGAAATTAAACCTAGAGGACTACTGTCCTTTCTCTACTCAACGCAATCCTCCGCCTAGGAGAGATGACTCCAAAATGTGAATCCCAAGGTGGCGAAGACGTTGACTGATAGACTAATATAAGATTTTTATATTCCCATACAGAAGGTCACATACTGAGGAACGTGTCAGGATGAGTGAAGCTCAACTGAGAGTCGGAGATGCCAAGCAACGTGATGTCGGTAGAGGAATAGCAAGAATCGATCAGAGAGCCATGAAGAAGTTGGGAATCTCTGCTGGTGACGTAGTCGAAATCAAAGGTAAAAGAACCACAGCTGCGATAGCTTGGCCAGCATACTCTGAGGACCAGAAGAAAGACATCATGAGAATCGATGGGTTCACACGTAAGAATGCGGGAGTTGCAATAAATGAGTATGTGGTTATCAGTCCAGGCAAGGTCAAGGACGCGACAAACGTCATCTTGGCTCCAATCGACATGAGATTGAACGTTGACGAAGACTTCACCAACTTCGTCAAGAACAGGCTTATGGAGAGGACTTTTGTTGAAGGAGACTCCACCCTCGTCATGATGTTAGGCCATGCTATACCCTTCACCGTCACAAAGACCCGTCCCCACGGAATAGTCAGAATGACATACGACACGAACCTGCAGATCCTAAACGAGCCAGCTCCTGAGGCTAGAGGGATGCCCCGCACCACCTACGAAGACATAGGCGGACTACACGAGGAGATTCAACGCATACGAGAGATGGTTGAGCTTCCCTTACGGCACCCCGAACTCTTCCAGAGATTAGGCATAGACCCGCCTAAGGGGGTCCTGCTACATGGTCCGCCAGGCTGCGGGAAAACCTTACTCGCTAGAGCTGTTGCGAACGAGTCGGAAGCAAACTTCTTCTCCATAAATGGTCCAGAAATAATGAGTAAATTCTATGGCGAGTCAGAGGCTAGACTTCGGGAGATATTTGAGCAGGCTGAAAAGAACTCGCCTGGAATAATCTTCATCGACGAGCTAGACGCTATAGCACCGAAAAGGGAAGAGGTCACAGGTGAGGTGGAGAGGCGAGTGGTTGCCCAGCTTCTTGCCTTGATGGATGGCCTCGCGGGAAGAGGCAACGTGATAGTTATAGGCGCAACGAACAGAGTTAATGCCCTTGATCCCGCTCTTCGGAGACCGGGAAGGTTTGATCGGGAGATTGAGATAGGCGTACCGGACAAGAAGGCACGCCACGAGATTCTGCAGATACACACGAGAGGAATGCCGTTGGCTGATGATGTCAATCTGGAGAAGCTTTCCGCGATGACGCATGGCTACACAGGAGCGGACGGGATGGCCTTGAGTCGTGAAACCGCCATGAAAGCTCTGCGTCGGTATCTGCCCGAGATAAACCTAGAGGAAGAGCGCATCCCGCCTAGCGTTTTAGAGAAGATGGAAATCATAATGGATGATTTCTTGAACGCCTACAAGGAGATCACCCCGACCGCGATGAGAGAGGTGTATATCGAGGTTCCAGCAGTTCATTGGGAGGATATTGGTGGTTTGGAGAATGTGAAGGAGGAGCTTATGGAAGCTGTTGAGTGGCCTCTGAAGAATTCAGAAGTCTTTGGCAGAATGGGCATCAGACCTCCCAAGGGGATCCTGCTCTTTGGTCCGCCTGGATGTGGGAAGACACTGTTGGCCAGGGCCGTTGCCACTGAGAGTGAGGCCAACTTCGTTACAATCAAGGGCCCAGAGATCTTTTCCAAGTGGGTTGGAGAGTCAGAGAAGGCAATTCGGGAGGTTTTCAGAAAGGGTAGGATGGCCGCTCCAGCCGTTATATTCTTTGACGAGTTTGATTCTCTGGTGCCGAGGAGGGGCATGGGCTACGCAGACAGCGGCGTAACCGAGCGCGTGATCAGTCAGTTGTTGACAGAGCTAGACGGAATCATAGCCTTAGAGGATGTTGTTGTCGTCGCCGCCACCAATAGACCTGACATCGTTGATCCGGCTGTTCTTCGACCCGGCAGGTTTGACAGGTTGATTTATGTTCCCGACCCCAAAGAGAAAGCTAGGTCAGAGATTTTCAAGGTCCACACTAAAGATATGCCCCTAGCGAAGGATGTCGACTTGACTAGTTTGGCAAAGATGACGGATAACTATTCTGGGGCGGATATCGACGCTCTATGTCGCGAGGCAGCGATGCACGCGTTGCGGAGCGACATCAAATCCAAAGAGGTCACGCTTGCCAATTTCAAAGAAGCCATGGGGAAGGTCGGCCCCACCATCTCGTCGGATATGGAAGCTTGGTACAGGAGCTTCATGAAACAGGTCAGACGAGTGAAGAAACCCGCAACTCCTGTGGCATAGGGCGGTTGGAGACTTGTCGACTCGAACTTGGAGGGCTGAGCCCTTGGATGTGAAGGTTGTCGAGTTTTTAGAGAGCAAGGGCGCCCTAACTGATGACGAGCTATTCGATATGTTGAGAGAGTCCTATGACAATGTTGGGTTTGGGGAGCTGAACAGGGTTCTGTTGAGGCTGGAGATTGAAGGCAGGATTCGCGTCTCCAGTTCCGTCAAGGGGAAGAGACGGGTAGAGTTGAAGGAGAAGAAAGAGTAGGGTAGTTGTTCTATCAACTATTAGAGTCCTGGCCTTTCTCTGACAATCCGAATGCTATGTCGATGGTTCATTGGTTTCTTCCCCATGCATCCACATTCGTTCGGTAACTTTATTACCACATCTCATCGATGTTAGACAAGGTGCGTAGTCATTGGGCGTCAACTTGCGTGATCTAGTGCCCAAGACAACCCCAAAACTTTCCAGTCTAGGTGGCAAATCTATCGCCGTTGACGCTTACAACGCTCTATATCAGTTCCTAGCTATTATCAGACAGCCAGATGGAACTCCACTGAAAGATCAAACGGGTAGAGTAACAAGCCACCTTTCTGGCATCCTATATAGAACAGCAAACCTTGTTGAAATGACAATAAAACCAGTCTACGTTTTCGACGGAACCCCCCCAGCCCTCAAAGAGGTGGAGATAAAACGTCGTACGCGGATAAAAGAAGCAGCAGCCATAAAATATGAAAAGGCCCTCAAAGCTGGCAAGGTGGAAGAGGCGCACACTTACGCCCAAGCAACTTCTCGCTTGAAAGACTACATGACTGAGGACAGCAAGCGCCTCCTAGATTACATAGGCATACCCTGGATACAGGCTCCAAGTGAAGGTGAGGCGCAGGCCGCTCATCTGGCTAGAAAAGGAGCCACAAACTTCTGTGCAAGCCAAGACTACGACAGCTTGCTATTCGGAGCACCCTTTCTCATAAGAAACTTAACCCTCTCAGGAAAAAGAAAACTCCCTGGGAAGAAAGTCTACGTCGAGGTTGTCCCTGAAATCGTTAGCCTAAACCAGGTTCTGAAAGAGCTGAGTCTAACACATAAGCAGTTGGTAGACATCGGTATCCTCATAGGAACAGACTACAACCCAGATGGTATAAAAGGCATAGGCCCAAAAACAGCGCTCAAATTAGTCAAGACACACGGCAGCCTCGAGAAGATCCCAAATCTAGAGGAAGGAGACTTTCCCGTGCCACCCAATCGAATAAGGCAGATATTCCTCGAGCCCAAGGTCACAGACAATTACAAACTGAAATGGAGAAGACCCAACGACGAGGAGGTAGTAGACTTCCTTTGCAACGAAAGAGACTTCTCAGAAAACCGAGTCAAAAGAGCCCTAGAAAAGATCGATTACGGATTGAGAGAACTCAGAGAAAAAACAACCATTGAACAGTTCTTTGGTTAGAGTTTGTGACCGTACTTCCCAGTTAGCGGTACGAAGGCAACTCCACCTAGGTTCTCCTCTCTTAATTGACCATCTTCTTTTCTGATTCTCCGGAGGCTTTGAAAAAGGTAAGTGCCGCCAATAGGTATCACCAAGATGCCGCCAATCTTCAACTGTTCCGTAAGTGGCGTGGGGACTTGAGGAGCCGCAGCCGTCACCAGGACACGGTCATAAGGGGCTTCTTTCCCATAGCCCTCGGAGCCGTCTCCACAGACAACAGTCACACGA
This sequence comes from Candidatus Bathyarchaeota archaeon, assembly GCA_020344435.1. GTDB lineage: Archaea > Thermoproteota > Bathyarchaeia > Bathyarchaeales > Bathyarchaeaceae. The sequence continues at coordinate 762,799 of CP070826.1, read as the reverse complement.
TCTCCATATCCGGCCCTCTGGATGTTTTCTCGCGCAAGGCAAGCTAGTTCATGGACGATTTCCACGGTATAGACATGTCCCCACTCTTCCGTAGGTATGTCAGATGGCGCAACGATCTCTGCCACTGTGGCGGCGTGCCAACCCGAGCCCGCGCCTATCTCAAGCACCCTGTGTCCCACCTCCAACTCCAAGGCCTCATCCATAATTGAAACCATGTCTCGCCCAGCAGATCGCAGTTGGATCAGCTGTGAGGCGCAGAGATTGTCTGCCCGTAGCCTATTGGAATCGGGGAATCCACGGCTGCGTAAGACCTCATCCTCTCAGGTGTGAATGATTCTCGGAGGACTCGGCGTAGCGCCTGAATGACATGAGGAGATTTGAGGACGCCTTGGCTTATCAGTCTCTGAACCAAGTCTTCCCAGCTTCGATTATGCATTCTCCATCAGGTGGAATATTGTCAGTATCAGTCTTAAGACTTTGTGGCTCCCTTCAACATTCAATCTGTTATTGAACAGTGACGGATTTCGCCAGATTTCGGGGCTTATCTGGGTCGTGACCTCTCGCGACAGCCACGTAGTACGCGAAGAGTTGTAACGGAATCACGTAGGGAATTGGTGAAAGAATCTCTGGTAGGCCGTTCGTAACTTCGATGTAATCATCCGCAAGGCTCCTAATCTCCTCGTCCCCTTCCTCTATAATCGCGATTATCGAAGCGCCACGGGCCTTCATCTCCATGATGTTTCCAATAATTGTCTTTCTGGTGCCATCCCTCGGGCAGATAAAGACCACCGGAAAACCAGGTTGTATGAGGCTGATAGGTCCGTGTTTGCTCTCGCCAGCGGGATAGGCGATAGAAGGAGCATAGGCTATCTCTAAGAGCTTCAGCCTACCCTCTAGGGCAGAGGCTGAACTCACCCCCCTCCCAAGAAAGAAGAAGCAATCTTTGTCTCGATACTTCATCGCAAGCCGCTTCACATCCTCCTCCCGAGACTTGATGATGTTTTCAACAATATCTGGAATCTGCTCAAGCTTCTCCTCGAGATCCTCGATCTCCTCATGAGAGATTTTGCCCCTTCTCTTTGCCAACCTCAAGGCGAGCTGAGACAGAACAGAGAGCTGTGAGGTGAAGGTTTTCGTGGCAGCGACACCGATTTCGGGACCAGACTGCTGACATATGTAGACGCGTGAGATGCGGGTCAGAGTTGAGTCTATTGCGTTAGTTAATCCAAGTATAGTGGCGGCACGCTGCCTTGAAACCCCGACGGCAGCTAGAGTGTCCGCGGTCTCCCCTGACTGGCTGACTGCCAAAATGGTGCTGTCGATGTTCACGGCACTCCCATGCTGCTCGACAAACTCGGAAGCGATAACAGGGTGGGTCGCCAGCATAGCAAGTTTGGAAAACATGTAGGAGGCCGCGAGGCATGCATGATAGGAGGTCCCACAGGCCACCAAGAAGACTTCGCCTGCACGGTCGAGGAAAGTTGTCATCAGCTCTAGATATTGCTCCTGTAATCTCAGAGTGTTCCTCAAGCAGAGAGGCTGCTCACGAATTTCCTTAAGCATAAAGTGGGGATATCCCTGCTTCGCCGCCATCTCAGGCGTCCAGTCGATTACCTCAGGCTCTCTTGAAATCGTGGTGCCATCAGCAATCTTCCGAATTTCGTATCCTTTGTCGTGAAGGACAGCAAGCTCTCCATCATTGATTATAACCACCTTGTTAGTCAATGGAAGGAAGGCGGGGATGTCAGAGGCGCAGTAAAGCGCGTCGTCAGCTACACCAAGAACAAGCGGGCTCTCCTTTCTCGCACACACTATCTTGTCTGGCTCCAGTACGGAAACTACGGCAATCGCGTATGATCCCTCAAGTCGTCCGACGGCTCCACGAACTGCTTCTGGAAGAGTCAAGCCTTCCGTTAACCCTTCTTCGATTAAATGGGAGACAATCTCGGTATCGGTTTTGGAGCGAAAGGCATGTCCGCGTTCTTCAAGCTCCCTCCTGAGCCCCAAGAAATTCTCTACAATTCCGTTATGGACTATTGCGATCTGCCCATTACAGTCTGTGTGTGGATGGGCGTTTCTTTGGGATGGAGCCCCGTGAGTCGCCCATCTTGTATGGCCTATTCCGATTCTTCCATCGAGATCGTCTAGATTATGTAGTGAATGGACGTCGTCGATCTTTCCCTCATCTTTCTTTATGGTGAGAGTTGCTCCATGGAGGACCGCCTCTCCAACGGAGTCATAACCACGATACTCGAGCCTCTTCAGGGCTGAGTGGATTATGGGGGCTGCGTCGCTGTCTTTGAAGATGCAACCGAATATTCCGCACATCAGCGATACCTCATATATTTATTCTTGGGCGAAGTCTACTGCAAGTAGCCTTAGTTAGAGGCTAAAGCCGTTCATAAGCATTTTTGCGAAACCTGCTACAATCCTAAAAACAGAATCATAGGGCTTGCAAGGTCTCTGTGGGACATCCTGCGTGACCACTAAAGAAGATTCCAGAATAGTTATTCTTCGGGTTTATAAGCACGAAGAATTAATCCATTGGCTGCATGCATGTACGGGAACCCCTGTCCTATGGATCACTTAACCAAAGCCAAAGAGACACTTCAGCATTGTCTCTATAGGAACAGAACGATAATTAAGGTGACTGCTCTATCTTTCTTCCTAATCATCTTCCTCTCCATAATCATGACGGCAACCTTCTTCTCCTTGGCTCCAGGGTTGTCTGATTGGCTCTGGTCGATGGCAGATTCGGAAAGGAGATACGTCGCGATTCCACCTGCATTCACTGAAGATCTCTATTTCTTCATCTTCTTGAATAATGTTGGACATTTCTGGGATCCTGTCAAGATGCTCGTCTGGATACCTTTGTTGGGCACGTTCATTCTAGGCTTGGAGCTTCTGCTTAATGGAGCTATAATAGGTATTGTGGCTGTGACAGCTGGAATCACTCATGGCGCCCTATACCCGATACTGGGATTGACACCACACGGCATAGTAGAGATACTAGCATTCATTCTCCAATTTTCGTCCATAATACGGTGGCATATAATGGCGACTGAAGCAGTCATGAAGAAGGTCATCGGCGAGGAAGTGGACGGCGCGAGATTGAGACGAGACGTGAAAGACACTGTGATCCTAGCGGTGGTGTCATTAGTATTGCTCATGATAGCGGCTGCTATAGAGACATATGTAACACCCTCTCTGCTAGGGATGTAGGTCGCTACGAAAGACGTTGAAGGAACGCTTTGGTTAGCTACAGTTTCGCAGATTCTAATGTGCTAAGGAGCTGGTCTTCGATTTGTATGTGGTATCTGAAGTGTTCGTTTGGGTCTTTCAACAGGACGTAGAGCCAGTAGATTCTGAATAAGCCCAGTGTTATTATGCTTAGAATCAGATATAGGACGAAGCTTCTGTCGGGTATGATCTCACTTCTCCTGGGAGCAGAGAACTCGATGCCACATTTGCCCAGTACTTTGCTTAGGTCCTCCCAGAAACCATCTTCTCTTCTTTCGTGCTTATAGAAATCCTTCATCAAGAAGTAATTGATATACCACTCTGCTATGAATATGATCGCGGACAATATAGCCCAAAGCATAGCGCCTTTTTCGGTTTCTTCAGCCGTCGCTTCCCTCACCGTTCTCTCACAGGATGACAACCCGACTTCAGCGTCAACCCCCTTCTTCTCTGCTATGGTCTTAGCCGCTTTTACAATGTCATCAAGTAGAAACTGTTGTCTCTTGAAGTGTGTGTTGCGCCTCTTGATGAGTTTATATATAAGTATCAGCGACACTACGAAACCGACTAGCAAAAGCAAGGGTACCAAGAAAATTCCCAAGAGCAAAGGAGCAAAACCAGTGCCATCGACTGGAAATAGCATCATGCCCAAAATGCCCACAAAGAAGGCTGCTATTCCTATG
>CP070826.1:728979-758776 GCA_020344435.1 Candidatus Bathyarchaeota archaeon | reverse complement strand
CCCAAAGCTTAGACCATACTCAAGGGAGATAGATGATCTCACCCTCTTTGTAGACGAGCATCGAGAGGAATTCATGGTTAATGTACCCGATGAGTGGACAGACCGTATGGCCTACGAAGAATTCTTGGGAGAAGCAAAAAACGCTTGGGTCCTAGACTCCTGGATTGAAGAGACGACCGAAGATGCGATAATCGAAAGATTTCATGTGCAATCGGGCGACCTATACAGACTCACAAATACTGCACGATGGCTTCTCTACGCCTCGCATGAATTAGCAAAGCTTTTCCGCTACAGGGATTTGCGACGTCACCTATCCCAACTTATGGAACAGGTTGATAAAGGAGTCAAGAGCGAGCTGCTTCCGCTTGTGAGATTGAAGGGAATTGGCAGAGTCAGAGCACGCATACTCCACGACTCTGGACTAAGAACCATCAGGGACCTCAAGATGGCTTCTGTAAAGACACTGACAAACCTGCCGCTTATCGGCCCGAGACTCACCAAAGAAATCAAGGAACAAGTGGGCGGTCTCGTAGAGTCAAAGGAATGGAAGAAACTCAGAAAGAAGGGTCCTAAGCAACAGGCCATTACAAAATACTAGCCGCTCAGCCCTCGAGCCTTCCTCTCCAGTTTCGTCTTCTCCACAGCCATTTCAACTTGCCATGTCGCTGTACCCAAGTAGTTTCGTGGGTCTAGAGCCTCGTCAATCTCCTCTTCACTCAATATGCTGTGCACTGTGTCGTCTTCCAGGAGAACCTGCTTGAAAAATCTATTATCAGCGTAGCTTCTCATCGCTAATCTTCGAATAATCTCATGAGCCTTTTGGCGGTCCATATCCTTCCCAGCTAAGGCTAGCATAACCACTTCGGACATCATTCGCCCCTGGGTTATATCCATATTCTTCATCATTCTTTCTTCATCAACCTGCAAGGTTGCCAGCACTCTCGTCATTGAGATCAGCATGTGATCTATTAGGATGCATGCTTCAGGGATCAGGAATCGCTCAGCGGACGATTGCGTCATATCTCGTTCATGCCAGGTTGGCACGTTTTCTAGAGCGGGCACAACAAGGCTTCTCATGATCTTAGCCAGACCGCAGACAGTCTCACAGGTTTGTGGATCGTGTTTGTGAGGCATTGTTGAGCTTCCGACCTGCTTCTTTCTTTCAAAGAATTCGAAAATCTCTCCTATCTCTGGTCGCTGTAGCTCTCTAATCTCAGTTGCAATCTTATCCAGTGTGGATGCAACTATGCTTAGTAGACAGATCAACTCCGCAAGACGGTCCCTCTGCACGATTTGAGTGGAGACCTCCACGGGTCTGAGATTAAGTCTTTCCATAACAAGTCCCTGTATCTCAGTTGCGTGTGGACCTAAGCCCGCTTGGGTTCCAACTGCGCCAGTCATCTTTCCAACGAGCACCCTACTGCTGCACTCTCGGAGACGTTGACTATGCCTCGCAATCTCTCTCATCCAAACCGCAAGCTTAAGTCCAAAGGTAATAGGCAAAGCGTGTTGACCATGGGTTCTTCCCATCATCATAGTCTTCTTGTAGCGATTCGCACCCTTCATCAGGACTTCTTCAAGTCCATTCAGTTTCTCTTCAATCAGCCGAAGGGCGTCTCTAAGTTGAAGAGCAGTAGCCGTATCCAAGATGTCTGAGCTTGTTGCCCCAAGATGAACATAAGCTCCACTTGACCCGCTTACTTCCGCTAATGCTCGAACCACGGACATCACATCGTGCTTAATCTCAAGTTCAATCTCCTTGACTCGATCGAGTTTGACATGATTCACAGAAGCCATTTCCATGATTCCTTCAGCGTCTAATCGTGGTATGTCTCCAACTTCAGCCTGCGCCCACGCCAAGGCTGCCTCCACATCCAACAACCTCTGAAGCCTGCTCTCCTCATCAAAGACGAGCGACATCTCTTGCGTTCCGTATCGGCCATTGTCAATCGGAAGAATGGGCATCCTTGCACCTCCCACAAGTGATACACAAGTGACCAGTTAAAAGATTAACTTTTGGTCTTTGCCTAGTATCTGATTAGTGGAGTAGTTGAATTGGGTGCAATAGCTGCTGCCATTAGCAAGAAGGGCGAGGACACAGTTCCCAGTGTACGTTCTATGCTCATACGGTTGAAACACCGAGGAACAGACGCTCATGGAATCGCAACTCCGAACTCCACGAGAACAGCAAACTCCATCGAACAAATATCGACAAAAAACGTGCGCTCAGATATTGCACTAGGCCATAATCTGTGCCAGATTCTCCCAAAAGATCATCCACAGCCGGTTCTGGGAGAGAACCATGCACTGGTTTTTGAGGGACGGATATTTCCTCCTTTTGGCGTTTCTGACGTGGATGCAATTCTGGGCATGCTCGGGTCTAACCCCCGCAAGAACGCGCGCTCCATCATTAAGAGATTTGATGGATCGTATACATTCGCTATAACATGCCAAGATATGGTAATCGCTGGACGAGATGTTCTGGGAATAGCTCCACTCTACTATGGTGAGAATGAAACAACCGCTGCCATAGCATCTGAGCGTAAGGCCTTGTGGCTAATCGGAATAGAGGCGGCGAAGTCTTTTCCTCCGGGAACCCTAGCAGTAATCAACTGCCGGGGCTTCAGATTTAAGCCTATAAGAACCTTAGCACAGCCCTCACCGAACCCTATGTACATGAAGCCAGCAGCAAGATGCCTTCAAACCCTCCTGATAGAGTCAATGAGAAGACGGCTTTCGGATACCAAGAGAGCCGCGGTGGCTTTTTCAGGTGGTCTCGACAGCAGCATCGTCGCCGTGTTGGCTAAACTCTGCACAGTAGAAGTTCAACTGATTACAGTTGGGTTGAAAGGTCAGCGTGAACTCGAACATGCAAAAGCTGCCGCGAAGGTCTTAGAGATACCCTTGCATCTACAAACATATACCCTAGACGACGTTGAAAAGACTCTTCCGAAGGTCTTATGGCTGATCGAAGAGCCCGACGTGATGAAGGCTGAAATCGCTATTCCCCTTTTTTGGACAGCAGAGATCGCAGCAAAACTTGATTTCCGAATCCTCCTAGCTGGGCAGGGAGCAGATGAGCTCTTTGGCGGTTACCAGAGGTACCTCAAAGATTATGCGGCGGGCATTGAAGTCATATGTGACTCTATGTATCATGATATAATCATGTGTCATGAGAAGAATTTCCAAAGAGACAACCAAGTCTGTTCTTTTCATAAGGTGGAACTAAGACTACCATTTGCAGATCGAGAGGTTGCGAGTTTCGCTTTAGGTTTACCTCCACGCCTGAAGATCGAATCTTCTGAAGACCTCTTGAGAAAGAGAGTTCTGCGACTGACAGCTGAAAATCTAGGTCAACCCCAATCTATCGCTGGAAGACCAAAGAAGGCTATTCAATACGCCACTGGCGTGAACAAAGCATTGAGAAGGCTAGCTAGAGTAGAAGGCTCAACCCTGCGAGAGTATGTTGAGAGATACCTGCAAGAAGTATATCCTGAGAGGTAGAGGAAAATGCGAAAGACAGCCGTCCTCTATACGCCAAAATACTTGAATCACAACCCAGGTCCCCAACACCCTGAATCCCCAGAGCGTTTGAGAGCAATATTGCGCGAGCTGAACAAAAGTGGTCTTCTCGAAACAAGAAGATGCTCACTCATCAAGCCCAAGCGCGCTGGTCTAGACGACCTCAAACTCGTTCACAAGCCAGACTACATCCAACTCGTCAAGAGACACTGTTCAACTGGCGGTGGACTTCTGGATCTCGGAGACACCGTCGTTTCGCCCAAAAGCTATGAAACAGCCCTCTTCGCGGTAGGAGGAGTCCTGAGAGCTGTGAATCTTGTGATGGCAGGAAAGTTTGAAAATGCCTTCGCCCTCGTTCGTCCCCCCGGACATCATGCTGGCCCCTACTACGCCATGGGTTTCTGCCTCTTCAACAATGTCGCGATAGCCGCCACCCATCTCCTGAAAGAATGCGGCTTAGACCGCGTCTTGGTCCTAGATATAGATGCTCATCATGGAAATGCGACACAAGAAATCTTCTACAACACAAGTAAGGTTCTATACATCAGTCTACATCAAGACCCCTCAGGATTTCCAGGCACAGGCTTCATTGATGAAACAGGTAGGAAAGAAGGAAGAGGATACACAGTTAACGTTCCATTCCCGTTTCGAATCGATGACCAAGTCTACCTTGAAGCGGTCGAGGAGATAGTAATTCCCATAATCCAACAGTATGAGCCGCAGTTCATTCTCATTTCAGTCGGCTTCGATGGCCATTACACCGACCCCGTTTCAGACCTCTACTTATCGACCTCATGCTACCTCAAAACCTTCTCACACTCGCTGAAGCTGGCGTCTCAACTCTGCGCGGGAAGGCTGGCAGCAGCACTGGAAGGGGGATATAGCTTGAATTACATAGGGAAAATGGCGACAACAGTTATAGCGCAGATGGCTGGGATCTCACATAGTTTCCGAGATGACCCCCCAGTGGCGGACGCAGAAACAAAAGAGCAAGCTGATAAGATAATGAGAGAAGTGAAGAAGGTCCAATCTTCGTTTTGGGATTTGCAGTCCTAACATTCACACTCAATCAGTAAAGCTGAGTCGCATATATAGGCAATGACTACTCAATGACTTTGATGACCCCATTGGGGCACTGTACCTCACAAGCCATACAGACGAGACATTCATCGGGGTTCACAACAACGGACTTCTCTTCCTTGATCTCAAACACTTCAACCGGACATGTATCAACACATGTTCCGCATCCATCACACTTCTCCTCATCAATCTTGATTTCAACCAACAAGATCAGCTCCTCTTAGATTCTATCGGAATATGCCATCCGAAATAAAAACGTTTTCATCTTCAGCGAATATCCTCTCGGAGCCTTAGCAGAACCCCGTCGATCGTCGTCTCTGCCCTCTCCCTTCTACGGTTATACCCCTCAAGGAGCTTCTGATAAGTTCCTTTAGAGATTTCTCTGCGTCGATACCGCACCTCAATCCTCCGAATGGCAGCTTCTGTCTCTTCAAGCTCCGTCTCCGCAACCTCAATCTGCCTCATTATGTTGGCATATCGTGAACCCGCCTGTCTTATCTCTCCCTTCAGATTAGCCAAGTCCTTAGAGAGCACGGATAGTCTGTCTTCCAGAGACTTCTTCCGCATCCTGTATTGACGCCGAGGAATCTTCCTCTTCTGCACTTTCTGCTCCAAAACCTCAAGCTCTCGAATCGTGCCTGTTCTTCTCTCGTATGCGTCAACAAAGCCCTTCAGAGCCTCCAGAGAAACGGGGGTCACGGGAACTGTGGGGGGCTTGGGAACCCGCCAAAGAATGGCAATGATACATAATACAGCCACAGATAATCCCACCCACATAGTAGGGTAAAAAGATGCCCAAAAAATGACATATTCATATGAAAGGAGAAAATCACCATCCTGAAAAGATGTAACGTTGTGGAAAGAAAAAACTATACTATCTTCCACACTCCGCGGTAATACTGAACACGATTGGAAATTGGCGTTATCAGGTAGGTTTATTGTCACAGATAGTTCCCTTATTATCCAATCGAAATATTCCTGCTCGAAGAAGCTGTAGACCAAATCGAAGTCATGCCAAGTTTCTTGAGTTATATATTCTTTCCATGGAAGTCTATAGGTCAGAGTGAACTTTGCTTCATCCTTCTTCCTGAGGGCGGTTCTGAAGGATACGGTGGCGTTTACATGGTCCGTCGTCGCATTCCCTTCCAAGGGGGGTTCTACCCTACCCTCCTCATCAATCCATGAAACATCAAAGGCGTGTTTTGGCAAGTGAAGCTTCACACTGGTGAGGTTCCACTCTCCCTTGTTTGTCATATGGTAGAAATCTGAAACAAAGATGTCGCCCCAATTGTCCAATGTCATATCCCGCCTTATTTCATCAGCGCTAACTAAGAGGAAGACATCGAGTTCTGCATGCAGTAGCTGGTAAAACCTCACCCAAGCGGATTCATCTTCGAAATTTTCTAGCTCTGTCTTCGAGAAGTGCAGGACTTGACGGGAATCAACCGAGGTTGAGCTTACGTTTAGCCCCTTATCTATCAGGTTGCTGTGCCATTCAACCAAGACGTTTCCTACGTCCAGTGGGAGGATAACCTGCACATTACAGATTGGAGCTGTTTGGACTAAGCTAGGATATATCGGAAAGGTGAGATTCCACCAAAGATTCTCAAATACAAAGGGTTCTGCATTTATCATGTCTGAAAGGACGAAGATTACGGTGAAGCTGTATGAGTCCATATTGATTGTGTCTTCTGGAAGCGTGACGCCTATTCCGTAAAAGCCTATCTTTCCCAATCCAGCATCGAGCGTCACCTCCAATCTTTCATCTGGATCTGAAGTGCTGTAGGCAAAAGAGTAAGCAAGATGCGACGCGTATTCAGAAGGAAAACCTAGTGGGAACTTCTGGGGATTCTTGCTCTCTCCTCGTACAGACATATTAACGATATCTTTGATGATCACAGATCCTCCATTTTGGATTTGCACGATGTGATCTACCTGATTTATCTTGAAATCCACGGTGAATGAATCAGATGCGTATGCATGAAATGTTGCAGGTGGGAGGCAGATTAGCAGGAGTGTGAAGAGAAGTATTAGAAGGGGCGTTTTGCTCAAATCGAACACCATACTATCCGTTGATTCTTCTGTTTCAGTTTTTCGGGTAATTATCAACTATTACCTATATTTACTTTTGGAATGTACGCCTGCATGCATAGCAGACTAACCTATCTCAGAGAACACCTTGCTTGAGGTAATAGTCTTCCTCTCTCTTTGAACCGAAGCTTCTCAAACCCTTCTCCCTCAGTTGTCTTCTGAGCCTTCTCGCATATTCGCAATTGATATCTCCTCTATTCTCTAGATAGCAGATTATCTCCTCTGCCTGCTGATTGTTGTCGCATCTACAGATGTAGTCCACAGCATCAGGGACATAGCTGTGAGATTTCTTCAGTGAAGCCTTTTCTTCCGTCTGAAGCTCTAGTCTGAATGAGGTTGTAGAGGTTTTGTGATCCTTGCCTTCCAACTCCTCGGCCAGATGAGGAAGCATTTCCTTCAATCGTTTCTTCTCCATGTCCATCAGATTTCACACCCCATATTGTGAGTTCATAAGCATCCGACATTATCTACGAGGGGCGACATAATTATGATTGATGCAAGTGTTCATTGTTATCCTGTGTATTGGGGCGCCCTTTGCATACATCGAATGTGGTCCTCATAGAATTGAGCCGAGTACAATCCATACTATGTCTCCCAAGGTTAATGCTATGATTAAGCCTGCGGTGATGAAGACAAGCAGGGGCAGACCAGGTGTTATCCATACCTCGCTCCCAAGCTTTCCCTCTTCTCTGGCCTCTAAGATTCTCCCCACAATCTCCTCCTTCTTCTCATCACGCGAGAACACAAGCAGTTTTCTCGTGGTCTCTCCAGTCTCCACTACTTGGATGTCTTCTAGCGGATAGGAGTGCTTTCTACTTTCTAGTTCCTCGATGTTGATCTTGTAGCCACAGAGAAGTGCCAGAATCTTTCGAATAGTCGAATGCTCTTCAAAGTCCTCAAAGAGTCTCTTTCCAGTTCTATTTCTCCAGATGAGATTTCGCGTTATGGCGTAGAATACAGTTGACGCGGCCAGGAGAATTGCGTTGCTGAAGACCGTGATCGGGAATAATGGAGGAGTAAAGCCGATCGGCTGAAGGAGGCGGATGGGATATGGTAGAGCAAGAGATAGACAGATGAGCGCTTTGGCATCTGCTCCACCAAAGGCTCCTGCATAGAAGAGAGCCACAGATACCGCTGAGGTCACCGCAAATGAGAAAGCATAGTTCTGCAACATTTCAGGAGCGAACAGAACGAACTGTGAGAAGGTCAGGGCAAATGCTAAAGGCGCGAGAACCGCCCAAACCTTATTGCTTACCTCCCGATTCTTGAGATCGCTCCAAGAGGCGTAGATGAAGAAGATTAAGCAAAGAAGAACTCGAGTGCCATCAAAATACTCATTCAATTGGAAATCACTCAAAGTCAGCCTTTCACTAATTGAGAAGGAGAAGAAGAGTCTTTGCCTTTGAAGTCTGTTTCGAACGATTAACTTGGTCCTTGTACAAGCAATGTATTGCTGAATTCGCTTGGAGTAGTGGTTCTGACGCTTACAGTGACCGTGGCTCCCACAGAGAAGTTTATGTCCACGTTTCCAGTGTCTAATGTTCGGGAGGCACCCGCCGGTATCAGTGTGTCGCCTTCAGGCAGAGATTGCCACCCTGTGTTACCCACAGAGCCAGCAATCCTTATCATCTCAACTGTAGCGTTTGCGGTGCCCAGATTCTTGACGTCAATGATGTATGCCGTGGAATTGTACTTTCGGATGGCCGTGATGCCTAGATTCGCCGCACCAGTCACGGTTGTAGTGTACGTCATGATCCAAGCGTAGGTGACGACGATGGCTGCTACTGCTATGACTATTAGAAGAAGCGTTGCAAGAATTGGTGATATGCCCTTTCTTGATCCTAACTTCCTGAACAATCTCGATTGCACCTTGGCTGAAGAGGTTTTTGGTTAACGTATTTAACTCGTATGAATCTGTAGTACGTATTCTCTATATTGCAGAATAAGATTCCAAATTCGTGTACTATAGATTCCGGATTGTTGGGACATCAAGGACATCCTTGCTCCTATTCGGATGACGTGAGCAGGCTCAAACGTGATGATATCTACGTCATAGCTTCTCCAGCCCAGATGTGTGAAGATGCGATGGTGCTCCAGTTTTGCCATATTTTTCCTTTCGAAATAAGTCTTTAACCTTGCAGAAACTCCAGTATTTCAGTAGATGTATGAGAGAGCCCAGATCTCCCTCCCTGTGGCTGACAAAAGTTAATGCACCATGTGCGAGTGTATGGGTATTGAAGAAAGATCGTAAGAATTATTTCGGGGATGAGACCGAGACCATCTGTGGCAAGAAATGGGATTGGAAGACGTTTAAGTCCACAGAGAGCTACCCTGTCTCCAGCAATCTTCTTGAGTGGGTCATTGGACAGGAGCAGGCCCTGAATGAATGTTACTTAGGTCTAGACGAGTGGGTTCATAAACTCAAGCATCTTGAGAAGGTGCGATGGTTTGATGCTTGGAAAGATCGGAACAAAGAGAAGCCAGAGACAACAAAGATGGTCGCGCCAGGACCGTACCTCCTGTTGCTTGGAGATCCTGGAACGGGCAAATCCCTGATTGGACGAGCACTTGCGGCTCATCTGACCGAACTCTACAAGCAACAGAAGATCCAGCTAAACGATTCTATCTGCTGGGAGAATGACGTAATCCCGAGTGAACCTAAGATATCCTGCCATCCTGCAGGTGAAGGAAAGAAAATTGTCTTCGTGCAGAAACTGAAGGAAGCCAAGAAGCTGTTTCTCCAGAAAGCCGGAATCAAACTCATCACTTATCTACTGATGTCAGTAGCGGTAGTCTTCATGTTTGCCGGGTTCTACTACGTATTGCAGGAAAAGATTCGATGGGATTTGAATATACAAGATCCAACTGGAGGTTCAATTCAAACCTTTTACGGGGGCAACTTCTTCAAGTTTATGCTAGACTCGTTTATTTCCATTGGGAGCACGACGTTTCTCCCTGCTGGGATGATGCTTATGTTTCTGATTCTCGTCGTGGTTCTCGGTCGGTTCGGAGCAGTGGGAGGTGCAAAGGGGATTGGAGGGGCGAGATCCTCGAAAGTGCCGAAGCTGATAATTGACAACGCGAAGAAGTCAGCTCCTTTCATTGATGCCACGGGGCATGGCTCTGCGCAGCTGTTTGGAAGCATCGCTTGGGATCCCTTGCAGACTGGCGGCCTTGGCACGCCGGAGCATCAGAGAGTGAGTGCAGGAGATGTCCATCGGGCGAATCTTGGCATCCTGTATATAGATGAGATCAAGAACCTGAAGCCAGACGAGACGGTCACGTTGCTGACTGTTTTGGAAGATGGGCAACTGCCCATAACTATGAGGAGTCGCTGGAACTCGGCTGGAACCGCGGCAATGGCAGTGGCGACGGAGCCTGTTCCGTGCATGTGTTTCTTAGTAGGTGCTGGAAACTTTGACAGCATCGGGCAGATCCACCCAGCTCTCATGGACAGGATCTACGGCTACGGCAAAGTTGTAAGAATGAATAACGACATGCCGAACACCGTAGAAAACCGCCGCAGGTACATTCAATTCATAGCTCAGGAAGTTTCGAGGTTCCATGTGATTCCATTTAACAGGGAGGCATGTGAAGAGATCATAGACGAGGGTCGGAGGCGGAGTAACAAGAAGGATGCTTTAACGACGAAGTTTCGACCAATGATAGCTATCGTGAAGACGGCTGCGACGTTAGCAATGAATGAGGGCTTGCAGTATGTTGAGAGGAGACATATCAGAGAAGCAATAGATAACCACTGCAAGACGATTCAGAAACAGATTCTGGAGCATCAGATGAGCGAGAGGGGAAAGCTTCTTGAGATCAAGCCTGAGGGTGCTAAGTTGGGTCAGATTTATGGTTTGGCCGTTGTTAAAGACCCCTACAGCGGTGAGATGACGGGGAATGTCTTGACTGTTAAAGGTTTCATGGAAGCTCGTAAGAAGAATCCACTGAAGGGATTCTACAAGGTGACGGGAATTGCGAAAGAAGGGAAGGCGAGATTCATTTCCGATAGTGTCGAGAAGGTTAGAAGCGTAGTATTGCAGAAGTACGGTGCCGACATCGCTCAAGAGTACTTCACACACATTGATTTTGCCCAAGCCTACGGGGTTGATGGCCCAAGCGCTGGAGTCACGATGGCACTTCTGTTATGCTCGTTGATCGAGGGGAAGCCTCTCCGCCAAGATGTTGCCGTCACAGGAGAGATTAACGTTGGCATACACAATTCCACAAAAGTGACCGCTGTTGGTGGGCTGCATGAGAAGATCAAGGCTGCGGAGATTTGGGGCTTCAAGAAAGTTGTCATCCCAGCTAAGAATTTCGAACACTCGATTGAGCCGAGCGATTACAGTATCGAAGTTGTTCCTGGAAAGACCTTAGAGGATTACTTGAGGGAATGTTTGGCTGAGGCCTAGCATTAGATGTATGTAAGCCTTGACTAAGCCCTATGTATTGTACTAGCCTAGCAAGCTTCAGATATCCACGATTCTTGGGGAAGGGGGAGTAAATGTGCCATACTGTAAAGGTTGAAATATCGATTCAGCCATTCATATTTCTCCGTGCGGCCGTAGTCTAGCCTGGTTAGGACCTCGGCTTCCCGAGCCGATGACCCGGGTCCGAATCCCGGCGGCCGCACCAATCTTGCGTGCATGAGGATGTTACATGGCGATGGTTTCTCTTGCCTGTGGTATGTATACCTCGGTTATTTCTGTGATTTTCTCGGAAAGAGCTTTCGCCTGCTCCAACTCTCCGTGGATGAGAAAGGTCTTCTTTGGCTTCAGTGCAGTTACAAGTTGAACGAGTTCCTCCTGATCAGCGTGGCCGGAAAGTTCAATCTGCTCCACCTCGGCTTGGACAAGCATCTTGTCTCCATTGTTGAAAAGTTCTCCTTTTTCTTTGGCGATTTTCAATGGGCTGTCTGGAGGAAGATAACCAGAATTTATTACAACAGAGTTGTCTTCTTCATCAGCCCATTTGTTAAGCAAGTGTAGACTTGCACCTGCGTGGCCGAAGCCTGATGTACAGATTACTATTGCGGGCTCCTCAATTCGCTTGGTTGTACGAAGCTGCTTTACATGTCGGTAGTTGAAGGGGTGTTTCTGTTTCTGGATTTCTTTAGTGAAGAACTGTTTACAGCTGTTGAAGTGCCCCGTGATTCTGTGCGCTAGCTTGGATATGGTGTAGACATTGTAGTCCGGTAGAACATCGTCTTCCATAGCTTGGTCAATTCTCTTAGCCATCTCTTGGCTTCGGTGGAACGCGAATGCAGGAATCAAAACATTTCCTTTTCTCTCAATTGTACTGAGAATCTGTTCGAAAAGTTGGGCGATGAGTTCCTCTCTTGGAGGTCTCTTTTGCCCTCCATATGTCGACTCGAGAATCAGCGCATCGGGTTCTTCGGGAAGATTCTCTGTTTTGCTTCCCTCCAAGATTTCAGTGCCGTGAAGGCAGAAATCTCCTGTGTATAGTATCTCTTTGCCATCAGCGTGGACGCCAATCATGTTCGCTCCAGCGACATGCCCCGCGGGATATAGTTGGATTGACATTCCGGGAAGGGCGATGGCGTCTCGAATCCACCAAGAATTAGAGATATTGTTTGCATCCTGTTTTGTGTAGGGGAAGCTATTTCCATTCATGTGTTGAATCTTTATCATATCGTGTAGGAGATCAGTCGTAACTTCACGGGTTATCTTGGATCCCACTATGATTGGATTACCTCTCGACAGGTTCAGAAGACTGCCGGAGTGGTCTAAATGAGCGTGGCTGATGAGCACTGCATCGAAATCCTTTGGTAACTGGTTGGGAGCTTTCTCCCCAACCTTTATTCCGTAATCTAGAGCGACTTTCTCACCTTTGCTTTCGACGGCGATGCATGAGCCGCCTATTTCTCGGGCTCCTCCGAGGAATTGAATCTTCATGTATTTACCTCCTTATTTTAAACGTTGATCATTCTTGAAAATCGGATTAGAGCGTTCTAGCTCCGACTCGAAGATGGTCACAGTGAAAAACTGTGTCAGACCAGTACGTTTTCTGTTAACATGACAACGGATGGTTATATATTAACTTATTGCCGAGCCCACAAGCTGTGGTGAGAGGCACCAGAAACGAATCATTCTGAGAGTTCTCTTACCCTTCTCAGGTTCTCAACGTCACTCCTTCGTTCATCTAATGGGGTTTCAAGAATCAAGGGTAGTTGCCCGAGCCTGCTGTGCAGGATATTTCTGAACCCTCTCGCCCCTATCTTCCCCATCCCGATATGCTCATGTCTGTCTATTTTTGAGCCAAGGCCCCCTTTGGAATCGTTCAGATGAACCAGCTTAAGCTCTTCAAGACCCATCAACTCGTCAAATCTCTTCAACAAATGCTCAATGGCTCCCTTTGAAACCAAGTCATACCCTGCTGCGAAGGTATGACATGTGTCAAGGCACACGCCAACACGCCCCTTATCCCGGACCCTAGATGTGATGTACTTAATATCCTCGAAGGAAGACCCCATGCTATTTCTCGTTCCAGCGGTATTTTCCAACAAGAGGGCTACATTGTTCTCTACTGCAGAAAAGGACTCATTAATAGCATCTATAATCCTTTCGAATCCTTTCATTTTTCCATGTTTCAGGTGACTGCCCAGATGAGTCACCACAAAGGGAACCCCCAACTCACCAGCCCTCCGCAACTCCTCCTTCAGACCTTCAGAAGACTTCTGATAGACCTCATGCTTCGGAGAGGCGAGATTGAAAAGATACGGTGTATGAACAAAGACTGGGCACACTCCGCTCTCCCTTACCTTGAATCTGAAACTTTCGACTTCTCCCGAATCCAGGTTTTTTGAGCGCCACCCGCGGGGATTCCGAGAGAACATCTGCAATGTGTTACATTCTCTTTCCACAGCCCTGTCAACCACCTTATCAATTGACCCCACAATCGACAGGTGAAGACCCAGCCTCATCCTTAATCTCATCCTCCTGTCTAGATTGGCGGTCTGATCTCTTTCCTCTCCGAATGCGGCAGTTTCATCCACTTCTTGAAGTCAGAGTCGGGTGGCTCCGCCTCGAAGAGCTCTTTCCTGCGACACTCCAGCAGGTTGTTCTCTTTTCCTAGGGATTCTGCGGCGGTTAGTATGTTGTGGCCCTTCTTTGAAGCGGCAGCGAAAATCGGCTGACAAGCCGCCCTCCAATTTCCGTCTCGGAGAATGTGATGTTCCAAGATCGTTGTTGGAATGCTTCTGACGAGCTTCTCCAAGTTTTTCATGCCCCGCTGAACATGTGTTTCATCCACCTTAAACTCCACCAAGTATAGTGGGGGTCCGCCGATGATCAGAAAGTCTGGGGCCTCTCCTCGGATCATCTCTAGTGTTGGGTTGTACATTGGACCCTCCACATCAGACGTGTACATCATTCTCTCATTACTATAGTCAATGGTTACCATCAGCACCCAGCCGAGAGAGGTGTTTCTGATTCCGTGAAAGACAGGCTGAGAGAACTTCAGTTTGGTATCTCCGAACTCGAAGACCCTGCCGTCGGCGATTTCCAACTTCTTCGCAAGCTTTCCAGCAGTTCTTCTGAACATCCATCCTCTACGTCTCTGACCGTGATTGATCATGGATCGAGGATTCTTAGCCAAAACAACCTTGTGTTCGTAAATCTCTTCTGCAATCGCCGCAGATGACCAGTTGCAGAACCAGTCCGTGAATGATGGCGTGTGATGGTCAAAATGATAATGACTTATCGTAACAACATCCGCCTTCTCTGCAGCGTTGGATATTCTCTCTCGACACTCCGTCAACGCCTGGTATTCTCTAGGATGTGGCGGAAGACCCCAGCGACTCGGACCCAGAGAGGCTGCCGCATCCAAAAGAATCTTCACGTCCGGTGTCCCCACGAGAGCGCACATGGATCTGACCCCCATGCTTTCTGCAGCTAATGGGGTGACCCTGATGTTCCTCAACATCCAGCTCCAACACGTTTATTGGTATACACCCTTTTATGTTGGATTCGCATTAATGTTATGCGGTGGGCGATGACGACTCTGGCCCCACTGAACAGATGATTTGAATCTTGAATGTTTGTTCAAGAGGTGAATCATAAACAAGATGACGAGGATCTTGAGTGCGCGAGTCCACCACGAACCTTGTACTCTGCACAGGATTCACAGATTTGCATGTAGGCATTGAACATAGAACTTGTTGGAAGCCGACACAGATAATGAAGCCAAGAGCAAACACTAGGCTATGACAAGCGCTTACACATAATTGATTTAGACGATATAACATTGAGATTCTGGGGTGACGACGTGTACATCTGGTTCTCCATTTGCGTGTTGACTGCGATTGCGATGATTCCTCCCTATTTTCTGTCGGTTGAGCACTTGAAATTTCAAGGAAGATATGGAAAGGAGAAGGGAAACAGAATATGCGCTATTCTTGGGCTCATCTCAGGATGGGGTTTCTTCCTCTCTTGGATAGGTATCTGGGTTGCACCTCAGCCTAGATTCATCCTTCCAATACCAGAGAATCCATCAATTGTATTGCCTGGCATCAATCTGCCGATTCCTCTGCTTCATCTGATAGTTAGCATGTTCTTCTTGATGCCTGGTGCTTGGCTTGGAGTAAATGGGGTAAGAGAGACGACGCTAAGGGTGGCGGAAACGCATAGGACAGAGAGGATCGTTACCAAAGGGGTTTATTCTATTGCCAGGCAC
Organism: Candidatus Bathyarchaeota archaeon; assembly: GCA_020344435.1. Taxonomy (GTDB): domain Archaea; phylum Thermoproteota; class Bathyarchaeia; order Bathyarchaeales; family Bathyarchaeaceae. Next base: position 743,386 of record CP070826.1, on the reverse strand, counting down.
CCTCAATATCTCGGTGGATTGCTGGCACACGTGGGAATCTCCTTTCTTCTATCTGCACTGTATTCTCTGCTCTTCACTCCCATAATCATAGCACTCATTGTCCTCATCTCGGTGAAGGAGGAAAGGGAGCTGATCAGAGAGTTTCACCTGGAATACGAAGAATATAGGAAGAGGGTGCCAATGTTGATACCTAGGTTGAGACGGCATCAGCAGGATTAGATATGCGTGCGAAAGATTTAAGTATCTCAGTTACATCTTACAAAATACACATTGCAGCATTACACGAGGTGAAGAAGATGGGGGAAGGCAAAACCAAGGAAAAGGCTGAAAAGAGGGAAAAAGTCGTGATGGCGGTGTGTTGCCCGGAGGACGAGTCTGCAGAGAATATCAAAGAGAAGGTCTTGCTGCAGTTGGGCGAGAGATTGGAGGGCAGGAGCAACGTGGTAATGACCCGCTTGAATGACGAGGACCTGAAGCAGATAGACGCTCTGGTCGAGGTGGAAGCGTTCAAGAGCAGATCGGAAGCCACAGCATTCTTCATTAAAGAGGGAATACAAGCGCGACAAGACCTTTTTCAGAAGGTCATGTCAACAGTGGACAAGATTAGAGAGCTGAAGGAACAAGCAAAGAAATCACTCAGCCAAGGAAAGACGCAATCGCCAAAAGACTGAGGTATCGGCATGGAAGAAGCAGAAAGAAAGAGAAGAGAAGTGCGCGAAGGATACGCCAAGATAGCAACGGAAGGACTCTGCTGCAGTCCCACGACTTCATGCATTGACAGCCCTATGGCGCACGAAGAACTCGGCAAGAAGATGGGTTACACAGGCAAAGAACTTGAATCCGTTCCTGAAGGTGCCAATCTTGGCTTGGGATGCGGGAACCCTGTTGCACTTGCGTCTCTGAAAGAGGGCGAGACCGTTGTTGATCTTGGCTCGGGAGCGGGCCTCGACTGCTTCCTTGCAGCAAAGAGGGTTGGAGAAATGGGGAAAGTCATCGGAGTAGATATGACCCCAGAAATGGTTGACAAGGCAAGGGCAAACGCCAAAAAGGGAGACTACCAAAACGTCGAGTTCAGACTCGGGGAGATCGAAAACCTCCCAATCGCAGACAACACTGCTGACGCGATCATCTCAAACTGCGTAATCAACCTCACTCCAAACAAGAAGAGAGTCTTCAAAGAGGCATTCAGAACCCTAAAGCCCAAGGGAAGGTTGATGGTTTCAGACATAGTCTTGCTGAAAGAGCTACCAGAAACAATCAAGAATAGAGCCCACGCAGCCAGTTGCGTCAAGGGGGCAATAATGAAAGACAAATACATAGAGGCAATAAAGCAGGCCGGCTTTCAAGATGTAACAATAATCAAGGAAGAGCAATATCCTTTCGAAGACCTCGCCAATGACCCTGATGCAAAAATCATCGTCGCCAATCCCAACAAGAATACACAAGAACTGAAACGAGTCTCCGAGCTGGAGAAAGAAGCAAAAGAGATGGTGAAAGAGATATTGGCTTCAACCGAAAGTGTCAACATCTCAGCAACAAAACCAGCAGGAGCTGTCTAGCATAGCAAAATTCTACGTAGCGAACCCTGAAAGACCAATAATCACCGTCAAAGGCACAATCAATGGGAAAGGTCCCTTCAACTTCATATTCGACACGGGAGCATCCATGACAATAATCGAGAAGCAAACAGCAGAAGAACTCAACCTTTGCGACGAAGCATCAACCACACGAGAAGCACTCGGAGCCGGTGGCGCTCTCACCTCATCAATACTAAAAGTCGAATCGATCAAGGTAGACAATGTTGAAGCAAAGGACATCCAAGTAGGAATCATGGACCTATCCAACATCGCCAAATGCGGTTGCTTGGGCGAACTCGGAGGCATCATAGGATACAACTTCGTCAAAGATCACAGAGTAACCATCGACTATCCAAAACAGGAGATATCTTTCGAGAAGACCTGACACCCAAGCTGATCTGCTTGGGTTCGGGATTGGCGAATACTCATATACAGAGCCTTTACGCTTCTCCCCGAAACATTAAATGGAATAATGGAAACTTGATTCTAAGCGCAGAGGCGGTGGCAAACGAATCAGCCAAGGGCAGAATTCCCAACAGTTCAAGAGAAGCAACCAACGGGAATGTTAGCGTTCACTATCATCTGGATTGGCCAAGTGATCTCTCTATTAGGCACTGCTATGACGGGCTTCGCGCTCACCATCTGGGCTTGGCAGATTACAGGACAAGCAACAGCTCTAGCTCTAGTTGGCTTCTTCACATTCGCTCCAACTCTACTAGTCACGCCTTTCGCTGGTGCCCTGGTGGATCGCTGGAACCGAAAATTCGTCATGATGATCAGTGACCTCGCCGCTATCGTATCGACAACAGTTGTCTTTCTGTTATTCTGGACGGGAAATCTACAGATTTGGCATCTGTACTTGACAGGCGCCTTTTCCGGTGCTTTTGGAGCCTTTCAGTTTCCTGCATACTCTGCAGCCGTGACCACCATGGTTTCCAAGGAACAATATGGCCGGGCTAGTGGCATGCTTTCCACGGCCCAATTCGCCTCAAACATCTTCGCCCCAGTAATGGCTGCTATTTTCCTAGGCATTATTGGAATCGCGGGCATATTGGCAATCGACATGTTCACTTTTCTGATTGCAATCGGCGCGCTACTCGCCGTTCATGTGCCACAACCGGCAATAACCCAAGAGGGACAGAAGAGCAAAGGGAGCCTCTGGAAAGAATCAGTCTATGGCTTTCGATACATTCGTGAGCGTCCCAGTCTACTTGCCCTACTTTTGGTCTTCTTCTGTGTCAATCTCGTCGCCCCTTTTGCCTTCACACTCTTATCACCAATGCTTCTAGCACGGACTGGGAATGATGCAGCAGCATTAGGAATTGTACAATCAGCTATCGGAATAGGCGGATTGGTAGGTGGAGTAGTGCTTAGCATTTGGGGAGGCCCAAAGCGAAAGATACATGGGATATTAGGGGGATTAATACTCGTCACGCTAGGTATGATGTTGATAGGACTCGGACGGAGCCCACTCATCTGGGTCTTAATCGCATTCTTCATGATATTCTTTGTTCCGATCATCAATGGTTCCAGCCAAGCTATTTGGCAGACAAAAGTTGCCCCAGACGTGCAAGGACGCGTCTTTGCCGCGCGAGGAATGATTGCTCAGATTGGCGCGCCCGTGGCCATGTTGCTTGCGGGACCCTTGGCTGATCAAGTCTTCGAACCAGCAATGACGCTAGGAGGTAGTTGGGTGCCCATATTCGGCTGGCTGGTTGGCTCTGGCCCAGGAGCTGGCATGGCGTTGATGTTTGTCATCTCTGGGGCTCTGGGGATGCTTGTGGGTTTTGGAGGGTATGCAATTCCCATTGTACGAAATGTTGAAGATATCTTAGCAGATCATGTCATAGAAGTTGAACCTTCAGATAGGCGCGAGCCAGAAGATTTCCCCGACAAATCAGATTCTTAGACTTCCAAGTTGTCTCATGCATATATTCCTCTGGGGCGGGAAAAAGAAAGAGTCATTAAAGAATCCCCTGCTCCAATATTGTGGAACGAACTAGGTGAATCTGTTGAGTGAGACAGCAAAGAAGCATAAAGCTGAAGCCCCTGAGAAGTTGGGTTTCGCCGTCTTCGTCTGCAGCAGTTCCAGATTTAAGAAGTGGCAGAAAAGGGGCAAGATAGATGACCCCAGTGGAGACCTGATTGTGAAGCTTCTAGAGGGGGCAGGCCACGGAGTGGCTTTGCGCGGCGTCCTTCCCGATGACGGAGCGGTCATCCATCAGGGTGTACTAAAAGCTTTGGGCACAGAAGAGGTGGATGCCATTATTGCTTGTGGTGGGACTGGCGTGGGAGCCAGAGACGTGACGATTGAGGCTGTCAAACCCCTGCTGGAGAAGGAGCTACCTGGCTTCGGAGAGCTCTTCCGAAGACTGAGCTACGATGAGATTGGCTCTGCCGCTTCAATGAGCCGTGCCTTGGCCGGCGTGGCCAAAGGAAAGGCAGTCTTCGTCTTGCCGGGTAGTCCCCAAGCTGTGAGGCTCTGTGTTGAAAGGCTTATATTACCCGAGGCTTCGCATATCGTGAAGCACACTCGTGAGTAACCATGGTTCTCGTTGACAACTACGGCCGTCCAACCCTAAGTCTGCGGATCGCCGTCACTCAGAACTGCAATCTCCGATGCGGATACTGCCATAGAGAAGGGGAGACCACTACAAGCAACCCTGAGGAGATGACTGAAGACGAGATTGTGGGAATCACTGAAGTCGCAATCAGTCTGGGAATCACCAGGGTGAAACTGACTGGTGGAGAGCCTCTGCATAGAAAGGACATTGTGGATATCATTTCTAGAATCAACAAACTAAGAGGATTACAGGATTTAGCCATCACCACCAACGGGTGCTTCCTAGCCTCACTAGCAAAGGACCTAGCGGCTGCCGGCCTACGAAGGGTGAATGTGAACATTCCAACACTAGACACTGAGAAGTATCGAAATCTTACCGGTGGAAACCTGAGGAACGTAATCAATGGAATCAGAGAGGCCGTTAGAGTGGGCTTGTTCCCTGTCAAGCTGAATATGGTCCTACTTCGAGACGTGAACACCACAGAAATCGAGCGAATGATAAGCTTCGCAGAGCAGACAGGAACGATTCTCCAGTTGATTGAGTTGGAGCCGATAAATGTAAGCAAGGAGTACTACAAGAAGCACCACTACGAGCTGGACGAAGTCGAGAATCGACTGAAGAAGGAGGCCTACGAGGTCAAGACGCGAAAGCACATGCAAAACCGCAGAATATACTTCCTGCCACGAGCGAAAGTTGAGGTTGTCCATCCGATAGAGAACACGGAGTTCTGCCAACACTGCACAAGATTGAGAGTGACAAGCAACGGAAAACTGAAACCGTGCCTACTGAAGAACGGCAACCTAGTTGATGTTCTCACTCCAATGCGCAACGGCGCCGACGATAAAGAACTGACTCAACTATTCATTGAAGCCGTAAAGAGACGCGAACCATACTGCCATTCATGAAGAAGAGCGAGGATCACGCAAAACAGGTCTTCATACCAATCTTCTTGCCATTGCTCTCGCCTGCCTCTCCTTACGCATGCACACGCGCACAAGCCTTTTACACCTGAACACCAATATTCAGATTTCTGATGGGGAGGCAAACGAGGGATGGCGGAAAAGGAGGAGAGAAAGCGGCAGAGCACGAACATTTGAAGGAGAAAATGGCAGATCTAGAGCAGAAACTGGAGGGACTGCTTGACGAGAAGACAAGAGAGCAAATAAGGAAAGCTGCTGAACTTGCTTACGAATACGAAGATTACATCAATATACCGATTCCCACACAATCATCACGTCGCGCGCGCGTACACAAGAGAGAGCAGGACAAAGGTGAAGATCTTCTGCGAAATTTCGAAGATAATGTCTTCAACTGGGATAACAAAGCTACAAAGAATCCAGCCCTTGACGCCTTCAAGAACGTATTCACGGGTTTTGACAAGTTGAGGCGAACATTTGACACTGAACAGAAAGAGATCGTCGATGAAACAGACTTCGGCAAGAACATGGCAGCGATGGTTGCTTTGATGCGGCAACAGATTGAGACGTCCGAACGCGAAGCAAAGTCTCAAAACAGGCGGTTCTATATTTCCTTGGCAGTTGCTCTAGCGTCTATACTGTTTGCGATGATTGCCTTCTTGATTTGACGCGCGCGCACGCGCGTGCGGAGCGTGGGATCTACTAACTCACATGTTGTCTGCTTTGCACTAGAAATGATAGGTGTTCGACTAACAGTTTCCAGTTTCATGTTCGGACTCTGCGTGTTCTCGCAGCCATGCAAGGTCGAATGTTAGGGTGATTTGTATCTTGCCATCTTTAATTGTAGGTGGGGATACTTGAATTGGCGGCTTGCTCCTTCTCTTTCGTCTAGCATATGGAATCTTTGGCTTGTAGCCGATCTTCTGTTTCCTTTCATCTTGAGCGGAAAAGCTGGAACATTGCGATGCACGCTTGCATTGCTTGCACATCGGATGTTCTTTGTCAAAGCTCCAACCGAATTTTGGACAGCTGCTTATTTCCACATTCATTCACCAAAACTGCTTGTATTATCGTGGAGGGCTCTTCTACATACAGAACTATATTCTAGAACTCTATAAAAGGGAATTTTCCACCTAGCCAATATTTTTTACCTAACCAATATATCGAAAATGAAAGAGATTCACTTCTGATTCGGAAGGGCTCGCGAGCCAACCAAAAGGCTGAAATCAGAAAGTTTTGATTCTCCTTTGGTTAACTTGGACAGGAAAACGATACTTGGATTGTCAAGTTTTCAATTCATGGCGATGGTACGGAGAGGCTTATTCTATACTTTTCTGTCAATCTACCTGAATGTGAGACTTGGACTCTCAGTGACTGAGACAACACTGCTGGCAAGTCTCACAATGATAGCCAATAGCACTTCACAAACGCTCGTATGGGGCAGGATATCGGACAAATATCAAGCCCGTGCCAGCCTGATAATCATTGGGGAAACGACCGCAGCCCTCGGCTATATACTAGTGTATTTCATTCACGCTTACATGCTCGGCCTCAATAATCCGATCGCTGCAGGATATAGTATCATCGGAGGGCTGACGCTCCTAGAGTTCTTCTGGTCAATGAGCAATCTGGGATGGAGCGCCCTCGTCTCAGACCTAACGACCTCTAAGGAGAGAGGGAGGCTGATGAGTCTGTTTTCAAGTATCGGCGGCACTGGTCGGATATTAGGCGTCTCCGTTTCAGCGCTGATGTACAATTGGGGCGGTGAAGCAGGAGGCTTCACAGGAGGCCAGCTCTTCTATTTCGCCTCAGGAATCATGCTGGCGAGTGCCATCCTGGTCTGGATCAGTACCCGCGATTCAAACAAGGTTGAGGAGAGGGAGAAAGCTGACAGAGCTGTCAGCAACCAAAGTACACGGGCATCTAATAGTAATGAATCAAACGCATTCCATTGGTTCCTCGTGTCAACATTCATTGTGGGTTTGGGAGTCTTCTCCATCCTTCAGATTCTCATACTATACGCCAAACTTGACTCACCGATCGGCGCTTCAGACCTCGACATAGCTATGATCCGCAACTCCTCCTCGATTGCAATAATCGTAACGAGCCTCTTGGCCGGATTTCTCGCAGATCGAATTGGCAAGAAGAAAGCTCTAGGCTTTGGGTTCGGTCTAATGGTGGTTACTCCTCTCTTCTACATGGTTGCGCAAAACGCCACTCAGATGATAATCATTAACGGTTTGAACGGAGTTGCAAGGGCGCTTATGACTGTAGTTGGATATTTGGTCGCCTCCGACCTGATCCCAGCCGAGCGTAGAGGGAGACTCTTTGGACAATATAACGCCGTCACTTTCATATCGTTTGGATTGGCTGGCACTGTCCTAGGAGGCCCGATTGCAGACCACCTGATCAGCACTGGAACAGCGAAGGCTGCTGCCTACGTTACCGTTTTTCAAGTAGCCTCTGCAGTCACATTAATCGGCACTCTCATATATGCGATGAAAGTCAAACCAAGAACGCGCGCGCATGCAAAGTCTTAAATAGGCGGTAGCAATTCCCGAGAGGGTTGGCTGATCAGATTGGTAAGGGGCAGCAAAATTGAATCGATTCATGGCCTACGGAAAAAACATACTGGTGCTTGCCACCGTCTTCTTAGTGAGCTCCCTAGCCATTGACCTGATCACTCCAATATGGCCAATCTACATAAAGAGTTCTCTCAGCGCATCCATGATAGAACTTGGACTCTTGTTCTCTGCCTCCAACGCTGTCGCGGCGGTAATGCAAATCTTCAGCGGCTTTCTCTCTGACAAGTACGGTAGGAAACGAATACACGTGTTAGGTACGGCTCTAGCTGTATTGCCTCCACTAATGTACGCATTCGCAAGCAACTGGATTGACTTAGTCCCGTGGATTCTAATGTCTGGTTTTGCAACAGGCTTGTACCTACCAATCAGATGGACAATCGTCGCGGATGTATCATCAACCAAGACTATGGCGTCAGCCTACGGCTGGACTAACATTTCTTGGCTCGTGGGTTCAACGATTGCTCCCTTCGCCGGTGGAATCCTTGCAGATTTCTTTGGCATACGCTTTCCCTTCTTCATGTCCTTCATATTTCTGCTTGCCATCTTTCCCGCTACCCTTCTTATTCAGGAGACGCGGAGAGAGTTGGAGGAACAGGATGCAAGCAATAAGAATGAAAGAACGAATAGGGTCGGTGAGTACCTATCAACGATGATTTCATTCTCGATGATTAATATAATTCAAGGAGTTGCGTTGGGCGTGACAAACCCAGTGATTCCAATCTTCGTCGTGGCGAACTTTCAAGTCGACTTCACGTTCATAGGCACACTATATGCAATCGGTTTTGGAGTCGCCTCCATAATCGTGCAGATTCCAGGGGCAAAGCTCAGCGACCATTTCGATAGAAGAAAGGTCATGTTTGTGACGTTCGTTGCTTCAACGCCATTCTTCTTCTTGTTTGCTCATTCTCGGAACACGCTGGAATTGATCGCCTTCATGTTTCTTTCACGCGTTGTGCTGAACCTTCACTGGTCTTCATTCCAGACCCTCATGATGGATTCTACACCATCTTCTAAGTGGGGTCTGATGAACGGGATTTCGGCAGCAACCTTCTGGGTGGGACTCCTGACAGGGAACGCTCTCAGCGGCATCCTCTGGGACACTTGGGTGATGGCTCCATTCTATGCTTCCACACTTGCTATGGCACTGTCAGCCCTACCGTTGATTCTGCTAAAAGAGACGAAAGGGAATCAGTAGGTAGAATAATCACGTGCAATTCGACCTGCCTAGAATACCTTCACTGATCTCCCCCCTCTTCCTGACTATGCGTCTGAGCCACTGGTTTTAAAACCAACATGTGAAGGAGGCATTGGCAAGAGCGATGAATCACGGATGTGTAATTTGTGGAAGGTGAAACTGAGATTAAGAAGGATGATTTAGCAGCCCTTGAGGGCGTTGGACCCGCCATGGCTAGCAAACTCAAATCTGGCGGATTAACGACCGTTGAAGCGATAATCGTGACTCCACCCAGAGAGATGGCGGAGAAGACTGGGATAGGATTCAACACGTGTCTAAAAATCGCTGCCGCGGCCCGAAAATTGGTTCACGTCGACTTCATCACGGCTGAGGAACTGTGGAAGAAGAGGCAGAACATGCTCAGATGCTCCACAGGCTCCAAGAACATAGACACGCTTCTGGGAGGGGGAATTGAGACTCAGGCCATGACTGAGTTCATAGGTGAATATGGCGTGGGCAAGACGCAAATCTGTTTGATGCTCTGTGTTTTCGCTCAACTCCCCTCAGAGAAGGGTGGGCTAGATGGGAAAGTGGTCTACGTCGACACGGAGGGAACTTTCATGCCAGAACGCGTATATGAAATAGCCAGCGCCATGGGACTTGATTCACACGAAACCTTGGAAAACATCTTTCTCGCCCGCGCTTACAACAGCAGCCATCAATGCCTATTGATAGATCGTCTCTCCGAATTCTGTCCCGAGAACAACGTGAAACTCGTCATCGTGGATTCCATGATCGGTCACTTCCGAGGCGAATACATAGGCAGAGAGCATCTCTCTGAACGCCAGCAGAAACTGAATGGTCTACTCCACAGACTGTTGCGACTCACAGAAGCCTTCAACCTCTCCGTAGTAGTCACAAATCAGGTTCAGGCAAACCCCGCGCAGTTTTTTGGGGACCCAAACAGACCGGCTGGCGGACATGTTATGGCTCACGCGTGCACACATCGCGTGTATCTCCGCAAAGGAAGCAAGGGAACAAGACTAGCAAAGATCATCGACTCTCCATATCTGCCAGAGAATAGCACACGATTCAGGATCACAGAGAAAGGCATCGAGGATGTAGAAGACTAGACCAGATTCGCCAACGAATCATAGGAAGTCGTTTCTTGGACAAGGTCTATGTTGAGCATCCGTTAATCTGGCCTAAGACTGTGGAGGCTAGACTGTACCAGCAGACTATAGCAGAGAAGATCTGTCAGAAGAACACGATGGTAATTTTGCCCACTGCCCTAGGCAAGACGGTGATCTCTGCCATGGTTGCCGCTCACTTCCTCCTTAACCACTGGGACATGAAGATTCTGGTCATGGCCCCCACCAGACCTCTCGTCTTGCAACATAGGGATACATTTGGCAGGTTCTTGCGGATCAAGGCTGGAGATATGGTGGTCCTCACTGGGAAGGTGCCTCCTAGCTACAGAAGGCATCTTTGGGGAGGCGAGGCCAAGGTCTTCTTTGCTACGCCTCAAGTTGTGAGGAATGATCTTGAGAGTGGAAGACTCTCCCTCAAAGATTTCAGTCTTGTCGTGTTTGACGAGTGTCATCGGGCTAGAAAGAATTACAGTTACACTCGCGTGGCCAGGAGATATGTGGAGCAGGCTCGTTGGCCCGTAATCATGGCTGCAACTGCAAGTCCAGGGTCCAATCAGAAAGATATCCGCCAAACCTGCAGGAACCTCTACATAGAGGAGATAATGTTCCGACGAGAGAAGGATCCAGATGTAGCGCCGTATATTCATCGAGTGGATGTGGAGTGGAGGGAAGTAGAGCTCCCTAATGAATACAGGAGGCTGAGAAAGCTCTTAAGAAGCATCCTTTGGAAGAGGCTCACAAGGCTTCAATCAATGGGCGTGATCAGGAAGAGCCTGAGTTACGTGACTCGTAGAGACCTCTTACAAGCCGGGGAAAGATTGAGGAGACGGCTGAAGGAGACCGAGGGCATGAATAGGGGCTCTCTTTTCGGAGCCATCATGTTTCAAGCCGCTTCCTTGACAGCCTTTCACGCCCTAGGGCTCCTTGAAACCCAAGGAACTCACTCATTAGGTCGGTTTCTTGAGCGGGTGGAGAAGAACGGCCATCAGAAGAAGAGCTACAAGAATATCATCAATGACTCCCAGTATCACATGTTGAGAGCTTATCTTGCGAAGGTCGGTGGCTTGAACCACCCAAAAATCTCAGCGGTCAAGGAGGAGGTCAGGCGTCACATCAGAGAGAACACATCAGCGCGTATCTTGACTTTCACACAATACAGAGATACCGCCACGCACCTGGTTAACGAGTTGAACGCACTCGACAACGTTAGGGCGAAGCGTTTTGTGGGGCAAGCAAACAAGGAAGATGATCCTGGCCTCAGCCAAGACGAGCAGGCCCAGATACTGCACGACTTCAGAGAAGGCAGATTAAATGTTTTGGTGGCCACGAGCATAGCTGAGGAGGGCTTGGACATCCCTGCGGTAGACCTCGTCATCTTCTACGAGCCCATCCCAAGCGAAATACGCTACATTCAACGCAAGGGAAGGACAGGGAGAAAGGACATCGGAAGGACCGTGATCTTTGCAGCGAAGGAGACGTATGACGTTGCATACCTACATGCCAGCAAGAGGCGGCTTGAGAAGATGAATGACATCGTAGGACGCCTCAACACGCAGATGAAGGCCCTCCCCAGAAGAGGAATGAAACCGAAGATCAACCCCATCCCAAAGTCGGAGATGGCAGAGGAGAAGGCGTTCATATCGCCATCCATAGCTCGGAGAAGGATTCAACCTGAAGAGGAAGAGGTCAAGAAGTTCACCAGAACGGTTGATCGGGCAGCGAAGAGCTTATGGATGAAAGTTATGAAAGCAGGAAGAGAAGGAATCCTCATAGAAGACCTCCAGCAGGACTCGCTCCTAGAAGGTTATCGCCCAAACATCACAAAGGCTGCCATAGATCATCTGGAAAAGGCTAATCAAATCTACGAACTGACTCCGAATCGCATAGCTTCTGTGGCAAGCATGGACACCACAATGGAAACCGGAGATAGAGAGGTCTATGAGGTGGAGATTGAGAGAATCCTGTCCAGAAGCGCAGTCTGCATAATAAACGGAAAATACAGAGCCCGACTCGTCCCAGAAGAATATGAAGGCCCTCCAAGCTTAATGAAGAAGAACACGAGGTTCAGAGCCAGAGGCCACCTACACCGTGAAGGACAGACCCTATGCATACAAGTACAGAGAATAACCGAGATTCTCAGCTAGATTTCACATATGTATACTCATCGGTAGGTCTTCCAGAATAGACCATTATTTGACGTTTGTGATTCCAGCGTTCAACCATCGCGTGAACTTCATGCTGTCTATTGTGCACATCCGACAGCATTCAGCAAGGGCTTAATCTCGATATTTACTGGTTTGTGACGTAGCCTTCGAGTGCAGCTTGGACATCTACCGTTGTAGGTCTGGACAATTTCGTAGGGAGCCTTCACGTCCAAGCCCTCGTAGAGAAGAAAACCACATTTCTCACACAAAATCTTCATAGGCATTTTCTCTCAGACCTGACAAGAGATTTCGGCGAGGCAGCTAATAGGGCTTAAGATTTAACGCAAACCAGAAGAGGCGAGAGAGTGAACTGAAACTAATGCGAATTTCATTGATGTGCATGCGTTATAGAAATGGATTTATTACGCGTACCCATGCATTAGATGAATAAAGATGTGTTTGGCGATTCCAGCTGAAGTGCTGGAGATTAACGAGAACACTGCTAAGGTTGACTTCGGCGAGGGCGTTCTTCGAGAAGTGAATGTTATGCTTGTGAATGCTAAAGTTGGAGAGTACGTTTTGGTTCACGCTGGATACGCTATCCAAGTTATTGACAGAAAAGCAGCGGAAGAAACTCTCAGGATGTGGGAGGAGATTCTAAGTATGGAAGAGACGGGGGATGGTACGCTTGAAGGAAGTTGTTGAGGCTGAGGAAGGAGAGGTCTACGACATAGAACTTGAGGCTGACCTACTCGAGGCAAACAGAAGACTCGCAGAGAAGAACAGAGAGCTCCTGCAGAGATACGACGTGAAGGCAATAGATATCATGGGCGCCATTGGATCAGGAAAAACCTCCCTCATAGAGAAGATGGTTCAAGCCCTAACTGGAAAGTACAGGATAGCCGCCTTCAAGGGAGACCTCACAACGACCATAGACGCGGAACGAATTGAGAGACATGGAGCAAAGACTGTCACCATCACCACTGGAAAGGAGTGTCATCTTGACGCCAACCTCGTTGGAAAAGCCCTACAGAGACTTGACCTGAAAGAGATTGACCTGTTGCTAATTGAGAACGTTGGAAACCTCATCTGCCCGGCAGAGTTTCCGCTGGGCGCTGATCAGCGCGCGGTTGTCGTGAGCGTTACGGAGGGACCCTACATGGTCATCAAGCACCCGTTCATCTTCATAGATGCTGATGTAGTAGCCATAAACAAAATGGACTTGGCTGACGCCATGGGAGTTGACATGAAGAAGCTGGCATCAGATGTTAAGAGGACAAACCCGAAAGCGAAGGTTGCACTGACAAACTGCAGAAGCGGAGAGGGCGTGAAGGAAGTTATAGATGCGCTTCAACTATGACCTCACTCCTTGCGAGTTGTTCAGTGTTGCATGAATTCTCAATGACATCTCAAATCGTCAAAAATGTTCTTGACGAGGCCAAGAAGCATAACGCGAAGAAAGTGGCAGAGGTACATCTTGTAATAGGAAAACTCACATTCCTCGGTCTAGAACAAGTCAGATTCTCATACAAAGTCCTAACGGAAGGCTCCATAATGGAGAACTCCAAGCTACTCATAGAGACAAAGGATGGAGCTGTGAAATGCAGCAGCTGCGGCTATGAAGGAAACCTCAGCACCAAAGACGACCCCCTATATCACATGCCAGTTCCAACGCTTCAGTGCCCCAACTGTGCAGGCACAGTCAACATCATCGGCGGTAGAGAGTGCCTAATCAAAAGCGTGAAGCTGGTTGTGAAGTAACCGTTGTCAACGCCTTCGAAGGAACAGTTCCGATTCAGAGACCCATCCTTAACAAAGAGAATCGTGGCTCAGATTCAGAAACTGGCGCCCCCCCATGAAGTCAAGTTCTGCCACGTCTGCGGAACTCACGAGTGGACCATAACCCACCATGGACTGCGGATTCTCCTTCCCGAAACAGTCAAGGTGATAGCTGGTCCTGGCTGCCCCGTCTGCATTCTTCCAGCCGCTGAACTTGACGAGGCAATCATGTTGGCACTCAACGATGTGACCATCGTCACGTACGGTGACGTGATTCGAGTCCCCGCTTCTGAAAGCTCGCTTCAAGAAGCAAAGGCTTCAGGCGGCGACGTGCGGGTTGTATATAGCGTCAGTGACGCCGTGAGAATGGCGGAGAAAGAGCCGGGGAAGGATTTCGTCTTTCTCGCAATCGGGTTTGAAACAACTGCACCTGCCACTGCCGTTGAAGTTCTCAAGAAACCTCCAGAGAATCTGAGCTTTCTCGTCTCCCACAGGCTGATACCGCCTGCAATGGAA
>CP070826.1:727799-728879 GCA_020344435.1 Candidatus Bathyarchaeota archaeon | reverse complement strand
CAGAATTCAAGATATTATCAAAGGGATTCGTATGGCATTTGGACGTCTAGTATTGCTGTCTGATGATGAGATTGCAAGTGTCCACGAAACAAGCCTGAAAATATTGCAGCAAATCGGAATAAAAGTTCTCAGCAAAAAAGTACAGAGCCTGCTAGCTGAAAATGGCGCAAAAATAGACGCTGCTAGCTCAATCGTAAAGATTCCAAGCTCCCTCGTGGAAGAAGCGATTAGAAAAGCGCCAAAAGAAATAGTCCTGTGCGGGAGAAATCCAAAATTTGACCTTAAACTTCCATCAAAAGATTTCACTTTCGTTGCTACAAGCGGCTACGCGACCTTCATGAGAGACTTAGAAACCGGGGAAAAAAGAATGACAAAAACGTCGGATTTGAGAGATTTTGCCATTCTAGCTGACTATCTGGACGAAGTTGATTTTTTCGACTCTATTGTGGCTCCTACGGAACTTCCGCCTTCTGTTCAAACAGTCCATAGCTTAGCCGTTTCATTTGAATGTACAGAAAAGCACGTTTTGAATAGAGCTCTTAATGAGAAACAAGCGAAATGGCAAATCAAATTAGCATCCGCCGTTGTCGGCGACGAAGAGAAACTCAGAAAGAGACCTATATTCTGCTCGGTGAATTGTCCCGTTAGCCCGCTTCTATTTGAGGAAGGCTCATCTGAAGCCATGATTGAGTTAGCTAGGGCGGGAATTCCAGTTGTTCCGATGTCAATGGCGTTATGTGGCAGCACAGCCCCAGCAACAATTGTTGGAACGCTAGCTATAGTTAACGCTGAAAACCTTGCCGCCCTTGCCATTCTCCAATGCTCTAACTCAGGAGCTCCAATGATCTACTGCGCAGAATCAACGTCAGCAAACATGAGGACAGGCGACATCAACTATCAAGCACCAGAGCTCCCTCTTATCGCGGCAGGAGCCACTCAGATGGCAAGGCTGTACAAGCTTCCTTGCTACACAACGTCTATAGGGATGGATGAGACCCCGAATGATTGGGAATCCCTTATTGGGGCTTCTGAAAGGTTTGCTCTGATACAGTTGGGTCGCGGCGATATCTCTGCTGGCTT
>CP070826.1:726592-727699 GCA_020344435.1 Candidatus Bathyarchaeota archaeon | reverse complement strand
GCATATTCGTTACCTCAAGTATATCAGAAACATGTTCACGTGGCAATTCGGCGTCTCATTCAAGTCGATGCAGCCCGTGGCAGAAGAGATGTCGTGGCGCCTCGTCAACACGGTGTTGCTTCTAGGGTCCGTGCTAGTATGCACTATAATGGTGGGGGTTCCGTTAGGCGCCTTAGCCGCTTCAAGGAGAGGAGGTAAGGTAGACGTTGCGGTTATAGGATCCGGCATCTTCGCATGGGGTGTGCCAACCTTCTTCATTCAACTGTTATTCCTGCTCTTCTTCTCATACTACGCATACCTAGCTTTGGGCTTTCCACTCTTCCCGTATGGAAAAATGCACACCGTACCCCCACCCACCAATCCTTTCGCGTTTATAGCTGACGTGGGGTGGCATCTGCTTGCTCCCCTGATAACCCTAGTGATCGCTGGATTCGGCTCATGGGCATTGTACACCAGAAATATCTTGCTTGATGCTCTCACGCAAGATTACGTTGTGACAGCGCGTGCTAAAGGCCTCACTGAAAGGGCTGTGCTGTACCGACATGCCTTCAGGAGCTCGCTTCCACCGATTGTTACAATGGTCACTCTATCTGTACCGGGCATAGTGACTGGGGCCATGATAACTGAACACATATTCACGTGGCCAGGGATCGGCCAATGGTACATAGAATCCTTGTTCCAAGGGGATTACCCCGTGGTGCAAGCAGTAGTCTTCATATACGCTGTGTTGATGGTGATAGCGAACATCGTCGCAGACCTGCTCTATGGAGTTCTAGATCCACGCATACGCGTAGGCGTTAGAAGGTGACGGTTTAAATGTCGTCCTTGTTCAGCAAACAGCGTAGAGAAATATGGTCGAGAAGGATCAAGGGTTTCTGGACTGAATATAGGCATAACAAAGTTGGAGTTGTCGGCCTCGCAATCATACTAGTGTACGCGTTCGTGGCCATCTTCGCTCCCTGGCTGACTCCCTATGACCCCTTGACTCCCGAGGCAATAGCCCAAGGCTTTGCAATGCCAGAATGGACAACCCTCAATCCCGTGAATATGTATCTGCCGCGAACAATGGATATGCAGATGGATTGGAGTGTCAAGGCGAAGTCTGAT
>CP070826.1:725382-726492 GCA_020344435.1 Candidatus Bathyarchaeota archaeon | reverse complement strand
GACTGTCTGGTCTGAGGGCGGGGTTGTTGTGGGTGTGTATTCTGGTCTCGGATGATAATGATAGCCGTACCAGTACCAGAGCCAAAAGGGCGCGGGCTCAAAGACTCTTGTTCGAAAAGCATCTTCTGTGCGTGACCCGAATTTCTGGTCAAGCAACAGCCACAGGAGCTGTTCGTCATATGCTATTGATGCTAGATCAGCTGTGCCTGCTTGTTCCACTTGCTCCCAAGCTTTAGTCACGATTCTCTCATAGTATTCTACTGTGTCCTTTCTGCAATAGCCTCTCAGCTTTTCCTCCACTTCATCGCGGAGTTCCATGACCACTCTTGCCAGTTTTTCTTCATTCAGGGTCCCGTCTTTGTTTATGGCTTTGATGAAGCTCCTTTCGTAGTATCTCAGGGGTGCGCTTTCACGTGCAGAGTGCTCTGTCACCTTGAGTGTTACGGCAGGTTTTGTTGAGGTTGCCCAGATCGCTCTTTTCTTGAGGAGACCGTAGAGGATTGCGGTCACGACTTTTGGGGGCTTGAGTCCCAGAAGATGAGATGCTTCTACCGCCGTCAGGCCCCGTCTTATTCCTAAGGTCTCCATTTTCATAACGGGACTAGCGTAGCCGCCCTTTCGTCCAACGTAAATCACGCCTCCGACGAGGCCTGCGAAGAGCAAGAAGACTCCGATCCATATTCCGTAGTTCTTGAGGAAGACGATTATTCCGAGTTCAGGTATCTCATAATGTTCAACGTATTCTTTAGGGAAGGATACGCCGAGATATTCAAAGCCAACTGGAAACTTCTGGTTCGGCTGAAGGTTATGATCTTCCCAGTACAACATGGTTCTCTCCTCCTCAACCAAGGTGTTGTCCCAATCCGGAACACATCTCACATTTTCCGTGGTCACCCCTTGCGGTACGACAACTAACACGCGGATTTCGTCCACGCTGGCATCCCACGAGCCGGGGATGAACCGCATACCAACATTTTCAGGGGTGTCTTCATAAATCATGTGGCCAACGTTTGTTAGGAGGGTGAAGCGAATGCTCTGTGGGGCACTGATTGGGGTGTAGAGGTAGACGCGTGCTCTGTAATTGTTTCCTTCACTTACATCAGCCGTCTG
>CP070826.1:724170-725282 GCA_020344435.1 Candidatus Bathyarchaeota archaeon | reverse complement strand
CTGGCTGCGATCAGACCAACTTTCTTGCCGGGCGGAGCGTGGCGTGAGACGGTGGTCACTTTGCGTGCTCCTCTCTTGCTGCTTCCATACGGATGCGCAGCAGCAATCATGGCTCTCCCTCGCGTTCGCGGGTACACGTGTCCCTTCGCCTTCTTTAGGTGAGATCTGCGGCCCGCCTTCAGAAACGGTTTTTCAACGCGTCCGGCCCCTGAGACAATGCGGACTGTTGCCCTGCAGAGGTCATTCACGTACCTGCTCTTTCCAGAGGGGAGTCTTACGATTGTTCCCCCTTGTGTATGAGCTACTACCGTGGCGTAGGCTCCTGAGGAGCGCACCATCTTTCCTCCATCGTCAGGGGAGAGTTCGATGTTACATACCATTGTGCCTTCCGGGATTTTGCCTAGGGGAAGTATGTTGCCAACACTTACAGAGGCGTTGCTTCCGATTTGGATCTCTTGTCCTTCAAACGCGCCTTCTGGAACAACCATGTGATGGGTTTCTCCAGTTTCGAATTTCACTGAAGCTAGGGGTGCGCCCCTTCCGGGTTCATGGAGGATTTCGAAGACCTTACCATGAACCACGCCCTCTCGCTGTTCATCGGTTGTAGATGGGTATTGAACCGGTGCTATTCTCTTGTGGGTCGATGCTCTGAAAGTTGAGGTTCCTCTACCCCTTCTCTGAACGCGAATTCGCTTTCCCATAGCTTCATATCCTCCTATTCTGTGACTTGCCCAGGCAAGTATGATTACGGACGGTTAGTCCCGCATATCTCAAACGCGTACATGTCTTGGGTACTGATGGACCTATTTAAACTCTAGCGCGTGAACGTGCATGTGGCTAGTACGTATGAGTGTTATAGGATGCCGAGTCTTATCGCGACGTCTGATGCCCTGTACTCTGGGTGAAGCTTCACGAAGGCCTTCTTTTCCCCCTTGGGAGTGATTGATGTGTTGACTTTTTCAACCACAACCTCGTAGAGTTCTTCAACTGCTCTTCTGATTTCAGTCCTTGTGGCTTTCAGATTGACCATGAAAACGAGTTTGTTCTCGGTCTCTATCATTCGGCTGGCAGCTTCAGTCATCAGGGGGTACAGGACTATATCGTAGGGATCC
>CP070826.1:722920-724070 GCA_020344435.1 Candidatus Bathyarchaeota archaeon | reverse complement strand
ATGAGCGAAAAGATCCAAGTGTATGCAGCGAAGCGGAAGGTTAAGGGTTTAGACGAATTCTTAGAGGAACAAATCGTGTAGCCTGAGCGAAAACCAGAAAAACCTATGTCAAGCTCTTTTTTGGCAGAGAGGAGAGGGAACCTTGAAAAAACTGTATGTTTCAATATGTTTGCTCATCGTAGTCGCGGGAGTCGTTACGGGAGCCTATTTCTATCTCAGACCAGAAGAATCGAGACTTGAAGGTTTTAGGATCTTAGCTATAATAGCCGATGGCTTCGATTACGGAGAACTGTACGGCGTCAATAAAACCTTGGCGGAAGAAGGAATCATAATGACGACTGCAAGTTTCACTACTGATGGGATTTCAGGGCATGGAAGTTATCCTAGGAATTATGAACCCGATATTGCATTTGATGAAGTCAACGTCTCACTATACGATGTGATTTTCATCCCGGGAGGAGATGGTCCCGAAAATATCATTAATCATCCGGACGGACAGAAGGTCTTCGACATTTTAACTCAAGCCCATAGTGAAGGTAAGATAATTGCCGCCATATGCCACGGTCCTTGGGTCTTAGCAGCAGCCAACATAGTTGATGGGAAGAATGTTACATGCTACAACGATGCAGATATGGTAACTGATCTGTTGGATAGTGGAGCCAATGTTGACACAAGCAGGTATGTAGTAAGAGATGGAAACTTAATCACGGCAATTGGGCCCGGAGTCCTCAACGCCTTCACTGAAAAAATACTAAGTGTTTTGATTGAAGAGCGTGACTAGAAGTAGCCTGACTTACTGATTCAACCATAAAATAACCTCAGTTTCTTCCTTTAATCACAAGAAAGCAACAGTTATATTGCGTGGCGAAAACGGACTAGCTTCTTTGAGGTTGCAGACAACCTTGCAAACCGCAAGATTATTAGCTACTGTTTCAAGACCAGAGTTTCTTCCAGCGAATTCGGCCTCCCTTATCATTGGAGCCTCATGGGGCATTAGTCCTCCAGTGGATCTCGTCTGGGGGCTAATGGTTCCCCTTGCTCTGGTCTTTGCCGTAATTACAACTGTTGCAGCAGTGGCCGCTCAAATAAACACTATCGCCGATTATGAGTTAGACTTGAAAGACAGCCGCAAGAAAGAACTTGTCAAGGC
>CP070826.1:721665-722820 GCA_020344435.1 Candidatus Bathyarchaeota archaeon | reverse complement strand
TGGTAGTCTGCTGACCAAGATTTCTTTTCGTTTCTTGTCCACTTCTATGGCTACATCGATGGGAGCCTCGACATTGTCTGGATATTCCTTCATCAAATCCTTCACGCCAGGAACCAGGCTCATGAGATCTTTCTTCTTCAGCAGTCGCGTGTTGGGTTCTCCCAGGTCGAATCCTTTGGCAGCAAGGAAGACATGGCCGGCGACTCCTCCAGTCAGTATGTGGTCGGCGATGTTGTTGTCTAGGACGTATCGTGATATATCCAGGGCATCGTCGGCTTTGGCTCCGCCCAGAATGAAGACGCATGGTTTTTCTGGGGCTTCCAAGACTTTTCCTAGGGCGTTGAGTTCTCTTTCCATTATGCGTCCAGCCGTGCTGGGTAGGAGGGCAGTGAACCCAACTATTGAGACGTGCGCTCTGTGAGCTGCAGCGAAAGCGTCATTCACAAAAACATCTGCTAGTGGGGCGAGTTTCTGAACTAGGTCTCGCTTTGAGTGTTCCTCTGGTGTTCCTTTTTTCCTTTCTTCAGGGAAGGCGCGCACGTTGTCAAGGACTAGGACTTCTCCATCCTGCAGTCGTTCGATGGCGTTTTGCGCCTTTTCGCCGTATAAGTCTGCAACGTACTTCACTGGTCCATCCACAACTTCATCAAGAATCTCGGCGTGTTGCTTGAGAGGGATGAAGTCTGGTTCCCCAGGTCTGCCTTGGTGGGCCAGGACAATGACTCTTGCTCCTTTATTGACAAGTTCTTGGATGGTCTCAGCGTGGACGCGTATCCTGGTTTCATCGATGATTCTTTTGGTTTGAGGATCGATGGGTGAATTGAAGTCGACTCTAACCAATGTTGTCTTGCCTTTGAAGTCGAAATCGTCCATGGTTAGGAATTTCGGCATGCTCTCACCTGATCTGCAGACAGGAATCTGATTGTGGGTCAGTCGGATGCTTTGCTAGCGTCACAACGGATGGCTAGGCGGCGTACTTGCAGATTTTCTCTATCATACGCACCATTTTCACAGAGTAGCCCCATTCGTTGTCGTACCATGCTAAGACTTTGACTAGATTCCCTATGACCATTGTTGAGAGGCCGTCTACGATGGCTGAGTAAGGATTATGTATCAAGTCCGAGGAGACCAATGGTTCTTCTGAGTAGTCCAGAA
>CP070826.1:720372-721565 GCA_020344435.1 Candidatus Bathyarchaeota archaeon | reverse complement strand
ATGTTGAAGATATACCCATGCCTCGTCCTCAAGGGGACTAGGCTCTATGAGTGGTGGAGAAATGGAGAGTACGAGCCATACACGACGGAAGAGGCTGCTGAGCTCATTCTTGAAGTTAAGAAGATGCTCCCGCCCTGGATTCGAATAATGAGAGTTCAGAGGGACATTCCAGCCTCCTTGATCGAGGCCGGTGTGAATCGGAGTAACCTTCGGCAAGTGGTTTCGAGGAGGCTGAAGGAGCGGGGTTTGCGGTGTCGCTGCATAAGATGCCGTGAAGTGGGACATAGATGGTTGAGGGACAAGGTGAAGCCCAGCCTAGAAGACATCAAAATCCTCATCACCAAAGAGGTGGCGTCGGACGGAGAGGATATCTTCATCTCAGCCGAAGACACCGCCAAAGACACTCTCGTCGGTTATCTCAGACTACGGATGCCCTCCGAAAAAGCGCACAGACCCGAAATCAGCTCCAAAACCACATCGATAGTCCGTGAACTCCATGTTTACGGACCGGTGGTTCCTGTCGGAGAACATCTAGCCAAGGCCTGGCAACATAAGGGATACGGGGAAATCCTGTTGTCACAGGCCGAGCAACTGTCTACAGAGGATTACGACAGGAGAAAGATAGTCGTTATAAGTGGCCTAGGCGCAAAGCAGTACTACAGGCGACTTGGCTACGATTATGATGGACCGTACCTTTCTAAGATGTTGGAGAGATAAGATGTGAGCAGGGAGTCTGCAGGCTACCGAGGAAGAGCACTGCAATTTCTGAAGAAGGCTGGAGCTGGAATTGGAGACATCATCCGGATAACAAAAAACAAGGAAGCCTACGAGGGCATCCTCATCCCCCGATCGGAATACGGAGATGAAGAACACGTCGTAATCAAGATGAAGAGCGGCTACAACATTGGCGTCCGCATCACACCCAAAACACAGGTGAAGAAGATTGGGGTGGGTGCTAAACCTACATTCAAGCCACCACCGCCACCCAAGCAGAAGCCTAACCTTCCCATAGTATCCATCATAAGCACAGGCGGCACTATCGCAAGCCGAGTCGACTACAGAACAGGCGCAGTTCGACCAGCCCTCTCGGCAAGCGACCTCTACAGTGTCGTCCCAGAACTCTCAGAGACAGCAAGGATAGACACGGAGATACTCCTCAGTCTATTCAGCGAGAACATAAATCCGAACTACTG
>CP070826.1:719072-720272 GCA_020344435.1 Candidatus Bathyarchaeota archaeon | reverse complement strand
TGTTCCTTCGGATGGAATAGTTGCGTCTAACCCCATCTTACACGTTCTTGCTTTTTTTCCTTCAGTCAAATCTCCAGATGGATCTAGCGAGGACCCTCTCTGGTTTGGTAGGGTAACAACGTCTTTATCTGCTTGGAATCTAGTTGCAATGGCCCATTCAACATCGTTTTGGTCATAGATGTTTATGTCTTCATCTACAATGACGCAGTGCTTTAATGACTTGTGTCCTTCAAAGGCTGCTTTAATTGCTTTCTTTCCATCATCTGGATTCTGTTTCTTTATTTGCACCACCGCGTGAAGCCAGCTGCAACCACCGGGAGTTATGTAGACGTCCTTACATTCACAGAGCTTGTTCACTTCGTTAAAGATTGTTGGTTCTCTGGGCATTCCCATCAAGAACTTGTGTTCGTTTCTTCCAGGAAGTATTGTTTGATATATCGGCTCTTCTCTACGAGTTATACAGTTGACTTCTATCACTGGTTGATGTCGTACTCTGTCAAGAATCCCTGTCGCATCCAAGAAGGGCCCTTCTGAAGCTGTTTCTCTTGTTATCTTTCCCTCTAACACAATCTCACAATCTCTTGGAGCCTCAAGATTGACGGTCTTACACTTCACAAGTTCCGTTCTTTCAAGTGCATTGGCCATTCCTAGTTCGTCAGCCCCTTTTGGCAGAGAGGTGGCAGCAGCAAGAAGAGTAGCGGTCGAGTTGCCTATGCAAATTGCAATATCGAGTTCGCCACCAGACTTTTTGAGGGCGACATCTGTTCCTCTCTCTTCAACGACTCTGGCTACGAGCTTGTTCTCATCTAGTAGCATCAGCCTGTGGAAACATGTGTTTCTCCCCAACTCTGGGTCTTTTATTATGGCTATTGCGGATGCAATGTAATTTCCACCGTCTTTTTCTGTGTATCTCATTATTGGTAGCTTTGTTAGATCAACGTTTTTCTCAACTACTTCTTGGCATTCCCCCTTCTCCACAACACTTGGAGGCAAAGGATTTTCTATGGAATCAGACAATTTGTGCAACAATTGTTCTTTCTCTATGTTTAGAGCTCTGGCAATTAGTTCTTTGGAAGACACTAGGCCAGCCACAACAGGAATAGTGGATTCTTTCACTCTTTCAAAAAGTACAGGTTTCTCACCGAGGGCGTCTATAATCCCCGCCATCTCATACTCTGTCGACACTTCTTTTCTTATCCT
>CP070826.1:717772-718972 GCA_020344435.1 Candidatus Bathyarchaeota archaeon | reverse complement strand
CATCCGCAAGTCATATCTTGTGCCTTGGCTGGTTGGACAGAACAGTTCGTATGGACATCATGGCTTGGCGACGTACCTGAAGAGCTCAACACCCCAGACTCCTGGGGAAACAACTGGCAGGTCTTCCTTGATGACCTCAGCTCACGACCAAACAAAGACCTTGGACAGAAATCCTGGCATTTGGACGTTGCCACTCCAGGCGCTGCGATTGTGGGACCATACAAGCCATATCTGAGCTACAATGTAGGGTACTATTACGTTTGGGGCACAAGCATGTCTGCGCCTCATGTCTCAGGAATGGCGGCTTTGGTGCTGCAGTCATACCCGTCCTTCGGCCAGAAAGCTATGGAAGCAATCCTCAAGAACGCAGCACATGGACTCCCAATACCATCTGATGGCTCGTGGGTATACGACCCATGGTATGGAGTATACCACTTCGAATGGTTCGGCGATGACTGGGGAAGTGGCTTCCTGCAAGCGGATACTGCGCTATTTGCCGCTTGGACGCGTTCTCGGGGCTACTCAATGAGTGGCGCTGGAACATCCGAAGTAGACATCCAAAAGTAGAAGAAGACAATTCCTCAATCCTTCCCTCTCTTTTTTTTCTGTCTTAACTTTGTCCCCCCACGTTGGAATGCAACGCAATCCGAAACTTAAAGTGACACTTCACCAATTTCCATAGTCAAAAGACTCTCGGAACGGTGTAGAAGGAAGATGGGATACGATGAAGCTTGGATGCTACTAGCTGATCTACTGACCGAACTCAAGAAGAACGGCGAAGCAATCCCAGCTAATATCATGAATGATCTGCGCTCCGCTAAAACCATGATAAAGATTCTAAAAGCTGACCCCACACACACCGAGAATATCCCAAGGGTTGAGATTTACCTAGAGAATCTCGAATTCCATCTGGTTCCTGCAGCTCAGAAACGATTTGGAATCGAGTTTGTCGATCGATGGATGGAAAAGCTTGAAGAAGCCAAGAAGAGGATTCGTGACGAAGAAGAAGAGGCTGCTCCGAGATTCGTCCCGGGAATCCCACGGGGAAAACGTTGGATTAGAGTTCAGGTCTCGAAAGAGACACCGCAGAGGAACATAGAAAGACTGGCTGAAGAGAACAAGCTCTCTTACCGGGTCCAAGAGGATGGATACGTGCTCATCTACGGCAGGAAAGAGAGCATAAAGTCTTTCATCAAAAGG
>CP070826.1:716464-717672 GCA_020344435.1 Candidatus Bathyarchaeota archaeon | reverse complement strand
GTCTGCGCACACGAAAGAAGCTATTTTGAAGTCTGGTGCGAAAACTACTAGAGCACTCTTTTCAGCACGAAGGCGACGCCAGATTGAAAGAGAGAACAGCCAACAATGTCCATACAGCATTTGTTGAGGAAGCGAAGGCCCATCAAAGACTCTTGATGTTCGCCAAAAAAGCCGAAGAAGAGAAACTACCACAGATAGCTCATCTCTTCAGAGCCGTTGCCGCTGCTGAAGGCATACATTCACGTCGACACTTCGCATTGCTAGAGTCTGTCGCTGACACACAAACCAATCTGGAAAGAGCTTTCCAATCCGAGACAGCCGTCAACGGAATCTACTACCCCCAGATGTTGCGAGAAGCAGAAGAAGAAGGCGAAGAGACCTCAGCCTTGGTCTTCTCCCAAGCCCGTGACGTCGAAGATGGCCACGCCAAACTATACAAAAGAGCACTCGATCATTTGATTGCGGAAACTTCCACCGAATACTATGTCTGTGCAGTATGTGGCCACATCGCTGAAAGAAAGCTGCCCGAGAACTGCCCTATTTGCGGTGCTCCCCAATCCAAATTCGAAAAAGTGAATTGAAAGTTCGTGCGTGCGTTAGAGTTGTGGAGGTGAGTCAAACAAATGACTGCTGTTGGAGAAACATACCTCTGTGAGATATGTGGAAACAAAGTGAAGGTTCTGGAAGCTGGAGTAGGAACTCTCGTGTGTTGTGGTCAACCGATGAAGTCTATCGGGACCTGAAGCTTCTCGAAAACTCTCGAATCGAACAAGCGTGTTGACGCTGCTGACGCAGAGTCTTATCGAAAGAGCATCGAAACTCGAAGATCGATTCGTTCACTGATTATGTTGAGTATCGGACATCTTCTCTGATGATGGCTAAACGATCTAGATTATTCACCAAGATGTTCATTCTGTATGGACTTCTCATCGTCCTCGCCATCTGCTTCAAGAGATACCTCGGCCTGCGGACGAAACTATAGAAGGCATTATGGATCATCTGCTTGATCTCGTGAAGAGGCACGGCACTTGGACAAATCTGGGAAACGGCTACACCGGTTTCCCAATAATCTCCACCGTCAAGAAGTCCTCTCATCTGCATTTCATCCCAGATTTCTGTGCCAGGGTAGACCCCGAGTATGTTGAATTGTGGGAAGTCAATAGGAATCTCTTCTGCGAACTTTATCGTATTCTGTATCTCTTCTCTGG
>CP070826.1:715149-716364 GCA_020344435.1 Candidatus Bathyarchaeota archaeon | reverse complement strand
ATGTACCGACTGCTTGTAATAGGGCGACAGCGGATCTAATAATTTCCAGTCCCTTGTTTCGAAGTGAAAAATACGCGCCGAAAAAGGAACGAGTCAAAAAGTGACTTCTTGTCTGTATCAGTAACACCACGCGCGCAAACTTTATTATCCCGCTGATTTTCTTCGATAATCATGCCTATTCAAGGATACGTTGACTACAAGAGGAGAGAATTCTGCAACGACGTGCAATGTCCGGTGCAATTGGAGCTGAATTCTGAGAAACCAGGGTCTGATGAGTATGAGAGGACGAGGCGGACCTGCAGAGATGACTGCAGGTTCACAACATGGCAATTCCATCATTGGCTGATCGACAAGGGATACCTGATCGTCAAGCCAGAATAAGCGGTCTATTCCCATTTGGGCTCGAGGAGAACCTTTCCCGCCTGCTTTGAATTGATCAACTCCACACCCTCCGCCACATCCTTCATCGGCAGCCGGTGGGTTATCACAGAAGCAATCCTACTCCTAAACTCAGGCTTTGACAACAACCCTTTTGCCTGATACCACGTCTCAAACATCCTCCGCCCATGAATCCCAAAAATAGTCGCCGCCCTAAAGATCACAGCGTCATTCAAATCCAACTCAAGAGGCCTCTCCAAAATTCCGAGAAGGGACACTCTGCCGCCGGGAGTCAGAATCTCAAAGGCCTGCCTCACAGCCACGGGCGAACCAGACATTTCAAGAGCCACATCAACACCATCACCATCTGTTGCCTCACGAATTATCTTAACCAAGTCTTCGCCTTCTTCCCTGGCGTTCAAAACTAGGTCTGCACCGCTCTTCTTCGCAAGTTCCATACGAACCTTGTTTCTTCCACCCCCGGTTGCGAAGACCTTCGCAGCTCCCAGCGTTTTGAGTACGGCTACAGCCATCAAACCTATTGGACCGCAGCCCAAGACTGCAACGTTCTTCCCCGCAACGTCTTCTACGTTATTCCGCGGCAGAGCAGATTGAACCGCGTTTCCAAGCGGCTCCTGAAGAGAAGCAATCGCAGGATCCAATGCTGGGTCATTCCTCCAAGCGTTTCTCTCTGGCAACGCGACATACTCTGCAAAGACTCCATCTCGATCAACGCCCAGAATCTCCATGTTCTGGCAGACGTGCATGCGGTCGGTTCTGCACTGGTAACAGGTCCCATCCACGATGTGGGTCTCCGCTGACACCATATCCCCCTCT
>CP070826.1:713816-715049 GCA_020344435.1 Candidatus Bathyarchaeota archaeon | reverse complement strand
CCCCAGATACAAGATAACTAAGCGTGGCATAGAGTACCTTGAAGTATTCAGGAGAATGAGGAAGATGTTTGCTGCATTATCTGAGGAATTGTAGTGGTCACATTTGTGACTATGACAGGTTTTGCATGCGTTATAGCTCACTGATATTCCAAGGAGTATAGGTCATAAGTTTCTCCATCGCTTACAAGACTCTTTCTCTTCGTGCAGCCCATCTTACGTGAAGCATGAAGCAATCGCCATAAGTTCTTCCCAATGAGAACCTCTCCAGATTCTGCTTTGTCACATATCTTCTTGGCAACATTCACGATGTCGCCGAAAGCGTCAACTTCTGTATAGATTCCTTCAGCTCTGACACTGAGGACCTGAACGCCCCCACAATCTACTCCAATTCTGAAGCCAATAGCCGGTAGACCTTCTGATTGAACGATTGGGCCTACTGAATGCTCCATGACCTTTTGCATCATTTCCGTGCAGAGTAGTGCTCTATCCAACTGTTGCGTCCACCCGACCGCTGGCAAGACAAAGAATCCAACCACACAATCTTCTACATATTTTAGAACTGTTCCACCAAAATCACGCGTAACATTAGTCATCTCATTCAGAAGCGTATGGGAAAGCCTTTTGAGTTGTTTTGGGCTCAGAATCTCAGCGGTTTCCGCCAAACACACTAGATCCGCGTAGAAGACGATCAACTCAAGTGGTCTGTTTTCCAATTCTTCAGAAACCCTCTATTTCCTTTCTCTCTTGACGCGTCTCCTGCTTCTTTCAAGGTATTCTTGTTCACTTCCAACTTCTTCAAAAGTGAGAGAGATAGGAATGTCTCTCATTGCTTCAGTAGTATTGGCAAGCTCTTCATCAGATATGAAGACATCATCAAATCTGTTGAGATAACCCTTCGCTTCCTGCACTTCAGCCCGCTCCCAAGACCGCTCATCAGGTACAATCCTGAAACGCAGATATTTACCCCCGGGATTTCCGCCGATAGACTCTACTTCCTTAAGCGTAAAATCAATTGTGACTCTCTTCTGCGGGCGCGATATTTCCATTCGGACCGCCAATATTGTAGATAAGCTTGATTCTGATAACGATTATGAATTAGAGATCAAATATGCAGTCTAGCCATGCATGACTCTTCAGACCATTCCTTCTGAACAACGATTCCAACTTCAATAGAAGACTACGGGCATTCTCTCTGACAGCCATTGGCGCGTAAATACTAGCGTATAACACTGG
>CP070826.1:712465-713716 GCA_020344435.1 Candidatus Bathyarchaeota archaeon | reverse complement strand
CATGTAGGAACTCGATGGTTTTAATGAAGCTCTTCGCGTTGAGCTTGTTGAGGGTTGTGTTTGTGGTGATGTAGATCTGTGTTGGAATGATATTTTTGATTCCTTCAACTGTCTCTTGCCAGCTTCCCTTGATAGCGGTTATTGTTTCATGTATGGAAGCGTCGTGTGATTCAAGGGTAATCTGTACAAAGTCTAGTCCTGAATCTTCAAGTTTCCGAACGTACTCTTTGTCTTTGAGCCTTCGCCCATTCGTTATGAGACCCGTAACGATCCCTTTTTCCTGGGCGTAATGCAGCAATTCAGGCAGATCCTCTCGCATGGTCGGTTCACCTCCTGTAAAGGTCAGCAAGAAGATGCCGATTTCATGTATTCGGTCGATTGCTTCCTTCCATTGATCCGTGGTATATTCAGGAGTGTTTCGGGGCCCACCTGTGTAACAGTGAACGCAGTTGTTCTGGCACCTGAACGTTAATGCTAGGTCCATTCGTATGGGGGCTGAAAGTTCTTGGGTGAATGGTTCTATCTGTTGGATGTCGAGGAAGGATATTGGGCAGACCTCTTCTGTCTGTGCCAGTGTGCTGATTGTGTAGAGGATTCGCTCGTGGTCTTTGCGAGCAACTTCTTCATTGACCCGGTACATTCTCTTGATCTTTTTGAGAGTTTTCTCTATCGGCATGCCCTGCATGAACAGGTATGCGTGAGCTGTTGCTGTCCTGTTCAGGTAAAGCACAGTGTTTGCGTTGATGACTAGTAGTCCGTTGCCATCGGGCTCAACCCTGAGCTGCAGAGCCAACCCCGTGTACTCATCTCTTCCTCGATACATGTATAGCCCGTGAGGAACCTTCGGTTTGCCGATGACTTTCTTCACTTTGCGAAGAATACTCATGTGCCAGTCTCCGCCAATTATCCTACTCCTCCTGAGGCACAGGCGCATGCACAAGAGACACAGGCGCAGACACAGGCGCAAGCCGCGCATGCACATGCACAGCTGGAGTGGTGATGTGCTGGTTTTGTTGATGTCTTCTGTGAGGGTGGTGGGACGGGGATGATTGAGTTTGCGAATCTTTCTAGGTTGACCACAATGTTGTTTGTGGTGCCTTCTACCGCTGTGGCTATGTTGTTTGCGAAGTCTGCTCCAGGAATCTTTGGGGCGACTGTCTGGTCTGAGGGCGGGGTTGTTGTGGGTGTGTATTCTGGTCTCGGATGATAATGATAGCCGTACCAGTACCAGAGCCAAAAGGGCGCGGGCTC
>CP070826.1:711077-712365 GCA_020344435.1 Candidatus Bathyarchaeota archaeon | reverse complement strand
TCTTCGTATGTATGAGTTTCTTCTATTCCAATTATCAATCTCAGGGTTTTTAATTTGCAATTAATACGCCCATGCATTCCCCTTGATACTGTTTCATGATACGCTATGTTTATCTAACAAAACCCCCAACATATACCTGCGCATTACTTTACAGACGCAAGCTAGGTGAGGACAAAGACGTGTCTAAGAAGCGATCAAGGGATGAAGCATTAGAAGCCGTAGACTTCATAATAAATGTCCTCAAAGAGCACGAGAAAGACTTAGATCGGCTAGCAGACAAGATGGGCACAACATTGGAACAGTATGGTGAATCCGGTGAACTTGCAGGCAAAATGGATGATGTAGAAGGTCGCTTAGCCCGCCTACAAACCCAAATCTCAGACCTGATCAAGATAATCTCCCAAACGCAAGAAAGCCCCACTCTC
Organism: Candidatus Bathyarchaeota archaeon; assembly: GCA_020344435.1. GTDB lineage: Archaea > Thermoproteota > Bathyarchaeia > Bathyarchaeales > Bathyarchaeaceae. Next base: position 711,940 of record CP070826.1, on the reverse strand, counting down.
GCGGCACATCATGGCCCCCCGGTGATTGTCAGATGCCGACAATGGGAAGACTTCAAGAATCTAGCCATAGAAGCAGAGACCGTTAGCTATCTCCAAAAAGAAACAGAAAGAACCTTCCAAGCCGATGCTCTGAAAGGCGGCAGGGTCCTCACATACACTGGCGATTTCCCTAACAACTCAAGACTGCTGAAGGCATGGCTGTCGAAAGAACTGAACATACCCGAAGAAGACATATTCGAAGGAGCCCTTGCTGTAGGCTAACTTGAATTATTTGAATGGCTCCCAACGCGATGATCGATAAGCTTTTATAGCTAAGGACGCAATATTATATATTGCGTCTTACGATGTAAGAGAGAGCTGGTGAGGTGAGGCTGAAAGATTTCCACATGGTCTGGCACTCCTCAGTTTCTAAAATGCTTTCTCCTTTCTCTTGATGAGGCCCCAAACCGTGATGGACCCAGCATACGATGATATCCTCACCAATTCATTCTCAATATAGGAAGTACGTTGGTTGATTTGAGTGCTTCCCTTTTGGATTGTCCTCGTGGGCTCTTTTCAAGAGGCTATTAATTATTGAGAAATTTTCGAGATACTTCATTCCCTTAGTCGTTGTTCTATAAGTTGTTCTTCCGTCTTCTGAGTTGACTCGGAGAAGCTTCACCTCTTGGAGGAGAGACAGATATTCATTCAGTTGAGCAAAGCTCAGATTTGCCCTATACATAATTTGGGTCTTGAGAGTTCCCTCTCTCGCTATACTCAATATTTGAGCCATTATCGTTAACCTGTCCCTTCTTCTGCGCGACAACACAAATCCTCTTTATACTTTGTCTATAACACTTCTCTATAAGATTCTTAAAGACAAA
>CP070826.1:709684-710977 GCA_020344435.1 Candidatus Bathyarchaeota archaeon | reverse complement strand
TTCTCTCGCGCAAGCATGTATATCAAGGCTGTTCCTGTGAAGGCGAGTGTCCAGCGCACTCGCCATTTCCGTAAGAAGTCATTTCTAGCTTGTTACCAGCAAGAACTAGCGCGGCCTTTCGATATTCTCACACTTTGTAGAGCTCATTCTTGCCATCGTTTTTCGGTACGACCATTGTGAATTGAGCTCCCTTGTTATGTTTCCCAGTCTCACGTATTGTCCAACCGTAGACTTCACATATTCTCCGTATTAGATAGAGCCCGTATCCAGTGTCTCTTCCGTGACCTTCCCTGAAAATCTGTTCCTTTTCTGAAGAAGGTATGCCCACGCCATCATCTTCATAAATTAATCTTAGCTGATTCCCATCATCTTCATAGTGAACCCTTATTCGACTGACTCTTTCTCCATGCATCAATGAGTTATCAATGAGATTGTAGAAGACCTGTCTCAGCAATGAATCTGCCAGAACCCTTAGAGGATGGCATTCATTCACAATCTCTAGATTGTGGGAATCTGAAAACAGCGTGATTGACTCATCAAGAGCCTTCCCAACGTCGATGTAGACTAGTTTTTCTAGGCCTAGCCGCTCATAGTTTCTTGCAAAGTCGAAAATCTTCTGCACTTGTTGGCAAGCTGACTCAACGTCCTTCAAGTATTCTAAGGTTTCATCATTATCAGACAGCTTGCTCCTGGCTAGGTATACATTTCCGGTTATTACAGAGAGCTTGTTTTGTACATCGTGGCGAGTCAAGCTGCCAACAACACGTAACTTCTCCTCCATCTTTCTTCTTTCTGATATGTCACGGAATACAACGAGATCTGCTGGTGTGCCTTTGTACTCTATCTTTGCAGCGTTCACTTCATGCGGTAGCTTTCTCCCGTCTTTTGTGAGAATCTCAACCTCGTAGGGCACTGTAGGTATCCCCATCATCCTTTTAGCCAGATTTTTCATCATGATTGCTTTGCTCTTCGTCGTTGCGATCTTTGTGTTTAAGAAGTTCTTTCCAAGCAATTCCTCTCTCTTGAATCCAGTGACTTCTTCTGCTTTCTGTGTGACTTCCAAGATTTTTCCCTTCTTGTCTACGATGGCTACTGGATCAACCATTAGATTGAACAACATTTGAAAATGTCTTCTAGCCTCCTCAAGCTCGCTTTCGGTCTTCCTCTGTGCCGTGATATCCTTGTACATTGCCACGTGACCGATAAGTTGACCTTTGACGGTGATTGGCGCAGCAGATATCGAAACTGGAACCAAACTACCGTCTTTCTTCTTCCTGAGAGTGTCGTGGTAGA
>CP070826.1:708289-709584 GCA_020344435.1 Candidatus Bathyarchaeota archaeon | reverse complement strand
CTTTTTCCCATCATACCACTTCCAACTTACGCATGTGCGGCCTGCCTTTCTAAACGTAGTATCGTTTGTCCTCTGTCCTTATTATCTCGCTGAGGACGCCTCCAGCGAAATAGCCCAGCCATCGTTGTTCTTGCAGGTTGAACCCCGCTTCTTCAATTGTGACGGCTTTATCTTTTGAAGTGGCGCCTGCCTTCTTAAGTCTATGGATGATTCTGTAGCGCATTACGACTTGAAACCCGGTAACAGCCAAATCATGAATCCACCTTTTGATTGCTCAGTTAGGAGACTTGATGCCCTTCTGTTATGTTCTCTTGAAATAGACAGGTTGATCTGCTGAGGATGACAGGAGTCTGCGATAGGCCTTCATCTGCTCTTCTCGTTTCTCACCTTTCAACCTGGGAATCATTTTCTCGAGTCTTTCGAGTTCGACTCTTCCTGTTTCTTCTCGCTTTAACCTGCTTTGGGGCTTGTTTGCTGAGTTGATCGTTTTCACCTCGATTTTGTATACAAGAAAGTATACGGGGGGATGGAGGGCGTTGCCCTCCTTTTAGAGTAGTGTTCTAGAACATTATCTTCAATGTTCTATTCGATGATGGATTTGACCTTCACGGCTCTTGGGCCTTTGTACGAATTCTCCACCTCAAACTCCACTGCTTCTCCCTCATTGAGGGAGGTTTTACCCTGGATGTCTGAGGAGTGGACGAAGACGTCCTTGTCGAGATCTTCGGAGCCTATGAAACCGTATCCTCTAAAGCCAAGCCATCTCTTCACTGTACCTTTCACTGATTCTTTCACCTCGCATGTCGCAATAGAAGCAAAACGTAAAGACAGAAAAAAAACCAAAAAAGAAGCGTTACCAACCTTCTGAATTCTTCTCGCTCTAGATCCTACTTCATCCTCAACATAGTCTTCCGTCTATATTAAGCTACCTCCCATGACAAGCTATCAATGCATGGCGTTTCAAGCTTGAGTTCTGACATAGTCACGATTGACAGCGACTAGAAAGGAATGCAGACCCAATTCATCATTGCTTGGTTAGCTGTTGGACTTTCCCCAATCTGCCTTTTCCCAGATTCGTTCATGGAAGAAGTAGATTGCTCCTTTGATTATGTTCAGTGCAATTGCGAGGGCTGTTGAGACTGTTATGTCTCCCAGGAATAGGAAGGCGATGATTGTGGTTGTGAGAGTCGCTATCACCCTCCAGCTGAGTGTCTTTGCCAGAGATCGCCTTGCTGAATCAGCCATTTGAATCTCTCCGGACGCGAGTCGCGCTCCTGTTAATTATATATAATTAA
>CP070826.1:706894-708189 GCA_020344435.1 Candidatus Bathyarchaeota archaeon | reverse complement strand
TCTCATCAGTTTTCGCCATTAAGAGGAACTTGCATAGATATTTCCTTTCTTTAAGCCCTGAAATATGCGTACTCCCACATATCTCGGCTAGATACATGACGGATGCCATTAAGAAGTCGAATAAAGGCTGGCAAGGGATCATCTCTACGCCAGATGTCATAGCTGAGATCCTTCTCATATAGCGCCAACATCTCAGGCAAGAGGGCTAGCTTGTTCGCGCTCGCGAGGAAACAGAATATGTCTCCAAATAGTAGATATCTGGTTTTCACACCCACCCTGTAGTTGAAAGTAGGCTTAATGTCCCCTTCGACTGCAAGCTTGTAGAGCAAATAGGGGAAATCAATCCCAGCAAAAATGGCTAGACTCAAGGAGCCCCAAAACCGCGGATTAATCTCTATTAACTTGGGCTTACCATCTCTAGGATCCATCTTGAATTCCGTCATCGCTACGCCATACCATTCGATATCTTCAAGGATTCTGAGGCCAAGCTCGGCTAACTTCTTGTTTGAGACGCTAACCCTGTAGGTGCTTGGTCCGCCCTTGATGGGAAATTGCCTGATTCTTTTGTGAACAAACACGGCCCGGGGGTTTGAATCCTTGTTCAATAGAGCGGATACTCCGTAGATTTCGTCGCCAGGTATGTATTCCTGAATTATCGGAATGTCATACTTCTGAGCGATAATATTGAAAAAGTAGATCAGCTCAGCAGAGCTATTAACATACCTGAGCCCTCTCGAGCCTGAAGATATCTTCGGCTTGATTACTGCAGGAAAGTTCAGTTTCTTCGCAATATTATGGACCTCAGATAGCTTAGTCGGTACGAACGTTGCTGGGCGAGGTACTGAGGTTGCGGTTTTCATAGTTAAAGACTTGTCCATGGCCTTCATTATAGTATCATGAGGCGGAATAGGGACTGACGTATATTTCGCAAATGCCTTTAGCGATTGAGATATCAGTGAAACTGTAGAGTTGGAGACTGGAATTAAGACATCGATCTTATTTTTTGAAATGTACTTCAGCAATCCTTTCTTGAAATACTCCGGGTTTTGATCTGGGTTTGGATAGAGCAGTTTCTTCTTGCAGAATCTCGAGAAGAACCCGATTGATAACCTCTTGATGTCGCCAGCTGTAACTGATATGCCTTTTTCACCTAGAGACCGGATTATGGCCAAGACCTGTCTTCCATCAGAATCGGTCACAAGAGCGCTCATTAGTACTTCTCCTGATGATTGCACTCAGTTGCGAAGGGAAGTTCATCCATCAGCCTGACGAACTCATATTTTCTTCCCAAGATA
>CP070826.1:705495-706794 GCA_020344435.1 Candidatus Bathyarchaeota archaeon | reverse complement strand
TCAAGCAATACCTGCACGCAAATCAAACTGTCCATTTATGCATATTATTTTACTGAAGCTCTTTCGCTTCCTGCAGGACCGCATCTCTCAGATCGGCAGCCGCATCCTCAGGCTGCACCGTGTTTATGAACATGCCGGAGCTCTTCTCGAAGCCAGCCCATATGGCCAACTTTGGATAGACCTCCAGATGCCAATGATAGCACTCTTTATATTCCTTATTTGGTGAGATGTGGAATCCATAGTTGTACGGTGGATTGTTTAGTAGGGATCTTAATCCTCCAAGAGACAGTCTCAAAACCTCAGCTAGATCTTTGACCTCGTCCTCGGTTGCTTCAAGCAATGATTGTTGGTGTCTTTTGGGGGCAATCCAGAATTCTAGAGGGTGCACACTCGCCCAAGGGGCAAAGACCAGAAAACTCTGATTCTCAAAGATGAGTCGCTGACTGTTCTTTTCTCTCTTTAGAATATCACAGACGGCACACTCTTCGTTTTCTCTCCATAGCTTTCTGGCCGCAATCAGTTCTTCTTCCAGAATCGTTGGAGAGAAGGGGGCGGCGATTATCTGGGTGTGGGCGTGGGAGAGAGAGGCGCCAGCCTCTCGTCCATGGTTTCTGAAGATTGAAACATACTTCACATACGGCTTTGAGGATAAAGCCCTCAGTCGATCGAGATACGCGTTGATTACAAAGATCAGCTGTGAGATCCGTGCGACCCCAGGGTGTTCATCATGGTTTGGTGACTCGACGAGAACTTCATGATGCCCGATGGCTCTCGCGAGATAAGGACTCACCTTCACATCGGCTCCTTCTGAATTCTCTGGAGGCGTGAAGGCAGGATACAAGTTGGGCACGCACCTTACCATCCAGTTCTTGTGGCGAAGACCGTCCTGGTCCCTCTCCTTCTGAAGTTCTCCATTGTCTGTGGAGAGATATACCAAGACAGCCGGTGGGGTCATGTGCTCATTCCCGGGACAAAGGGGGCATGTGTCCTTTCTTCTTTCTTTCTTTTCTCTCTTGGCGAAGTCGGTTGGCCGTCTCTTCCTTTCAGTAGCGATGACAGTCCATCGATCCAGAAGGTAATCCTTGCGTATCTCATTAGCGGACAATTAACCCACCCAAAAAAGTTGGTTTGTTTCAGTTCTTAGGAACTTTCCGATTTGGACTCTAGAAGTTGTTCATAAAGCTGGGCTGTCCTTTTTGTTGCTGTGTCCCAAGTAAACTCTTCGAGAACCCTTCTCCTCCCGTTCTTGCCCAGTTCCACTCGTCTTTGAGGGTCTTGAATGGCGCTGGTGATTCCCCA
>CP070826.1:704092-705395 GCA_020344435.1 Candidatus Bathyarchaeota archaeon | reverse complement strand
CATGCACTTCTTCAGCCAAGCTCTTAAGTGTATCTCTGAGGTGCACGCAAGTGTTATTATCCCTTACTGGCTTCTCTGAGTATCAATCTGGTTTGAATGTAACTGGGGTGAGGAGAATGGGGAAGGTTAGAGTATTCAGGTGTAGAATCTGCTACGACCCGTACATCGGTGAAGAACCTCCATCAAGGTGTCCTTTCTGTGGAGCGCCCAAGAGGTATCTGATCCCAGCAGAGAAATGGGACTGGTCTGAATACAGGATTGAAATCAGCGATGTTTCTAGAGTCAACCTTGAGGCTGCTTTGAAACTCGAATTGGGAAACACAGCTTTTTATCTCTGCGCTATGAATGCAGCCGAGGAGGCGGGGGATGAATATAGCTATGCGAAGTTCAAAGCTCTGAAGAAAGTTGAGAATGAGCACGCAACGGTGATAGCGAAGCTTCTACAAATCAAAGAGCCTCCCTTGGAGGAGATTCCTTGTTCCAAGGATTCCAGCAAAAATACGCAAGAAGGATGGGAGCGAGAAGATAGGGCTATCAAGGCTTATTCCAGATTCGCTAAGGAGGCTTCAGAGTCATTGCTGAAACAATTCTTCAAAGCATTAGTGGAGATTGAAGCCGATCATCTCGCGCTTCACGGTGAGAATATGGAATAGTAGGCTTTGACCTACCATGAGCTCAGCAAATGTGAGCTCATGAGTCGTCTTGCCTGCATATTTTAGGAGACATGGAGTAACAAGAACATCCTCACGCGCACGTCGTTGTGTTCAATGGATAATTCGAACAGTCTAGTACGGAATTGGACATTTACAACGGACGTTTGATAGATAATTCAAACTGTTCTATGTTCGATGTTGAACGTTCGATGGTAAATTGAACGTTCTACATAGAAAATCGTACAGGGCCCTATAGGTAAGTAACTTCAACGGCCATGCAGCAACCACATTGGAAATGATGTTGAATTCACGGAGGAATCCCTCTACCTCGTAGAGGGGGTTTAACCTTGTTCACATGCAAGGATTCGCGTTAAAGTTGAACACCAAATATATTGAACGTTTCGATCCACAAAGTATGGATGTATCTCCTTTTGCTTAGGGCTCTGGAATATTCAGGATTGTCCTTCAAATGCGCGCCCGTGCCAGTGCTTTTCTGCGTCTGTTGACGGCTATTCTTCTACGGTTATTGCTTCGGTCGGGCATTGGACAGTGCAGGCCATACAGAGAATACAGTCTTCTTCCCTGATGGGAACCGATTTCTGCGAGTCTGAGTGTTCAGGGAGATCCTGAAGCTCAAAGACTTCGACGGG
>CP070826.1:702635-703992 GCA_020344435.1 Candidatus Bathyarchaeota archaeon | reverse complement strand
GTAGATTAATGTGACAGACGCGAGAGTTCCTATCGTGCTTGATTTGAAATACATGATATTGGCTACGACAATGAGGCAAGCCACAAGAAACACGATGACATGCGTGTGTCTTTGAACCACATAATCACCCTGCAGTTCTGCGTGTTTCTTCAATGTAGCTACTTGGTTTCATGATGCGACCGATTTCTAGCTTCAATCCAGAATCTCCTTGTACAACCTCTCATATTTTCCCACAACAACGTCCCAATTGAAGTTTTCCTTGACATACTCTGCAGCTTTCGCCCCCATTCTTCTTGCCAGATTCTCGTCTGCAAGAAGATCCTTCACATAATGCAGATACAAATTGAAGTCGGGTCTTTCAACCAAGTATCCTGTTTCTCCATGTACTATAATGTCGGAAACGCCGTTCACATTGCTTGCCACACATGGTTTACTGGCAGCAGACGCCTCCAACAGCACCGTTGGCAATCCTTCAGATAGAGATGGTAAGACGAAGATGTCTGCAATATGATAGTATTTGTGGATTTGATTCCAGGGAACACTTCCCGCAAACACGACATTGTCCTTGATCGACTCCGACAGTCTTTCATAGTATTGTCTACTTGGGCCATCTCCGACTATGACTGCCTTCACCTTGAGGCCTTCTGTAATTAGCGCTTTCGTCAACGCAATGAGGATTTCCACTTTCTTGACCTTCGCAAGTCGACCTACAAACAAGAGGACTCTTTCCTGCTCATCAATCGACAGCTTGCGTCTCAAGCTGTCGTCGATGGGCTTCTGAGCGAACTTCTGAAACTCTATTCCATTCGGGATTAGCTGGATTCTCTCTTCTCGGACTCCAAAGTTCTTCGCGTCATCCACCAGCTTCTTGTATAGAAGAACGACCATATTGTATGAGCGAAGAATCCCTTTGCCTATACTAAATGTATATTGCTTCGCCACTGTATCTACAATGGCATTTCCATAAGACCAGGAGTAGCCGGGCATAGCATCAGTAGTTAGGATTATGGGAACTCCACGTTTTTTGTTTATGTAGATTGGCGCAAGCGAAGTTAGGTAATCGTAATCGCAGGCCTGAATTATCTCGCATCCGTGATTGGCGCACAACTCATTCAGAGCTTTGATCTGCTTGCTGAAGCAGGGTATATTATAGTAGATGCCAGGCAAGAAAAAGGCTGGGAGATATTCTATTTCGATGCCTTCTTCTAAGGGCAGGGAACTTGTCCTCCGTGCGAATTGGTGCTGATTACCGGGCTGAAGTATCACCACCTCGTGCTTCTTCTCACTCACCAAGTGCTTGGCTAGCCCGTACACCACCGTCCTGCCCAGCCTAGTGGGATTGATGAAACACAGCCTC
>CP070826.1:701177-702535 GCA_020344435.1 Candidatus Bathyarchaeota archaeon | reverse complement strand
TTGAAGTCTGTCCCACCGGCGCCTTAATGGACAGAGACCTAAGATGGCCGCCAAGCGAGGAGAATCTTGTGCCATGCAAACACGTCTGCCCTGTAAGCATAGACATTCCCAGATACATCCATCTCATTGATGGAGGAAGATTTGCTGAAGCAGCAGCCGTGATTCGAGAGAGCGTTCCGCTCCCAAGAGTTTTGGGGCACGTATGTCATCATCCCTGCGAGGACGAGTGCCGGAGGGGCAAACTCAACGAGGCGATGGCCATCTGTGCGCTCAAGCGCTTCGCCGCTGAACATGACACTGAATCCTGGAAGATCAGACTGAAGAGAGCCCCACCAACCGGCAAACGCGTGGCCATAGTCGGCTCAGGACCCGCAGGGCTCACTGCAGCACGTTACCTGGAAAGAAAAGGACACGCTGTCACCATCTTTGAATCGCAACCTGAACTTGGAGGAATGATGCGCTTTGGCGCCCCGGCATACAGGCTTCCGAGAGCCGTGCTCAAGAAGGAGATCACAGGTATTCTGGAGTTGGGCGTGGACGTGAAGACTGGGGTGCAGATTGGTGAAGACCTGCCGCTTGAAGACTTGGAGAATCAGTACGAAGCTATACTCTTGACTACCGGGGCTCCGCTCAGCAAGAGATTGAAGATTGATGGTGCGGAGCTAAAAGGCGTTCTCTGGGGCGTGGAGTTTCTAAGAGACGTTAATTCTGGAAGGGATGCCAAGGTAGGAGAAAGGGTTCTGGTTGTTGGAGGTGGCAACGTGGCCATGGACGCAGCTCGCGCAGCTCTTCGTCTGGGAGCTCGAGAGGTCCAGCTGGCCTGCCTAGAATGCAGAGAAGAGATGCCCGCTCACAAATGGCAGATCGAGGAGGCCGTTGAGGAGGGAGTGATTCTGAAAGCATCTTGGGGGCCGAAACGCATTCTGGGAGAGGGAGATGCAGTGACTGGGATAGAGCTTGTCCGTTGCACCACAGTCTTTGACAAGGAGGGAAGGTTCAACCCATCCTTTGATGAAGAAGAGACAACCTCAGTAAAGGCGGATACGGTCATAATCGCTATCGGTCAAGCTTCAGACCTATCTTTTCTGCACGGCAGAAGCGACATACAGGCTACCGGAGGAAGCATAGAAGTTGACGGAGGCACTCTGCGAACGGGGGTTCCAAAGATATTCGCTGGTGGCGACGTTGTGACTGGAGCAGCCTCAGTCGTCGAGGCAATTGCCGCGGGAAGAAAGGCCGCGATCTCCATAAACACTTTTCTTGGCGGGGACGGTTCTATCGACGAGGCACTGATTGAACCTGAGAGACCGGATCCCTGGCTGGGGCGGGAAGAGGACTTCGCAAAGAAGAAGCGCGCC
>CP070826.1:699713-701077 GCA_020344435.1 Candidatus Bathyarchaeota archaeon | reverse complement strand
TGTCACGACCACCTCACCAACGATGCAGCAAAGGTATGTTACCAATATGGTGGCGAGGTATCGTGTCCTATGGTAATCACGGCTTCTATCGGTGCCACTGGAAGGGGCATAGGGCCCCATCACTCTCAGAGCATTGAGTCATATTTTCTTAACGTCCCCGGGCTGAAGGTTGTGATGCCTTCCACTCCTTACGACGCCAAGGGTCTCATGAAGTCTGCTATTAGAGACAACAACCCGGTCATCCTCTTCGAGCATAAACGTCTCCGTGGTACGAGGGGCCCTGTTCCAGAGGAAGAGTACACTGTTCCCTTAGGAAAGGCAGATGTGAAGAGGGAGGGGGATGATGTAACCATCGTTGCCACGGCCCATATGCTCCAACTTTCACTTGAAGCCGGGAAAAAACTCCTCGAAGAGGGAATAAGCTGTGAGGTGGTTGATATTAGAACCCTGCTTCCATTAGACGAAGACACCATTATCAGCTCCGTGAAGAAAACGAGTAGACTCGTTATTGTCCAGGAGTCCCCAAAGGCCTATGGATATGGGGCTGAAATAGCTGCTATCGTAGCTGAAAACGCTTTGGAATACTTAGACGCGCCCGTAAAACGTGTAGCCAATCTCGGAACCCCTGTACCGGCAACAACCATACTGGAACGAGCTGTGATGCCAGGTTTGGATGACATTATCAAATCGGTCAAGGAAATAACCTAAGAACGTCATTTTCAGTTTAAATATGGGCAAACGAAGATGAAAAAAGGGATCTTGACAACTGTTCAGAAACTTGGGGAATGAGTAATGCCTGTGAAAGTTGCGATGCCTCAGTTCGACCTGTTCATGGCTGAGGGAACTATAACAGAATGGCTGAAACAAGACGGGGAAACCGTGGAAGCAGATGAACCGGTTGCCATAATAGAGACAAGTAAGATCGAAGTCGAAGTCGAGTCACCCGCGTCGGGCACGTTCTATAAGACTCAAGCCGTAGGAACAACTGTGTCCGTGGGTGAAACAATCGCCCTCATAGTTCAACAGGATGAAGAAGCTCCTCTCATACCAGAAGTTATCAAATCTCCTGAACGACTCGAAGATACTTCATCTGAAAGAGTGACAGAAGCTATTAACAAGCAGGTATTGGCGTCTCCCTTAGCAAAGAAATTGGCGAAGGAACATGACATCAATCTCACTCACATAACAGGTGCTGGTCGTGGTGGGGTGATCACAAAGAAGGATGTGCTTTCCTATCTAGAGCAATCCCGTGTTGAGAGGGATGATGAGGAAACTATTCCGTTATCTGGCTGGAGGAAGGTCATGGCTGACCGCATGTCCTATAGCTTGCAGACCATGGCGCAACTCACGACGATTACGGAAGT
>CP070826.1:698246-699613 GCA_020344435.1 Candidatus Bathyarchaeota archaeon | reverse complement strand
TTACCACAGTTTGCCAAGGGTTTGTGCTTTCTGAGCTTGGCTGTCGCTATGGTTTTTGTGCAGAATTACATGCAGGTTCCAGGTCACTTCAATCCTGTATGGTGTCTGAGTTTCATGTTCTTCGGCGTTGCCCTGGCATATTACAGAAATAGCCGAAAGATCTGGGGTCTAATCGGGATGATTTTCTTGGTGATTGGATCAATCTTTTGGGACACCATCAATATCTATCAGAGAACATGGTCCTTCTGGGTTTTCAATTGCGGCTTCGTTGTCATGATTCTGATTCTAATGTCCATGTTGGAAAAGACAGTAGCTGCAAAGCTTCTAAGCTATATGGGAAGGCATAGTCTATTCTTCTACTTCTTCCACTTTGCGATTTTCAGAAAAGTCCTATTACTCACTGAATCCCTCTCCACCTTTGATTGGCTTCCAAGTGTCCTCTTGACTCTAATCAGCGTTATCAGTTTGATTCTGCTTGAAAAGATCATCAGCCGCACGCGCGTAGTTCCGCGTTTGATGGACAGAATATTCAGGTCCAAGGTACAAGGTTCTAGAATTTAGTTACCGTTCTAGATATATGTCACGATTCAAAACTAGATTAATAGAGTAGCCTACAAAAGGAATCCACAAGGAGAAAAGATAAAGAAAGGGGAATCGAAATTGAAGAAATACGTTAGAGTATTCACTGCTATATTCCTAATCACAACCTCAATGCTGATCCCGCAGCTCTTCACTACCTTTGCTGAGGAATCGGACCCGTACGTGAGTGTGGACAAAACCGCGACTGCTTACGAAATCGTCTGCGGACAAGAGATCTTGGTGAATCTCACTGTCACAGGCGTAGCCCTCGGAGGTCCATTCGATATCATATTGGTTATTGACCGCTCTGGCTCCATGTCAATCGGGGACGCATTGGAGGATGCCAAAGCCGCAGCAATATCCTTCGTTGACAACCGCACCTATACACCGGACCCTGCAACAAGCGATTGGGTCGGAGTAGTCTCTTATTCCTCTGCCTCACGCAGTCACCCTGCTGCAACCCTTGATCAAGGATTGACCAACGACCCAGACTTGCTCAAATGGGCAATTGGCAACTTGACATCCAATGGAAGAACAAACATCATGGCAGGAGTCCACGTGGCCCAAGGAGAATTGGCAGATCATGGTCGTCCCAAAGCCCAGGACGTCATAATACTGCTGAGCGACGGCGTGGCAAACCAATGGACCAACTTCGACACTGGAAAATCATTTGACCAACCGGACGCGAACTCCAGCCATACTACGAGTACGCTAAAAGCCATAGAGGAGGCGAATTGGGCAAAAGGCAACGGAACCATAATCTTCACAATCGGCCTGCGACTCGCTGA
>CP070826.1:696777-698146 GCA_020344435.1 Candidatus Bathyarchaeota archaeon | reverse complement strand
ACTGAACACGTTCAACCAACCTATCATGTTCTGGACCTCATGAACGTCTATAGAGAAGATGAAGCGACATCCTCCATGTCAACAGAAGAAGCTCTCAGAAACGCTCCCAAGAAAGAGAAGAAATTCATCAAAGCTCCAAGAATTGTTTAGGAACAGGGCACAATGACCAAGTTGCACGCTGCATCCGCCAAAGAAATTGCTGAAAAAATTCGCAATGAAGAAGTAACAGCAGAAGAGTATGTATTATCAGTTTTTGAAAGAATCAGTAGATTAGAAGACAAGATTCATGCCTTTGTCACACTCACCAATGAAGAGGCTGTCGAGAAAGCTAGAGAAGTCGACAAGAGAATCTCTGAGGGGAAACCCGTTGGACGACTAGCAGGCGTCGCCATAGCTGTGAAAGACAGCATCTGCATGAAGAACATACGCACTACCTGTTCTTCGAAGATGCTTGAGAGTTTTGTTCCTCCGTACGACGCAACTGTCATTGAAAGAATCAAGAAAGAAGACGGCATTATTGTTGGAAAAACAAACATGGACGAGTTTGCCATGGGCACATCTACAGAAACCAGCTACTTCGGCCCAACCTACAACCCATGGAATCTTGCACGAGTTCCCGGAGGATCATCAGGAGGAAGCGCAGCAGCCCTCGCAGCAGATGAAGCCACACTGGCCCTTGGCGCAGATACTGGAGGATCGATCCGCTGTCCCGCCAGCTACTGCTCAGTCGTTGGTGTCAAGCCAACCTACGGACTGGTTAGTCGCTATGGATTGATCGCCTACGCCAACAGTCTTGAACAAATTGGGCCTATGGCAAGGAATGTTTACGATTGTGCCTTATTTCTTAGCATTATTGCTGGTCATGATCCGAGCGACAGCACATCAGCAAAAGCAGCAAAGGGAGATTACACGAAATTCCTCAAAAGCAGTGTAGAGAGATTCGAGATAGGTGTACCGAGCGAACTCTTCGGTGAAGGAACAAGCAGAAATGTGGAGAAACAAGTCTGGACAGCTGTTCACAATTTGGAGGAGTTAGGGGCCTCTTGCGAGGAAACTTCGCTTCCCAATCTTGAATATGCTCTTGCCGCCTACTACATCATTGCCATGTCTGAAGCCAGCTCAAACCTAGCAAGATACGACGGACTACGATACGGCTACAGAATCAACCGTGATAATGGGGACTGGTCAACTGTCTACTCCAAAAATAGGCGAATTGGATTCGGAGCAGAAGTGAGACGCCGCATAATTCTCGGCACATACGCTTTGTCAACTGGATATTATGACAAATATTATTTGAAAGCCCTCAAGATTCGAACCTTGATTCGAAGAGACTTCGAGAAGGCCTTCAAGAAATTCAACGTTCTAATCA
>CP070826.1:695279-696677 GCA_020344435.1 Candidatus Bathyarchaeota archaeon | reverse complement strand
GGTGGTGCCGGCTGCAATGAAACTCGCCGATCTTGAGGATGAATGCGGGAGGCCATATACTGAGGCGATAAGAGACTTCGAGGCCACAACGAAGAGGCTGGGAGCAGCAAAGAAGAGAGTGAGAAACCTCAGAAAGCAAGAACAAGCAATAACCAAGAAAGTTGTAGGGCTTGAGAAGAGAAGCGGAAAAGCCCGGAAGACCCTGGACGAGCTTGAAGAGAATAGGAGGGAGCTCACAGCATACGGATTGAAACCCAGCCATCTCAAAACCATCAAAGGCTTTCTCAGCGAAATCCGCCGACTGGGAGGCAACCCAAGAAGAGCCGTGAAAATCTTGGAAGAAACAGCGTCGCTGGAAGGAAAGCTAGTGGAGAGTGCTGACCAGCTTGCCCAACTGCGAAGACTCGACGAGGAGGAGAGGCAGACGCACAGAACGAAGATCGCTGAATTCGAATTAGCGGAAGAAGCGCTGACGAGAACGATCGAGAGTAAACAGGACACACTCCACCGGCTCAGAGACGAGGAGTCAAAGTTAAAGGAAAGGATTCAAGTCCTGACCAGGCGCAGAATTGCACTTAGTCAGCAGGTTGATGGTCTCTTAAGAACACAAGCAAGCATGTTGGGAGTGCAGCCAGACATAGACTTGGTGGCGGAGACCCTGCCGATCCGTAAGAAAGAACTCAGACAATTAGGGCAGGAGAAGGAGAGAGACAAAGCATTAGTAGCCGTTGCCAAAGCCCTGCCAAAACTGTTCGCCAAGCAACCATACAGCCGAAAGGCCATAGTCCACTGGTTACAACTAACAGAGGACGACGCCCCTCACAGTGGATTCGACGAATTCACCCGCCAAACCATTGTCGGCCTTATGACAGAACAAGGGTTCGTATCAACCACAACCCATAAAATAGCAGAAATGCAGGCTGACAGAGAAATCTCCACAGCAAACAATAAGACTAAAATATGGATGGGAATTGCCAGAAAGAGACTGGATGCGCTAAGAGATTGCCAGAACCAGATGAAAGCGGTACATGAAGCCAAGGAGAAGAATCGAGACAGACAACTCGAAAAGAGAGCAGCCAACCTACTCTATGAAATCTTCAGTCGCGTCTGACCCACACGTACGCGCGCTCAACAAGACTATGCATATAAGAAGTAGCTGTTGAATCACTGCTTCAGTCTTGATCCTATTACCATTGTGGCAGCTGCAATTAGGATAATTGCGATGCCCACTGCGGCTGTCAAGACAACAGTCTGGCTTTCGCTCTGTTTTGACATGATGCCCACCAACGCCCACACGAGAACAAGGCTATACGCCACGTCTTTCCTCGTAACTATGACCGCCAGTGTCACGATTAACGCCACAACGATGACGAGGGCAGCCCAGATACCAGGATCAAA
>CP070826.1:693779-695179 GCA_020344435.1 Candidatus Bathyarchaeota archaeon | reverse complement strand
CCCTGTTGGCGGCTACGTATTGCTCGAGATCCATACCACCACATGATTCAATGACCACAACGACATTCTCTCGAACCTCATCTATTTCAGGGTCTGCGAAGCCAACAACAACTCCTGCTGGATACATTTTCTCCCAATCATCAGGATAATTCACTTGAAAGCCGTGTTCATCATTCCTGTAGCTGTCCCATCCCGAATGCGGTCCTTCGGTTTCTTCAGCACAGGCAAATCCGCCTACAACCGCAAGCCATGCGAGCAACATCCCGATACCAAAAAATACCCTCTTCGTCCCCACATTCCTCCTTTTCTTCATCTCCTTCTCCAAATACGCTTGGCTGGGCCTACACTAGCCCATGACCACTCTGCTACGCATTGAATAGGCTAGGATGGCTGTTTTCCCCTCCTGAACATGTCTCGGCGTTAGGTGGACGTAGTCATATCCTCCACAAATCCGCTAGGGATCCCGGGACATCATTTCAAAATGGGATTCGATTGGAATTCCCTCCCTGGACACTTCTCTCTCGTTGTTAGATTACTGGTATAGCGTTTGTGGTCATCATAACTGCTCGAAAGTGAAGACTGACGTTCCACGCTTGCCAGTGTGGAGCATGTGTATGAGTTGCTCCGTAGTCAAAACCAAGCCAAAAGAGGCCCTCACTGTTTCTAGTGCCGCCTCATGCAACTTCTGCCACGCAGATGCTACCGCATCTTCCACCAATATAACATCCCAACCCTTGTTGAATCCTTCCCTAAGAGAATTTTCTACGCAGATGCAAGTGTCTACGCCGGTGAATATGATTGTATCAGCACCTATACTCTCTAGCCATAGCTCGAACTCAGTGTCTTGAAAAGCAGAGTCTCTCCTTTTTGTGACTATGTGGTCATCTTCCGTTGGCATTAGCTCATCGATTATGGCTGCGTCCCATGTTCCTCTCACACATGAGGGGTTCTCTTCGATAAATTCTAGCCTTTCTTTTGGTATGATGCGGTGTCTCCTGGTCAGGAGGTCTATCCCTGATGGCTCTCTAACCTGTTGGGTAAAGAAGACAGCTATCTGCAGTTCATGACAGGCATCTATCATTTTCTTCACATTGGGTATGATTCTCCTGTATGCACTTATGTCGGCTCCAAACTTTTCGTAAGAGCCTCCGTGTGTACAATAAGCATTCTGCATATCTATGACTACTAGAGCAGGACGAAATTCTTGAAGCCTTGTACGAGCGCCATTCCCGATTTCTACATGTGGAGATTTTGGGGAATCACTACTTTCATCGTGATGCATTTTGCTTGCCTCCACAGTCGATCGTAGTATTGAGGTAACCGGAGTGATTCTTGCACTTTGGCCAGGGAATATCCAAAAATGCCCCTCGCAATTGGTATAGGACACACCTGTCGAGTTT
>CP070826.1:692270-693679 GCA_020344435.1 Candidatus Bathyarchaeota archaeon | reverse complement strand
CCCTCAGATCCATATAGGAAGATGTCTTCACTGGCCAAGATAATCATTCGTGTGCCATTCTTCGCATTCAATTCCACTTCCTTCAAGATGTGTTCTAAGGGAAAGGAGTAGCTTTTTCTCAGCGTTGGCGAGCAGAAACTGCATCCGCGACCGCAACCACGGGTGATTTCTACAGTGCCGAAGAGCGATGGATGCACAATGCATGGAATTTCCTCAGGGCTAGGCGACTTGGCATTGATTACTTGTGGAATTGCTTCACCGTTGAGAGCCTTTCTAAAAACTTCCAGAGCAGTCTTCTCACCTTCGCCCAGAATGATGCAGTCTATCCTGTATTCTCTCTGAAGCTTTGCCTTGAGGATTTGCCAGGCACCTGAGCCTCCAAGGATTATTCTGGCGCCCCATCTTCGCAGAATTGGCTTCTCTATGAAATCTCTGAATTCCGCAGCTGCCACGGGCTCTCCACCAAGGCCCACAAAAGAGGTGTAAGTGCGGCTGACGAAGCCGATTCCAGCAGGCTCCATGGAAGATACACCAACAACTTTCGTTTTCGGTCCCACAACTTGTTTGAGGTTGTCCGGATGCACGACCACAACATTCTCCACGCCAAATTCTTCAATCAGCAGCGCCTCGATCTTCCGCATTCCATATGGTGCATATTTGGCGGAACCACCGCTGTTGTTGGGCACAGGGGGATACCAATACTTTTTCAGCAAGACTCGAGGGACAATACCCGTTGGAAAGCCTCCAGTAAATGCACGAAAAGGACTAAGGTTGAAGTCACTCATGTCAGTAGCTGACCCAGTCAGAACAATAGGGACCCCTTGGCTCTGAGCGTTGGCAACATCTTCTCTTGAAGGCATGCTAGTTCGCCAATGTCAATTGATTGCTTTAAGAGATTTGTGGTGCTCAGATATGCATCCTAGCGTGAGCGATTGAAGCCCAGTGGGTTGAGTTCCCCCTAATGCCCCTGCAGAAGAAGAGCCTACTGTCGAGCAGCATCATTCTATCGGACAAAGTTAATGTATGCAATTGGGGGGTTCGCTCTCTGAAGATGGCGGGCCCGCGGGGATTCGAACCCCGGATCTTCGGCTCCGCAGGCCAACGTCCTATCCTGACTAGACCACGGGCCCTCGTTCTTTTCAAGAACAGACGTTAGATTAAGTTTTTTTGTTTACGTGCATGCTAAATAATCCCGGTCAGCCTCGTCAGATCCGTCGAGTTCGTCACTTCCGTCATTTCCATCAAATCCTCTTTTCCCTCTACAGGAGTCAACGTTTCTCTAGCATTGGGGCAATGGCAAATTAACGGTGGTCTCCCTTTAGCTTCTAGAGGGACTCAACCCGGGGGAGAGACCACATTTGACCGAAAATGATACTTGACGGTTTCAATTCTGGTCTGGTCTCTTTAGT
>CP070826.1:690731-692170 GCA_020344435.1 Candidatus Bathyarchaeota archaeon | reverse complement strand
GGAAAAAACAGTAACCGGTCTGATTTCAAACCCAGAACTTGTGGAAGATCTAACCTCATACCTTGCAGATGGAGAAGAAATAGTCAAGGCGGTAGTTGGAAAAGCACTCATATCCCCAAATATTGACCAGTCTGCGACCTCAATGTCGCTTGAAGATTTGTCAGGCTACAGAAAATCGCTAGAGGAAGACATCGGTAGTCTGCGCAAAATCATGAAACTAGTTAGCACGACCACCAAGAACCATTCAAGAGTCATTCGCAAAGAGATCAGAGAGGTGGGCAGAGAATTCGATGAAAAGATCGCAGCTGTTAGACCAAACGTAATGAGGAAAATGCGGGACATTCAGAAGAGATGTGACAGGGAAATAATGAACCGTTCAAAGCATTACGAGCGACGACTTCGGGTTCTCCACAAAGACCGTGTCAAGCTTGAGAAAGAGCAATATCGCCTGAATGCTCGAATCGAAAGATGCGAAGCTGAAATGAAATCATCTAGAATTTACGATGATGAAGGTCGTGAACTCCAATGGAGGCAGAAACTCCGGGAAACCAAGAAGAAGATTCCCAGCTTGAGAAAAGAGACTGAGGAAATAGACAGAAAAATCACTTCAGTAGAGACGGAGAAAAAGCTCGAGATATCGAAAATCAGATCTCAATATGAAACCAGAACCGAAGAGGCTCAGAAAGATCTCAGAGAACTTGAGGCTGCTCGTGAAGCCAGCACTAGAATGAAGAATCGTGAAACGGAGTCATTGGAGGGCGCAACATCCGATGTCATAGATCAGATCAACGATTTAATGAAGCAAAAAAGGGCAAAACTCGAAAGTCTCGAAGAGATAGGCATGCCAAGAAGCCACAAAAACGATTTGCTAGTCTATATTCCCCTCTACCTAATCGTCTACAAAGCAAGACAAAAGAGACGATATGTGATCCACCCGCCCTCCGTCATTGGGAGCATGGGGCTCCTGACAAAGCTCAAAGGGGTCTTTGGAATGACTAGGATGAAGTCCTTCCTCCAACACCGTTCGAAACCCTTAGCAAGCTTCCTCAATCAAATTGTCACGCCTCTCAATGAGGACCCAGTGTTCGAACGGGACACGAACGACGCAGGTTCTCAAGTCAACGTTTTAGGAACACAAGAGTCGCGAGAATGTATTAGGAAAGGACTGAAAGAGCTGAGGGGAGAGGGATGGATTTCTGAAAACGAGCATAAGAACCTAGATAGCCTCTTGTCGAAAACCAACTACCTGCCACCAACTACCTGACTTCCCCGGGTTGATGGCGTTTGCGTTTCAGTGTCTCTCCTATGAAGAACCCAACAGGAAATTCATAGGATTGCTTAGGTTGCTTACCCTGAGGAAGTGGGTCCAAAAAGATGCTTTCAACCTTTCACGACGGCAATAGGCACTAGTCGTGCCACTTTCGTGGCTATGCCAACTC
>CP070826.1:689152-690631 GCA_020344435.1 Candidatus Bathyarchaeota archaeon | reverse complement strand
GCCTAATATGTTGATGAAAACCGCCTCCACTCCGGGGTCAGACAATACGATGTTAAGTGCTGTGACCATTCTGTCAGCAGAAGCCCCTCCACCTATGTCTAAAAAGTTTGCGGGCTTTCCCCCGTACAACTCGATTGAATCGAGAGTGGCCATCACCAAGCCTGCGCCGTTTCCGATTACGCCTATATTCCCCTCAAGTTTGACGTACGCCAATCCGCTTCTTCTGGCCTCGAGTTCCTGAGGCGACAGCTCGTCATCTTCTGCCAGTCGTTCTTTGAATTCTGGATGTCGGTAAAGAGCGTTGTCATCTATTATTAGGCGTGTGTCTGCGGCGACGAATCTGCCTTCAGAAGTTTCAATAATGGGGTTCATTTCGATCAATTCCGCGTCGTGGTTCATCGCCACCCTGTACTGTTTGAAAAGGATTCTGGCAAGGTTCAGCATCTGTTTTCCTTCGTAGCCTAATTTGGCTGCGATTTGACAGGCGTGATAAGAAAAGAATCCATGTTTTGGATCTATGAAGGTCTTGCTTAATCTCTCTGGCATTCTAGCGGCAACCTCCTCTATCTCCATGCCGCCTTCAGAGGAGGCTACTGCTACGTAACTTCGACTCGATCGGTCAATTGTTATGCCGAAATATAACTCTTTGACGACTGAGATTTTCTCTTCCACCAAGACGCTGTCCACTTCGATCCCTTTAATCTGCATGTTGAGGAGTTTCTTAGCTGCGATTTCAGCTTCTGCCGGCGAGTCTGCGAAGATGATTCCGCCTGCCTTTCCCCTTCCTGCCAGTGGAATCTGCGCCTTGACAGCGACTGCTGTGTTGAGCTTTGCAGCTATCTTCTTGGCTTCTGAAGGAGATGTTGCGAGTTCTCCCTTTGGGACGGGTATTCCATACTTGGAGAAGATTGACTTTGCTTCATGTTCTAGCAGTTTCAACTGGTGCCCTCCGCATCTATTTCAGCGTCTGGATGGTAATATAGGATTTTGTGTCTTGGACTCCCTCCACTAGGGCTAGCTTCCGAAGCGCTTCATTCAGCTTCTCCCTTTCCACTACGATAACCGCATCCATGTCACCGGCTACCCTGAAAGCCTTTTGAACTGAGAACTCCAGAATCTTCTGGTATGCCTCTTCTCTTCTGAGTGGAGAGATCTTGATGAATACGAAGGCTGGATTCACGAACACTCCCAGCGCTCTGAGACCTTCCTCTGTTATGTCGATGAAGCCTCTGCCAGTTCTGATATGGCCGAAGTCTCTGAGTTTGCGTAGGTGCACGTTCAAGGCTTGGCGACTGATTCCGAGCTGATCCGCCAGTTCGCTCTGCTTTACTCTTACAGTGTACGTTGTGGCAGGTTCGCCTTGTTCATATAGCCTGCGGAGGAGACGGAGCGGTCGTCCGGATGGAACTTCGCTGCTCACATAACCACCTGTCTTAGTTAAAGATTTAGCTTTACAATAGTATACGCCAATAATAAACT
>CP070826.1:687546-689052 GCA_020344435.1 Candidatus Bathyarchaeota archaeon | reverse complement strand
TACTTAAAATTGGAACTCAACTCCTACTCGATTGAGACAAGCTTGACTAGTAGAGCATTTTGAGTAGAGGAAAATGGGCGCTTGGAGACTGCTCAAACTAGAGACTAGAAATGCCTTCATGAATATGGCATTCGACGAGGCTGTTTTTAAGGCTAGAATAGCTGGAATGGTACCGAATACCCTACGCTTCTACAGATGGAAGCCCTCAGCCGTTTCCATAGGACGGTTTCAACGAGCTCCAGAGGAGGTTCATGTTGAAAACTGCAGAAGACTCGGAGTAGACATCGTGAGGAGAATCACAGGAGGCGGAGCTGTCTATCATGATTACGAAGGTGAAATAACCTATAGCGTGGTAGTGAGCGAGAAGGATGTGGGATCAAGGAACGTGATCTCCGCCTACAACATGATCTGTAGGGGGCTTATTGAGGCGGCTAAGATTCTAGGAGTAAGAGCGGATTTCAATCCAGGAGATCCGGAGCAGTGTCCCAACATCACAATAGACCGAAGAAAGTTCTCTGGAAGCGCACAACTCCATAGAAAAGGTGTACTCCTCCAGCATGGAACGTTCTTGGTGCAGACAGACCTAAAGAAGATGTTTACCTTCCTTAATGTTCCATGGGCAAGATCCTTGGAAGATGTGTTGAGAGTCGCGGAGAAAAAGCTAACATCAATCGAGGGGGAGCTTCAATCAAGCATATCCAACGAAGAGGCACACGAAGCATTAATCCGGGGTTTTCAGAAGGCGCTTAACACGGAGCTTGTCAAGGGAGACATTACAGATCATGAAGAGGGTCTCGCTGAAGAACTGTGCAAGGAGAAGTATGCAGGTGATGCCTGGAATTTCAGAGGAGACAATTCAAGATGAGAAGCCACATGCATCAGCAAGCCCAAGACTTATAAAAGAAGTCTACATGTTATGACGGCTAAGAGTTCGCATGGGATGAAAATATGGACGTACTGATTATCGCTCCGATTTCCGGAATCGCTTCAATCCTCGTTGCAATATACTTGTATTTTCATGTCAAGAAGCAGGATGTAGGCACTCCCAAAATGAAAGAGATCTCAGATGCGATTAGAGAGGGCGCTGTTGCCTATCTGAAGAGGCAATACATGACACTCGCAGTTTTCAGTGCTATAGTCGCAGTATTGATAGCTGTTCTCCTTGATTATCATAAGGCCATAGCATACATAATCGGCTCCATCTGCTCTGCTCTATCAGGCTTTCTCGGAATGGACGTGGCACTACATGCGAATGTTCGAACTGCACAGGCTGCCAGGAAGAGTCTGAAAAAGGCCTTTTCAATCGGATTCTATGGCGGCGCAGTAATGGGTTTAGCCGTTGTAGGATTAGCCTTGATAGGGGTCAGTGCTCTCTACTACATCTATTACAATCCTCTCGATGTTTCCTACGCTCCAGACGTGATCCTCGGCTTCAGCTTCGGTGCAAGTACAATCGCACTCTTTGCCAAGGCTGGTGGCGGCATATACACAAAGACAGCTGACATA
>CP070826.1:685912-687446 GCA_020344435.1 Candidatus Bathyarchaeota archaeon | reverse complement strand
GAATTCGCGATGCACGTTAAGGGTCAAGAATTGCCCCTGCACGAGATAAGAGGAATGAAAGGCCACGGATTAGCCTATGCAACGTCAAATCGGGGAGCATGCCATCTTCAAGTCGAAACCGACGACCTCTTCGAAGAACAGCTATGCCCCGAGATAGGAATAGACGAGAAAGCATTCCCCCGAAAGCTTAGAGACAAGCTCTACGCTGGCCGGGAGAAAGTTAAATTGAATAAGATCGTGGGAGACTTGTTTGCGCTCTTCGACTCTCTCGTTGTCTGCAAATGGACTGTCTACCCATGCGGAGGCACGAAGGTAACGACGCTGAAAGAGGTCATTGCAGCAGCAACTGGATGGGATGTTACCATCGACGAGTTGATGAAGACTGGTGAGCGAATCTTCAACCTCTGCCGAGCCTTCAACGTTCGGGAAGGAATACGCAGAGCAGACGATACTCTTCCTAAGCGGTTCACTGAGCCCCTGCCAGAAGGCCCCTACAAAGGAGAGACTTTTTCCGAACAAGTCTTAGGGGAAATGCTCGATCATTACTATGAACTCAGAGGCTGGAGCAGAGAAACGGGAATCCCAGAAAGGAAGAAGCTAGAGGAGCTAGAGCTAGCACATGTGGCGAATGAACTAGAGAATCTTTGAGTGACACCGACAAGACGCTAGCAAGCAGAAGTATGAACTGGACATGCATGCGAAGTCAAGAATGGCATGGAAAGTTTTTATGCAGCGAAGTCGAGAATGACACGGCGATCAATTTGGCATTCGGGCGCCTAACATTTCTATCCGATGATGAAGTCTCTCAAATC
Source organism: Candidatus Bathyarchaeota archaeon (assembly GCA_020344435.1). Taxonomy (GTDB): domain Archaea; phylum Thermoproteota; class Bathyarchaeia; order Bathyarchaeales; family Bathyarchaeaceae. The sequence continues at coordinate 686,634 of CP070826.1, read as the reverse complement.
CACGAAATGAGTCTGAAAGTACTGCAAGAAGTTGGGATAAGAGTCCCTAGTAAGGGAGTGCAGAACGTACTGGCTGAAAGCGGTGCAGAAGTTGATGCTTCCCGCTCAATAGCGAAGATTCCGCCCTCTTTGGTTGCAGAAGCAGTCAAGGCTGCGCCGAAGGAGTTTGTACTCTGTGGGAGAAACCCAGAACACGATTTGAAACTTCCAACAGCAGATCTTCCCTTCGTTGCCCCAAACGGCTGCACCAATTTCATGAATGATTTGGAAACTGGCGAGAAGAGAGTGACTACGTCTTCAGATTTGAGAGATTTTGCAGTTCTGTGCGATTATCTGGATAGCGTTGACTTTTTCTGGCCCGTTTGTGTCCCCACAGAGCTCCAAGCTCCTCTTCACTACATCCATGGCTTTGCAGTCGCTTTGAATAATATCCAAAAGCATATTCAGTTTCACGCGCTGAGCGCAGAAGATGCCAAATGGCAGATTAAGTTGGCGTCTGCCGTCGTCGGTGACGAGGAGGAGCTGAGGAGGAGACCTATATTCTCTTCGATGAATTGCCCTGTTGCTCCACTTGTGTTCGAGAAGAGATCGTCTGAAGCCATGATTGAGCTAGCCAGAGCAGGAATTCCGGTTGCGCCCATGTCAATGGCTGCGAGCGGCGCTACAGCTCCTGCAACAATCGCTGGGACATTGGTCATAGTCAACAGTGAGAGTTTGGCTGC
>CP070826.1:684274-685812 GCA_020344435.1 Candidatus Bathyarchaeota archaeon | reverse complement strand
TCAGGTTACTAGTCTGGCTGTTATATTCTTCATAATCTCTGCAGGGGCATCTGTTCTTATGCCTCTGCTGCAATAGCTGGTTGGCGTAGCTTCAAAACCGGCGTTTCTCAGCTTCTCAATAACCTCGATTATGGGCGGGATTGGCAGATCAAGCTTATCACAGATCTTGTCGGTTACATAATATGTTGGGGAAGCTTCGGCTTCGTCTCTTGACAAAGAGAGCAGTTTTAGGATACTCTTCTGTTTCCTCAGATTTCTTTCTTTAAGCTCCTTGATCATCAAAGCACAGAACTCCTTGTTTGATATGTTGCCCAGCCATAGGGGACCGGCCGCGTTGACTTTTGCACCGCATTCAGCGCAATCCTGTGCCAGAGAAGAGATAATGCCGCTGGATGTTTCTCTGTGAAGGCAGGTGAAGCAATGGAGAATGTGGCCGATCTTTTGAACACTGTTGTCGGCTCGTTTTGCGCCGAAGTGCGCAGTGACATATACTCTAATGTAGTGGTCTGTGCTGTGACTGAACAATACCCTGACCCCCATGGCATGCTTCGCCGCCATCATAGTTAAACATCCTATCAGAAGGCGGACGGCTAACTCGTGACAATATTCGGTTCTTAAAGGTCTCCCACCGTACTTCCTTACGCAAGCTCTTGGGTGGACACCGCATAGAGGAGCTAGATCCGTAGCGGTTAGAGCCAGTAAGCCGTGATCGCGCAATGCTCTGATGGCGGAGTCTATGTAGGTCACGGGAGAACCGAATGGATCTACGTCGATGTAATTGAATCTTCTGCGGGGGGCGGCACAGCTGCTCAGAAGGAGATTGGCATCCTTATGCGCTACTGAAATACGATCGTCTAGATTGTTGCGTTGAACATTGAATTCTGCAAGCCTGACTGCCTCTTCGTTGACGTCGTTCAAGACAATTCTGTTAACACCTTCAACTTCCACTGCAAACCTTACTCCCCGAACACCACAGCCACTCAAAGGTTCACAAGCAACAATCTTCTTCCCCATCATTTTTTGGTAAGCTTGCAGCGCCAAAACCGCCACGTCCCTGTTCAGTTCCATGACGGGGTTATAGAAGACTGGAGCTTTGGAAGGAGCGTATTCCCACGGTTCATCCACAAAAGCCTCAAGTCTGGGCACCACGACGCTGGTCTCTCCTTCCCTCACGACCTCTGTGGGGAAACTGAAGTTCATTTCCGCCTCCTTCAAAGCCTTGAAACCGTAAACTCCTTAATGATATCCTCTAAAATAGTTAATGGTACTCAGGAGTCACGCAAAATCCTCCAAGTTAGACAATTCTATCGCAACAGTAGGCTTAGAGGATTATGCATGCATCATTACGCGTGAGCAGGCTCAAGCTTTAAGTCTCAGCGTACGTATTCGCTTGAGAGTGTTGAAATTGAAGCAGCGGAGCCTATGCAGTAAAATCAGCTCAGTTGCAGCAGGTTCGGTAGCGGCAGTTCTCTCTTTTTTGCTGTTCTTCTCCGTGAGCGCCACATCGCTGGAGTATTACACCTTCACTGGGAAGGGAA
>CP070826.1:682627-684174 GCA_020344435.1 Candidatus Bathyarchaeota archaeon | reverse complement strand
ATGATTAGAGATGTGCCTTGAGAGTCCTTCCTCTTGATCTCTGGAAGCCAGGCATCGCCAGAGGAAATGTCAGCCAGCTCGGCCGTATGATCTGGGCAGAAAAGGCATCTCTTGGGCATGAACAGATAGCCTCCTGAGAAACCTCCTAGCTCAGAATAATCAAGATGCAGCTCTCGATTCTCACTTCCCAACGTGTGTTTGACGTAGACTTTTCCAGGCCACCCATTGCCCCTGAATCTCAGCTCTTGCACGCTTCTTGGGGAGATACCGCACTTCTTCAGAAAGTAGTGAACGAAGTGATAATCAAAACCGCGGCCGCAGAATAGACCTAATCGCAGGACTATCTTCTTGGCCAGAGCTGGATGGATTGACATGATTCTATTTAAGCCTAGCAGATGACATGGGAGACCAGCAACTGCGAAACGCCCATCTGTGTGAAGAATCTTCTGAAGGCCAGTGTTCATTGGTACAGGGAGATATTTCGCTCCCATAGCCTGTCTGAGTTCGGCAACTGAGCGCGCAACTACTACCCTGGGATTCATTCCATTCATGGAGACGACTAGGGCGCCGTCAATAATCCCGTTTTCAAGGGCGTAGGTGAGAAGAGCAGTAATGGCACCTCCGGAGGAGCCCATGAAACGAATATGCTCGTCTTCCGCATGCCCAAGATAGACGTTGCGGTAGCTCCCGAGCAGATCGTGATATTTTGATCTTCTTCCTCTTTGAGGCGCATAGTCCACATGATAGCCCGGGCATGATGACAGGCATAGACCACAATGGTTACATCTTCCAGTCTCTATTGATGGTGTGAAGATCTCAGTTTTGACCAAGGAAATGGCGTCTAGGGGACAGGCGGAGTAGCAGGTACCACAGCCAATGCATAGGCCTTTATCGAGCACTCGTTGTATGCTGTTTTCCATTCTGCTTCTGCTCACATCGCGCTATCGAGACAAGCTAACACATCACTTTCTTCTATCCTATGATTCTTCTTATTCCGTAGTTTGCCATTGAAATCAGATATTTGAGGCCAAACTCTATGGTTTTTGCCTTGTCGATTGGTCTAGTCTGTTGAGTGGGCATCTTCTCCTGGAACAAGGCACCATTCAGCTCGTCGCCGAGAAAGATGAAGTCGTTGAGGACTGCCATTCTCGCAACGAATTTGCTGCCGGTTTCATGAGTCAGGTCAAAATTCAGGTGCCATTGGTTCAGATTGGTGGAGATTACCAATGAGCGCCATCCAACTCCGGTCATGTATAGCTTATCCTTGTAGAATGTGGGATATCGTAATGCCAGCCCCAGTATTGGAGAGTTGAGCCTAGTCCATGATGTGCCTTCATCACTGGAGAGGAATATGGAATTATCGCTTGTCAGAATTGTTTTGTCCAATCCTTCGATGTATGAGATGCTCCTCGCGATATTTCCGATCTCCACCTCAGACCATGAATCACCGCCATCTTTGCTCTTGAAGACAGATTTCTTTTCTCGCGCGGTGGCGAGGATCTTTCCATCGCCGAAGGTGATTCCGCTGTAGAGGGCGGTTGGATAGT
>CP070826.1:680959-682527 GCA_020344435.1 Candidatus Bathyarchaeota archaeon | reverse complement strand
CTCTATGATCAGCCCTGCAATGGCTTTTGGACCTGGACAAGAGGCTTGGTACCGCTTCCAAGTCAGCCCATTCTCTGATGTTATTTTGCTAAACACCAACGCAGGTGGATGGCTAAACGGATACAATACAGCGTATGAACCTAATACCCCTGTTCTTGGCAAATTCGAGTCAGCCCATGCATTCATCGCTTGTGATCTTCCCCCAGGCTACATCGAGATGTTCTTCATAGTGATAAACATTGCGAGGCGTACTGGCGTCATGTACAGGATAACAGATGAATTAGAACTCATCGGCCCAACTGAAGTAGAGTTGGTACCAGTCGCCGGAGAAGCTATTGAAGGTCCGACTATAGATGAGTTTGTAGATTCGCAGGTAACTCCGCAGGCTTGGTACGACTTCCAAACTCAACCATACGCCGACATAGTTCACTTAAATGATGAGCTGAAGCCATGGCTTTGGGGATGGGTAGAGGCTGCTTCCAGCTGCTATCCAGCACCCGTTCTCGGCTACTACCACGCTGGCAGATTCTACATGGGTTGGGATTACATAGACAACATGGGCTGCTATGAAATTTCATTCTGGGCAGGAACAGTGAAAACGAGGGATGGATACTTCACAAGAACAATCGATGGGATAAGCTGGGTTGGTCCAGAATACTTCTGGCTCGATCCAGTTTAGTCAAGGAGCTCGTGATGGAGCCCTGTAATGCGCATTCACGCGCAACCCCCCTTCTTTGCAGTACACCCGCATTTTAGAGCTTGCAGAAACACATTTTATATTTGCAAGAACATTTTTCTTCCCCTGACGAGGAGATAGACATTCTAGAGGCAGATCCCCTTGACCGCCAAAGAACACCAGAAGGCATCAATAGAAGAATGCATACTGCAGACGATCAAAGAGAAAAAGCCAGAGAACATAAGCCAACTCGCAGAGATGGTGCAGCAACAATTCGCTCTGCCCAAACAGAAAATAGTGGAGCATATAATCAGATTGGAGAGCGAAGGAAAGATCAAGTTAAAGGACACTTCACATCCCAAAGCGCCAAAGGAATTTCATCATTTCCTGCGAACAAGACATGCCTACTGGTACTGGACAATCACGATCCTCGCCGCAGCAACAACCATTCTAGTCTTCACGATACCGGAAAATGCGATTCCCTTCGTCTACGCCAGATACATTCTGGGCAGCATCTTCGTCCTCTGGCTGCCAGGCTACTCACTCATCAAAACCCTATTTCCAAGAAAGGAAATCGACAACCTCGAAAGAGCCGTCCTCAGCATAGGAATGAGCCTAGCCCTGATACCCATCACTGGCCTCCTCCTCAACTACACCCCATGGGGCATCAGACTAACACCCATCACCCTCAGCCTCCTCGCCCTAACGCTCGCTCTAGCCACAGCAGCACTGGTGCGAGAATACCAGATTAAGACGAGCTCACCTTAATGTGTTCAGCTCTTTCTGGAGCAATCCAAAAAATCATCCAGAATCCTTAAGAACATCAATCCACTCACTGCAGAAAAAGTATTAGATATATAACCTAGGAGAAGAAACCAACGTATGCAGTAGG
>CP070826.1:679263-680859 GCA_020344435.1 Candidatus Bathyarchaeota archaeon | reverse complement strand
GCAAAGAAGAGGAGTACAAAACCCGCTATGAAGAGGAGTGCACTTGTGTTCAGTCTTTGGGGATCGTATGATGCTGCCATGGCGAAGATGACAGCGAAGAACAGCAGGACGACAGCGACGAATATGAGGATGGCAGAGATTATATAGCCGATAATTTCCTTTGCAGACAAGTTTCTTCACACAATTTCTAGGGGATTCCTCTTTTGGAGCCCTCCGTGAATTTCCATTAAGATTAATTTCAGTCTATGATATAAATGAGTAGCTGAAACTTCACAGGTACAAGCCCCTACCTGATCTAGCGTCCCCTTTCCGGAGACGCAGCCACGACAGGAGACCGCCGCTGCGACAAACACGCTATAACGTAAAGCAACGGCATCCAAAGCACAGCCTCATATGCCAGCGGGTCTGGCACGCGGGTCTGCAACCACTCAGAAGCAAGAATATTTCAGAAATCGGAACATCAAAACAGAGCTGAACGGATGCGCAGCTGATTGCGCACCCGCCGAAGTCAAGCCAGAATCCTAGACGTCGTCGGAATCCTTGACGGAGAGAAGAGGATTCACTCTAAGCGCGTCGGAGAGTGAAGGTTTGTTCATCCCCATGGTCAAAATCTTCTTGTGAATATGGTTCAATGAGCTCTCAGTACAATCCAGCAGACTCTGCCCTTCATTTGTGAGTTTGTAGACTTTTCTCGGCCTTTCAGCATCTAGATCCCAACTGCTTTGGAGGTAGCCTTTATCCTCAAGCTCACCGAGTAGCGGGTAGATCGTGCTAGGGCCGAAGTAGACACCGAAGTTTCTTCTGATGCTGGTAATTATTTTGTACCCATGCATTGGATGTGCTTTCAGAAACTGGAGAACCACGAGATCCAAGAGTCCCCTCATGAGCTTGGTCTGGACCTCCTTCAACCTGTGTTTCATTTTTTACATTCTTCCTGTATTTCTGTCGAACAGTCTTGTTGCTATACGTGTGTACGATATGTCTCTTATCTGACATATCAAGTCTTTATAGTTGCGAAACCACGATATAAAGGTTGTTACCTACCCGAAACATACTCCGGCATATTCGACCATACAAAACATCGAGAAAACTAGGCAATTTAAATAAGCCAGATTCGCCGATAACATCAAGCAACAGGTTCTGGAAGTTGAAGAGGTGGCCGATACCTTCCGAAAGCAACTTGTTCAACGCTTCTGCAAAAGCCTTCTCGATATCCACATTCTGAGGCTCATCCAGAAAGAACCCATGTGGGGCTACGAAATAATAAAACAAACAGAGCAACTCCTGGGAGTCAAGCTCACACATGGTGCAGTCTATCCCCTTCTCAACTCGCTCGAGACCAGAGGCTACCTCCGAAGCAGAAAGGAAGTCAAAGGAAGAAGGGCGAGAAAGACCTATGAGGTCACGTCAAGGGGAATACAACTCATAGAAGCCTACTACAACTATCTGAGAGAACAACTCTTGAAGCAAGACATTGAGGCTTAGGAGCAACCGGGGATTGAAGCATTCCAAAACAGACCTAAGGAACATGAATCAGGAAGAAATGATGGCGGAAATCCAAGGAATCTTTCAAGAGAGGGGAAGCGAAGCGCTGGA
>CP070826.1:677562-679163 GCA_020344435.1 Candidatus Bathyarchaeota archaeon | reverse complement strand
GAGCATAGGAGGGATCCAAGGCATCAATGTCTATTGTGACGTAGACCCCTTCCAGCTGATCCATAACCCGCAGAACATCTGACATAATCTTCTTCATTCCTCTCTCTGCAACATCCAATGGGGTGTAATACTTCATTTCCTCTTTTTTTGCGTACGAGTGCTCCTCAGCAGAGGCCGTTCTGATGCCGATTTGCGCCACGTTCCTTGCGCCTGCTACTTCGCACGCTCTTCTGATGACTGATTCGTGGCAGAGTTTCTCACCGCCCTCTGAAGTATCCATCAAGTCCATGTGGGCGTCAAACTGGACGACTCCAACCTCACCACTCATCGCCTTTATGACAGGGTAGGATATTGTGTGTTCTCCTCCCAAGACGAAGGGGACTGCTCCTGAGGAGAGGATCTCACGCACTGCTTTCTCGATCAAGAGTGCAGTGGCTTCAAAGTTTCCATGAACCACGTCCAAATCCCCATAATCGACAACCTTCAGCGTCTCAAATGGGTCAATGCCCAAGTAGAGGTTGTACGTCCAGAAGTTCCACGTAACCTCCCTTATTGAGCGCGGCCCATACCTTGTGCCTGACCGACAGGTTACTGTACTTTCAAAGGGTACGCCAATTACTGCAACATCTGCCTCCTCAAGTCTGCTTCTGGTGTCTCCAATGGTGCGTATGTGACAATAATCCTCTATAACACTACCTTCGTTCATTCCCAAGTTCACATCTCCTCTATGCAAGGCATTTGATTTCATATTAAGAGTTTTGTTCGCGTGCAGAACGAATCCCCACTGGAACTGCTTCTGCTTCAGGGCATGAGCAGCCAAAGAGATTATATGGCCCTCATCTTTTGCCCGGGAATTCAGGTCTAGTGGTGTGGGAAATAACATTATGTGCATTGTCTTTAGTCGACGCGCTATCTAGGTTGTTGCTGGGTGACGCAGTGGACTCCGCCGCCTGCTTGCGTCATCAGACCAATCTCGATGGAGACGACGGTCTTGCTTGGGTAGAGTTCTTTCATCGTCTCTTCTTCCGAGGGAGTAGGAGTGCCGATGTGGCCAGCGATCACTTTCCGGTTGAAGATGAGACAATTCACAAATGTCCAACTAAACCTTGAGGGGGGTCTATAGACATCCCATCCTGCCTTTTCAAGCTTTGCAGCTGCTTCTTTACCCGGTCCATCTACTTCTGAATTAACAACACAGACCTTTCCTTTGTCATAGAATTTCATATAGCCGTCGGTATGGTTGTCTCCCTTTTCGGGAGTAGTCTCGGGCCAAATGGAATCTATCCAAATGATTGTATGTGCGCCTGTGATCTCCTCAAGGATCTGTGTTGCTTGTTCTCTAGTCAAGTGGGGGTTTCTATGTTTGCATATTGCCCATGAACCCACGGTGGTTCCTTCACCGCTGAACTCGAGCGTTCCGCCCTCGTAGACGAAATCTCTGATTTTGTCGCCCTCTTGACGATCAACATATTGTACTTGGGTATAGCCTAGGTCCAGTAGCTCTGCTATTCGCTGAGGTACTTTGTCATCCTTATCATAGGGACCCCAAGGAGCATACCCCCAGCCATTGAAGCCGAAGCCCAAGATATGCTCTTGACTAT
>CP070826.1:675814-677462 GCA_020344435.1 Candidatus Bathyarchaeota archaeon | reverse complement strand
CTATCCCTCCTGAAATTGACACGAGAAGGCCCGATCTCGAAGAGCTTGGTCAGCATTGATGCGCGAATTCCAGTTCAAGTCATTAGGGATATACTTCAGAGAATCTCCGATGACGGACTCATTCAACTTGGTGACAAGAAGATTCAGACGTCCCCGAATCAACGTGTCAAGATTGCAATCCGTGCCATCGGGCTCGGGGCAGACTCCGAAAAGGTATGCCGACCTCTGAGATGGGACGAGTTTGAAAACTTCACCGCCATCGCCTTCCAAGCCAACAACTTCACTATCAGAAAACGCTTCCGCTTCAAACACGGCGGTAGAGGATGGGAGATTGATCTTATCGGCTGTAAAGAACCCATCGTTGCCTGTGTAGACTGCAAACACTGGCGTCACGGATGGGGAAAGTCCGCGTCCGCAAAAGCTGTTGAAGCACAGATAAAGCGAACAAAAGCGTTGGCAAGCATGCATTCAATGCATCCTAGATTGGGATTAGCTTCCTGGAGAAAGGCTATGTTTGTCCCGATGATCTTATCATCAATTCCAGCCCCTGCCAAATTCCATATGAAGGCTCCGATAGTTCCAATTCTGCAACTACAAGATTTTCTCAATGAACTTCCTGCCTACATGAGCTCGCTAGAGCATTTCTAAGCAAAGACCTCGTAGAATATACCCGAATTCTCCATGGAACACATGAAAGTCTACGACGCTGATAAAACAGTTAAATATGAGCATTCTTCAGGGTCACAAACAAGTCAATATACATCTGACGTCTCCAGATTATTGAGTCGAATCTATCGAAAACAACACAAGCGAAACTGAAAACACAAGCGGATATCTCTGCCGTTCCTTAGTCTTTACAACTTTCAACGAGTTTTTTCCCACTCGAAATGCGTATTTTGCGTCATATGGATAAACATCTACGTGACCAATAAAAGGAAAGATTGGTCTATGGGTTCACCAATCAGAGTGGAGGGACCTGTAGGTCCTGAGCACAATTCCTCCCACCATGAAGGAGATTCGTAGGTGCTAGCTATGCAGATATTAATTGATGTCGCGTCTTACGTGCGCATCTCGGGGGTGACCCTTGCTAAGTCTTTTTGCTGACTGCCCTTGGAGAAAGCTGAATCTCTCGCCCTACGATTCTGTTCTATGACAGGGCAGAAGAGGGTCAAGGGAGGATGCTTTTCACCTCGATTACTCTGACACATACATGTTGAAAGTGGCGCTTCTGAGGCGGTTTACCCTACCTTAAGCAGCTTGAAAACGCGACTTCCGAACATTATGAGTATTGTTTGTCCATAAACTCTATCGCTTTGTCCTGTTCTTTCTCTGAGGCTCCAAGATATTCATTTAGCGCACTTGTGCTTTTTATGCCGCTGAAAGACTTGAGTCTTGTGAGGCTTGCTGTTGGATCCCGACCTATCTCGGTCAGTCGATTCAGCCTTAGGAAGTGTGGATAATAACCTTCACCCAACACCTTGCGGACAATCTTCCAAGCTTTGGTCGATTGAATGTTTGGGAATACCCAGCGATCTTTACGTAGCTGTCTTGTGCGCATGTGATCTACATAAACATAAACTGCCTTGTTGCGTGGCCTTCGTTCCTTAGCTTTCTCGACCATATATTCAAGCTTGTTCATTCCATACCA
>CP070826.1:674059-675714 GCA_020344435.1 Candidatus Bathyarchaeota archaeon | reverse complement strand
ATAGAGTAGGCAGTACACGCGAGCATTTCAATGAATGACTGCGTGTTTGGCCCAGATTCTGCATGTTCCCTCGATAGAGACCATGCATGCGCCCCTTGGAGAGGGCGGCTTACAATCTTTCATGAAGAGGGGGCATTCCGGCGGGTTAATCTTCCCAATCATAACTAGGTGGCAGAGGCAGCCAGGCAGCAAGTCTTTGGATTTCCCGATCTTCACGTCATACTTCGTCCTCGCATCATAAGATGCAAACTCCTGCCTTAGCGCGAGAGCTGATGAGGGAATCCTTCCCAGACCCCTCCAGCGTCCGCCTACCACCCTGAACACCTTTTCAACGATCTGCTGAGCCTTGACGTTTCCCGTCCACGTTACGGAACGCGTATACTCATTCTCCAATCGGGCCTCTCCATCCCTTAGCTGCTTCAGGAGCATGGAAACTGCGAAGAGAACATCCAAGGGTTCAAACCCCGCCACAATAGTCGGCATATGATAGGCCTCTGGAAATATCTGATAGGGCTCAACTCCGATTATGGTCGAGACGTGGCCAGGCGCGATGAAACCGTCTATGTGCAGGTCGCCCACGCCGAGCAGCAATTCCATTGCAGGCGGTATCAGCCTGTGGGAGACGAGAAAGCTCAGATTCTCTGGAGGTTTGTTGAGGATTTCAACGGCGGTGGCAGGCGCAGTTGTCTCAAACCCGATTGCAAGGAAGACAAAATCCTTCCTAGGCTCCTTCTCCGCCATCCTCACGGCGTCACTGACGCTGTATACAACCCGCACATCCCCCCCGGAAGCCTTTGCTTCTTGAAGCGAGCTTTCAGAAGCGGGAACTCGAATCACGTCACCGTAGGTTACTATGGTCACGCCGTTGAGTGCCAACATGATTGCCTCGTCAAGTTCTGCGGCTGGCAGAATGCAGACGGGGCAGCCAGGTCCCGCTATCACCTTCACTGTTTTGGGAAGGAGAATCCTCAGTCCATGGTGGGTTATGGTCCACTCGTGAGTTCCGCAGACATGGCAGAACTTGACTTCATGAGCAGGCGCCAGCTTCTGAATCTGAGCCACAACTCTCTTTGTTAACGATGGGTCCCTGAATCTGAAATGCTCCTCCGCGTGCGTTGACAAGCGCTACTTCACAACCAGCTTCACGCTCTTTATTAGGCACTCTTTACCGCCGATGATGTTGACTGTGCCGGCGCAGTTGGGGCATTGAAGCGTTGGAATGGGCAGGTGATACTGGGGGTCATCTTTGGTGCTGAAGCTTCCTTCATAGCCGCAGCTGCTGCACTTCACAATTCCATCCTTTGTCTCTATGAATAGCTTGGAGTTTTCCATTATGGAGCCTTCGATTAGGACTTTGTATGAGAATCTGACCTGTTCGAGGCCTAGGAAAGTGAGTTTTCCTATTACGAGATGCACCTCCGCCACTTCCTTCGCGTTATGCTTCTTGGCTTCGCTGAGAACGTTTCTGACGATTTGGGACGTCATTGAGAATTCATGCAACGCTGAACAACTCGCTGAAGGAGGGGTCATAGTTGGAGCGCGTCTATAACTTCCTTCACGCCTTCTCCGCTTCTGCAATTTGTGAGTGCAACCTTCGCTTTCGGATTTGTCCTCTCAACATCCGATGCCAGCTTCTTCATGTCAACTTCCATGGC
>CP070826.1:672299-673959 GCA_020344435.1 Candidatus Bathyarchaeota archaeon | reverse complement strand
ACTGTCTGGACTACGGTGCAGGCTACAGTGTAGAATTCTGTATCGTGGGTTTCTCCTTCATCATAGGGGCCTCCGTACGTTTGAGTCCACTCCTCCATTCCATAGAGGTCTGTCTTGACTAGCCAGAGGTCCTTGCCCCCAGCGCCATAAGATCTCGTGTAGCCACCTAGAGCATATCCGCCGTCTAATGTTTGGATAACAGAGCTGGCTCTGTCATCGTTTCCTCCCCCATACGTCTGGCTCCATTCCTTGTTTCCTGATGAATCCGTCTTCACCAGCCAGAAATCATAGTTTCCACTGCCAATCCTTGTGTAGCCGGTCAATGCGTATCCGACATCACTTGTCTGGATAGCAGATAGTGCGTAGTCATGGAGGCCTGCATTATCGTATTCTTGGGTCCACCCTCCGCTTCCATATGGGTCTGTCTTTACCAGCCAGTAGTCCCAGCTGCTCGAGCTGGGGCGCCATGCTGCTCCTGTCATTGCGTATCCTCCGTCGCTTGTCTGAATCAGCGAGTAGGCTCTTTCGTGGTGTGTTCCCCAGTATAGTTGGCTCCAATTTTTGTTTCCGGATGCATCTGTCTTTACCAGCCAGAAGTCAGGGTCGCTGGGCATTCGGGAGTCTGTGTATCCTGCCATTGCGTATCCTCCGTCGCTTGTCTGGATGACTGCGTAGATCATCTCGTCGTCTCCGCCTTCCCAGTATGTCTTGTTCCATTGCAGGTTTCCGACCCAGTCGGTCTTGACCAGCCAGGAAATCTTGTCGCCATGAAGAGGTTCTGTGCTGGCTGCTATTGCAAATCCATCGTCAATCGTCTGGACCACGGAGTATCCAACGTCGAAGTGAATGTCTGGGATGTCGCGAATGTAGTTTCTGCTCCATCCCGGCACGTAGCCTGTTCCACCAAGGTTTGTCTGGTGTTCTCCATCCGTCTCACTCTGCTTTCCAACTATGTCAACGACAACGTCTGTGGTGTTCAGATCATGAGTCAAAGTAATGTTTTGACCCCACATAGTCGTGATGTTCTGCCAGCCGCTGTCATAAGATGGCGGGTTCACAAAATGCGTTACTGAAGGTGAAGAGGCGGGTGAAGGTGACATCGAGGGCGACCCAACCGCTCCAGCCAACCCAAAAACAACAGCCAATATAGCCAACAAAGCCACTGCAATCAAATATCTCCTTTCCAACTTCAAAGAGGTCTCCTTTCCACGGATACCTGTCACGCTATTGAATAAAGACCTTGTGGAAGACAATTCTAGATGATGTATGAGCCCGGTTGACGATAGATTCAAAAGGAGAAACTAGGCTTGAGATTAGACAAGCCATGGGCGCGTGTGGTGGACTGATTGGTAGATAAGCTGCCGAGAAGTATAAAAGTCAAAGTCGACGGTCTATCGATTTCATGTTTGTTCCGGAAGGCAGGTGGAGAATCAATTGTGTTCATACACGGGTTAGGCGCTTCCAAGGAGACCTTTCTTGAAGTTTTCGAGCTTGGAGAGTTTCAATCATTCACTGTATTAGCTGCAGATCTGGTCGGATTCGGGGATAGCGATAAACCCGTGGATTTCTCCTATCTGATGAAAGACCAGGCGAAGATTCTCAGAAAGACAATTGACTTCTTTGATCTGGGGTGCCTTCACGTTGTGGCTCATAGCATGGG
>CP070826.1:670501-672199 GCA_020344435.1 Candidatus Bathyarchaeota archaeon | reverse complement strand
GCCACGTCTTTCCTCGTAACTATGACCGCCAGTGTCACGATTAACGCCACAACGATGACGAGGGCAGCCCAGTTACCAGGATCAAATCCTCCGCCGTCCCAGCCAGCAGCGGTCAATGTGACAGCTGCGTTAGCTATGGAGGCAACAGTGATCCATCCCAGGTACACGCTGAAGGGCAAATGTACAAGCAGCTTTTCCCGAAGTGCAGCATCTGCCCTGCCAATGTCGAGGCGTAGATAGACGGCAATCAACGTTGCCAGAAGTGCAAACATCATAGGCAAGCTGAGAGAGAGCATTTCGTAGTGCCAGAGGAAGAGCCAGAGGATATTCAAGGCGCCACTCAAGGCGAAAAAGAGACTGATTTCACGCAGAAATGGTTGCTCACGGTTTCTTGGCAATGCTTGATAGATGACAAAGATTAGCAGAAGCGCGTATATTAGGCCCCATATTGAGAATGTGAAGCCCGCAGGCGTGACCAGCGTCGGATACAGGTCCGATATATCGCCGCTCATCTTTCCCCCCAGCAATGTCGTGCTCCCAGCTAAACCGTTGACTGCAACTGTGGCGATGAAAGCGATCACATTAATACCCTGGTAGAAGATCTGCCTTTTCAATGACATAGGTGAAGTATTGCTCTCTCAAAGCATAAAAGGATATTCACAGTTATTACGTGACGCCTGAATAGCTGCCCAGCAGAGGTGCCTAGGACATGAGGATGTGGATGGTCGACCCGAGAATCATGTGTAGACAGCATCTGCTAGGGGAGCATGCGGAAGTGCATGCATTCGTCGGAGCCATCAATCGTGGACACTCAGTCAGAGGATTCTTGGAGAGCGGTCTGCTCGAGGTTCACCGTTTGTATAGTCGTCACAAGGAGCTTGTCAAGGAGATGGAAAGGAGGGGTTACAGGCATGCCTCACCTTTAGAGGGAAAATGGAGACAGGCCGAAAGATCAGGCTCGATAGATAGAGAGGTGAGTCTGAGGCAGCTCACGAGCCGCTGCTCGAGTTGTAGAGAAAGACATGAGAGTTTGCAGACTTGATTATGGAGATTTCAGCCCGATTTCTTGAACTACATTCTCAAGTTTTACTATGACTAAGGGTTTCTCAGGAGTGAACGAAGACCAGTCTTCATCACGTGCAAAGCCATGAGCTGCAAGGAAATTCTCTGAAAGCCTCTCTCGTCCATACTCAGCCATCCGTCCGATTGCTTCCGCTCTCTCCCGGCCTTCAACAACCCTTAATGCGCCTCTCAGAACAACGAAATTGTATTCCCTCAGATCTGGTTGATACTTCTCTATCTCAACGCAAACGTGCTTATCCTTGCCTAGCAGCTTCATCTTCTTGCCGTAGTCTGTGAAGTGAAAATACAGTGATCCGTTGTGATACACGTACTGAAAAGGAGCCATGTACGGGTACTTCTCTCCCTTGAAAGCGATCCGACAGAGGAATTGTCCCTCAATGAGTTCTTCGATCTCTTGTCTATTCATTCTTGGCAATCTGAAGATCGTCAAGGCTTCCACACCTTTCAAGATTCTGATCTCATATGGAAGTCTGGATTCTTATAAACCTCAATAACATACACACGAGAGATGAGAAGAAAGAAACAGAACCTACCATTTCATAAGATTGCACAAACATTAACGCTTGGATCCGCCATCCGGCAGAAGCCTTAAATACTAATTATATATAATTAGAT
>CP070826.1:668703-670401 GCA_020344435.1 Candidatus Bathyarchaeota archaeon | reverse complement strand
ATCCAGTATAGTGGTGGCTTGTTCTGTTTGAATTCTCTTGCCGTCTACTGTAAGCGTTACTGATTTCATCTTTTCCATCTTTTGAAGCAGAACGGATTGTGGTCGTTCCCTTTTTCTTATAGGGGTTTCCATGTGTGCGTGATTGCTGCTTGTTTACAGGCTGAGACGCATGCTGGTGCCTTTTCTGGTTTGCAGGGAGCGCAACTGTATTTTATCTTGTTTCGATGCTCTTCGGTCACTGCTGCCACAAGCTTGTCTTCAAGGTCTATCATCACGGTTGTCATCTCCATGACCTTTGCTGGACAGGCTTCTACGCAGTCGCCGCAGCTGTTGCACTTGTCAGTATCAACGCTGATGAAGTACTCTCCTGAGCCGTCTTTGTAGCCGTAATGGACTATCAAATACATCAACTCAGCTTCTGTTTCTACGTGGGCTTTGTTGATCTTTCGTGGAGCGCTTTAGCGAATAAGGCAGCGCCTATGCTTCCAGCGGTCATTGGGTCGAATCTCTCCTGGATTGGCAGGGCCTTGAAGCCTATTATGTCTTCCAGCCTCTTCACGACACCAGTGTTCTTGGCGATTCCGCCGGTGATGACGAACTCTTTCTCCACCTTTATCTTCTCGAGTAACTCAGATACCCTGTTGGCCATGGCAGAGCAGTATGCAGCTAAGACCATGTCTTTGGGCCATCCTTTCCGCAAGAGCCCGACCGCTTCAGACTTTGCGAAGACTACGCATGTGCTGCTCACCGGTTCTGGCTCCTTCTCAACGCTCAGTGACATGGGGCCAACTTCTTGGATGGGCACTGAGAGTAGGTCTGCGAAGACTTCCATGCCTCGTCCTGTCCCTGCGGCGCACTTGTCATTCATTAGAAACGCTGTGACTTTGCCTCTTTCGTCGCAGTGAATTGCCTTGCAGTCTTGGCCGCCCATGTCTAGCACTGTTCTCACCTTGGGTCCCCATATGTAGTTGGCACCCCTAGCGTGGCAGGCGATTTCGGTGATTGCCCTGTTGGCGAAGGGAACGTTCACTCTCCCATAGCCGGTTCCCACAGTGTACTTTATATCATCCAGTTTCATTCCTGTTTCTTCCAGCGCCCAGTCCATCGCTTTTTGGGCGCTGTCTGGACTGCTTGAGCCTGTTCTCATGATGCTGTAGGCGTAGAGCTCCCCGTCAGTCATAATAACTGCCTTGGAACTCACTGAGCCTATGTCGACTCCGGCAGTGACTACTTCTGCGTTTTTCCAGTCCTTGTCAGGTACGGTGCGCCTGTATTCAGGCCATCTCCAGTATTCCTTGCTCATTTTCGTTCTTCTCCGTTCTTTTTGGCTGGGGCAAGCGCAGCTCCGATGGCACCGACGAATTCCGGTTCATCGGGTACTAAGAGGTCGACTCCTAGGGCTCTTTTTAGAGATTCGATGAAGCCGACGTTCTTTGCTACTCCTCCGACCAGAATGACGTCTCTCTGTATTCCTAGTCTGCGTGTCATAGAAGCTATTCTGTCGGCTATGGCGTCGTGTATGGCCTTGGAGATGTCTGCCTTCGGCGTTTTGGCGTGGATGAGTGAGACCACTTCAGACTCGGCGAATATGGTGCATTGCGCATTCATTGGAACAGCCTTCTCTGCCTTCAGCGATAAGGGCCCCATCTCCTCCAATTTCACTTCCA
Organism: Candidatus Bathyarchaeota archaeon; assembly: GCA_020344435.1. Classification (GTDB taxonomy): domain Archaea; phylum Thermoproteota; class Bathyarchaeia; order Bathyarchaeales; family Bathyarchaeaceae. The sequence continues at coordinate 668,734 of CP070826.1, read as the reverse complement.
GTGCCCTTGACATTGCCTCGACGAAGGTGCC
>CP070826.1:666879-668603 GCA_020344435.1 Candidatus Bathyarchaeota archaeon | reverse complement strand
CTGCCATCTTTAGGTTTGTCTCTCCTGGGTGGTAGACTAGTTCATGCCCCGGCCTGTGTGGGTCAGTCACCACTATGTGCAGGTTCGATTTGTAGAATGGGAGATCGTTGTTACCTCCGTCCCAAACAATCATGTCTGCCTCTCTCTCAGCCTTCTTCAGAATCTTTTCATAATCGACGCCTGCATAGACTGCTATTCCATTTATGATGTGGGGTTCGTACTCCTCTCGCTCCTCTATTGTGCACTCATACTTGTCCAAGTCCTCAAAAGATGCGAATCTTTGCCATATTTGCTTCCGCAGGTCACCGTAGGGCATGGGATGACGCACAACAACGACGTTAAATCCCAGCTTCTTCAGGATCTTGCTGACCCTCCTCGAGGTCTGACTCTTTCCAGCTCCAGTTCTGACTGCGCAGACAGATACCACAGGAACCTTAGCCTTCAGCATTGTTGTTGACGGTCCCATTATTCGAAAATCAGCGCCACACGCTAGGGCTGTCGAAGCCCTGTGCATAACGTGTTCATAAGAGATATCGCTATAGGCGAAAACCACCTCGTTTACATCGTGCTCCGCGATAAGCCAAGGCAACTTTTTCTCTGAATAAATCGGTATGCCCTTGGGATAGTTGGGGCCTGCGAGTTCAGGCGGATACTCCCTCTCTTCTATACCTGGTATCTGCGCTGCAGTGAAGGCTACAACTTCGTATTCATCCATATCTCTGAAGTAAACATTAAAATTGTGAAAATCCCTTCCCGCTGCGCCCATTATGACAACTCTGATCCTTTCCATAATATCCCTCTGCGATAGGTTGCACCGAAATAATATTAGGCCTTCATATAAGCCTTGGCGGTCAAGCACGCGCACGCGTAACGTTGTATGTTATAGGAGCCGAAGGAGGACTGAACATTCAGAAGCTAGTTGTAGCTAGAGAACTGCTAGGAAGAGAGTATCTCCAATATAGATAATCTCTCAGAATGATGCATTGATACATTCGATGCCATTCTAAAGCCGCTCTGAATTCAGATTTATGCATCGGTCATAGGTCTTCCTGTACCCTGTCGTTAGACTTTGTCGACTTTGATTCTTCACTGTTTTCCCACGGATATCTATATACTCAGTTCTGTTCATCACTCCTACTCAGAATTCTTGAATAATTCAGACAGTGTTTCTAATATTGCACTTGAGCGCGGGTATGTCGATACAAAGATAAACGCTATTCTAGCTCTTCGAGCTGGTATAGTCTTAGGTTTATCTTTGGAGTCTTTCCAGTCTCTGGATAAGAGTCTATGTTAAGAAGACTTGACAATACAATCTTAGGAGGTTGGACTGCAGCTTGGACTGTTCGATTAAGCTCTTTGTGAATTGCCTTGATCTGAGTAGGTTGCTGGGGCTTCTTTGCACGTTTAAGCATTGATGCCTCTTCGCCCCCATGCCTCAACATTGAGAAGGTCTCGGACCGCCACTCGAATGGCTTCCGCCCGGTTTGGGTAGTATTTTTGATCTACCAGTTTGTCCAAGGCCTTTATGTAGGGCTCAGGAAGATGCAAAGTTATCAGTCTCGTCTTGTTTCCCTCCTGCTAGAACGCGGTTACAGACGAGTAGACCATAATATTATTAATATTCCTATGTATTAGTTCGCAAATATGATACAAACATGAAGGGGTCTCTCTTAATAAAACTTTCGGCGGCGATAGAAGCCCTACAATAAATGTAGTATTTTCGG
>CP070826.1:665049-666779 GCA_020344435.1 Candidatus Bathyarchaeota archaeon | reverse complement strand
ACAAGCCAAAGGTTTTCAGCACCAGCTTCTCTTCCTCTTTTCTTTGCTTCAACCAGCAGATATTTGCTCAAGTCCATGCCAATAACTTGTCTCTTGGATGAAAGGGGTATAGAAAGCCTACCTACTCCGCAACAGTGATCCAATGTCAATCCTTTTCTCAGGGCACCTTCAAGAAACTGTATCTCCTTCTCTGTCCAATCCTTTCTCCAGTCAAAAAAGGTCAGAAAGTATTTCCCAAGCTCACCTTTGAACATGTCCTGATACCATTTGTCCATCTGTCTCCCTCACACGGGCTCAGACTAGAGAACTCTATTCTTTCTGAAAACTCTTTGCAGAAGCAGAATCCATGTTCCATAAGCGTTTCTGCCTTCAGAAATACCTCAACTCTAGATATGTCGAGGAGAAAAGGTGGATCTCACTTGCGTCATGAAAGCTGCTAGATCTGGGTTACCAGCTCTTGTCGTAGTTGCCAGCTGCTATGACAATGTCGTAGATGTCGATGATTCCGTAGGGTTCAGCTATGTCGCAGTGAGGATTCCAGTGTTTGTCCGAAGGTGTAGATTCGTAGGCTTGGGCAACCAGCACAACGTCGTAGATGTCTACTTTCAAGTCGTTGTTGATGTCCCCAGGGTTCCAGTACGGGTTCTGCATTGGATAGTCGTCCTGGTTACTTTCGTCGATGACGTAGGGCGTGTCCCATATGTGGTAGTAGTCGTACGTGGCCCCAGGATACCTCTCCTCGTAGTCGCTCCAGTAGTTGCCCTCGCAGCCGTTGTCCCACGGGTTGACTGAAGGGGAGGTGGGGGAAAAGTAGACAGGCTGTGTATTGTTCACGAAGTTGTTGTGATAGAAAGTGAGGCCGGACGACTGAGCCATCCAGACGCCGTAAAAGCTGTCTTCTATAGTATTTCCAAGAATCGTGTTGCCATCACACCCTGAAAGCATTATGCCACAGCGGTTTCGGGCTAGGCTGTTTCCAATGATGTTGGCTGAAGACCTAATGAAGCGAATGCCATCCACCCTGTTGTCTGCGAAGCGATTTGAAGACAGCGTAGTGTTTGATGAGCTTATGGCATAGAGGCCAAAGATGTTGTGCGTCAGGTTGCTCTTGTGGATGCTGATGTTCGAGGATTGATATTGATAGACTCCATAGTCCGAATTGGCGATGTTGTTTCCAACTATTTCCGTGTTGTGTGTCCAACATAGCTGGATGCCGACCGTGCTGTTAGTGAGGGTCAAGTTCTCAACTCGCACTCCATCGCAGTTGATGAGTATTACCTCTCCAGCTTCACCAACAACGGTGTCTGACACATCTTCAAGGTAAACCAGGGGTTTCCCATTGACCACGTTATCCTCCACAACGCTCCCAAGAACCCAGATTAACAGGCCAGCGTTTATGAAAGTGTTTCCCCGAACTGTGCAGTTCTTTCCATCAACAATAGCACCACGCATGGGCACGCAGGAGAAGTTGGCGATTATGTTGTCTTCGACGGTGACGTTGGAGCTGCTGAACTCAATGTATATCCCAGCGTCAAGATCTGGGGGAGGGTCGGAGGGGTATATCGTGAAGTTTTTTATGAGGACCGCAGTTGAGGATCTCACTCCAACGGCGCCGTCACTTGGTCCGGAGGGGGAGGCGCTCACCCCTCTTATCTTTGTGACGCTTGCTCCGTCTATTCCAATGACGGATAGGTTGTTCTTCTGGTAAATTAATACGTTCTCAGAGTATG
>CP070826.1:663154-664949 GCA_020344435.1 Candidatus Bathyarchaeota archaeon | reverse complement strand
GGCGCCTACACGCCAGTCACAAAGCTTGGGATCGTGGCTAAACGCTCTGCCAAAGGCGCGCCATCACCAGAAATCGCCGTGGAAAAAGAAGAATAGTACTGCCCGCTACTTCGGAACGACCCGTATCCCCTTTCTTTTTAGCAGAGCCGTGAGAACGCCATCGCCCTCATTAAACCCTTCAGAGGGTTAATCATAGACCCTGCCACATCCACATGATGGGCTTCTACTCTCCAAAATAGCCGCTTCAACATTCAAAACCTCAGCAATACTCAGCACCTCTCTGGCGCCTCTAACGAATTCTTCCGTGACATCCTCATCCCTCTCGTTAGAGACCCGCGCTCTTCCGTCTAAAACATCGTATGCGTTCCCATCAACTATCCTAGATGATGGTCTGGGGGTGGGGAGACCCCCCAGCTGTTCGGGACATAATGGAACCAACCCTCCCCTCTTGAAAGCTTCAACCAGTTCCGCGCTAAGCTTGTTCTCTCCGTTGAACCGGCAGTTCACTCCAACCAGACAGGCGCTCACAATCTTCATGGCAGTCTGTGAAGTCACTTGGTGTAATAAACCATTTCCAACCACCTAATACGCTTGCTAAATTCTTATATCGCCACAGAGAATTGCAGTGTAGGAGTCTGGAGATGCGGAGACGCGCTGTCATTCGGCTGAGCTTCCCGTCTGAGAAGCATCTGAAGACTGTTTTGAAGGCTTTAAAACCGGAAACTGGAGCGTTGACGAGCAGTCGGTCCCGAACCAGGGTAGAGGAGGAGGATGGTGAGTTGATAGTCCGTTTCGAATCGAATGATACAACTGCTTTGAGAGCAGCCATAAACGCGTACTTAAGATGGGTAGGCTTGGCGCAGAGCACATTGGAGGTTGTGGATGACCTCTCAACAGAGAAAGACGATGAGTAACACTTCGGACGCGCACAAGATACGGCGCCATTGCACAAACTATTCTCGACTACCAGATTCCGGGAAGTGCTCATGCATTTTTCCTGTTCCGTCAACTCTGCGTTCTCTTCAAATTCTCTCTGAAGAAGTCTCCTTTTTCTCTCTCTAAATCCTCTCTTTCAGTCTTCTTCTCTGTCTCTTTTGTGGTCCCTCTAGGAGGTAGAGGGGGAGCTCCGATAGAAGCGATGATTAGACTATTATCCCCTTCGCTGCAAGGAGAATCGGAATTAGGAGAGAATTTGGACGGAATTTGGAGGGAAAAAGGAGAGAATCTGGAGAAGAGAGAGACAGAAAAGCGCGTATACAGAAAGGTTCAGGATAATCTACTCGTTCAAAGAGGGACGACTAAGAAAGGGTCTATCTCATCTTTGTGTTTTGAGAAGTGGGTTGGGCATACTTCGCATCTTCCGAGCAGAGGGCCGCCTGATTCTATTCTGAGTATGAGTTTGCGGATCTTCTGTTCGATTTCTCTTCCGATCTCTGTGGCGTTGTTTTCAAGCTCCTCAATCTGCTTCATTGTCACCCACCCATTTCGTCAATAAGCCATCCTTCTTCAAGTCCTTCGAGAACAAACCATGTGATAAATCGCCGAACTTTCTCTTTGTCCCAGATCTTCTTCTCAGAAACGAAACTTCCGAGTCCTGAGAGTGAAGCGCGTTCACAATGATGCGTTTCATCACAGAACTGTGCGTGTTCATAGGTCTTCCTGCGTGGGAATCTTCGATTCGCATGGAACGCCTGTTTGGCACATCCCACATCCGTATCCTTCAAATCCATAATTCTGTTTGACGAAGACGCTGGTTTCTCGGAGATGGTTTCTGCATCTGCTTTTGTCGTGGCCA
>CP070826.1:661210-663054 GCA_020344435.1 Candidatus Bathyarchaeota archaeon | reverse complement strand
CCAAATGTATGCCTACCTTAAGCCTTGGTTTGCATGCCTGCATGCATGCTTAGCTTATGGGGCACAGTTGGGTTTTCGGAAGGATTCTACCGTTTGCCTATTCAGCAGTTTTGGCAAATCTTATAGTCTCAATGGTGCTCATAGCAGGAAAGTGAGACCCTGGTTTGTGAAGACTATTGGAGGATTTGGTTTTGGATTCTCATTTCATGGAAATCATCAGCAAGATCAAAAACGAGGGAATTCGGGAGAAAGTGGCGGGGCTTGTAGAGAATTCCACGATTACGATAGATGGAAAAATCTACAGAGGAATGCCGCTTGATGCGGCGCCAGCGGGACTATCACGTCACCATAGCTATCCTGGGGGTTTGGTCGAGCACATCATCGGCGCAACGGAGATAGCTCTAGCCCTATGTGATGTTGTTGAGAAGGTCTATCATGGCGAAGTGGACAGGGACTTGGTGCTGGCCGGTGTTATCTTACACGACATCTTCAAGCCCTTAACCTACGAGAATGCAGAGGACAGAGGGTATAAGATGACCCCGCTGGCCGATAGGATAGACCATCTGACCCTGATCGTCTCGGAGCTTGTTCGACTAGGCTTCTCCTTAGACCTTGTCCACATTGTCTGCGCGCATCACGGAGGCCAAGCAGGCCCCATCTGGCCCAGAACCGTGGAGGCGCTGATCTGCCACCTAGCGGACTTGACAGACTCGAGGCTAAATGGAGAGGTGTTGAGAGCCGCAAGATTCCTCTCTCGAGAGGTCACGAGAGAAGAGCTAAACGGCATCAATTCGAAGGAGGCCTTCGAGATAGTGACATCGAAAGCGATCGAAGGGTGGAAAGGTGTGAGGAAGACAGTGGAGAGAATAAGACGAGAAAGACCGAACGCCCACTAACTCAGTTGTGAAAAAAGACAGCCAAGTCCTCAGGAAGCCCTTAACTCGCGCCTGCAAGGAGTTGCTTGTTCATCTGGTCCCCAGAAATCGCCATATCCCGATGGCTCCGTGTTCAAGTTGCGAGTATAACCGATGCAACTAGACGCCGTAGACTTTCTCTATGCGCTGTTTCTCTGTTGAGATTTCACTCATCAACCTTACAGCATAAAGAACTCTTCTTATGTCAGCTGATAACGCCTCACTCCCGGCTTCTAGATGGAAGTGCTTCACTATGGTTCTGGTCCGAGGAGTGGTGTTTGGCTTGGCCACAACGTAGTTGAAAAGGAAGTCCAGTAGCCTTCTCAATCCGTCGTCTTGTATTTCTGATAGATAGAGTGAGAAATCCACTAACTTCTCTTCCAGAAGCGTTATGGACTCAGAAGCTTCAGGTCTTTTCTCTCTCTTCTCTTTGAGAAGTCTCTGCAATGTACATCACGCTTTGAGAGGTTTCAAGTTTGAATTGATATAGCGGTCATTCGGGTTACTCATACCTCAGCGCCCTCGTTCTCCATGCGCATTTGTGTCAAGACGTTGTCAAATCTGCAATGGCTACATAAATCATCTTGCCGGGTGGCCGGTCGCCTTTCACATTTCGAGCATTTCATGTCCGATTGTTCGTCTCCCAGCGAGCCGTTGTCTTTCTGCAACTTCAATAGGCGAACGAATCCGGAGGTGTTACGCATATCTGATATCACGAGATATAATATAGATGCTTCTGTATTTAAGAATTGCTTTTGAACAGTTGAACACAAATACACTTTAGACACGCCGTGCCTTCATATGATGCAGGCATAACATGCTGCGATCTGCGTTTTACCATCCACAATAATCCTCACGGCTCTTCGCCGTCATCAGTAGGCCTCAAGGATCGTTGAAACACAGAAACAGTTCAGAGCTTAGGCGCAACAG
>CP070826.1:659210-661110 GCA_020344435.1 Candidatus Bathyarchaeota archaeon | reverse complement strand
ACATTTCGAACTTGATACCCTGCAAATTCACAGGGAAGCCATTCTGGGACATTTACCTATTTATGAACCCACCACTACATGTAGCCTACATGGAGGCTGCTAAGAAGTTTGGATTTGACGCTTGGTATATTTATGGTGGAATCCCGAGTGAACGGGCAGGCGCACATGCAGAGGACTGGAATTGTGAGATCATTGAAGAAACAGATGAGCGAAAAGTCCAAAGACGCTTTGTGAGAACTCCTTATGGCAGACTTGAACAAAAAACAATCTACCCAAGGGACAACCCGCCATGGACTTTTGATAAAATCATAAAGGATCTGGAAGAGGACTGGCCGAAACTACGCTTTCTACATGGTGACACATTGGAGTGGGAACCCAAGAAGCAAAATGATATCGTTGGAGACCTAGGTGTTTATGCCATATCGGTGTTGCTTCCTTGGGATTGGTGGTTCCTACTTAGGCATGGTGGTCTCTCAAGGGCAACCATTGACCTTTACGAACACCCTAAATTGATGGATGAAATATTCAGGCACTACAAACTGTATGCCATTGAATTTGTCAAAGCTTGCATAGAAGCGGAACCTGACGAAATCATTCTTCAAGGCAGTGCAAGCTCAAACTCACAGATTTCTCCAGCTATATTCGAGAAGGTTGATCTCCCTCTAATCAAAGAGATTACGAACCTCTGTAGACGCCGAGGCATAATCTCGCATTTACATGTCTGTGGTAAATCCCGAAAAAACATAGACCTTGCTTATAAGCACACCAAACTTGATGTGATTGAGCCTCTAGAAAGACCGCCAGGCGGGGACGTAGACCTCGCCGAGGCGAAGAAAATGTGGGGAGATAAACTGTGCCTCAAAGGGAACGTTAACACCTTCGAAACGATGATGAGCCGTTCTCCCAGAAACGTGGAAGCGGAAGCACTCAGATGTCTCCTCGCTGCTGCGGGGGGAGGTGGGTACGTCCTGTCTACTGGAGATCAGGTGCCACGTGACGCACCAGAAGCCAATCTTTTCATCCTTGTAGAAGCAGGGAAGAAGTATGGAACCTATCCCATTGATAAGAATGGAATCAGGAAACGACTTGAAAACATTGGTGGATCGTATGTGACATCCGTTCAATGATCATGCCCTGAATCTCGCTGCGATTCTAACCATTCTCTGCACTTTTCTACTCCTTGTACAGCGTTGTTGACACCAGCATCCGCCCCTGCTCTCCTGGCAAAAGACTGCGTTATGGGAGCCCCACCTGCGATGATTCTTACTCGATTCCTAAGCCCTGCCTTCACTAGAGCCTCGACTATCCTGGGTATGTAATTCATTGTTGATCCAAGCAGAGCCGACATACCCACAATATCCGGGTTGTTTTCCCTAACAGCCTCCACAAATCTGTCAGCAGATACGTCCACGCCTAGATCGATTATTCTGAATCCACTTGCTTGTGCTAACGTTGAAAATATGTTCTTACCTACGTCATGCATGTCGCCTTTAACGGTCCCGATCAATATGGTGCCACAAATCTCTGCTCCTTTCTTTGGTAGCATCTGCTCCAGAACTGAAACTCCTTCCTTCATGATCTGCCCAGCGATGATTAAGTCGCTGACAAAGTACTCTCCTCGTTCAAATCTCTCTCCCACAACTCTCAGAGCGGGGTTTAACCCATACTCCAGGATGTCTAGCGCTGGTGTTCCGTCCCTTAAAGCTTCCTTAACAACTCTGGCGATTCTGCAATGGGTGAAGTTTTCGACGCAATCTGTGAAGCAGTCTTGTATCCTTTTCAGAATCTCTTTGCGAAACATCCGTTAACCGCCTTTCTCAACATTAAGCTCATTTTCTCCCCAAATTACTCTACTGAGAGTAGCCAACATAAAGGCTCGCAACGAATTTTGCACACACAC
>CP070826.1:657175-659110 GCA_020344435.1 Candidatus Bathyarchaeota archaeon | reverse complement strand
CTTGAGATTCAAGACTGTGACGTTCAACTTACCATCAAGCGAACAGGCGGGCACACCGACGGATCAACATACGTCTATTGCCCAGACTACAAAGTAGTTGTTACTGGAGATAACCTTACGATCAACTTCAATCCTTGGGGAGGAGCCAAAAATGGAGATCCAGATGTATGGACAAAAGCCCTGCAAGAGTATCTGTCTCTTGATGCTGATTTCTTCATTCCTGGACATGGACCTGTCGGGGGAAAGAATCAGGTCAAAGAATTACTAGACTACATAAACAATGTTGGCAAGGTCATGAAGGAGATGATTGCCTTGGGGAAAGCTGAGGAAGAGATACTCAGCGAATGCAGAAGGGTTGAATATATCCCCTCAAGAGTGGCCCATCCCTCGACCCTTGAGAGATGGCATAAGGTTTGGCGAGCGCGTGCTAAATAATGAACTCGTGCGCGCGCATTAGGTTTGGATACCTAGAAGCGGAATCAGATTCTCATTCTCATCCCATCATACGCGTACAAAAGATTGGGTTCTTCTAGGTTTCTGTATTCATCATAGGACTTACCCCATTCTTCTTCTATATGGGTCACTATCGTTTTCTTTGCTTTCAGTCGTGTCGCCAGCTCCTTTATTTCTGTGGGGGAGAACAACTCACTTCTGAGCGCATTTTCAGGAGGGATGACTATTCCCTCCTTTAGTGGACCTTCCAAGTGGAAGGAGCCGATTATTAGGAGGTCGAGACTTTTCAGCTGGGAGCTTTCTGAGAAAGGCTTCACGTCACAAGGCGCATAGACTACTCTTTTGCTTTTTTCTTGGATAAGGAATATCGTAGAGGAACAGTAGGTCGTTCGAACCTTGAAAGGTGTTACGCTGAGTCTTCCAATCTCGAACTCTTCTTCGTCTTCTAATTCCACCGGTTCGATTAGATCGCTCCTTTCGTAGTATGTGAAAAACGGGCCACGCCTGGAGCCCATAGACCTCAAATCTTCCATGACCTCACGTATAGCACACACCCTGACCTTGTTCTTCGGTTTGTTTCCTCTCACACCAATATCAAGCCAAAACTTGTACATTCGCTCAGCGATTCTCATGCCAAATGTGTGATCGGGATGCCAATGTGTATAGAAGATGTAGTCTATAGCCTCTATTCTTTCTCTATTTAGCTGACCTGCTATCTCCTCGGGGGTATCAAAAAGCACGCTTCCCTCTTTGATGAACATGGAGGGCCCTGAACGGGTGTATGGTATTCCCTTGATTCTTGCTTCTGTGCAGATCCTGCAGTTACAGCCGGGTCTAGGAATTGTTGTAGCTCCGCCAGATCCTAGAATTGTGAGTTCCATGTGTTCACTGTTGGGTTCAGTGTAATCTTAAGTCTTATGTGAGCATGAGGTGAGATGTTTTCACCATGGTGGAGATGTTTCTCGCGAACTCCCCATTTCTGCAGTGTCATGTTTACAAGTCACACTTTTTGTGCAGTTAGCCTACTATTTGCAAACAGAACCTATGCGCGCGCAATCTTAGCCAACCAACCCAGCTTTGGATACGGTTGGAAACATTTTTCAAACTGTAAGTGTATTCTTAGAAGAAGAGAGATTCTGGGGCTGGGCGCATATGGAAAAACGCTATTCTGCGCTTGGAGCAGTCTTTTTTGTATTCTTTTTTATGGTGATTCCTGTAGGTGTCCTCACAGCTTGGTTTGACTTTCTTCTATTACCAATCCCATGGTTGGTTGCTTGGCTGGCTTGTGGCATAATTTTCGCTCTAGGCATTTGCGTTTGGGTTCTCTCAAAGAGGGAATTCGACCGCTTAGGTCAGAACTTACACTCGAAAACTGGTGCCACGCTCGTTACAAGCGGCATCTATGCCTCCATCAGGCATCCGCATTATCTGGCACTAATGCTTGTCTGTTTGAGTATTGCTCTTGGATTTAGATCACTCGTC
>CP070826.1:655127-657075 GCA_020344435.1 Candidatus Bathyarchaeota archaeon | reverse complement strand
GCAGCGAATATGAGACAACCGGCCTCTTCATGCTGCTCAAGCAAGAGCAGAACAAAAAGGAGGAGTACAAGAAGCGCTATGAGGATGAAAAGAGGCTACGTGAAGAGTTGGAAAAACAGCTTAAACAAGTAAAAGACAAGCACAAATCTGACATGCAGAAGAGTTACTCCAAAGCTATCGAGCTGGGACGCAAGTTTGGCAAGGTGGAAACCAATAGCGAACTTGTCATCTCTAAGCAGGAGCCCCTTGAGCTACCACAGAAACGCCACTTGAAGAAGCAGACGCAGAAGGAACATTTCCAAGCTGTCCTAATGCGTCATTACGTGAACAGGAGATGGTGGGACCTACTGCCATCAAAAAGCAAAAGCCCAACATTGCCCTTTCGAGGACCGGCAAGGCAGTAAGTGTACACTCGAGGTATCGCTTTTACGTTAGTATCTCCAAGGCCATCCGCGGTTCTCGTAACCCCACATCCTGCCTTGAGTATTGTACCATTCTACGGTCTTCTGCATTCCTTCCTCAAACTCGGTCTCAGGCGTCCAGCCCAAGATTCTCTTTGCCTTTCTGTTGTCTGCTATGAGAACCTCAACATCCTTCAGCCTCAGCCTCCCGCTCTCAACCTTGACTTCCTTGTCTTCCACACCAACTCTACTCTTTATTAGGTCTAAGACTGCTTTCATCGTATGTGTTCTGCTGGTTCCGAGGTTGATCTTCTCGCCCTCTATATCCTCGGTTTCGAGAGCGGCTACCATCGCGTTGGCAACGTCATCTACATACGTGAAGTCTCGCTCGGCCTCGAGATTTCCCACGTGGATCGAGGGTTCTTTGATGCATTGCCGTATCATATCAGGTATGAAGTAGGGCAGGTTCTCTCTGGGCCCGAAGGTGTTGAATGGCCTTAGTATAACGACGGGGAGTCTGTGTTCCCAGTGAAAGGTTTGGGCCCACATGTCAGCTGCGGCTTTGGCCACGGAATAGGTGCTGAGGGGCCCGAGAGGATGGGCTTCATCCATAGGCACATACTTGGCCGAGCCGTAGACCTCGCTGCTGCTCACGTGGACCAGACGTTTGACTTCATGGTTCAAGCAGGCCTTGAAAACGTTGATGCTTCCCATCGCGTTGACGTCTGCAACTTGCAATGGCGCTTCATAGCTGAATGGGATGAAAGCCTGGGCAGCAAGGTGTATCACCATCTTGTGGCCGTGGACGATCGTTGAGACCAACTCGAAATCTCTGACGTCGCCTGTGATGAGGGTTAGCCTATCGCTCGGGGGTAGATTGTTCCTAAAACCCGTGCTCAAATTGTCTAGAACAGTCACGGAGTGTTCTTTGTCGAGAAGAGCCCGTACAAGCGTGCTGCCCACAAAACCGGCCCCTCCAGTCACCAACGTTTTATCGCCCATTCAATCAGTCTTCCTGAAGTGAGACCCAAGCGTATTGGTATGACACATTTGGGTGAATATTAAGTATATGAATGCGCGCTTCATGGAAGCCACTACGAGAGCCATTTGAGACTGCATTCTCATCGTACAATCAGATATGCTCTCCATAATTCTCCTCCAGAATTGTCAAATCTACTTCGTCAATGATTTCGTCTCCGTTTATGTCACAAGCCTCATTCCAGTTCAGACTGCTTGGTGTGGCTCCGTAGGCTTTGCCGATTTTTGTTAGGTCGCGTGCGTCAACTACGCCATTATTGTTCACATCAGCAGGATGTTTCCAGTAGATCAGTATTCTTGTCGAGCATTCGTGGAATACGTTCAAAGATAGACTGGTTGTAGAGGGGTTGTAGCTCCATGATATGTTTCCCCGTGTGATATAGATTGCCAGGGGTTCTCCTCGATTTCCACAGTAGACTTCTGTGCTTGTTGCTTCAGTCCCACTTATTGTGACTGTTAACTTCTTGCTCGTATAGGCCGTTGCAGTCATCGTTCCTTCGGTTAAGAGA
>CP070826.1:653026-655027 GCA_020344435.1 Candidatus Bathyarchaeota archaeon | reverse complement strand
CGTTGATGTTGCTGTAGACGCGTGGTTGCTCCTCAGCTCGCCTTCCAGACACTGATATTTCCAGATCGTTGACTTGTTGCTTCTGCTTTCGCATTATATGTATGACGTCCATGCCTGTGCAGCCGCCCAAAGCCGCCAATAGCAGTTGCATGGGGCTGAAACCCGAATCTTCACCGCCAGATTTCTTTGGGGCATCCATTACAATGGAGTGTCCCATGCTGTCTGTTGCCACAAATCGCATTCCATCGATCCACTTCACTCTGATGATGTTGGGCGTTGAACTATTATTCTCCCCAACTTTATTCACGGATTGGCTCATGAACCCCATTATAGTCCAAGCAGCATTTATATAGAATGACATGCGTGCATGCATCGTGAGGCACCTTGTCAGACAAGAGCTCCAAAACAGTCGGCAACTCAATTGAGGAGACAAGACAGTACCACGCACGCTACTTAAGGGCCGTAAACAATCCATTGAGAAGGAGAATTCTGAGAGCTCTAAAGGAAGGATGCTCAACCCCTGAAGACCTCCAATCTCGCACAGGACTAGATGGCAAGACCTTGGAATGGCATCTGAAGGTGCTAGAGCATGATTTCTGCGTGGAGAAGGAAAAGAAACAAGGCAGATTGGAATATAAGCTCACCCAAGAAGGCAAAATCATTGATTACTTGGAATAGACTCCACTCGCTCTGCCCAACCGCTTAGGTGAGGGCGTTCTCGGAGACACTCACGACACTGAAAAAAATCTTCCAGAAAGGTTTCGTCGAAAGAAAACACCCGAACGCGAAGATAACGCTTATATCTGCTTCGACCGGAGAGTTGGAGCCATAGTCGCAGAGGCAAATCCTATGGGAAAGTCCAGATTTATCATCCAGTTTTACGACGAGGCCTATGAAGGCAAGAGCATCGAAGAATTGTGCAAGGCACCTGTTTCCGCAATCAGCGGAATCAGCGAATCAGACGCGTTGGTATTGAAGACGGCTTTCCGAATCAAAACAGTCAGCGATCTCGCCACGAATAAATACGTCAAGCTTGCCCAAGGAATTGATTCCCTATCAGAATATTCCATACGGATCCACAACGAAACATTCGAATCGAAAGCGTTTGAGGATCTGGCAAGGAAACCAGTCTCTGCGATCTCTGGGATCTCTGTGGAGGATTGTGCCCTTCTCAAGAGAATCTTAGGAATTGATACCATTAGGGAATTGGCTAGAAACAAGTATGTTCAAATAGCTCAGACTACGGTCGCAATGGCTTCAATGCTACGGATTCTGAGGGCCGCTGGAGTGTTGTAGAGAGCCACTTGCAGCTATGGAAGAGTCGCCTTCAAGTATGATAGAGAGCGCCTCTTATGTTCCCCTTTTCCGAGGGCAATGACAAAGACTTCGATACTGTCAAGGAAGTTTTTCCAGTCCGCACGCATGCGTGAAGACGTTCTACGCGGGATAAGGGCAATTGAAGGAATCCACGAACAAATCGACGTCTTGGCTGTACATTGTAGCCACAGGGGACCAAAGTAGGGGTCAAACAAAACTTTTCTTCCTCCTTTTTTGTGATTGAGCAGATGACCACTTATTCTCCTCTAGGGACGAGACCGCGGTGGTTCTATGCTTGAGATGCTTGTCCACGCAATCGTTTATATAACCTCTTCACAGCTTAAGAAAGGTAATTCATCAGATAGATGTTCGAAGTCCAAAGAGGGAACAAGAATGGCGTTGAACTCAAAATGGTTGGTTAGGTTCTACGACAAACCATATGAGACTTGGTCTCTAGAACAGCTACGCAAAGCACCTGTCTCAGCCATAAGTGGCGTAAGCGATTCAGATGCCGAGGATTTGAAGTCGGCTTTCAGGATCAAGACAGTTGAAGACTTGGCGACCAACAAGTATATCGTCCTCGCCCAAGGAATCAACAGCCTATCAACATCTTCGGGCCAGATACTGGACAAGACCTTCAGATCTATCGAGTACGAAGAACTGAAAAAGAAACCAGTCTCCGCG
>CP070826.1:650918-652926 GCA_020344435.1 Candidatus Bathyarchaeota archaeon | reverse complement strand
TATGTTGTCAGACTCGGCTCCCACGTAATTGGAAAGCGTTTCAACTAGCCATTCATGATCTGGGTCAGGGTAATTCCTTATCAGACCGAGGTGGTCGAGAATGCTCTGTGTGACTTCTCTGGGAATGTCTAGGGGATTGATGGGAACACTGAAATCAATCACTTGATGTAAGGGGATTTTGAATTTCTTTGAGATTTCCCAAACGTTTCCACCGTGAACGCATGGGCGTGATTCTCTGATAGACGTCTTCACGAGTTCAGAAATGTCAACCATACGAAGGTCTCCTAATTAGACTTTTGAGAGACTCGTATTGTTCCTCCAGCTATAAAAGGTAACATGCGCGCGCGACTACCAGCCGGGTTCTAAGTTGTTGACAGACTTGAAGAACTTGAGTATATCATCCTCGATTTTCCATTGTCTATTGAAGTGTTGGTTGTAGTCATTGAAGATACGGTAGAGCCAATATAGGGCCGCAAAGCCACATGTTGCGACGGTGAGGATCAAGTATCTATCCGATGCAAACTTTTTTGTTATTGGAAAACCATCGATTCTTATGTCTACTCCGGAGTCTTGTGCGAGTGAGATTGTCTCTTCTAGAAACGTATGCTCACGTTCTTCATGTTCATGGAGATCCGTCTCTAGAAAATAGAGGACGAAGAAGGCAGGAAAAACTAGAAGCGTTGACAGAGCCCAAACTTGAGCGTTTCTGAAGAGTCTGGGGTTCTCAGTTTTTATAGAGGCTGCTGGATTCTGGTGTCGTAGTTTGTCTTCGCTGAGTTGCCTCAGTCTTGTCGAAATCAGAGTCTCTAGTTTGTCTTGTCTCAAAAAGTGGTCGTTTCTTCTTTTGATCAAGAAATATATCATTAAAAACCATGCTACTCCAAAACTTGCCACTGAGAGCAGAATCCACATCGAAAACCACATGATTCTGTCCGTCTCTCTTCTTGACTCTATGTTCTTTTCAATCTCTGTCAACATTTGTGTCACTCTGATTTTTCCTATTTCTTGACTGATTTTGGGGTTCTTAAGTAAACTCGCAAACTACATCAACCTTCTTTCATATAAAAATTAGACGATTCTCTGTGTGGATATCAGATGCAGTCAAACTATTTATTTGGATAGGGGATACCCTAAAACAGAGGCAAAATGTAGGTTGAGGCTGTGAATAGGGAAGAGTTCACCGTTTCGGTTGTCATTCCAGTGTTTAATGAAGAACTCACGATAGGTGACATAGTTGCTCGAACAAGGAGCACACTGGGAAAAATTGACCTCCCCTACGAAGTTTTGGTTATTGACGACGGTTCGGCAGATAGATCAGCAGAAATCTCTCAGGCAAGTGAAGCCCATGTTCTAAGGGAACCCCATCAAGGCAAAGGACACGCGCTAAGGTTAGGCTTCGAAAGAGCGAAGGGAACTGTTATAGTTACGTTAGACTCGGATGGATCACACCAGCCAGAAGAGATTCCAACGATCTTACAGTGTATAAAAGAGAATAGAGTTGATCTTGTAATAGGATCAAGATTCCTAAGCAATCAAACCAACAATGCCAAGATTCCAAAAGTAAACAGAATAGGCAACAGGATATTCAACAATCTAATCCAGTTCCTCACCGGCATGAAGTTCTCTGATTCTCAGTCTGGTTTTAGAGTAATCAGATCTTCCACTCTAAGTAGAATGGAGTTGAATTCTCGGGGTTATGAAGTGGAATCTGAGATGCTAGTCAAAGCATTGAAGATGGGTGCAAAGGTCATGGAGATCCCTATAAGCTTTGAACAGAGGACTGTAGGAGCTTCTCGACTTGATCCATTGAAGGATGGGACAAGAATATTGTATTCCATAATCGCATCGTATTTATTCTAGTTCATTAACCTATTGTAGTTTACTGAGCGCGAGGATTGCTTGAGAAGAACCGATTGAGATGTGATGATTGGAAAACGGGGCAACAGAAGGAAAAGCTACCCTTCCAAAGGTCAGCATAATAGTAGCAACGCTCAACAGCGAATCAACA
>CP070826.1:648809-650818 GCA_020344435.1 Candidatus Bathyarchaeota archaeon | reverse complement strand
GGCGTTCGTTCGACGGCAAACGCCACCGTGAAAGTGCTGAGCGCGGCCGGCATCAACCTAATGACTCTGGGGGAGAGAGAAGGTTGTTGTGGGTTCTCCCTGGTCGTTGGAGGCTTATTTGAAGAGGCGAAGAGAAATGCTGAGCAAGTTGCCAGAGAGGTTGATGAAGCTGGGGTTGAAATGCTCGTGACCTCCTGCTCCGGCTGCTACGAAACCTTCACAGACTTCTATCCGAATAGATTGGGGGTTGAGATTCCATGCCCAGTATTCCATAGCTCCCAGTTGCTGATTCGTCAGGCAAAGAACCGTGATTTGAGACTGAACAGATTACCCTTGAAGGTCACGTATCATGATCCTTGCGGATTGGGGAGACATTGTGGAATCTATGACCCCCCTCGGAGACTGCTGAAGTCTATTCCGGATCTGCAGTTGATCGAGCCTGATCTTAGCAGGGAGCGCTCACGATGCTGCGGGGGCGGCGGTGGATTATGGGGTGTTGACAGCGGCGCCAGCATGAGCCTAGCCATTCAGAGAATAAGAGAGGATATCATGCCACTTGACACCGAGGCCCTCGCCGTGAGTTGCCCGCTTTGTCACACGAACTTTCTCTACACCCTAAAAAGACACGGAATTGACATGAGAGTATATGACATCGTAGAGTTCGTGGAGATGGCGCTGAGAAATAGAAACACGGACTGAGCACGCCTGCAAGCACAAATGTCAGAGGCTAGAGAGTGCTAAGTCCAGAGCGTGGAAGGCTATTAGAGAACCCTTGATCAAGTCCTTTTGAGTGACGATGCCTACGATCTTTCCCTTCTCTGTGACGAAGAGTCTTCTGATGTCTTTGTTGGCCATTGTTTCGACGGCTTCGCCCAGGGTTGTTTCATAATTAACAGTTATCAAAGGGGCACTCATAATCTCCCTTACTTTGACCGAGCTGCATGAGGCGTCTGAACAACACTTCTTCATGATATCTCTCTCAGTTAGTATCCCTACGGGTTGACCTTTTTCAGTTGCAGCCAAGGCGCCTACGTCTTTCTGAACCATCTGTTGCATTGCCGCCTGGGCAGAAGTTTCAGCATCAACGGTTATGAGAGGTTTGGACATCACATGCTTTACGGCATAAACCACTGGCAAAGTCTTTCACCTGAGAAAGTGACAAAAGATTCTTCCATCTTTTTTGTATAAATCTCTTTCCAATCCTGCCAAGCACAAGCCATGCGGCTGCGTCTAAAGGAGGAGGCTTCAAGGTATGCATGCATTGGCCTTACAGCAATTCTCTTTCGCTGTTGAGCAGAATCTGTTTCAGTTCTTTCTGTACTTCCTCTTCGAGCGGATGTGGCTTGTGTTCGGAGAGTATCTGCCCTACCTTTTCTTTCGCTATTTCAGCAAGAGAACCGTTGGATGAAAGATCTAGGATTACCGGTTCATCTCTGAACCACATCTCTTGGCGGAAGTGTTTGAGGGTGTGTCTGATCCCCAAGAAGTTTCCTCCAGGACCCACCTCCCTGATTGCATTGAATCCTAAGGTTTCCTCGTCAACTCTGAAAGTGCGGAGGTACGCACGAGCATATTCCCAGGCTTCAACGTCGAGAATCAATTGTGTAAGGGAGGATACCTTAGCGTCTTCAAGGCTTCCGAAGCCGGAGCCTATATCTCCACGGCACATCTGACCTAGTCCGCTTGAGAATGCCTTCAGTTCATCCCAGTCTCTGGGGGTCTCGTCCATTCCAACGCCAATCGGATAACTCGGAATCTTATAGAACTTAGCCATCTGAGCCACACCGGCCGCAATGAGGATAGACTCTGGCGCGCCATAATTGAAGTCGCCGGTCATCATGTTTGTCGGGCATGATTCTGCAGTGTAGATCATCGGAGCGCCTGGATTTGCGCATTCAAGAATAACCATGGCAGCCAAACTCTCACTGTTGACTATGACCAATGTCCCAGCGATTGTTGCAGGAGCTGTAGCGCCGCTCGCAGCCATTGACATGGGCGCAACCGGAATT
>CP070826.1:646689-648709 GCA_020344435.1 Candidatus Bathyarchaeota archaeon | reverse complement strand
AGTTATGGAAAGAAGAGAGGTGCGACAGAGGCAGACCTCAAAGGACAGCTGTCCTGAATGTGGTAGCCCAAATCTCGTTCACGATTACGACACGGGCGAGACTGTCTGTGGAAATTGTGGTTTGGTCGTCCGTGAACAGATGATGGATAAGGGGCCGGAGTGGCGGGCGTTCACTCAGGAGGAGAAGGCGTCTAGAAGTCGTGTAGGAATCCCAACCTCCTATTCTGTGCATGATAAGGGGTTGTCCACGGCGATAGGCCGGGTTGACCGTGATGCCTTTGGGCGTAAACTCCCTCTAACTACGCGTCTTCAAATGTGGCGACTGAGAAAGTGGCAGATTAGATCACGAGTTCATTCATCTGTGGATCGAAACCTGGCTCAAGCCATGGCCGAACTCGACCGCCTTTCAGACAAAGCCTACATTCCCAGCTCTGTGAAAGAGAAGGCAGCTGTGATCTATCGCAAAGCCCTTGATAAAGGCTTGGTGCGTGGAAGGTCTATAGCAGCTATTGCAGCTGCCTCTTTATACGCTGCCTGCCGCCAGACCGAGACTCCCCGAAGTCTCCGTGAGATATCCGAAGCCAGCCTCGTGGACAAGAAGGATGTTGCTCGATGCTACAGGCTCTTGATTAGAGAGCTTGACATCCACATGCCCATAGCTGATCCCCTCACCTACATTTCTAAGATTGCAGAGAAGACAGGCATCTCAGGAAAAACCCAAGGAGTCGCGATCAAAATTCTCCGTGAGGCCAAGAAAAGACATGCCGCCTCAGGAAAGGACCCTATGGGTCTAGCCGCAGCCGCCCTATACATAGCTTGTCTGCAGAATGATGAGAAGAAGACGCAGAAAGACATCGCCGAGGCAGGGGGAGTAACTGAGGTGACGGTTAGGAATCGTTACAAGAGCCTCAAGAGGCGGCTGGGACTCGAATTGCCAGAATGACATTTTTCGTTGCGTCACAGAACCAGTTTCGAATTATCCTTCGCCCTCAGGAGTTTCTTCTGCCTCCACTTCCATTACAATCGGACCTTTGTAGCCACAGCTCTCGCATATATACTGCTCAGGGGTCAGCCAGATATCAAATCTGCTTGAGAGCAGGAGTTTGGAGCCACCACAGCTGGGGCAAAGTTTCTTCACTGGCCCTCTTCTTTTCAGTCCCCTCAGTACCTCAGAAAAGTTCCGGAGTATGCCCATGATCCTGCTCCTTGGAACTCATTGCAATTCTACGTTGCCATCTGGGTATCCAAGTTGGATAAGATATGACTGCACTGTATTTCGATGATCTCCCTGCAGGATGATTTGACTG
Source organism: Candidatus Bathyarchaeota archaeon (assembly GCA_020344435.1). GTDB lineage: Archaea > Thermoproteota > Bathyarchaeia > Bathyarchaeales > Bathyarchaeaceae. The sequence continues at coordinate 647,402 of CP070826.1, read as the reverse complement.
TTCTTAGCCGTTCCCCCACAGGCACACACAGCTTTGAGTGTTTTAGCCAGCTTCACAAGATCCGTTTCCTTGTCGTCAAGGCCCTCAATTATGGTTACCGCACGACCCCATTTGCGTGTTTCCTTGCGCACCCTGATCCTTTGCTGCTCTTTGGAGATTTCGCCACAGACACATATATCTCGTGGAAGTCCGCAGATTGGACAGATTTCCGCCATGACGCTCACATTATCATTTGTTTGGGAGCTATTTAAGATTTTCAACATCAACTGCGCATTCACAGGCAGATGGAAGTTAATTCCACAAGATTAAAATCCTCAAAACGGGTAACTGTAGTCACCGAAAAGAAAGGAGAAGTACAGATTGAAAAAGTCAGCAATATTGTTGATCTTAGCGGTTCTAGTGCTTGCAATGATCCCAGCGGCAACTTTGATGGCTGAGCCCGATCGTGAGCTTCCCATGGACGTAATGATCTTCAGAGAAGAGCTTGAAGCTGAACTGGATACGGAGTCGATAAAGGCGAGCAATGGCCTTCCCGTGGTGACTCCCTTCTGGGTCGATATGGTTGATGCCGACGTAACCGAGGACGGAGAAGGTGTTTACGTCGCGGTGTTAGATACAGGCTTGTTGGAGGATTGGCCATTCTTCTTCTCAGAGGCAAACATCGCCGATGAGTTGGGCATTGGCTTCACTCACGACATCTGGTGGGATGGTGG
>CP070826.1:644556-646589 GCA_020344435.1 Candidatus Bathyarchaeota archaeon | reverse complement strand
TTGATTTCCCGCTTCAAGGCTTCTAATCTGTTTTCTCCTTCCTCCAAGCCGCCTGTTACTGGTTGCCAGAATCCTCCCCTTTCAGGACATCTCTTCAGAAGCAGGTACTGAATTTCGCCACCACTTCTCTTGAATAAGATTGCCTGAATCTGTATTGGTAACCTCATAAGAAAATAGGACCAGAGGATACTATTTCAAACTTCCTTAACATAAAAAGTTTGTTAGTGTGCTTTGGAGAATGACTTTGGATTGGAAGGATCGCTCGATTTATGTTGAATGCATAACGCGCGATCCTCAGGTCCATTTCAGAGACCTGCTGAGAGACAAATCTTTCAGCCTTTCTAACATTGTTTTGTACAATGACTGAAAACTCTTTTACGGAAAAGAAACAATCTATGAAAAGATGTGTTTGGGCGTTCCTGCAACGGACGAGATGTGAATGATTTCTCTGAGGTATGACAGGGGAAGTCTCCTCATCCACGGGGAGGTTGGAACCCCATATGGCCAGTGGGATCCAAGAGTGGGTGCCTTCCGGACTATGGCAATCTACTACCGTGAGGTCTTAGCATACTTAGAGGGATGCCGTATGGCTTTTCGCGATGAAGCGGCTAACCCGCCTCCAGCACCGACTCTCTCCTGCCGGGCAAAGCTGCGTCCCTACCAGAAAGCTGCTCTAGACGCTTGGTTCGAGGCGGGTAAGAGAGGCGTTGTAGTCTTGCCCACAGCTGCTGGCAAAACTTTCGTGGCACTGAAGGCTATTGAGAAATTAAATGTTGCTACATTGGTGGTGGTTCCCACCCTAGATCTTCTGGATCAGTGGCGGCAGATTCTCAGCAGCCAATTTGGGATAGCGGTGGGCGCCTTCGGAGGAGGGGACGATACGCTGGGGCCTTTAACTGTCTCCACTTATGACTCAGCATACCTCCGAGCCGAGCAGTTAGGAGACAAATTCATCTTCATAGTCTTCGACGAGGTGCATCACCTACCAGCCCCAAGCTACAGTCAGATAGCTGAGATGTACATAGCACCGTATAGGATGGGTCTCACAGCTACCTACGAACGGGAGGACGGGGGTCATCATGACCTGACGCGATTGGTTGGCGGGCGCGTCTACCAACTTGGAGTGGATGCTCTAGCTGGAAGACACCTATCCCCATACACCCAAGAAAAGATTCTTGTCGATCTAACGCTTGATGAGCAGAGGCTTTACGAAACGGAGTACGCTGTCTTTGCCAACTACTTGAAGCGGAGGAGGATCGTGCTGAGGAGCCCAGAAGATTTCCGGAGGTTTATCATGAGGACGGGAAACGATCCAGAAGCCAGGAAAGCCCTGTTGGCTAGAAACAAAGCATTGAAGACAATCCTCAACTCGGAAGCCAAAATAGAGACCTTGGGAGAATTCCTAAACATCTACGACCAAGAGAAGATTCTGATATTCACCCGCTACAACCAGCTGGTATACCGAATAAGCCGTCACTTCCTAATCCCAGCCATAACATATCAGACACCGAGGGAAGAACGGAAGGAGATTCTGGAGAAGTTCAAGGCTGGAGAATATAGGGCTATTGTGACCAGCCAAGTATTGGATGAAGGCGTCGACGTTCCAGATGCCTCCATAGGGTTCATCTTAAGTGGAACGGGGAGCAGCAGAGAATACATTCAACGCCTAGGTAGAATCTTAAGGAAGAGACAGGGGAAACAGGCACACCTCATCGAAATCGTGGCTCGAGAGACAGTGGAGACCCGGATAAGCCAGAGGAGACATCGGTAGGAGGAAGCAGTCTTGTTGCCAAGCAATCTTCTCATCACTAGGAGATGGCGAGATACGATAAGACCACGTTATGCCCTACTCAACCAAGGAAGCCTTGATGTTGCAAGCTTGCTCATTAAAACCTATAAAGACTACGTGGGAAAGACAAAGGGTGAACTGAACGAAGCAGTGGAAGGTTTCGAAGAAGACTTAGGCTACGATTACCGCTACATCAGAGGCCTCTCAATCCTTCTAAGCCGAAGATGTCAACTCGAACCCAAGG
>CP070826.1:642417-644456 GCA_020344435.1 Candidatus Bathyarchaeota archaeon | reverse complement strand
TTCTCTTTTCGAGGGCTTCCAACCACAGCAAGAACCTTCACCAATTTCTCCATCTCCACCTGACTCAGCATTATTTGCCAAACAGCGAATATTGTTCTTTCGGTACGACAGAAGATGCATACACTCCGAAATTGACTCGTTCGCAATATTTATTACAAGACCTTCTTTTTACTCGTACTATGGAACTATTGGATGATATTCCTGTCGAGTTGGATCCTGAGACCGTTTTGAAGCAGCTACATCTGAGTAATGGGAAATATGTAGAAGAAGTCCAAGAGCTGGTTAAGACTGCTCATTCTGTAATTCGCCCCAAGGTCATCTATGAAGTCTCCTACGTTAACAACAGAAGTGATGATGCTGTGGAAATCGATGGTGTAAGCTTCACGAGCCGCGTTCTCAGAATCAATCTGGAAAAGATAGAACGGGTCTTTCCGTATATTATGACTATTGGAAAAGAATTAGAGGACACAGCTAACTCATTCAGTGATCTCGTGAAACGATATAGCTTGGAAACGATAGGCAACATGGCCATAGATTCTATAGGAACGTATTTTGAAGATTTTCTGAAGAGAAGATATAGGCTTGAGAAGATCTCAGAGATGAATCCTGGGTCTCTGAAGGATTGGCCAATAACACAACAGAAGCAATTGTTTTCACTCTTCGATAATGTCAAGGATTTGATTGGAGTTGAGTTGACTGACAGTCTCTTGATGATTCCTAGGAAGTCCGCGTCTGGAATATACTTCCCAACAGAAGTCACGTTTTACAGCTGTCAGTTGTGCCCGAGGAAAAAATGCGAGGAAAGACAAGCTCCATATGACAAGAGCTTGGAAGAGAAATATGGCATAAAGAGCGCGAGGGCGTGACCACCTCGCAGTACATGCTTGCAAATTGATTGCTTGCGTGAGATGGTTCTTGACGTGCAGATGATCGCCTAACTCTCACTCTTTGTAGTACGCCTTATCAACTTGTTCTATTGCGCTCTCAAATATCTCGAGGCCTGTATCCATGAGTTCTTTCGGTATTACTAGCGGTGGAGCTATCCTTACTGAAGACACGCCGCCAGTTACCATGACAACTCCGCTCTTGAACATCTTCTCGATTATGTCCTTGGCTGCAGTGGATGCGGGCTCCTTGGTCTTACGGTTCTTTACAAATTCGACAGCTATGGCTAGGCCTTTGCCTCTCACGTCTCCAATGATGTTGTACTGGTCTTGCATCTCCTTCAGTCGCTTCATCGTGTAATCTCCGAGTTCTGCGGATTTGTCCATCAGCTTCTCTTCAAAGAGTACGTCAAGGGTTGCTTGCGCAGCGGTGCATGCGACAGGGTTTCCTCCAGTTGTTGTGCAGTGGGCTCCGGGAGGTAGATCAAGAACCTCTCTTCTGCCTGCTGCTATGCTGAGCGGTATTCCTCCTGCAATTCCTTTGCCCAAGCTTACTATGTCTGGAATTACATTCCAGTGTTCTATTGCCAAGAACTTTCCTGTTCGTCCCATTCCAACTTGGATTTCATCGTCAATCATCAGGAGATTGTATTTGTCAGCAAGCTTCTTCAGTCGTGGAAAGAATTCAGGAGGTGGAACGACGTAGCCGTTCTCTCCTTGAATCGGCTCGAAGAGGAAGCCCACGGTGTTTTCGGGGGGTACAAATCTCTTGAATAGCCATTTTTCGATGAAGTCGACGCACCATAGATTGCAGTTTGGGTACTCAAGCTTGAATGGACACCGATAGCAGTAGGCGTATGGGGTAAGGGTTACTCCGGGCATTAGGGGGTAGAAATGGCGCCTTTGCGAAGGTGCTGATGATGAGAAGGGCATGGTACCGGCGGTTCTGCCGTGAAAGCTGCCCATGAAGCCGATGAACATATGTTTCTTGGTGTGATGTCTGGCTATTTTGATGGCTGCTTCGTTGGCTTCAGTGCCGCCGCTGGCAAAGAAGTATCTGCATTTCATTGGCAGTATCTTGTTCAACCTTTCGGCCAGTTCAACTGGCTCTCTGTAGCGAAAATCGGTGTAGGAGTAGTGCATGAAACTCTTGAC
>CP070826.1:640249-642317 GCA_020344435.1 Candidatus Bathyarchaeota archaeon | reverse complement strand
CTGCTAACACTTCATATCCACCATTTCACGAAGCCCATAGACCCCATATTTTCTCTAGCATCGCAGCTCCATTTAATGATATCTATCGTTCACGCGCAGCTTGCAAAGCTGACGCTGGCTTAGAAAAGCCTGGAGAAAGCACACTTTAGCAGTATAACTTAGAATACTGATTCTGCTTTCATAATCTCTTAATCATATCAAGTAGATTAGTGTCTTTGATGAATGTTGAACAGGAAGGAAGAAGAGAAGCTTCTGAGACAGCTAGAGGTTCTAAGAAGATTTGTCAGAAATGTAGAAGAGAAGATGGAAGCAGTTGAAAAGAGCAGAAAGGGCATCAGACCTTCATAGTATCACGCCTCTATTGCCCGCGCGCGGGTAATCCGTGCTGCTGGCTGGAAATTGCTGTGCTTACATTATCTCCAGCTTTCTGATCTGCCCTTCTTGTTCCTCACAAAGACCTAGGTTGACCCTTCCGATAACACCAGTCTTTAACCTTCCATCGCTCGTAATGTCTTTTCGTCTGAGCAAGCTGTCCAGGGCTTCTTGCGTGTAGCCTCTGATGTCCACAAAATACGCCATCTTCAATTTGTCAGCTATTGCCTTCTTTATCAGCTTGACGTTTTCAATCCACTTATCAAGATCCTCTTCTCTTGCCTTTTCTTCCCTGCAACTGCATTCGACCACAATTATAATATCATCGTTCTCGTCGCGGCCTACCAAGTCGATTCCACCAACAGTGGACATCCCTCTACCGAAATCCATCTTTTTCATTTGTTTGTGTCGTTTGGCTAACCATTGAACAAAACGGTACTGCGTGAATCTCTCCTCGGAGGTCATCTCTCTCTTCACAAAACAGCGATAGACCATATTCAGACCATAATCGTTGAAGGCGCCATAGATTTCATACAGGTCTTCACATGTTGGGGCATGAAAACCGCAGCATTCGCTGATCTCCCTTAAGAGCGCTGGAAATAGACGCAAATTATCTCTTACTAGAATAGCGATGATTTCGTCTCTTTCCAGTGGAAGTCCGCCCATCTCCCGCCTACTCCCACCTTCTCTATCGCACAGATATAACATAGGAGTTCCCCCCTTAAATCTTTAGTCGAAGCGTGCATAGTGTGGAGTGTTCGCATGCATACAATTATTCCAAAGGAACAGAGGTATGAGGCAAGGCTTAAATGCGTGCGTGCATTGCACCAGCCTACATAGATTCAAACGCAATTGATGAAGAGAGGGAGGATCATGGGGATTTTTGGCAAGTTCAAGAAGCCTAAAGGTAAGATAGAGGTGCAGCTGGACCGCGCCGCGTATGAAGCAACTGACAGGTTCACAGGCCGAATCGTGGTTGCGGCAGAAGAGGAGATGCCCGTAGACGAATTCAGGGTGGAGATCCGCGGTGACAGCAAGACAGAATGGAAGCAGAAAGGGCGATGGGGCAGTAGCAGCTTAAACATCTCATCAACACTCGGAACAGAAAGCATTCCACTCGCAGGTCCGATGAAACTCAGCAAGGGACAACGCTACGAGCAACGCTTTCAAGTGGATATCCCAAAGCACACGAGACCTGATCCTTTTACGGAGATCGAAATGAAAGTGAAGGGAGTCGTGGCAATAAATGGAAGGCTAGATCTAACACATGAAGTGAAGCCACAGGTCAACCTGCCCTACGTAATGGAATGCCCCAGAAAATACGGTGGGTGTGGTTTCACAACGCAGCCGATCATGGAACCCATCGATACATGTCCCAAATGCGGATACAAGTTGGAAGAGGGAACCAACCGCAAATACGAAGATAGATTGAAGGAATCGGACTAGAACGGCCTAGTGGGGCTCATGGATGAACGCGCATTGAATGAGAGAGAAGTAGAAAGATTGTTGACGGCTGCAGAAGCGCTAGTTGAGGCAGACAACCTTAAGGAAGCAGGAGAGAAGATCCATCAAGCATTACAGATAGCCAAGAAGATGGAAGATGAGAAGCTGGTGAATCAAATCATGCGATTCATACAAGGATTCACCTACAGTGTTGAGACTCAATCAATCAAGCTGAATCCCATAGAAGCAAGCG
>CP070826.1:638077-640149 GCA_020344435.1 Candidatus Bathyarchaeota archaeon | reverse complement strand
GTCAGTAAACTTCTGAACACGAAAATTCTGTTGGTCAACCACGTATACATACCCTTGCTTGCTAACCGCAACACCACGAGGAGAGTTCAATTGTCCATTATCGGAGCCTTGACTGCCCCATTTCAAGAGGAAGGTCCCGTTATCGGTGAACTTCTGAACATTATGATTCTCGTGATCTGTCACATACACGTTTCCTTGATCGTCGACGCCAACGCCCGCAGGAACGCGGAACTGGCCGTCTCCAGAGCCGTAGCTTCCCCATTTCGTTATGAAATCCCCAGAACTCGAAAACTTCTGCACACGACAGTTGGCCATGTCGACCACATAGACATTCCCTTCACTGTTGACAGCAACATCCAAAGGATAGATGAATTGCCCATCATCCCAGCCCCAACCTCCCCATTTGGTGACAAAAACGCCAGAGCCATTGAACTTCTGAACGCGATGATTATCAGTATCAGCCACGTACACATACCCCTCATTGTCGAGGGCAACATTTCTCGGATAATAGAGCTGCCCATCACCGGAGCCAAAACTGCCCCATTTCAAGAGGAAAACATACTCCACCCCATACAGCGCCTTGACCCCGCTCAAGAAAAGGATTGAAGCCAGAATAACTGCCACAATCGCGGTTCTTTCAGGGTACGCGTGCATCATGAATCTTAGCCATTAATATCATTTCTGACAGCAGTTCTTTAACATTTACTTGCCATATTGCTCGGATGCCTCCCCAGTTCCCTTGCCCGTCTGTAACTAGGCGGGTTTCTGTCAGCCGCTGTTGTTTCTGCAACTCTAAACCTATTATCAGAATATGCATGCATTGTAACGTTTCTTGGGTAGTGGAGGGTTGAAATGAAGTCTTTTCTAACGTTTGAAATGAACGATTCTGCGCTATTCACTCGTGATTGTGCATATTCTACTCGACGCGCACATTCTAATATCAAGTGTTCCGGATTAGCTGTCTCTCTGCTTTCCTGATTATTTCGCTCATGCCCTTTTGAACATCCTTTTCAAGAGGCGCAGGCTGATGTTCTCTTAATATTTCCTTGGTCTTCTTCCTGGCAGCTTCTACGGTAGTTTTTGAACCAGCCTTCTTCCAAGCTTCATATGAGCGTCTGTCAGCTAATTCCGGCATGAAATGTTCCTTCCTCATATGCTCCAAGGTATGCTTCTCCATAAGGTAGTTGCCTCCTGGACCAATCTTGTGGATTAAGTCAACAGCCAACGTTTCTTCGTTCACCTCGATGCCCTGAGCGAGTTGGTGGAGCATTCCAGCAATCTCGGCATCGATTATCAGTTGTTCTGGAGTGAAGAGTGTGCAGGCGTCTAGGAGTCCAAGCCCGCCTACAATGTCGTATCCGGCAAAGACGGGAAGAGTGCCCGTAACCGCTTTCTCATAGCAGGCCTGCGCTCCCGGCATCTTCGCGTCGGTTGAGAAGCCCGCGGAAGTTGAAGGCATCTCGTAATATCTGGCGAGCTCGCTGGAGACTGCAGTCAGCAACCCGCACTCCGGACTTCCCGCGCACCACCGAAGATTCTTCATATCGAAGTTTGAAGCCTCCGAGCTGTATAACATCGGCGCCCCAGGAGCTGCCATCTGAACAATGACCAAACCGCTCAACGATTCTGCGTTGCCAACAACCGTCGAGCCAGCGAGGGTTATGGGACCAGTTACCCCTGCTTGGGGCATTGGCAGAAAATAGACTGGTACGCCAGCTCTCGAAAACTCGATAGCAGCCTCAGTCGGTCCCTTGTCATGTTTCAGAGGCGCAATGGTGCAGTGGCAAGAGGAGATAATGGGTCTTCTCTTCAGCTCCTCCCTGCCTCCAGCTACAAGAGCAGCAATCTCAATCTGGGATCTTGCTTCGTCGGGAGTGATCGTTGTCTCGAACATGACATGCTTTTCCGTGTTGGCTATTGATGCTTCCAAGTCATGCAAGACTCTAGCAGGAGCGGGCGTATCCTGCGATGTTATCATCGGCCAGTAGACGCCGATTGCTTCAAGGTAATCGGCTATCTTGGCGCTCATTGAAAGATCTTCTTTGGTTGAGGGCCTTCTCTCTCCAGTCTCG
>CP070826.1:635868-637977 GCA_020344435.1 Candidatus Bathyarchaeota archaeon | reverse complement strand
TCTCGAAGTAGTAGAATCCGCTGAAAGGTTGCGGGGTGTGTGGTGAACCAAGTGTTTACAGTGGTCCATCTGGATTTGGCTTCTCTTTCCATAGCGAGCTCAAGCTCTCTTCGGTCCAGAACCCCATCTCTGTCAAGATCATACTCCTCTTTTCTACGCAGTAAGCCTCGGCACTCTTGTTTTGCCAGAGCCGGGTCGCCTATGTAGAGTGTCCTGGCTCCATGGGGCGGCTCTGGGGATAGCGATAACCCGTAGGTTATCTTTGTCAGCGCACTCTGTAGTTGTTGGGGCATACCTGTTATGTAAGCTGAGAAGGCATCAGCGTAGTGCTCCCGTAGGCGGCTCAATCTCATGACGCATAGAAGAGTGACGATGTATACAACGAAGGAGACAGCGGCGGCTATGACGAGCAGAAGCCTGAAGGCTATTTCCCCTCCTTTCTTCTTACTCCCCCCATCTGTAGCCAATGCCACTCTGAATGTCAGCCTTGCGATCAGATAAGCTATGAGTGGCAACGCCGAGAGAACCGTCATTACCACGAAATCTTTGTGCTTTATGTGTCCTAGCTCGTGGCCGATAACGCCCTGGATCTCTTCTTGCGTCAATTGTCTGAGTAGTCCCTCGTGAAGTGCCAGAGTTGCGTCCTTTGCCCTTCTTCCAAAGACAAAGGCGTTAGGCATCTTGTCAGGGACTATTGCCAGTCTCGGCGTGGGTATGTTGCTCTTCTCGGAAAGGGCCTTTACCGTCGTCTCCAGCCAAGGCTGTTCTCCGGGCTTAAGATAGCGCAGTTTCGTTGACCATCTGACTATCGCAGGTCCAATCAAGTACTGGATCAGTATGAATAGGAGCGTGCCGAGTATGGCGAAGGCGAGGGCGGGAATGGGTGGAAGTCGAATTAGATACGTGAGAGCAACGAGGAATGCAGCAAATATCGTGGTTACTAGTAGAACGGAAACGGTCATCGAGAGCTTCAGGCGGGCTAATCTGGCCATTTGTTCTTCCTCCTAGTAATACAGAATCCAACGCTTGCCCGAAATATGCCTTGCGCTCGCTTTCAAATCTCCCCAGTCCAGTCTCAGAAAATTTATGTCGAACCTGTACTCATAACCATATCAGCCATGTCGATAATTCAGGAGATTCGATGCTCCAACTGCGCTGGCCCTATCAGCTTCAAACCCGGAGAGATAATCGCTACATGCCGATATTGCGGGTTCACATGTGTCATAGAGACGGGGAAACCCTTCACCCTTGAGCACTCCATGATACTCAACAAATACACGCCAGACCAGGCAGAAGAGCTCACACGGAACTGGATGAGATCTGGCTTCTTGAAACCTGGAGATTTGGCAAGGTCTTCAAAGATCTTGGAGAGAGATCTGACCTATCTGCCCTTCTGGGTCATTAAGGTCGCAACCACAAGCAGATATAGGGGAATTTTCGAGAGGGTGGCTCCGCCAGTTGTGAAGGCGGGGAAGATCGAGAGAGAGTATAACTGGCTTGTTCTAGCAAGGGAAGCCTCTGAGTTCCCAACAAGAGAATATGATATTCCTATCAAAGGGAAGATTCCATACGACTTCAGAAGAATAGAAGATTTCGCCAAGACGTTGAACAGTGAAGTGGTGAGGGATGAGGCTGTGAAGCTAGCTCGACAGCAAATTGAGCGCCACCATCAATTTCTGGCGAAGCAGGAGGTTGATAAGATCATCGAGATTGAAAACGACTTCGTGATTGGCGACTCTGTATATCTGCATGCGCCTGTGTGGTTCGTTGTATACGAGTATAAAGGCGAAAGATACAGCGTAATCCTAGATGGCGCCACGGGCGTGATTATCAAAGGGGACATCCCAGCAACAAGATTCGATCTGTTCTAGATTAAACCTTTTATATTCTTTGAAGAAACATAAATCGGGAGATGATTTTAGTGCCAAAAAGACCGCTAGGCGTCTTTTCAATCGGTATTCTTGTCGTAGTCTTGGCAATATCTGCGTCTCTACTTGCAGCCAACATCCTCTATAACATATCTGAGGTGCTTTCGCTCACTCTTCTCCTCTTTGGTCTGTGGATTGTGATCATCGCTGGAGTTCGAGCGTCCAATCCAGAGCTATATGG
>CP070826.1:633656-635768 GCA_020344435.1 Candidatus Bathyarchaeota archaeon | reverse complement strand
GATGAATCCATCGGGCCTACCATAACGCGCCACCCTGGTAAACCAACATTCTTTAGCTCGTCCTCTATCTCCCCGCTTAACCTCGCAGCTCTACCAGGTATGATCAAATGCTTATGTTTGACCTTCTCTGCGGCTCCTGAATTCTTCACAGTCTCTGCAATCAATTCTGCTGTTAGATACCTCCCGGCTACAGCACTTTCAACGCTCAGCCCTTCCGTGTCAGCTACTGCGAGATAGTAGTCCCCGCCAAACTTCTTCAGGTCGGATTCAACGGTGAAGTACGTTAAGGAGTAATTGGTGGTTAGCATCAAAGGCGACGTCTCGTTTGGTTTCCCAAATGTGAATAGTCCAGGGTCAACTGCGACTGGTTTCCTAGGATCTGTGTAAATGTTGAACTTCCATATGATGGTTGGCAACTGAACCCATCCATCCAAGCTGTGCATTATCAATATGTCAGCGTATCTGGACATGAGAATGCATGTAGCATACGCCTCCTTCCACGCCACCTTTTCCTTTGACTCTTTCTTGCCTGACCAAGCTGTGATGGGGGTTCCAATAAGCGGAAAACCAAATAGATAATCCCCGCCTTTGACCGCATTTCTTCTAACCATAGTAAAATTGTTGACAGTATCCGATAATCCTTCATCAACGAATGTTCCTGGGTCAAGCACTAAATCTTCAACCCCATACTCAATCAAAGTCTTTGACAGCGACTTCAGAAGATTAAGGTCGTTCGGGGCAAAGACGCTTAACGGGCAGTTGTACATCAGCGCTAGCTCAGCCATGTTTTTCCAGTTGTCCTTGGTTGCCGCGTAGAGTAGTGGTCTTCTATCTTGAACCGCGACGAGTCCAGCCTCCATAACATTCGGGTCTAACGCACAGAGAATCAATGGAAGTTTCGTGGCTTTGGCAACATTCTCTACAGCTGACTTGAAGGTTGTGGGATCATTTGACGTCGACCTGATTGCTATCATATCAAGATTAAGATTCCTTCCAATGTAGTTGTAAGAGAAATCCTCAATCTTCTTCACCCTATCTAGGAGAGCTTCTTCTCCTTCGAATCTGGGCTTCAGTGGCAACTCGTCAGTTACATCAAGGGCTATTGCCACTGGATTGTGGTAGGTGAACTCGTGCCGGTACAGGACCAGTTTGCCGCCTATTTTAATTGAGTCGTCTCCTGAGCCTATGGTTATCTCCTTAATCACTGGCGCCAGCATCTCTTGGAGTTTCTCATAGGCCTTCTCATGCTCTTTCAGCAGAATCGGAGGACAGTTTTCCAGAGACACCTCTCTATTGACCAGTTTTGCTGCAAAGGCCATGCAATTTGGTTCTCCGCACTCTTTGCAGTTCGTTCTAGGAAGTAACCTGTATACGTCGATGGGGCTGAGTTTCGTTGCGGCTTTCCTGATTTCCCTCTCAGTCATGTCCATCTTCTCCTTTGATTTTTGCATTAACCCAATTGGCTATCTTATCGGGTTTGGCTTTACCCTTCTTCATCAACTGTCGTATGACCTTTCTCATAGTTGCAATCGCGTATGGGTGCATCATCATGAACACGTCGACTCCCGCCAAGAGTAGGGCAAGTGCGGTTGTCGCCTCCCATAATGGACCTCTGAGCCTTCTAGGTTCCCATTCAGGACCAAGCTTCAGCCAAGTCTCTCTTGCAGCCCAAGCATTTGTGGTTCCGGCTAGGGTTGGGTGTTGAAGTTCCGAGTCTCCCATCAAAGCTGCTATTCTAGCCCGTTCATGAATAGTGAACGAATATTCTAGTCCATACCCTAGCGCCGCCGTTGTCAAGTCCATTACAACCCGGTCTTCAGGCAGGTAATCGTAGAGTTTTCTGTTCAACTCCCTAGCCCGATTCAAGTCTAAGGCTGTAAATGCTAACACCAAGTGTCCATATTTTGCAGCTGCTTTTGCTACGCCTTCTAGCGTGCCAGCTTCACTCATGTCTAACGTGAGAGAGCTGAGCAAGACTCTTTCGCCTTCCGCCACCTCAGCAACTTTCGTGAAAACCTTAGCATCCTTCTTTGGATCCCCACAGCCTCCAATGATCAGGGGGACATCTACTGCCTGTAGCACTTCCTCTACAGTCTTTGCAGCCTTTGCTGG
>CP070826.1:631438-633556 GCA_020344435.1 Candidatus Bathyarchaeota archaeon | reverse complement strand
AGACTTGGCGGCGATGTCACATCTTCCTGAGCCCAAGGCGGGAATACCGCAGAGCATTCCAGCGCCCACAAGAAGTACATTCTCTGGTTCGAGGGGATCGATGTCTGGTTTGACGTGGTTGTAGAGGAGATACATGTCGATCCCCCTTCCTCCGAGGTATAGGCGGCGAATCTTCGCTGGAATATTCCTTGTAACCATTTTCTGGCTTGAGAGGTCTATGTATGCTATCTTCCGCCTGAGCATCTTGAGCTCTCCTATGCTCTGCCCCGTATCTTCGCCTGATCTGGTCGGGGCCATGATAGTCGGTAAGTGATCTTGCAGTGGGGACAAGTAGCCTTTTCATCTTTTGACTTGACGGCTATTCTTTTCAGACAATTCAGACATCGAACTGTTGGCTCTTCCGTCATTGTTTCTCACTCCCAGATGCGATGCTGCCAATTCCATCGAGTCAGGGTCTATTCGCCTCGTTTCTTCTTTGACAGCCTAACCAGCAAATCGAGAGCTCTACCTTCTTCTTCTACCGGCTTTGTCTCGAGCAACCCAGCCTCTTCAGCCTTCTCGAAGATTTCTTCGCCTTTCTTGGTGCGGATGATTGAGAGGGTCCAGCCTCCTAGGCCTAGACCGCCGGCTGAGATGTCGGCGAGTTCAGCTGAGAAGTCAGTACATGGTAGGCAGCTTGCACGGGTGTACTGCTTTGCGGTCTTCAATGGAATGACCTCTACGTCGCCTGATTCGGTCGTGACCAGAATCTTCGCCTTTATGTTCATCTTCTTTATGTCGCGTGGGTTGATGTTGAGTTCATCTTTGATGTGCTTTTCAATCAGCCCTTCATATGTGAAGCTCTCAGTGCACATCAGTCCCACCGCGAAATTGAGTCTCTCAGCATGCTTTCTTAGGGGAACTGTCTGGATTCTTCTGATTGCCTGTATCTGACATGGCGTTCCGACGAAGGCCATACTCGTCTTTTTCTGCTTGACCCCTTCATTGAATGCTAGAAGATTGGGCGAGTAGGAGTACTTAGTTCCAGCGCACTTTAGGACCTCCTCAGGTGTGGTGACCAGTCTAGGAACAGGATGGAAAGGCCTATTCTCGCTGGTTCCTGATACTGCGGCTCCATCAATTGCGTTGGTGCGCAGGGCAAATCTCAGCAGGGATGATACAGCTCCGCCATCTTGGCAGACTCTACGCACATCTTCATCCTGGGATCGCGCAACAACGATGCGCCGATAGACGCCGAATTCTTCTTCTGGCTTTCTCGTCCTGCCGAATGTGAACTCTTCCAGAGCGGGTAGGGGAAACTCGTACCTAGGGCAGACTTGGGCGCAGATTCCACAGACCTTACACTCTTCAACCTCCACAGGCTTCTCATCAACATAATCCAAGCAGCCCACAGGACAAACGACGACACAGGCTGCACAGCCCATACACTTTTCAGGGAGAACAACCTCTCCCAACGATTCCGCAAAGCTCAACTTAGGAAACTTCGGCATTCTTCCACCTTCATCGACATTAGATGCTATAATCGCCCAGAAGATACATTTCAATCTTTTTCAAATCTTCTCATATACGCCATTCAGCAAACCCAAATCCTATTATAGGTTTTCGAATGCAAGGATTCGAAATGGGGTCATTTCAGTGATTGAGATAATTGCTGTGAAGGACTTGCCCGTCATAAAGGAGGGTGACGATCTTGCTCAACTCATCCTCAACAGGACTGATCAGCAGGGAACCCGAATCAAAGACGGCGACATAATCGTGATCACCCACGTAATCCTGTCTCGGGCTGAAGGCGAAGTCGTCAATCTTAACGCGATAACCCCTTCGGACTTCGCACAGAATCTGGCCAAACAAACAAAGAAGAACCCAGCTCTCGTCGAGATTATCCTTCGAGAGTCCAAGACCATCGTCCGCACCGGAAACGGAAACATAATAGTGGAGACCAAGCACGGGTTCGTCTGCGCAAACGCGGGCATCGATCAATCAAACGTTCCCGGCGAGGGAAACGTTGCCCTACTGCCGAGGAGACCTGACCTTTCAGCGCAGAAGATCCGACGGAGAATAGGAGAGCTGGCTGGAAAGGACGTGGCAGTGATCATCTCTGACACGCATGGGCGACCG
>CP070826.1:629203-631338 GCA_020344435.1 Candidatus Bathyarchaeota archaeon | reverse complement strand
CGATGCCTAGACAGGTAATGATGGTTAGAATTCTAACATACAAGCTGAGGCGGAGAAACCCCATCCAAAATCTAGCATTGAAATCAAGTCGCCTTTAGAGAACTTGCCTTCTGAGATTGTCTTCTCGAGGATGAAAGGCAGGCTTGCTCCAGCTAAGTTGCCGTGATTAGTGAGCACTTCGTATGACTCCTCTAGTTTTTCAGAGGGAATGCCGTAGTGTTCAGCCATGTTATCAAGTATTCTTCTACTGCCAGTGTGAACTGCCCACTTTCTGATAGCATCCATCTTCTTCTCAGCTTTCTTCCCAAGCAATTTTTCAAATGCTATGGCGGTGTACTCAACTCCTAGCTTCGGCAGGTCTCTGCTCAAATGGGAGTGAAATCCGAACTTGAAAGGTTCATTTAAGGCTACGAGTCTTGCATAACCGGCTAGATAATCTTCTGTTCTAAGATTTGTTATGTTCAGTATCTTGTTTACCGTTGGGCCGTTTCCCTCGTTGCCCACAATGATGCTGGCCACACCGTCTCCGAACAGGAAAAACTCCATCGTAGCTATCCATTTTCTCAATTCAACCTCTCTCCTACCTTTATCCCTCAATAGACCAATCTTCCTGATTTCCATCACCTCTTTCATCCTCTGGACTTGATTCGAGAACCAGTAGGAATTCGCTCCGGATACGCAGAGCAAGACATGATCATATGGATATGTTGCGAGGTGGTCTCTGGCAAGTTCAAGAGCGGTTGGAAAGGCTGCGCAGGCCATCCCCTGAATATTGACATGTTTGATATATGGTTTGAACCCGAGTTTTCGAGCTAGGAGAGAACTGAGACCAGGACACAGAAACGGACTTGCATCGTAGGCTGCTATGAAATAGCCTATGTCGTCCGCCGAGAGATTGGCTGATTCGAGGCTCTGCTCACAAGCCTCAATGCAAAGATTGACAAGTGCGTTCCCATCTAGGATCTCCTCCGGCTGAGAAGATGAATGAACAACATCAATAAGATGTCGCTGTGAAACCCCCAAGTTGAGTATGTTCTGTCTAACCCCTTGAGGGATTCGGCATGGGAAGGCTTCCATTAGTTCGTTCGTTGAATACTTGAGTTCAGGCACGACTGCTGATAACTGTAACATCCGCATGTTGTGAAAGTGAGCCTAGGATTGTTATAAAAGATTATCCGATTCGTCATGATACCGCGCTTCTATCCTTATCGCGCGCTCATTTCAAACTGAAGTCTATTGAATTTCAGATGTCTAAAGATTACTTCTTATGTAATGCCATCAAGTGGCTTCCTGGTCGTCTGGGTTAGCGACGACGGCGGCGACGGCGGTCTTGCTGTTTCCAGCTTTGTCCCGGATTTCTTTGGAGAATTATCCTCTTTTCATACTTCCGTCTGAGGCCTACCCTTGGCATCTTGCTCTTTCTGGTTCTACCTTCGATTTGCATTTTTGCTGTTTGTTGTCTCACTTTTCCCGCTTTTGAGAGTGATCCGTGCGTCGGCATTCTTAATCATATTAGTGGTTTGAATGAATGTTTTTAAGTGTTGTTGTTTCTGCTTGCATGCTGCAGGATTTTCAATATTTCGAGCGCTTTCGTATGTGGGGGCGTTAATTTCTTGAGGAGTCACCTGCTTTTGGCAAGCAATAATGTGGTCTTTCACCTCCATCATAGTTTCTTGTGCAATGATTCTCAGCTTTGCCTTTTCGAGGAGTTCAGTTATGGCTTGCTGAGTGAAGCTCTTCTTGAGGATTGTGAGGATTATTGTGGCTTCTGGTGTTGTTATCCGGTCTATTTCTTTCAGTGTGGCTGCGGGGTTTGGCATGTTTTGGAGCAGAGTTACTGCAAATACACTGTGGAAAGCGTGGTGATTGAAGGGTGTGTGGTCAGCATCGGCTTGAACAAGGGCGATGTTGGGATACCGTCTTGTTTGTTTCAGCGCTTGTCTTAGGAGTTTCCTTGAGATGTCGATGCCGACGAAGAGTCTAGCTTTGTCAGCTAGGTGGGGAACGAGGAGGCCTGTTCCACAGCCCATGTCAAGTGTTATGTTGTTCTCTTCTAGGGCTATGGTGTCTGAGGCTGCTTCCATTTTTGCATTCTGTTCCTTGGCGTATTGGTCGTCATAGCCAAGGGCGATTCG
>CP070826.1:626940-629103 GCA_020344435.1 Candidatus Bathyarchaeota archaeon | reverse complement strand
TCGAAGAGAAGCTTGAGGGCTTTCTCAGAGATATGAAAGACGAGATCATACTGTGGAACGAGTATGTGATTGAAGAAGCCGAGTCGACCCGTGGACTCTGCCTGTTTCTAAGGACAATCTTAACACATCTGGATGCAAGCCTCAGCATACCACCGAAGAGTGTTCCACTCTTCGAGAAAGCGAGACAGATAGTTCTCAATGGACAGGGTCATCTCATTCTTCTCTATGAAGATGGAAGAGTAGATTCGAAGGTCATGTCAGATTGTAGACCTGATACAGTGCTAGCTGTTGTATGGAGCGTCATTCCCAGTCTAAGAAAAATGATCCGATTGCGCCGACAGAAGATCGAGGTGAGAGTTGATATTCTCAGAAAAATTCGCGGAGAATTGGAAAATGCCAGCGGCGCCTTTGAAGCCGCTGAAGGATCAATCATAGAACCTGTAGAGACATCTCATCAAGGAGCCGTGGCGAGGAAGATTTCGATTCCAGAAGGAGAAAGATAAAGCCTACACGCAGGAGTTGTGAGAAAATGTTGGAGAGCCTGGTCACGGAAGTACGGAGTTTCTATTCGTTGAGAGAGCTGGATGAAAGCATAGATGAAAACGTTCTTCAGTACAAAACCATACTGGATGACTACAGTCAATGGTTAGGATCCCTTCTTAGGGATTCAGAGGAGAACCATGGTGACGAAGAGTGGTTCAAAGAACTGCAAAATTCTCTGAAGAGCGGCGGAAAAAGCAAAAAGAAGGCTTCATCGGAATGGATTTCCCTCAAGGGAATAATGCTTTCCGCGGAGAAACGAGGAGAAGCAGAGATATTATTCGACGCCATTGAGGATATAAACAGCAAAATTGATCAGCTGAGAAATGTCAAGGACTCCATAGAGACCTTGAAGAGATCTGGTCTAGGAAAAAGCACAGTTTACATCGTCTATATACATAATGGAGTCCCAGAAAAGATTAGTATACGTCACGATAAGGGTGACGAAATCGCGGAGAAATTCAAGTTTGCTGCACACATTTCGGCCTCTAAAAAGGTGTAGGACTTGAAGAAACTGTGGAGCTGTAGAGGGCAAGCCTGCAAATCCAATGAGCCCTTACTGAAAGACAATATTGCGTGATTGGATTTGAAATTCATAATCACTATTAGGTAGTGACCAGCAAGGACTCACATCAATTAAGGAGTTAAGCTCAGTGACTGCGATGTCCACCGTATCGGACGAAGAGGAAGAATCAGAGGATTTGGAGGAGGTTTCGTATCGAAACGCTGAGCAGGTGACATTCATCGCAAAGAGCTTCTTGGAGAAACTTGGCCACAAACGCAGTCTAAAGCCGAGGAAAGTCTCTCGCGAAGGAGAGAATTATGTTGTCGAAGTGGAACTGAAGAAGAAGACCGCTACCGTCAAAGTCAATGCGACCACTGAGGAGATTGAGGAGTACGAGATAGAAGCCGTGACTGAAGAGTCTTCACTTCTGCCCTTTTCGATAAAAAGTGTAGCTTTGACAAGCATAATCGTACTTATCTTCCTTGTCGTTTTCAATCTGCTCGATCTGCAGTCGTTCCTCACTGGTTTGCTCTAGACCAATATAGCCTCTTTTCGCGCACCTAAATTGTCGAGGGCGACATCGGCTGGGACACACCATCAATAAAGATTGACTCTTCATAACTGTTTTTTTGCCGTTGCACAGAACAACCCACTTGAATGGTTGTTTGGAATTCATTGGAAAAAAGAAGGGTGCAAAGCGTTCGAGCAAGCCGGACTAGGGCTCAGAGACGCTTTCTAGTGATTGTAAGCTATTTCATGCTATCTCAGTTAATGCTTGTTGTGATGGTTTCTGCTCAACCTGAGGTGCCCTATCAAGTCGGGAATTGGACCTACACAAGCAAACCAGTTCATCCCGTGAGGATAAATGCATCTTCCATTCCGATAGGTGCTAATTGGACCTACACGTACAGTTTAGAAAAGAACCATTCCTACCATATCTACTGCTATGGAGAATGGATTACCCAAGATCCCTTTCGCAACAAAACTGATTACGACATCTTTGTTTATGATCCTCTGCAAGAACAGATCTCATATCACACCGAAGCAGCTGGACTCCCAGAACATCTGGGAAACACTGTGGAGCAGCCATATTTCATCCCGAAGCATACAGGCAACTA
>CP070826.1:624672-626840 GCA_020344435.1 Candidatus Bathyarchaeota archaeon | reverse complement strand
AGGTTGGAGGTTTGAAAATGAAGTTATATCCGCCCAAAGCACCCACACATGCAAGTCACAGACAATGAGGTGAAAAGAATCTTGTCAGGATCTAACTATGAAAACTGCCCAGGCATAAAGAATTTCATCAGACCCACTCCAGGTTTCTTTCCATGCCCTAGCTGCGGCGGAGAGGTGGAGATCTGGAGCGACGAAGACGCTGGAACATGCGATACATGCCACAAAGAATTCGGTAGACCCGAAAAAGAACAGTCGTGTCTAGATTGGTGTGAGTACGCGGACAAATGCAGAGAACTAATCAAACAGAAGAACCCTCAATCATGAATGCAAAGGGAGGTGAGAATATGGATTGGAGAAACGTTGTTGAATTTTCAGATGATGTCTATTGGGTCGGCGCCAGAGACTGGAACCGCAGATTGTTTGACGCCCTAATCCCGCTTCCAAAAGGAACCACCTACAACTCCTACTTGATAGTCGGAGAGAAGAAGAACGCTCTAATTGACACTGTAAACCCCGGCTTTGAAAAAGAGCTGGAAGAGAAGATCCGCCAAATCATAGACCCCAAGGATGTGGACTACCTCGTAATGAACCATGCAGAACCCGACCATGCAGGCACGATTCCACATTTCCTAGACTTGAATAGCAAGGCAGTGCTGGTCACAACCAGCAGAGGCGCCAAGATGGCGGAAACCTTCTACAAGGTGCCTGAGAAGAGAATAAAGATAGTTTCAGATCAAGAAACCATCGAACTCGGCGGCAAAACGCTACGTTTCATCGAAGCCCCCATGCTCCACTGGCCAGAGACAATGTTCACCTACCTCTCACAACCCGGAATACTGTTTCCCTGCGACTTCTTCGGCTCACACCTTGCGAAAGGAGTCTACGATGATGAAGTGGAAGATTTGATTGTCCACGCACGCCGATACTTCGGTGAAATAATGATGCCCTTCAGAAACATGGCAGAAAAAGCACTGGAAAAAATAGAGGATCTAAGGATTAACATCATCGCTCCCAGTCATGGACCAATACACAAGAACACACAGAGAATCCTCGAGGCATACAAGAGATGGGCACGCGGAGAAACAAGGCAAAAAGCGACCATAATCTACGTGACCATGTGGAAGAGCACCGAAAAGATGATTCACCCCATCGCTGAAACCCTCGCCGCGGAGAATATCGAAATTGCACTGCACGACCTAACCTCCGCTGATATAGGCGACATAGTAGAAGACCTAGTCGAATCAAGAGCAATCGTCTTAGGAGCACCCACCGCGCTAGGCGGCATGCACCCAATAGCCCTAAACGCTGCACAGCTAGTGAAAGCCCTACGTCCACCGGCGAAATTCGGAGCCTTCCTGACTTCCTACGGATGGGGTGGAGGAGCGCTCAGACAAGCCAAAGAAATCCTCACCTCAGCAAAGATCGAAATCGTCGGAGCAATAGAAGTGAAGGGTCCACCATCCGAAAGCGACATTCAACAAGTCATAGAATTGGGAAAGACTCTCGCCAGGAAAATCAGCAACGAAGACAATTGAAGGCGCATGTCTATCTGAGGGCATGCTGCCCTCCCAACACCCCGTTATCTTGCTCCCAGACTCGTAAGGAAAGGTTCTCGGAACTCTAAGCGTCACCTATTAATACCGGCGGATTCACTTCTGACAATTAGACTCATTCTGGCACGCAAACGTCAGGCTGAGGGAGTGCAGTGCGAGAAAGACTAGAGGAAAATCTGCGAAACGTCCTCTCCTATCTGGCCTCCGAAACGATGAAGGCACGGAAGAGCAGAAAGGTGGACAGAGTCCAAAGACTTTCCGTCGCCTTCAAGATTCTGTTGAAGGAGTACAACGAAATCAGACGTCCGAAGGAAAGAGATCAATGAAACGAGGGGGATGAGTCCTCACCTTGCGTATTGCATGCGCGCGCCTTCTCAAACTCCGTCGCAGAAAGGTTTAAGACTATCAGACCGTAGTCGGTCTGGTTTGTGTTGGTGGTATTTTGGTGCCGAGAAGAAACATCGCTTTGGTGGCACATGATAACAAGAAAGATGATTTGGTGGAGTGGGCTGATTTCAATAAAGGAACATTAGCTCTTCACAACTTGTATGCCACTGGAGACACTGGGAAAAGAGTTATTGACAAAACTGGCCTAGAGATCGCCTTACTCAAAGG
>CP070826.1:622371-624572 GCA_020344435.1 Candidatus Bathyarchaeota archaeon | reverse complement strand
GGACCTGAAATGTACACTATTCTAAACCCTGGAGGTGCGAACGTCGCAATTACCGTGGGAGCTTCCACGAAAAGCGACCAGGTTGCAGATTTCAGCTCAACAGGACCTACCGACGATTATGAAATAAAACCAGACCTGGTTGCACCGGGGAAAGACATCGTCGCTGCCAGAGCAAGCGGCACTAGCATGGGAACACCCGTGTCTCAATATTACACACAAGCCTCAGGCACATCAATGGCTACTCCTCACGTAGCAGGCGCCGTTGCCCTGCTCCTAGATGTCCACCCATCATGGACTCCTGAACAAATAAAAAACGTGCTCACAAACTACGCTTGGAATATTGGTTCAAATGTGCTGCGACGAGGTACAGGCAGACTGAGAATATGCGAATCAGTAACAGCTGCCGTAGTGGGCAACTCAAGCATCAGCTTCGGAGCGGTGAAAGTAGGAACTGTATATAACCATACCCTTTCATTCGAGAACTTG
The DNA here is from genome assembly GCA_020344435.1 of Candidatus Bathyarchaeota archaeon. Classification (GTDB taxonomy): domain Archaea; phylum Thermoproteota; class Bathyarchaeia; order Bathyarchaeales; family Bathyarchaeaceae. The sequence continues at coordinate 624,086 of CP070826.1, read as the reverse complement.
ACCCCAAGAGCGATAAGCGTGGCTCTAAGTGTCGAAACATGGCACATCACTGATGGTACGCGCTACTCGTCGGTGGCTTTGAGTGTGTCCGATCTGTATCTTATGCCCATGACTGTGCAGACTATAGAGGTAAGCCTCAATGTCGGAGCCAGCCTACCCCCAGGTTACTTCGAAGGAAAAATCGCTGCAACGTTCGAAGCTACAAACATCCGTATTCCATTTCTTTTCTGCCTCATTGCGCAAATCAGCGCAGACGTTGTTGACCTATCAGGCTCTAAGCTCATGGCTGCATTTTCACTTATAGACGCAAACTCCGGCCAAATGAAATCCTATTCGGGAGAGTGCCAACAAGCAGACTTCACTGTATTGCAAGGAACCTACATAGTGCAAGCAATGAACGTCTACAGTTGGAGAGTGGATGGGGGGTTTGATGCAACAATTGCCTTTGTCGTCCATGAGGAATTCACAGTGGGAATAGACGACACAATGAATCTGCGATTCTCGCTGGCTTCTGCGCACAGAATCAGTATTCGAACAACAGATACAGCGAACAACCCTCTCTATTTAACACAAAAAAGACTTGTCACTCCTTTCTACTCCATGTCATACTTCTCAGAAATTGGAGTACTGAACACTCAGGACATCTACGTCACTGACTTAAGTCAGTACATGCAGACGCCGAGCTACTTCGGCTTTGCAGGTCTATCCGCAGATGACGTTCACTGGGCGGACGCAGGCATCTTGACTTCAGAAGTCGATGCATACTTCATTGGTTGGGACCTGAGCCAAATTGGCAACCCAACATTCCCACCTGCCTTAGATTACCTGAATTCTGAATTGGCGACTTTCGAAATTGAAAACCTGATGCCGAAAAGCACAACCGTATCAACCATATGGTTTAACCAGCTAGCTGACATCTGGCAAACAGGTCTTTGGCCAGGAGTAAGAACTTATCCTGGAATCACCTGGAAAGCCCATATTCTGCCATATCAATACAAACAGAATCCATCAGCCTCATGGGCTATGCTTGAATGGTCATGCATGTACGCAACTTCTACCACTCCAGAAGAATCACCAGAAGTCTACGTTATAGACCGGCATTTTCAACCCATAACTAAAGGAGAAAACGCAACTTACCAAGTGGGAAAGACACCGCTTCTTCCCCAAGCAGTCTCAGACAACGCACCTTACTACGGAAGTGGAAGTTACATCCCATACTATCCACTGCTCGTGGACAGATCAGTCTTTCTTGTCAAGACCGACTTACAAGCCCAGAAAAACGTTGAAATTTCAAAAGATGGAGCACTGCTATCAAACAACAGTAGACCCTGGAATCAAGAAGCAGTAGACATCAGTCAGACTCTTCAAGCCCACGGATACGGAGTCTACTCTTTCAGAGTCTCTACAGAGACCAGTCTGAACTTATCCACAAGAAACACGGCTAGATACATAATAAACTACACTAGCTCAAATGCTGATTATATTTCACCAAGAATAGAAAGAATCGACTGTGCACCATGCTTCACAGAGAATCCATTCAACATAATACTAAGATTCACAGACGACAGTACCCTACGCAGTGCTTCCCTTTCGTATTCATTTGATAACAGCCCGCTGGTACAAGCAACATTGACGGATGAAGGAGGAGGATTCTACGAAGCAAACATCGCTGTTCCGCCGAGCGCCCGAAGCCTCAGTCTTCTCGTAGAGGCAAG
>CP070826.1:620069-622271 GCA_020344435.1 Candidatus Bathyarchaeota archaeon | reverse complement strand
GTTTCTCCTGCACTTCCAGTCATTGGACGTGAAAGAATTGTGAGAGGCATGTCTTTTCGGCTCTTAAGCTTTCTGCTCATATATCTTCACCAGCCTTTCACCAGCTTTTTGTAGGCCCTCACTGCCGCTTCTGCGTTTTTCTCTCCAGCGGATCCAGACCATTGTTTCCTTATGGTTTCCGTCAGGAATTTCAGTCTGACTTCACCAGAGGCTTTGGCGAAGGCCCCTGTCATTGCTGTGTTGACTACTGGGAGTCCTGCAACCAGAAGTTCTAGTTCGAGAGCGATACCCGTGGCGTCCACCGTCGCCACGCGTTGCCCCACAATATCGGTTTCATCAGGCGTTTTCGCCGTGTTCATTATGATCATTCCATCTTCTTTTAGCCCATCTGCAATGTCCACGATCTCAAGCAACTTGGGATCGAAAACTAAAACATAATTGGGATGGTAAATTCGACTCCGTATTGGGTTAGGTTTATCCGCGATTCGAAGAAACGCTTCGACTGGAGCCCCCCTTCGCTCTGCCCCAAAGAACGCAAAGGATTGGGCCCACTTTCCCTCCGCAAACGCAGCCCGAGCCAACAACTCTGCAGCAGTAACGCCACCCTGCCCTCCTCGACCATGAATCCTAATCTCTCTCATAAGTACTTCCTTCTGATTTAGAGAACAGAAAGTGTGCCCCCACGTAATATTAGTGTTTGGCTCTAGCATAACTAGACATAATAGCATGAAGAGAATCGTAGGTGAAGTACAAACCCGAGATGCACTTCGTACGTGAGGAGTTCACAGAAAGGCTCTATCCAAGCGAAGCTTTATTTGAAGCCCTTTGAAGGGGTATGAAAGAATGGAGGAAAACGGTATAGTGACTCTTCAAGAGGTCAGATGGCATGGCAGAGGCGGACAGGGGGCATGGACCGCTAGTGAACTGCTTGCAAAGGCGGCGATATATGAGGGGAAATACATTCAATCGTTTCCCGAATTCGGACCAGAACGGATGGGAGCACCTGTACGTGCCTTCACAAGGATCAGTAAGACGCCATTAAGAATGCACTGTTCCATATACAGCCCACAGGTGGCTGTCGTTTTGGACCCAACCCTATTGAACAGCACTCCTGTGGCTGATGGACTAGCCCAAGATGGACTCCTTATCATAAACACCCAACTACCCCCAGCTAAGATTCGGCAGAAACTAGACCTTATTGAACGAACGGTTTGGACGGTCCCCGCCACTGATATTGCCGTGAGAATATTGGGGAGACCGATAACCAATACAGCTATGTTGGGGGCTGTCGCCCGCGCTACCGGAATTGTTGATCTGAAAAGCCTGGAAAGAGTCATAAAAGAGAGGTTCCCAGCTGGTATCGCGGAAAAAAACATAGGAGTTATGAAAGTAGCATATAATGAGGCGAGATCAGGATGACCAATCAAAAGAAGGGCTGGAAGGAGATTCCAAAGGCCGGAGTATGCTGGATGCCGAGCACAAAATACCTCACAGGAGACTGGAGAACATTCAAACCAGTAGTGAATCCAGAAAAGTGTACACTATGCTTGTTATGTCACATCTACTGCCCGGACGCATCAATACGACTGAAACAAGATGCTGAAGAAATCGAATTTGACTTTGACCACTGCAAAGGATGCGGAATCTGCGCTGAAGAATGCCCAGTAGGAGCCGTAGAGATGGTGCGAGAATGAAGGGGGGATGAATAAGTGGCTACGACCAAACAGAAAATGCTCGCTTTGAGTGGAGATGAAGCAGTGGCATACGCAGTGAAGCAATCGGACGTTGATGTGGTGGCAGCATATCCAATAACGCCGCAAACCATAATTGTTGAAAAATTGAGTGAATACGTACACAACGGAGAAGTAGACACTGAATTTATATGCGTAGAATCTGAACACAGCGCCCTAACCGCATGTCTTGCAGCAGCCGCCACGGGAGCCAGAACATTCACCGCTTCAGCCTCAGCTGGACTGGCGCTGATGCACGAAATCTTGTATGTAACATCAGGTTGCCGAGCGCCAGTCGTTATGACTGTAACCAACCGAGCACTCTCAGCACCAATTAACATACACTGCGACCACGCGGATAGTATGGTGGAACGGGACGCAGGCTGGATACAGATCTACGCCGAGAACTCACAGGAGGCGTACGACTCACTCATACAATCCTTCAGAATAGCCGAACATCCAGACATACCCT
>CP070826.1:617759-619969 GCA_020344435.1 Candidatus Bathyarchaeota archaeon | reverse complement strand
TATTCTCTAGCTCGCCGCATTATATCGGCGAACACCTCTCGAACCTCGTATTCGGAGTCGATGTCAAGAACAACCCCGCCCGCTTCAGTTTTATGGACTATCTGAGGCGAAAGGATTTTCATAACCACAGGATAGCCTATCTGCGATGCTAGAACAGCCGCTTCATCGACGGTCTTCGCCACCAACGTCTTAATGACGGGAATATCATAGTAGGCCAAGAGCTGTTTTGCCTCCATCTCCGTCAGTATTTCGCGGTCTTCGCTTGCTGCGTTTCTCATTATCACCATGAGGGGGCGCCGGGGTTGAGCGATATCTACGGGCAGTTCTTCAGGCGTCTCATAGAGCAGTTCCAGATTGCGCTTGTACTGGTACATGTACATGTACGTCGCAACTGCCTGCTCGGGCGTGGAATATGTTGGAATGCTGTTCTCGCTGAAGAGCGCATTCGCGTTCTCTACGTCTCCATAACCCATGAAAGAAGTCAAGACTGTCTTGCCGGACCCCTTGCTCTTAGATAGCTGCACAATGGTCTCCGCAACTTCTGCGGGGTCTGCTATGCCTTGAGGCGTGTAGATAATCAATAGACCATCTACATTCTCATCCTCAAGACAGGCTTCAACTACCGCCTTGTACCTGTCTGACTTTGCATCTCCCAAAATGTCAATGGGGTTTCCTCTGCTCCAGTAACGAGGCAAGACTTGGTCAAGCCGCTTCATCGTCTTTTCACCGAGTTTGGCCAGCTTTCCTCCCTTGGCGATGACTGCATCAGCTGCCATCACTCCGGGGCCACCAGCATTACTCACAATTGCTAAGTTTGGGCCCTGTGGAAGAGGTTGCATGCCCAAGACCTCAGCAGAGTTAAAAAGGTCCGCTATCTCATCAACTCGGACCACTCCGGCGCGCTTGAATGCTGCATCGTACACCATATCCTCGCCCGTAAGCGAGCCTGTGTGCGAGGCAGCTGCCTTTGCGCTCTCGCCGAACTTTCCAGCTTTCACGACGATGATTGGCTTTGTTCGTGCGAAACGTCTTGCCGCGCTGATGAATTCTCGGGCATCAGTTAGCCCCTCAATATACATTAGGATGCTCCGGGTCTTCGGGTCAGTGCCGAAATAGTCTATTAGATCGCCGAAATCCACATCGATCATCGAGCCTAAAGAGACGAAGTTGCTGAAGCCAATGTTTTCGTGGAGTGACAAGTCCAGAATCGCAGTGCACAATGCGCCGCTCTGAGAGATGAATGCGATATTGCCGGATCTCGGCATCTTATCAGCGAAGGTCGCGTTAAGGCAGACGCTTGGGCGAATTATGCCTAAGCAGTTAGGCCCGACAATCCGCAGACCATACTTCTTCCTCACTTCATGAAGTCTCTTCTCCAGCGCCTTGCCTTCTGCGCCGATCTCCTTGAAGCCGGCTGAAATGATGATGACTCCGAGTATCCCGGCTTTGCCACACTCCTCCAATATGTCAGGAACTGTCTTGGCGGGAGTGGCCACAACAGCTAGATCAACTGCCTCTGGTAGCTCGCTCACGGTCTTGTAAGCTTTGAGTCCGAAGACTTCAGGGTCGCGAATGTTGATGGGAAAGATCTTTCCTTTATACCCTAGCTCCGTGAGGTTCTTCATCAAAACATATCCGACAGATCCCTTTTCATCGCTTGCTCCAATCACAGCGACGCTTTTGGGGTCGAAGATTTTGTCAAGATTCAACGTGGCCAAGGCGAAATCTCCTCAGCTAGGGAGTAGGTGAGAAGATTAATTCCAGACCAGAGTGGATATATCTCCATTCCCCGCATCTCCCCTCTTTTTCTGTTTCTATGAGAGTCTATGAGAATTCATATAAGTCTGCTGGAGAAACGTGGGATTCTAACGCGCTCATGAGAAAGTGAATAGAAATGCTGAAAGATAGCAGCTTTCTTGAACTCCTATGTTCTACCGCTATGTGCTACGTTCCAGACGAACTGCTAGATGAGGACCAGCTGGATAGATACGATAACATTCACTATCGCTGGTGCGATTGCCGTCTTTGTAGAGAGTCTATCAAAATCGGAGACAGATTATTTCGTCAGCAGGCTATGGGACATTCGAACAACCAGACGCTAGAGATATGCCTTTCAAGACCGGTCTATAGAAGATTTAGAGACGACTCATATCCTATGTTCTTGCTTGAAATGATAGGCACGGTTATTCATGAGATAGTTCACATCATTT
>CP070826.1:615436-617659 GCA_020344435.1 Candidatus Bathyarchaeota archaeon | reverse complement strand
TGACCCCTGAGGAGATCAAGATATTAGGAATCGCGCAGCACCCCCTACCCCTTGACATAACAAGTCGTACTCCCGCCGAGATCGATGTCAGGCTGGATGCCCGAGTTCTCGACCTCTGCCGAGACGAAGGACGCGCAATCTTCAGAGTCCAGGCTGTTGTGTTGGAAGCGATGAGGACGCTGCTCTCAAAAGAGGGGTTTGTGGAAGTCCACACTCCAAGAATCATCGCTTCTGCCACTGAAGGGGGAGCCGCACTCTTCCCCGTAGAATACTTTGAGCAGGAAGCATTTCTCGCTCAGAGCCCACAGCTGTACAAAGAGCAGTTGACCCTCAGCTTGGAGAAAGTCTTTGAGATCGGGCCGTTCTTCAGAGCTGAAGAGTCACATACCCGGCGGCACGTGAACGAATTCATATCTGTAGACATCGAAGAAGCCTTCGCAACAGAAGAGGACGTGATGAATGTTCTGGAGAAGCTGATACAGCACGTCTGCAAGGCTATCAACGAAAGGTGTAGACGGGAACTGGAGATTCTTAAGCATCAAGTCAAAGTGCCAGAAGTCCCCCTTGAACGTTTCACCTACAAAGAGATACTTGAGGAGTTAGAGGGAGAGAAGATTCATGTTCCGTGGGGAGAGGATCTTCCCACACAAGCCTGTAGGAAACTTGGCAGCCTCCATCCCAACTTCTACTTCATCATAGAGTGGCCAACCGAATCCAAGACATTCTATATAAAGCCTAGAGACGACAATCCAACATTATGCGAGGGCTTCGACCTCATGTGGCAGTGGGTGGAGATAGCGTCCGGGGGAACTCGCGTGCACTCCAAGGAGTTCCTGATCCAAAGGTTGAAGGCGCAGGGATTGAATCCTGAATCCTTCAAGTACCATCTGAAAGCCTTTGACTATGGAATGCCCCCTCACGCCGGATGGGCTATTGGCTTGGATAGGCTTATGATGATGCTCACTGGGAGGAAGAACATACGGGAAGTTATACTCTTTCCACGAGATCGCTTCAGACTCACGCCTTAATCCCTTTGTTCGCCAGACCCAGCCACGTATGCAACTTGATGCCCTAGAAACCAGCTTCTATCAGTTCCTGTGGCTTCATGTATTCCCTGAGTAGGACTGTCGCGTAAGATCCTCTATTTAGTGTGAAGCCTAGGTTCACGGCTTGAGTAAACGGGCTCGTCTGTTCTTCTGAAAGCTCTTCTATAGAATGGTTGATTATTGGAGCCTGGATTGTCCGCAGTCGCCCAGGCGCACTTATTTCGGGCATAGATGGAATCTTGAACTCTTCAGGGCTCAGGTTCTGAGCTTCTAGAATCTCTCTTTCAATTTCGCCTTGCACTCCATCAGAGGGTCCTTGTTCAAACCCTATCAGCGGAGCGGCTATGCGCATTGTGTTTTCATCCATCGCTTTCTGAAGGCTCGGCAGGGACTGGGCTGTTGCCTGTTTGATATGGCTTGTTGGAAGCCCGTGACTGTCAAGTTCAATCGCGTAATCCCCTGACTGAGCCTTGTTGAGAGGAAGCCCCTTCCTGATTCTTTGGCTGAGAAATCTGTTGAATAGATGGGATTGGCAAGCCTGCACGAAGAGCCTGCGAAGCTTTAGTGGAAGCCTTCGAAATGCACCACAAAAGTCTCTGGGTTGCTTTGCAAGATGAGTGAGCATCCAGCGTTCATACTTGAGGAATCTCGGAAAGGAGCGTAGTGCCTCCTTGAAATCGCCTGCGTCTTGAAGCTTCTGCCTAGCCTCTCTGGACTCAGGATGCTCATGCGGGCTTGGCTCTGCCAGAAATGTGAGTGCTGCTTTTTCAAGGTCTTCTTCGACTAGGAGTCTGCCGACCTGATGAGTGATTGGGCGGATGGTGCCGAAGCGTTGGTGACCGAAGAAGTTAGGTAGACCACCGGCTTCTGACAGTTCCCTTTGCACATTTGCGATTCGCCCTCTAATAACAGCAGAAGCGTGGGATACACCGCGGACGATTGTATGGAATTGGTTTCCCAGAAGCAGTCTGGAGGATATTTTTCTGTCGGAATAACCGAGTGGGTAGAGGGCTATATCCTCAATTCTCACCTGTGAAAGCTCTTCCGGAGTGAGGCGGCTTATGGTAATGTGCTGCGCTGTATGGGCGTTAGCGTCTTTTATGCCTGCTATTTGAATCCGCTCTCGATCAATATTTAGATGCTTCGCAATCTCTCTTATCGCCAGAAGCGTGTCCCA
>CP070826.1:613105-615336 GCA_020344435.1 Candidatus Bathyarchaeota archaeon | reverse complement strand
TATGCGCTGAAGAAGAGCCATCACTTCCTGCAAGTCAATGAAGAAATACAGATAACAGACAAGAGCCACCAGTCCGACCAGTAGGAATGGAAGGAATCTCCTGATCAGTTTCCGTTCTTCAGGAATCATTTCGAACTACATCCAACGCACGGTGGAAGCAAATGATGTCTACCATACAATATAACTTTACCCAGCTTCCCAATCGACCAAAGCACTGATATCAATCTGAAAACGCAGACCTCTGCGCTCAGAGAAAGGCGTCCACTCAGAACTCTAGCTTTTTCTCTCCAAGCGTTCTACTCAGACATGCCTTGACGAAGCCGTAGTACTCGGGATCTGGCGTTCTTGGGCGACTTTTGAATTCACTGTGGAACTGTGAGGCTAAAAAGAAGAAACTGTCGGGTAGCTCTAAGATTTCCATTCTCCGCCCATCAGGGCTCTTGCCTGAGAAGACGAGCCCGTGCTTTTCAAGGATCGCCCAATAATCCTGGTTGACCTCCCATCTATGACGGTGACGTTGGAAGATTTCCTCAGTCTTGTACAGTCTGTACGATAATGTAGCGCCTTTGATTATGACTTTGTGTGCGCCCAGCCTCATCGTTGCCCCCTTGTAATGGATATCCTTCTGTTCTGGCATCAGGTCAATGACTGGGTGTGGAGTATGTTGGTTGATCTCTGTGCTGTTAGCCTCTTCCAACCCACACACGTTGCGGGCAAACTCCACGACCGCTAGTTGAAATCCATAGCATATTCCCAGAAAGGGAATATCATTTTCCCGTGCAAACTGGATCGCCCCAATCTTCCCTTCCGTCCCTCTAGGACCGAAACCATATGGAACAAAGACTCCGTCGTAGTCTCTGAGGCGTTCCAGTTTGGTCGGATCTCCCTCGAACTTCTCCGCTTCGATATAGTCTATCGAAATTCCAGCTTCGCAGGCAGCTCCAGCATGTCGAAGGGCCTCGCTCATGCTTATGTAGCTGTCGGCTAGACCCGCGTACTTGCCTACTAAAGCTATCTTAACGTGATGGTGAGGGTTTTCAAACGAGTCTACGAATCCCCTCCAATTCTTCCACTCAGGCTTTCTCTTCTGCACTCCCAGTCTTCCACAGATGTATTTGCCCATACCTTGTTCATCCAGAATCAGAGGAACTTGATATAATGATGGGACGGTGTATGAGCAGAAAACAGCTTCACGGGGAATGGTGCCGAACAAAGCGATCTTTCGAAGAGCTTCAGGGTCAATCATCTTGTCGCACCGAGCTACCATCGTGTCCAGTTGGATGCCTATGCGCCGCAGCTCATTCACGCTGTGTTGAAGGGGCTTTGTCTTCATTTCTCCCGTCACCTCTAATATTGGAACGAGGGCAACATGGATGTAAACTGTGTTCTCGAACCCCTCTTCAAGGCGCATCTGACGGAACGCTTCAAGGAAAGGTTGCTCTTCTATGTCGCCAACCGTGCCTCCACACTCTGTGAGGATCACATCGAAATCTGAGCGTTCCGCAACCAAGCGGATTCGGCGTTTGATTTCGTCTGTGACGTGAGGAACTATCTGGACGCATCTTCCCAGAAAGTCTCCTCTCCGCTCCTTGTTGATGACAGCTTGATATATCTGCCCGGTTGTTATGTTGTTCTCCTTCGCCAAGTTTATGTCAAGAAATCGCTCGTATCCACCCAAGTCTAGGTCTGTTTCTCCGCCATCTTCCGTCACGAAGACTTCGCCATGGATGTAAGGGTTCATCGTACCAGCGTCCACATTCACGTATGGGTCAATCTTTATCACGGTCACTTTGAACCCTCGAACCTGAAGCATCTTTCCGATGGATGAGGTTACCACGCCCTTTCCCACAGATGACAGCACTCCACCGGTCACAAAAACATACTTGACCATCGAAATCCCTCCGCGGTAACAGACCCCAGACTACGCTTCTGACTAAAATCCTTTTCACTGCCCTCAGCATTAATCCATGCTTCGGAACAATTGATTGTTCCTTCATTCCATTTTCTTCTGAAGATCCAAGAGAGATGTCTCTTGGATCAAGAATGCAAGCAAATCACATTGATCCAGCTTCCACCAAATACTTAAGAAAGCGACTTGTATGTTACAAAAGTTGGGAGCCAACAAATGAGCATAAAAGTAAGAATAGGCTTCGCGTTGTGCATTTCCTTGATTTTCGCTTTTGGAATCTCCAGCGTCTGGTTTTCTGCGAGAATCGAAAGCCTTCAGAATG
>CP070826.1:610758-613005 GCA_020344435.1 Candidatus Bathyarchaeota archaeon | reverse complement strand
TCATTCCGCTTGCCGTCATCAAGGCAAACATCATTATCGTGAATGGGAGTTCACGATCGATTTCCCGAGCTTCATCTGAAGTCAGAAGGCCTAACATTCGTTTCATTCCTGTTCTCAATTTGAGAGTTGCCGACAAGAGAGTTCACCAGTTTTCTATCTTAGAGATTTCCTCGAAGAAGAACCGAGGGTTCTGATAATACTTGCCCAGTGCATTGTTGAAGTCATGGAAGCTTCTTATGTGATGTTCTTTCATCGCTACCAAGACCCTTTTGCGGTGTTCTAATTCTCGAAGCAATTCTTCACGGGACATATTCAAGTCTTCTGTCATTTTCTTGAGGAGGAGGCTGTTGTTGAAGTCTGTTTGGAAAATATCAGAGGAGGAATCCCAATTTGAAATGTCTCGAATTGAATCTGCTCCGCTTATTTCGGAAATCTTGGTGAATTTTCTGCTTGATAGTCTGTTTCCAGATTTGGTGAAGATTGGTTTTCTGACGTGTTTTACCATTATTGCGCATTTCATCAATGGTACAATCGACGAGGGAATGTTCATCGGTGGTTGTGTGAGTCTTTGAGTTGCCGTCTTGACATCCTCAGCGTGCATTGTACAGAGACCGCCATGCCCTGTGGCAAGGGCTTGGAAGAGAACATAGGCTTCTTCACCCCGCACTTCGCCAACAATTACGATGTCTGGGCGATGTCTTACGGCCGACTTTACGAGGTCGAAAAGAGGAATCTCTCCTTCTTTCTCCACTCCGAATCCTGAGCGTGAAATCATTGAGCTCCAATTTTCATGTGGGAGGTTTATTTCTGCCACTTCTTCTACTGTGATTATCTTGTAGTTTGGGCGTATCAGACACGCGATTGCGTTTAGGGCAGTTGTTTTTCCTGCGCCTGTGGCGCCGATTATCATCATCGGCGTCTTGGTTTCCATTAGCAGCCATAAGTACGCGGCTATCGTTTCATCTATCGTTTCATTCTCAATCAAGTCAATTATTGTGAATGGGTCTTCACGGAATTTTCTAATGGTGAAGTTTGTTCCGGAGGGAGTGATTTCAGTTCCATAGGAAACTGCCAAGCGATGTTTACCGGGGAGAGTGATGTCAACAATAGGAAATGCGATGCTGACGTGTTTCCCAGCTCTGTGGACGATCCTCAGGATGAAATTGTTCAGCTCTCGGTCATCTTGGAAGAAGATGTTGGTCTTGATGTTCTCATAGTTTCTATGCCACAAGAATAGTGGTTTCCTTGGTCCGTTACAGCTTATGTCTTCGATGTAAGGGTCGTGCATCAAAGGGTTGATTTTCCCATAACCGATGATGTCACGTTCCAAATAGTGCAGTATCTTCTTGGTTTCAATAGTGGAGATGTGCCTGAGAACTTTGGAATGATCATCCATGATTTTTGGCATTTGCCGGTGAAAAGAGTGTTCCAGGCTTTCATTCTTGTTGGGGGCCTTCAATTCATACTCCAGAATGTTTCTCATTCTGTTATAGGATTCTAATTCTTCTTTTCTTAATAGAAGTTCATTAACGACGTAGAAGTATTCTGCAGTCTCCTCATTCTGCACTATGGAGGTGTAGGAGAAGGGAGGCTTGAGGGGATATGTTTCAATCTTGAAGTATCCTTCCGGAACAATCCATCCTTCGACTCCAAGATACCCCGCCAGAGCATCTTCAGAGATGGGCTCTTCTTCTTCCTTGGCACTTTCTTTCGTTTTCAAGCTAAATTTCATTCTTGTGTTAGCCTCCCACGTATGATAAGACAAGTTGAAGCGCCGTCGAATCTCTTTGGCACTCTAGGACTGCTATTCCGTATCCTCCGACATATTGTCCTGAAGCAGATATTTCTCTGGGCAAGAAGACCTGATATGTTGTTGTTTGCGTCCCAAACTGGCCTAACGCGCCTTCCAGCCACACATTTAGCGAATCGTTTCTCAGTTGCATCCAATATTGTTGGTTGCCAATGCTTGGTGGCATGTGAATGAAGAGGCATGTTGTGGCGTTAGTGACTGCGGCTAATGACGCAAGCTCGTTTGCCTTGGCTGCAACATGATCCAGTATGTTCTTCAGTTGCTGGATTTCAGGCATGACTCGGATTGAGACTGAGTAGACGATAAATGAGCTTACAAGCAGCGTGATGGCCGCTGTCAATGCAATAAACGTCAAAAAATTACCGATGGCTATTGATGGCATATGATTACCCCCCAGCTTTCTCCAGTTTAATGTTGCAGGTCACTATGTCCAGATT
>CP070826.1:608404-610658 GCA_020344435.1 Candidatus Bathyarchaeota archaeon | reverse complement strand
GGCAAACTGCTGCTTGACACCATAGTCGAAACGGAAGAAGGCACCATCGGCAAGCCCGTCCAAAGAGAGCTCAACAAAGCCTTCCTAATGCTGGGCGACACGCGAGAAACACAGGAAAACCTCACCGAAGCAAGGGCAGAAGATCTTGCAGGAAGGGGCTACCAAACACAACAGGAATTCATAGAAACAGCGGAAACCCTATTCAATCGATTCTTCAAAGACGGAGAGTCACACAGCCGTCGCCAGTTCAACAAACGCCACGGGTTCGTCTTCGCCTTCCAGAATCAGTACGACAAGCTGGATATCCTTGTCGCTAAAGGTCCAAGACTTATTTATACCGCAGAAGACAAGATTTTCATTTCAAATGAGAATAGCATTGTCCTGAAGAGCTCAAACGGTGTAGTCTGCTCGGGCAATGGAAGATCTGTCATCATTAAGAAGTAGCGCCTTCTGCACCCCCGAAGTGACCACTCTGCTGACCACTTTTTCCCAGAACCCTAAACTGAAGTGCTCACTCGATACTAGTCTGGAGTGACGAGAAATAGAGGAAGGCCAATGGAAACAGAAGCTAATCAGGCAACATTCAGAAACTATCTATTCTTCTGGTCGGGGCAACTAGTCTCATTATTCGGATCATCCGTCGCGAGTTTTGTCATAATCTGGTGGATAACCTTGGAAACCGGAAGTGCTCTTTACCTATCCATTGCCTCCCTTCTCGGTTTCGCTCCTATAGTGATTCTCTCAGCTTTTGCAGGTGTGCTTGTGGATCGATGGAGCCGCAAAGCGCTGATTGGCATCGTTGATCTTCTGCAGGCCTTAGCCACTATTGCGCTAATCTTCTTGTTTTGGCTGGAGATCTCAATCTGGCACGTTTTAGCGTTGCTTGCTTTGAGGGGGGTATTCCAAGCCTTCCATGATCCTGCAGTAGCCGCTATCACTCCACTAATGGTTCCCCGTGACAAACTGAGCCGCATGAATGGTCTGAGTTTCCTTTTGACTGGCGCTGTTACTCTAGTCGGACCGGTTGTTGCGGCCATGTTATTGGAACTGTGGAAGATTGGTCAGATTCTCTGGATTGATGTTGTCACGTTTCTAGCAGCGGTGATACCATTGTTGCTGATTAAGATTCCTTCTGTGAGAAAGGGACAAGACGAAAGTCACAGTAGACCTTCTTTCAAAGATGAATTTAGAGAGGGCTTCGCCTTCATCAAGAATGCGAGAGGGCTTCTTTCTTTCATTATGTTAGCGACTGTGCTGAATTTCCTTATAACTCCCCTGTCCACTCTTCTGCCCTATTATGTCAAGTTTGACCATCTAGGAGGAGCCACAGATCTGGCATTTGTCGGAGCTTTCTTCCAAGGAGGTATTCTTGCTGGGGGAGTATTGATGTCAGTTATGAAGGGTGTCAAGAAGAAGATGGTCGCAATAATGCTCTCTATATACGTTATCTTTCTAGGATATGCTGTTGTGGCTCTTGCCCCACCTGGTTTGTTCTGGTTCATGGCGATAGGTGGATTGACCATGGCTTTTTGCATTCCAGTGGCTAACGTCTCAATTGCGACAATCAGACAGACTGTTGTTCCTATGGAAATGCAGGGTAGAGTGACTTCAGTTATGCGAGCATTGGCTTCCGCCGCTTCTCCACTTGGGATGATTCTTTCGGGAATAATGGTTGAATTCACGAAGGCTTCATATATCTTCTTGGGGTGTGCTGGATTGGGGATACTGACATCAACGCTTGCATGGTTCTTCGCTGACATCAGATACATAGAAGAAATTAGAGGAGAAGTGGCGAGAAAAGGAATAGAATATGCTCAGCCCTAATGCCCATGGAGACATGCTCATGTGCTGACTTGGGCTTAGCTCAGGATTCTGTCCAGTTTTTTCAAAGCGTCTTTGTTCTCTTTCCATTTCATCAGCTCCAGAGCTTCCTGAAAGCTGCACCATTTTAATTCGAAATGTTCCTTTCCATCAAGGACGACTTTCTCGTCTGAAGAAACTTCTACACCGAATACGTATTCCTTCGGCAGGTGAGGATCCAGAAATTCGTGGTAGTGAACGTCTTCTACTATCTTGATGATGTCCCTTATCCCCGTCTCTTCTTTGATTTCCCGCTTCAAGGCTTCTAATCTGTTTTCTCCTTCCTCCAAGCCGCCTGTTACTGGTTGCTAGAATCCTCCCCTTTCAGGACATCTCTTCAGAAGCAGGTACTGAATTTCGCCACCACTTCTCTTGAATAAGATTGCCTGAATCT
>CP070826.1:606004-608304 GCA_020344435.1 Candidatus Bathyarchaeota archaeon | reverse complement strand
GAAGACTACGCGGAATATTATGAACCGAGGGCCCACTTCAACGGAGGCGTAATGACAACCCTTTCAGCCATCGATCTTTCAACAGTTGACGAAGCCGTGGCGGAACTTTCAGAGTTGGCTGGAGCCCTTGAAGCAAAACTGGAAGAGGGCGAAGAAAGCTATGACTTTTACAACGAGATCATAAGTCAAGCTCGGGGCGAAGGAAACCTCCCATGGGGTGAGTACGGATTTGAATATTACATTGACCTCCCAACTTTCGTCAAGGACCTTGAAGCGAATCCCGATTTGGATCTAGACATTAGAGGATTAGCTGGTGACGTGGGAGCCGCACTTGACGAAGTTGTCGTTAACGTTGCCAACAGTAAACCTATGGAGGACAATTCTGCACTCGGACTGGGAATATGGTTCCCGCCTTCAGAGAAGCCATACGGCGCCTACAGAGGACTATTGAGGTACGACGACTTGCAGTTTGCTTCTCAAGGATGGCTTGACCTTCTGTACGCCTACTGGAACGTCTAACACGCTGGAGACCATGCGCACCGCTGAATATCCGTAACACCTCCAAATCCTTTTTTTTGTTCCAATATCAAGGGACGCCCACGTCAATAGGAGGTCTGTACCAGATTATTTTTGCTATGCGCGCACGAATAACCATATTCTTCTTTCGCTTCGGTTACGTCAACCTTCAGAAGAGCCGTTGTAGAGTCTATTCGGTGCGCGCGCAGAACGTTAGCTGTGGAATTAGGTTCTAGAAGAATCTTTCAGAAGTGTTAAGAGTAGTTCAGCTCTATAGTAGTCTTCTAGAAGACCAGCTTTTGGCATGGCCTTCTGCAGCGCCGAGGAGGGGCGCTGAAACATAATATAAATACCCAAATTTAAAGGAGAGAGAAAAATCAAACACAAAATTTCAGTTGCAGTGTCACTATGTATGCTATTCTTTCTGTTTGCGGCTCTTGTAGGCCCTGTGAGTGCTGCTACCGAAGAGGAAATTGAACTAGCGATAGAAGCTGGAATGGTTTGGCTTGCGGGACAGCAGAATCCTGATGGGTCTTGGGGTGACTGGAGTGAAGTTGCAAGAACTGGTTTCGCGGTGTTGAAGTTCGAGACACATGCAATACGTCAATGCATCGATCCTTTGGACCCAGGCTACATGTATTATGACCAAGTGAGAAATGGACTTGACTACATCTTCGACAACGCATGGACCATAAGCGTGGGACCGCAACCTGCTGGCGATCCTGACACGGACGGTGATGGCATCGGTGTCTATTTTGTTTCCCCTGGAGATTCTCATCGGACTTATGAGACAGGTATAGCGATGATGGCTATTGCAGCTAGTACCCATCCTGAGATGGTAGTGAATGTTCCTGGAAGCTCCGTAGATGGTTGGACTTATGAAGAAGTCCTATGCGACGCTGTGGACTATCTTGCCTTTGGTCAGAATGACGCGGGCCCTGAGAGAGGTGGTTGGGGATACATGGAGAACTATGTTGGCTTTAGCGACAATTCTAACACTGGATATGCAGTGCTAGGCCTCGCCTACGCCGAAGCACCCACCATCGACTCAAAAACGGGATTCGGATGCACGGTCCCAGAGTTTGTAAGAGACGAACTAAACGTATGGATAGACTACATCCAAAATGACGTTGACGGAGACACCAATGATGGAGGATCAGGCTACGAACATCCCGAAAATTGGGTCAATATTCTCAAGACTGGCAATCTGCTTTTTGAGATGGCATTCGTAGGCGACACGGCGGATGCTCCAAGGGTGATAGATGCAGTAGACTACATCGAAAGACATTGGAACGATGCGAATCCTGATCCAGGATGGAAAGGATGGCCAGGCAATCCAGCACACAAACAAGCTATGTATACCACAATGAAGGGGTTTGAAGCGCTCGGCATAGACACCATAATGGTTGGTGCCACAGAAGTTGACTGGTTTGACGAAATGTCCACTGTCTTGGTAGACCAGCAAAAGTTAGATGGATCCTGGGATTGGGACGAGTGGGGAGACGAGCTTCTAGGCACTGAATGGGCTCTGCTCACATTGCAAAAAGTAACCATAATACCAGTGATTTCAGTGTATGTTGACGTTAAGCCTGCTTCATGGCCAAACCCACTCCAGCTCGAGATCAAAGGAGTCCTGCCTGTTGCTATCTGCGGCACTGAAGACTTCGATGTTACAACTGTAGATCCCGAGACGGTTCAGCTGACTCTGGAAGGATTGGGCGTTGGAGTTGCGCCGCTTCGCTGGAGCTACGAGGACGTTGCAACACCCTATGAAGGAGAACCCT
>CP070826.1:603560-605904 GCA_020344435.1 Candidatus Bathyarchaeota archaeon | reverse complement strand
ATCTTTTTCCGAAGGCTATTGAGAACAAAGTAGCCTACGTCATAGGATCAGCTTTCCACTGTGATGGCAAAGGGCAAAACGCGATGAGACTGAACTTCTCATATTCAACAGAAGAGCAGATTGATGAAGGAATAAAACGACTGGCAAGAGTTGTAAGAGAATATATGCGCAACTTCCCCACGAAATGATGTTAAAACATACCAAGCTGAATGTTAATCTGTGGATACATCCTTCAGTGGAATCTGCAAGGGCGAACATTCACGCGTGCATCCGAGTGGATTACAGAATGCATGTATCCTAGAGTTTCTTCATTACTGATTTCGCGAATCTTTGACTGGCGCTCCTTGCTTCCTCATCTATTCCCGGAAACGCGATTTGGAAATAGTCGAATCCCAAATCAATGAGATACTGGAAGCGTTCTATGACCTCTTCAGGGTATCCCACCCAAGAACCCGGGGCATCTTTGTGGAACAACTCCTTCAGCTTTGCGATTGGCATGTTGTTTCTTTTTGATCGTCTAGTTAGATGGTCTTCCAGCTCTTCTTCTACGTCTGTTACAAAGACTCCTGCAAACGCGAACAGGCTTTTGCCGACTTCCTTATAATCTCTTCCTACATCCTCACAATGCCTTTTCAAGACTTCTAGCTTGTGTTTCAAGTCTGGAGACAACCATAGATTGCAGTAGTCCGCATATTTAGCTACCATTTTCAGTGTTCTCTTCTCGCCACTGCCTCCAATCATCATAGAGGGCATTGGCTCCTGAACGGGTTTTGGAGCAGAGAACGCGTTTCTGATCTTATAGTATTTGCCTTTGAAGGTCGCCTTCGGCTTCGTCCACAGTAGTTTGATGATTTGAATCGCTTCTTCTAAGCGATCCATTCGCCCCTTTAACGAAGGAAAGGGAATTCCATATGCTCGGTACTCAATCTTCTTCCAGCCGGCTCCAATGCCGAAAAACAATCGGCCATTAGAGATTCTGTCAACTGTTGCCGCGATCTTTGCCAATACAGCGGGATGGCGATAGGAATTGCAGGTGACTAATGTTCCAAGACGGATTCTTCTGGTCTTTGAAGCTAAAGCTGCAAGTAAGGTCCATGCTTCCATACAATTTCGATCTTCAGATTTGTTATCCAAGAAAAAGTGGTCGCTGCTCCAGATAGAATCGTATCCTATCTTTTCACTCTCCAAGGCGATTTTTTCCACTGCTTTGTGACTAAAACCTAGTTGAGGTTCAATCTGGATGCCAAACTTGATTGACATAGGTTTTCCCTATTTTGCAGGTGGCTTTTGTGTCTTTGGGTTTATGGCTTTCTAAGGAGAATGGCATTTGTGCACACCAACCTAACCGCGACCCTGCAACTTTGATTGATGCATTGGGCAATAAGAACAGACCTTATTGAGTTTCCTTTGGATGCGCGCTTGATTGATTCAGGAAAAGGCACCGGGATGCATACGTGCGCGTCACTTGAACAAAGGATACATAAGTAGCAGCAGAATCACCTATCTATTGATCCGCCATGACCCAGGAGACTGATTCTATCATTGTGAGGTTGGGTGGGGAGATTTGGATAAAGAAAGGTTGGACTAGACGATTCTATCTGCGACGTCTAGCACGGAACATCGAGGCAGTGTTGAAGCATTATGATGTGGCTTACAGCGAGATCATTAGTCGAAACGGCAGAATCTTTCTAAAGACTTGTGAGGCTCAGGAATCTGCGATGAGATTGTCAAGGGTTTTCGGCATCTCATCCGTTTCCCCAGCTTTGAGCACTGGGAACGAGCTAGATGCGATTGTGAATCGATCATTGTCGTTGGCTGATCAAATTCTGACAAACGGCAACAGTTTTGCTGTGAGGTGTAGACGAGCGGGCAACCATCCCTACTCCAGCCAAGAGGTTTGCAGGATTGTTGGTCGCAGGATATTGGAGGAGTTTGCTGACCTTAAGGCTAGAGTTGACTTGGACAATCCCGACTTAAGGATTGGCGTTGAAATTAGGGATGACTTAGCATTCATCTTCGCGCAAGTCATTAAGGGGTGCGGTGGTTTTCCTCTCGGAGTTCAGGGACGCATTGTGGGTTTGTTGAGTGGTGGTTTAGACAGCGCAGTAGCTTGTTGGCTCGTAATGAAGAGGGGCTGTTGTGTAGTGCCTCTATATTTCGATAATGAGCCATACGCAAGCGAATCCGTAAGCAAAAAGGCAGTAGAGGTTGCTCAGGTACTATCAGATTGGGCTGTTGGCTTCCCACAAAGCTTGCATATCGTGAAATACGGCGAGAGTCTAAAAGAAATTGTTGAGAAAACACCGAGGCGTTTGACCTGCATCCTATGTAAGCGCCTGATGTA
>CP070826.1:601094-603460 GCA_020344435.1 Candidatus Bathyarchaeota archaeon | reverse complement strand
CGCACTTCGTGTTTGTTCTACATATATAACTATTTGTATGCGCGCACGATGTTGAAGGGATTGGGATCGCTGAACGTGCTATTTTCAGAAATTGCTTATCTCCCTTTCCCTCTACACACAGAGATAGTATCTGGGGGGAGTATGTTATTTAAAGACGTCTTTGACTGATATGTCGCATGCATGCGTTCGACTGTTAACATTAACTTTGGACGTTCGTCTGGACGTTTCATGTTAAATCAACGTTCAAACCCCTATTGCATGCATAGTTTCTTCCGTAAGTCATAAAACTGAAGCAGAAGACAGATTGGAATAGCGGAAATCGGTCTGCTTGACAGATAGAAGAGATGGGATGGATCCTGAGATTTGTTGTAGGTTGTGAATTGGAGGAGTTCAAGGAATATTACAGGAGGAATGGATTCGCAGGGGAGCAAGGTACTGGAGAGCTTGGGATCACAGAAGAGAAGATTGTTGTTCAAGACCCAGCTCACCTCATTGTGTGGAGACAGAACGATGAGATTATCGGCGATGCAATCTGGCATGAGACCAGTACTGATGAGCATAGAGAGGGAGTTCCCAGAGACAAAGATGACAGAGAAATACTGACGGAACTTTGTGGCGGAAAGAGAGACAACATTGTTGAACTTCATGAAATCTGGCTGATTGAGAAGTATAGAGGCAAAGGCTACGGCGAAAAGTTCTTTGAATTCTTTGAGGAGTTCATCGGAAGGAAAGGCTATGACTCGATTGTGTATTATGCGGATCATCCAGCTGCTCTAGCCATATGCCGCGGAAGAGGGTACAAAGAAGGCTATTTGAAGAGCTTAGGTGAATACGTCTTCTACATTCAATTGGAGAACCATACTTCATAACGACTCTAACACAAGAGTTTCTTCAAGTCATAGAAGTGCATGCATATCCGGCCAATCGAGACCTTCGCTTACATTCGAACTCAAAGAAGCAAATGACCTCATCTCCAGGAGGGCAAATGACACTTGAGCTCTCTCAACTGGACTCTCCAAGCCTTACCCGTCCCTATCAGCCTCTCTCAGAGAATTCTCAAGAACCCTCTTGGCAGCCCATGCAAATCCTTAAGAAACGCCTGAGATGACCGATCAACGGATGGTTCGCCCGTCTTCGGAGTCACCGAGACCGCTGTCATACCACAAGATTTCTCAAGTTTCCTCATATTTCCCATGTCTCTCTCTTAGTAGCTCCCCAGTCCCCCGTCAGAATCTCCTCTCTCTTGGACATTTCTCAGCAGCTCTCAAGACTGGAGGATTCGAACAGCTTCGTTACAATCGAATCAACCAAAACTCCTCAGAATTCTCTTAGAGTTCTCTAAGAGTTCACAGTGCTGGTCCAGAGAGTTCACAGTGACGATCCTGAGAGTTCACAGAAACGGTCTCAAGAGTTCACAGTGCCGAGTTCTCAGGAGTTCTCAAATTCTCTTATATTCTGGGCTTCGGAGGGCTTCGTTACCGTCGAACCTACCACAATTTCACTAATTTCTCAGTGAACTCTTAAATGGCTTCTCATAATTCACAGTGAATTCCACTACACAGTGGCAGTGAACTCCACGGTGCTTTTCTTAGAATTGGCCCTTTCAGCCCCCTTCGACAACATCGAACCTCACAAAAACCACTGTGCTCACTGACCTGTGAACCTATGTTCCTGGACCATCATTCTCACCATTAGGCACAATGGTGAATTCACGGAGGTCTCCCTCTACCTCGTGCAGGGAGTCGACCTTCGTTTCACAGAGCTGTGTTCACTGTGAAGCAAAAATAGAGGGATCAGCTGCTGCAATCCCTGAGTCGACCAACCAGCAGCAGGCAGACGATGCCGAAGAGAATCACCAACGCCTCGACGGTACAGCTTATCTCTTGCATCACGATTCGCGCGCGATGGCACTGACTCATGTCATCGTGGCATCAGGCTTGCAATGCAGGTCTGTCAGGATACACGCGAATTTATATCAATATGAATGTAAATAGATTCGGAACCTATTAGTTGCGGATGGTGTCAACCATAAATCCGCGGAAGCTGAGCAAAGCTGCAGTCGCTATGGGTGGCTTTCTAATCTTAGTGGGGATCATATTCGTAGGTTTAGTAGCCTTAGCCCTGACGCCAGTCTTCGATATGGATACGCTTGAGAGGATATTCGTAGATTATCGAATGCTATTCTGGGGAGTACTGTTAGTGATTGGCGTTCTTGACATAATCTCGGGAGTTGTCCTCAGGCAGGGGTGATCTTTATGCCGGTGAGCTTTGAAGCGGCTAGGAGAATCTCGACCATGGTTGTTGGTACGGTGCAGACTACTTTGGGTGGGTTGGCGGTGATCTTTGCTTACTTCCTTTATACTGAT
>CP070826.1:598596-600994 GCA_020344435.1 Candidatus Bathyarchaeota archaeon | reverse complement strand
AGAACAGATGGATTTGAAGCTGAGATGCCTGTCAACATAGCCACGATCCAAGGTGGACGGGCAATAAACATCGTCCCCGGAGAATGTAATATAACATGTGAAAGGCGACTCTTTCCAGGAGAGGACCACCAAAAGATAGCAAAGACCGTGAGTTCCGCTCTTTATAAGATAAAAGATGTTAAAACAGAATGCACGTTCAACCCAAATGTACAGTTACCATACGTCATTGACAAAGATGAAGAAGTGGTTACACTCATCAAGAAATCGATCCTTCGAAACCTTGGATACAGACCAGATCTCCGCATAGAGCTTGGAAGAACAGACTCCGTTTATCTATTTCATAATGCAGGGATAAAGACCGTAATCGCTGGCCCTGGGCATATGGGTCACTCTGCAGGCGAATACATCAACACAGACAGAGTGATTGATTTCACTAAGGTGGTTTCGACGATGCTTGAAAAAGATGACTAAAATATGCGTTACGGTTACAAATCACGAAAGTCACACACACGAAGACTTTTGGGTGAGACTGCGGAAAGCTTCTAGGGGATGATCCTTTTGACTGGCCTGTTGGATCACTTGAACGTTAAAGGATTAACGCTGAAAAATCGAATCGTCATGCCTCCTATGCACACTGGACTGGCTACAAGGCAGGGTTCGGTAACGGAAAGTCTTATTGAATATTATGCTCGTCGATCGAAGATGTTGGGGCTGCTTATAGTAGAACATAGCTATGTGCGCCTTGAGGGAAAGCTCAGTAAGAAACAGCTTGGAATACATGAAGACAACTTGATTCTGGGTCTGGAAGACCTTTCAAGCAGGGTGCACTCTGTTGGAACGCCAATCGTGATACAGATCACTCACGCCGGACAAGAAGCCAGCAAGGAGATCACAGGACTAGATCCTGTCGCTCCTTCACCAAACAAGGGGGCGCGAAAGCTCAGAACTGACGAGATTGAATCCTTGATAGAAGCGTTCGTGACGGCAGCAGATAGAGCAATGAGAGCTGGCTTCGACGGTGTCGAAGTTCATGGAGCACACGGTTTCTTACTTAACCAGTTTTTCTCGCCGTTGACAAATCTGAGGCAGGATGGTTACGGCGGGTCTTTTGAGAATAGAACGCGATTTCCCTTGGAGGTTGTCAAGAGAGTTAAGAAGATTGTGGGAGGAAGGCTGCTTCTGTATCGTTTGGGATCTGATGATTTAGATCCCGCTGGAGTCAAAGTAGAAGATTCACGCAAGTTTGCTGTTCAACTTGAAAAGGCTGGAGTTGACATCATTGATGTGTCTGGGGGCTTATGT
The DNA here is from genome assembly GCA_020344435.1 of Candidatus Bathyarchaeota archaeon. Taxonomy (GTDB): domain Archaea; phylum Thermoproteota; class Bathyarchaeia; order Bathyarchaeales; family Bathyarchaeaceae. The sequence goes on along the minus strand of CP070826.1, from coordinate 599,692 downwards.
GGCAGTCGACCGAAACAACTTGAAGAAATGCAAGGCTACTTTGTACCTCAAGCAGAAGAGATCAAGAAGGCTGTAAATGTGCCTGTTATCGGTGTTGGAGGCATCAAAGAAGCCGAATATGCTGATAGATTGGTAAAGGAAGGAAGAGTTGATCTTGTTGCAGTAGGCAGAGAACTTGCGAAAGATCCAGATTGGACACTGAAAGCCGCTGAGGCTCTACGCGTGCAGGGCAAGAATAGATAACCACTTATGTGCATATAGAAAGAAAAACGGATGAAATGATGAGAGGTTTGGAATTGACTGTCGTGACAGAGCAGCTCTCAATTCGAACGAGAGGAGAGGGCGACATATTGGACGTTACAAGGAATGTAGCCGAAGCCGTGGCTAAGAGCAAGTTGCAGAACGGCGTTGTAACAGTCTTTGTTCCAGGATCCACCGGAGCGCTAACTACGATCGAATATGAACCGGGATTGCTGAAAGATCTGCCAGACACTCTTGAACGCCTAGCGCCTAGAAACTTGGAGTATGAACATGAGAAGAGATGGCATGATGGAAACGGCCACTCACATGTGAGAGCCTCAATCATAGGGCCCAGTGTCACAGTCCCGTTCGTCAGAGGAAGACTGACCTTGGGAACGTGGCAACAGATAGTGTTCATGGAGCTGGATGTCCACAGCAGAAGCAGAGACTTAATCCTGCAGATCATGGGTGAATGAAGAAGACTCGGGAATTGACTTGTGATTAAGCAGAATCTCTGCACCTGAAATAGCGCTCGCTTGAGAGGGCTGAAGTGGCGAGTTGAGGCGATCCTGATGAAGATGACTCAGAAATTGTACGTAACCAATAGGGATGAATGGAGAAGTTGGCTTGAGAAAAACCATGAGGCTGAGAAGGAGGTTTGGCTCATCTTCTACAAAAAGCATGTTGGAAAGCCAAGCGTTCCGTATGAAGACGCGGTCGAAGAAGCGTTATGCTTCGGCTGGATAGACAGCATCATAAAGAAGATTGATGAGAAAAAGTTCGTCCGGAAATTCACACCTCGAAAAAGCAGTAGTAGATGGTCTGAGTTGAACAGGAAACGAGCTCAGAAGATGAT
>CP070826.1:596076-598496 GCA_020344435.1 Candidatus Bathyarchaeota archaeon | reverse complement strand
CCAACCGAGTATTACGGGTTTCAGGTGATCGAGCCCCTAGTAACGCTCTACAAAGGGCAGGTCAGGAAAGTGGCTAGATTCCTTGGGATTCCCTCTGAGTTATCCGAGCGCCAGCCCTTTCCTGGACCAGGACTCTCGGTGAGAGTAGTGGGTGAGATTAGAGCTGACAAGCTGGAATCGGTCAAGAAGGCCACCGCTCTGGCAGAGGAAACTTTGGCTAAGCATCAGCCTAATCAATACTTCGCCGCCATCATCGACAACACAGAAGCCCATGAACATCCTAGGCTCTCGTCTATACGAGAGACCGCAGCGAGGGTGCTCAAAATCCCATCAGAAAGAATCTCTGTGAAGGCTTTCAGGAACAGGGCAACAGGCATAAAGGGCGACGGGCGTCATTATGGAGAAATCGTTGCAGTCAATGCTCATGCAGCAGACAACTCTATCCATCAGCCTTCGGTAGGTAGCCTGGTGGCTCTCCAAGCCGAGATTCTACGAAAGAATCCGTCTTTCACCCGAGTTTTATACGGGGTTCAGGAGAAGCAACAGAAACAGCCCTATGTCATCGCCATAAGAGCGATCCAAACGCGCGACTTCCTAACCGCTGAAGTATCTGATATCCCATGGATAACCTTGACCAGAACTGCACAGAGAATCTTCCAAGCATGTCCTAACGTTTCCATCGTTTACTATGACGTAACTCCGAAGCCACCTGCGACCATCGAGATGGAATGAGACCCTGTAAGAAAGGCATAAAGCCTTCCGCTTGTTATAAGGCAGAGTGATTGCCATGATAAGGGTGAGAGTTCAAAGAATCGAGTCCATTCGAGACCCAGATGGAAATCTCGGCAAACGAATAGAATTGATTGAGGAGCGCAGAATTCCAAGATTCGCAATTGAGCCTTCGACTGACGAGGCTAGAATGGTTCAAGGTGTTGTTCAAGCCCTGCAGCACCAGCTTCCCATGTTCCCAAAGAGAGCTGAGTTCAGCCTTCCGAAGATCATTCTGTTTCTGACAGAACAGGAGTACGAGGCGCTCGGTATAAATTTCGATGTGAATCAAATCTATGAGCTGGAGCTGTCGAATCAGACGGTCAAATTCAGGAAAGTGCCATAAGAGAGATGCTCTCGATCATGTTTCGTTAATCCAATATGCATGATTTAGAAGATGGCTGTTTACCAAATGCTTTGTCTGCTGTCATCACATACGGTTCAGAGGCGAGAGAGATGGGTAAAGTAAGAGTAGTTCTTTTCGGTGTTGGCGCCATGGGACGCCGAATGGCGAGGTTCCTCATAGAGAAAGAAGGGGCAGAGATCGTCGGAGCAATAGACATCTCCAAGGATAAAGTTGGAAGAGACTTAGGTGAAGTTGTAGGCGTCAATAAAACACTGGGCGTCGAGATCTCGAACGACACGAATGCAGTACTCTCCAAGGCCAAAGCGGACGTGATGCTCCATACAACAACATCATTCTTAAAACACGTCTACCCACAGATAGCCAAAGCCCTGGAGCATGGAGTCAACGTAGTGTCAACATGTGAAGAACTCTCTTATCCTTATATTGTTGATGAGCCACTTGCCAGAAAGATTGACGAAATGGCCAGAAGACACGGGGTTACAGTTCTGGGAACAGGTGTGAATCCCGGATTCGCGATGGACACGCTGCCAATAACCCTCACAGGAGCATGTCAAAAGGTCAAGGCGATCAGCGTCACTAGGTCGCTTGACGCTGCCAATCGCAGAGTACCGTTCCAGAAAAAGGTAGGAGCCGGGCTGAGCCCGCAAGACCTAGAGCAGAAACTGGAGGAGAGGGAGATAACAGGTCACGTTGGGCTTGAACAATCCATCAATTTGATAGCCAGCGCCCTCGGTTGGGAACTTGAAGATGTGAAAGTGGCTCCTGTAGAACCTGTGATTGCTGAGAGGCGTGTGGCAAGCAAGGTGAAAGGAGGAGTGACCATTGAGGCAGGTCAGGTGGCAGGTCTGAAGCAGAGTGGATGGGCCATAAAGGAGGGAAAGAGAGTAATCACGCTTGACATGCAAATGTACATGGGCGCAGAAGAGTACGAACTATACAAAATCGAGGGTGTACCACCCATAAACATGAAGAACACGCCATGCATGCAAGGAGACCTCTCAACAGTTGCTGTCATCGTCAACTCCATCCCGAAGGTAATTAACGCGCCGCCAGGCCTCGTAACAATGATGGACCTGCCGATTCCATCAGCCACACCAGAGGACATGCGAAAGTACATAAAGAAATAGCTGTATGTCTCTATCAACCCTTTTTGACATAATCATGCAGTTCCCTGATGATGAGTTTTCAAGACTTATCTAAATATGGGTAAATATCACTATTCTTTGATAGAGGTTATCTGAGATTGGCAGTCTACCGGGTTAGCATCGATGTTGGAGGTACATTC
>CP070826.1:593540-595976 GCA_020344435.1 Candidatus Bathyarchaeota archaeon | reverse complement strand
CCCGATGGCAACGGACTACTAGTCATCAACGCAAACACTGTGCTTCATCTGAACAGGACAGCAACAGCTCACGCATACCTCTTCATGCAGGGCACGCCGATGGAAGAAGCTCTCAGAAAGATCAAGAGAATGTACCGGGTCAATGAAGAGGTCGCTCGCAAAGACCACGAGCGAATCCTCTACACAATCAGCACCCTGGCACAGACAGAAGAGGTCTGCCCAATATCCTTTCTCGACATCCAACAGATAGAACCATTCACCCAAGAACTTTCAGCCCCCATACGAATGGATCTGGCATTAACATTCAGGTGCCAGAACAACTGCGTTCACTGCTACACCGGTGGGCCCCGAATCACTCCTGAATACACTACAGATCAATGGAAGGAAGCAATCGACCGAATACATGAAGTCGGCATCTTCTTGCTTACCTTTACAGGAGGCGAACCGACCCTGCGAGAGGATCTACCAGAATTGCTGCATTACGCCCAGGAAAAGGGGATCGTCACGGGACTCATAACCAATGGGCGAAGGCTCAAAGACAAAGAGTACGTTCAGAAACTTGAAGATGCAGGATTAGACTTTGTACAGATTACCCTTGAATCACACGACGCTTCTATACATGAAGCAATAACAGCCGTCAAGGGAAGCTGGCAGGAGACAGTTGAAGGGATAAAAAACATCATTCCAACACAGATCTACATCACCACAAACACAACCCTCAACAAGCTCAACGCGAAGAGCTTCATTAAAACCATCGAGTTCCTACATGATCTAGGGCTGCAAGTCTTCGCATGTAACAGCCTGATATACTCTGGAAGTGCCCCGTCGATAGCCGACAAGTTCGCCCTCAAGACCGATACGCTAAGCCGGCTGCTCCCCAGAATCACTGCGAAAGCCCATAAGCTAGACATGAAGTTCATGTGGTACACGCCCACTCAATACTGCCAACTCAATCCAGTCAACCTGGGCTTAGGCGTCAAATCATGCACCGCCGCGAGAGTGAACATGTGCATAGGTCCTGCAGGTCAGGTCTATCCTTGCCAAAGCTACTTTGAAGAAGTCGGCAACATCCTTGAAGACCCCTGGGAGAAGATCTGGAACAATCCCCTCGCCACGAGTCTGAGAGCTAAAGAGTACGCGCCAGAGAAATGTGCTGAATGCCCCGAACTTTCGGTCTGCGGTGCTGGCTGCCCCCTAGAACTTCGGGCACCCAAATATCTCTGTGCGGAGACACAATAGAAGCTGCGGAACTGGCCACTCAACAGCAGACACGTATTCACACTGCGCACAGTACATACGGCAACATAGCTTCTGATTTGGGCAAGATGCATATTGCAGCAAATTATTTAGGTCAGAATGCACCAAAGACAGCTTTCTATTGGAGAGGATTTGGATGGCAGTAGCGTTTGTATTAATAAACACGGAGATAGGAGCGGAGAGCGAAGTCCTGGCAGCACTCAAGGAGGTCCACGCAGTAGAAGAAGCATACACTGTCTACGGCGTCTACGATATCATGGTGAAAGTCAAGGCCGAAACCCTGGACAAACTCAAGGAGACAATCACCTCACACGTGCGAGGATTAGACAAGATTCGATCGACCCTAACCATGATAGCGGTTGAGAGCAAGTGAATATTCGGTTCCGCTAGCACATATTTCCTCAAGGGTTTTGTTCTTCGTCATCGTAATGAATACTTTAATTTAGGTCCTGAAGATTATATTGCCGAGAAATGAGGGATTCGAATGATCTGCTCAAGTTGCAGGCTTGATTATTCAAAATCAAAATGGATGGATATGCCTTGGTGATCAGCAAACTAGATCCCAAGTTCAAATATGAAGTCAAGAAGACTCCGGGCGGCCACAACATAATGAGATGCTTCCAGTGTGGAACATGCAACGTTGGATGCCCAGTCAGAGAGATAGAAGCGAAATACAATCCTAGAAAGATCATACGGATGACAGTACTTGGCATGAGGGAAAGAGTGCTTTCATCTGACTTCATATGGCTATGTTCTGAATGCTACACCTGCCAGGAACGGTGCCCACAGGACGTCAGAATACCTGAGGTCATGACCGCCCTGAAAAACCTCGCAGTCAAAGAAGACCGCATTCACAGGTCATTTGCCAAACGAATGGAGATCATACAGACCCACGGCACGCTCTACCCTCTAAGCCAATTCGACAACACCAAACGAGAGGAACTCGGACTACCCCAGATTCCATCCGAAAACAAAGAGGTTCAAGAACTCCTGAAGCACACGACCTTCAAAGCGCCAGAGCAGAAGGGAGGAACATGAAGTGAAGTACTCCCTCTTCTTAGGATGCCTCGCACCATTAATGGCCAAGCAATACGAGCTTTCAGCGAGAAAGGTCGCCAAGAAACTCGGAGTGGAACTCATAGACGTAGACGACTTCGCCTGTTGTGGATTTCCGATAAG
>CP070826.1:591003-593440 GCA_020344435.1 Candidatus Bathyarchaeota archaeon | reverse complement strand
TTACAGTCGAGAATAAACCTCATTAGGGCAGCCCTCACCGAGCTGAGAGTCGCAAGCCTGACCCTAGAGGGCGTTGAGAAAGAGAAGAAGAATGTACCGCTCTTCGTTCCCATTGGAGGCGGCTCATACATAAAAGCGAAGTTGGCAAGTGCGGAAGAGGTCATCGTGGGAATAGGCGCTGATGTAGCTATCGAGAGAACCATGAAAGAGGCCAGAAGAAACCTCGAAAGCCGAATAACAGAATTCGAAAAGACAGGAAACAGCCTCGGGCAGCAACTGAATGATGTCATAACAAAGATGCAGGAACACAGAGCTGAACTCGAAGAAGTGACAGCGAAGCTGCGCCAGAGGGAGAAGACAAAGCGTGTTCGAAAAGCTTAAACAAGGCCTCAGCGGGCTCGTGGACAAAGTAACGACAACAGAACTCAAATCAGAGAAGCTCCGCCCAATCTTGGAGGCTTTCAAGCTAGAGCTGATAGGAAACGACGTTGCCATATCCGTCGCCGACCACATCTGCGAAGAGATGGAGAAACGACTAGAGGGAGTCCAAGTAAAACGGCTGCAGGATAGAAGAGAACTAATCAGAGAGAATCTGAGAGACATCCTACTCGGCGTCATGGCTCCCAAGGAAGAGATTAGCCTGCTGACGATGGTTGAGAAGAAGAGAACGGCGGGTGAGCCTTACGTAATCCTTTTCGTCGGAATAAACGGAACAGGGAAAACCACAACAATAGCCAAAGTAGCTGAACTTCTCATGAAAAAGGGATACTCCGTCGTCCTCGCCTGCAGCGACACATACCGAGCAGGCTCCATAGAACAACTCGAGGAACACGCGAAGCGCCTGGGCATACGTATGATCAAGCACGAGTACGGCGCGGACGCGGCAGCAGTGGCTTACGACGCCGTCAACCACGCCAAAGCTCAGGGAGTGAACGCCGTTCTCATCGACACGGCGGGACGCCTCCAGACAGACCGAAACCTCATGAACGAGCTTGAAAAGATAAAGAGAGTGATCATTCCAGATCTCACTATCCTCACAGTTGACGCCCTCGCCGGAAACGACGCTGTAATGCAGGCAGAAGAGTTTCATAAACGCGTCGGAATCGATGGAACTGTCCTCACAAAGGTGGATGCTGACGTGAAGGGAGGATCCGCCCTTAGCGTGACATATGTGACTGGCAGACCAATCGTCTACATTGGTATGGGCCAGAGATACGAGGACCTGAAAGAGTTTGAGCCAGAACAGTTTGCAGAAATGATTCTTAAATAGCTCAACACTCTTTCCAGCATCTGAGCAGGTAGTGTTCACAGAAGTGCATACAAGGTAGAGAGAAATCAACATGATCTTGATCGTGTCTTCCAAAAGGGACATCGCCAGCATCAACATCGCCCAACAAATCCTAAGCCAATATGAGTTTGAGAGGCTCTCAGGGCCATTCGACAATAATCCAGTGTATATGAAGAGGCTTCAGAACAACGAGATCAGAATGATCTTCATCAACAAAGACCTCATCAACTCCCAGTTCATAGCAGATTTCTTCAAGCCACAGCTGCTGATCTTCATATCAAGACATAGCAGTGCCAGCGGAGTCCCAACGCTCTCTGTCCACACACCAGGCAACCTGAGTGAGGCGAGTTTAGGTGGAATTGCAGGCAGAGTCTCCATATCCCCCGCAAGCGCAATGAGAGAAGCCCTCATGGAGATGGCGAGGATTAGAGAGGAGATGGAACTGAGCTACGAGGTCTCCTACGAGGCCACACATCACGGCCCATCCTTAGACGCGCCCAGCATGTTCGTTGAGGTTGGAAGCTCCCCCAAACAATGGAGAGACCCGAAGGCAGCTATTGCTGTTGCCCACGCCGCGATGTCCGCGGCTTCCAAGAAGTCCAGATACTCAACCGCTCTGGGCATCGGGGGTCTACATTACAATGCAAAATTCACCCGGATCGCGTTGAGCCGAGAAGTAGCCTTCGGTCACATGATACCGAAATACGCTATTTCGAAAGTGAATCTGGAGATCGTGAAGCAATGCATTGAGAAGACGATGGAGAAGGTGGAATCTGTGATTCTAGATTGGAAGGGCATTCGAGGCGCAGACAAAGAGAAGCTCAGAATGATACTGGACAAGATTGGCGTGGATATACAAAAGGTGTGAATGACTCAGCACGCATCTTGTCACGTGACTTCTTTTCTTCTCAAAACATACAGAGAGAGCAACGAAAATGCCACAAAGAAGCCTCCTGAAGCGACAAACACAGGAAAATATCCCACAGACTGCGCGACAAATCCTGCACCCAGCACGGAGGAGAACTCGGCTAGCCTCACAGGTATGTGGAGAAATCCTATGTCAACAGAGACAGTCTCTCTATTCTCCGTGGCTTTGGCAATTATGGACTCGAAGAAGCCTAATCCAAGACCATTTGCGACAGCGAGTAT